>NZ_BPMA01000016.1:102241-208166 GCF_026005215.1 Capnocytophaga catalasegens | reverse complement strand
CCTATCAAGCAGGTTGTAACCCTCTACCGAGCAGGTTGTAACCCCCTACCGAGCAGGTTGTAACCCTATTAAAAGTGTTTTTGTCTTTTTTAGAACAAAAAATAGCCCTCCTCTTTTCTTATTTATCATAAAAAATAAGATACAATCGTTTTATCAAAAAAATCGTATCTTTGCAAAAAAATATATAACATATGTCAGTAGAAAAAATAAAATGTTTGATAATAGGTTCAGGACCTGCGGGGTATACAGCAGCGATTTATGCTTCAAGAGCCAATCTAAATCCGGTATTATACCAAGGACAACAACCCGGTGGACAACTTACCACTACCAACGAAGTTGAAAATTTCCCAGGCTATCCCGAAGGAATTACAGGAACCGAAATGATGATGCAATTGGAGGCACAAGCTCGTCGCTTCAATGCAGATATTCGCACTGGGTGGGTAACGAAAGTTGATTTTTCGGCAAAACCCCACAAAGTTTGGGTTGAAGATAAGGAAATTCACGCCGATACGGTGATTATCTCAACGGGAGCTTCGGCGAAGTTTTTAGGACTTCCTTCCGAACAACATTATGCACAAACAGGTGGAGGGGTCTCTGCTTGCGCTGTTTGCGATGGTTTTTTCTATCGCAATCAAGAGGTAGCCATTGTAGGAGCAGGCGATTCGGCTTGTGAAGAAGCGGTTTATCTGTCCAATATTTGCCAAAAAGTAACCATGCTTATCCGTAGTGATGTATTCCGTGCCTCCAAAATCATGGAAGAACGAGTTAGAAAAACACCCAATATTGAGATTTTATTCAATACAGAAACCCAAGAAATCTTAGGAGATGGACAATTAGTAAGTGGTGTAAGAGTTCGCAACAATCGAACAAACCATATCTATGAAATACCTATTACCGGATTTTTCGTAGCTATCGGACATACACCCAATACAGCAATTTTCAAAGACTATGTCGAGACCGATAGCGAAGGCTATATTAAAAACGTTCCTGGCAGTACCAAAACCAATGTAGAAGGGGTTTTCGTGGCGGGTGATGCATCCGATAAGCAGTACAGACAAGCGGTAATTGCCGCAGGAAGCGGGGCTATGGCCGCCCTCGATGCAGAACGTTACTTGGCTTCGTTGAAGTAACTTTTTTATTCAAAGACCTATAAAAATAAAAAAACCATATAGTTTTCAATTGAAAAGCTATATGGTTTTTTAGTATTTCCTAAATTAAACTGATTATTCATTAACCGCTTCTACCAGAATATCGGGTTGTTCAAGTAACTGTCGTAGTATATTTTCAATACCATTTTTTAAGGTCATTTTAGAAGAAGGACACCCACTACACGCACCTTGCAAAACCACTTTGACCACTTTGGTATGATTGTCATAGCTCAAAAACTGAATATTTCCTCCATCGGAAGCTACCGCAGGGCGCACATATTCGTCCAGAATACTCACTATTTTCTGTGAAAATATATCAAGATTTGGCAATTCTTGGGGAGTTACTTGAGCTTGCATAGAGAGTATTTCTTTGCCCGTAGCTATATGGTCTCGAACAAATTCGCGAATTTCCATCAGCACTTCGTCCCAGTTTGCAATATCGTATTTCATCACCGAGACATAATTATTGTCCATAAAAACCTCTTTCACATACGGAAAATGGAACAAAGCGGTTGCCAAAGGTGATATTTTAGCCTCATCAATGGAGCGAAATTCGTAGATTTTATCAACTAAGCGTTTATTAGCTACAAATTTCATTACCGCCGGATTGGGAGTACTTTCGGCATAAATTGTAATAGGTTGTTTCTTTGGAGTTTCTTGCTCAATAACAATAGGATTTCCGCTGGCAAGATACGTACTAACTTGTTGGGCAACTTCTTGCTCCACATCAGCCCATTCTACAATCGAATAGCGTTCCAAAGCAATAAAATTACCCGATATATATATGGTTTTGACAAATGGTAAATAAAAAAGTTGTTGTGCCAGAGGTGAATTTTTTGCCTCATCAATATTCTTGTACTCATAACTGCCTCGTACCAAGAACTGGTCGGCTTCAAGTTTAATAATAGCCGGATTGGGTGTAGAATGAATTTTAACTTGCATCATTATTAAAAATTTTGCCAAAAGTACAAAATATTTTTGATGTAACAATCGTAGTCTGTGTGTTTGCAACATATCATAGTAGGAAAATTATGATTTTCACAAAAATAACTTTGTAAAAATACTTGATAGTTTATTTTATTTTTATACCTTTGCAAAAATTTTGGGGGATTGGCGCAGTTGGCTAGCGCGTTTGACTGGCAGTCAAAAGGTCACGGGTTCGAATCCCGTATTCTCCACAAGATACTAACCTGAAAGGCATTGATTGTTTTCAATGCTTTTTCTATTTGATTTTTTTAACTCAAAACCAAAATTAGTATGACAATTATATTAAACAGCAAACAAATACAACATAAAATCCGCCGAATTGCCTATCAGATTTACGAAGCTAACCTTGGCGAAACAGAATTTATCTTGGCAGGAATTGAAAAGAATGGATATATTTTCGCTGAAAAACTTTACCAGGAACTCACATCAGTATGTTCTATCCGAATCAAACTATGCAAAGTTTCTGTAAATAAGAAAAACCCATTAGATGAAGTAAAAACCTCACTATCGGTAGACCAATATACAAATCTTTCGGTAGTTTTGGTTGATGACGTACTGAACTCTGGTAGCACGCTTATTTATGGAATCAAGCACTTTTTGAACGTTCCTTTGAAAGATTTTAAAACGGCAGTTTTGGTAAATCGAAATCATAAAAAATATCCTGTAAAGGCTGATTTCAAAGGTATATCGCTATCTACTTCGTTACAAGAACATGTTAGTGTTTCTTTTGACAACGAGCCTGTTGTCTTTCTGGAATAATGTAACAATCTACTTGTATGCGATTATTTTCTAAGATAAAACTTGACCGATTTGTCATCTTAATTATTTTGGCTGTTATTTTGGCTACACTTTTTCCTGCGCAAGGTCTTTGGGAAACATTACTGAAATATCTAGCAAAAATAGGGATTGCTTTATTGTTTTTTATGCACGGAGCAAAACTCTCACGCCAGTCAATTCTTTCGGGTATAACCAATTGGCGAATGCATTTGTTAATATTTTGTCTTACATTCATTATTTTTCCTTTTTTAGGAATTTTGTTACAATTTATTCCAGAGAATATTTTAAATCCGACCATTTATAGTGGTTTTTTATTTTTGTGTGCATTACCTTCAACGGTTCAGTCATCAATTATTTTCACTTCTTCGGCAAGAGGAAATGTAGCCGGAGCGGTATGTTCAGCGTCCATATCAAGTTTGCTTGGGGTTATTGTCTCTCCTTTTTTGGTTGGACAACTTCTCAACACACACGGAGGAGCTATTATCACAATTGATTTTTTAGATTCGGTCAAAGACATTGTCTTACAGCTGATGTTACCTTTTTTTTTGGGACATTTTGCTCGCCCACTTGTAGGTAATTGGATACAAAAACATTCCAAATTGGTCAAATTTACAGACCAAAGTTCTATCCTGATTGTAGTTTATACAGCATTCAGCAAGGCAATCATTGATGGATTATGGCATAGAGTTGGTAGCGTAGATTTAGTACTTATATCCGTCGTATCTATTCTTCTTTTAGGAATCGTTATCATTCTTTCTCATCAATTTTCTAAGCTATTAAAATTCAAAATAGAAGACGAGATAGTTGTTGTTTTTTGTGGTTCAAAGAAAAGTTTGGTCAATGGTGTACCTATGGCAAATATTTTATTCCCTTCGGCAATGGTTGGAGTAATGATTTTACCTCTGATGATTTTTCACCAAATACAACTGATTATCAGTGCTATTCTGGCACAACGATATGCCCAACGCAAAGACTAATTTTATCAAAAAAATTTTTTGCTTTAAAAAAAATAATCTTATTTTTGCCCCATAATTTTTTAACTTTTATTCCAATGAAAAAAATTTTGTTTTTCTTGATTATTACAACAATAATCACAACTGCTTGTAGCAAAGATAGCGATAATGGTACAACAAGCTCTACAATCGCTCCACCTACTTGGATTCAAGGTACTTGGTTAAATGAAGAAACTCTACAACTTACCAACAATCGACTTGGTTTCAATTTCAAATCCGATGACTTTTGTCAAATAACAAGCGTAATAGAAAGTTGTTATAAATATTATGTTGACCAAAATACAGCTACAATCAGCCAAACAACCAGTGATACCAAGTATGAAATAACTATAAAAATTGCTGGTTCATCTTATGTATATGCCTTTACAAAAAAATCAGATACTCAAATAGAACACGAAGGAAAAATATTTACAAAGCAATAGTTATCAATTCTATTTAAAATCAAAAGCTACCCTTTTCAAGGTAGTTTTTTTATGCTCTTTGTTTACTGAAACATTCGTATCTTTGCAGGAAAAAATAAGAAAATGATTGTCAAAAAAATATATCCAGTAACAGATATGATGTGCACCTCTTGTGCCAATAGCGTACAAACTGCCTTAGAAAAAGAACAAGGAGTTGTTAGTGCCAATGTCAATTATGCCAATGCAAAAGCAACTGTTGAATTTGATACCAAAATAACTTCACCCGAAAAGTTAAAAAAAACGATTATTGATGCTGGTTATGACTTAGAAATCGATTATCTGTCTGTGGAAGAATTGGAACAAAAACAAGCTCAACAGCACCAGAAATTACGAAAAAATTTCTGGGGAAGCCTTGTTTGTGCAGTCCCTGTTTTTATAATCTCAATGTTTCACTTACATTTTCCATATCACCAATACGTACAAGGTATTTTGGCAACGATTACATTGTTCTTTTTCGGAAGAAGATTTTTTGTAGGAGCATACAAGCAGCTCCTTCACAAGTCCGCCAATATGGATACTTTGGTTGCTGTCAGTACCGGAACAGCATTTTTGTATAGTTGGTCTAATGTTTTTTTTGCTGATTTTTGGATAAGCAAAGGCATTGAACCTCATTTGTATTTTGAAGCTGCGGTAGTTATTATTGCTTTTATTTTGTTAGGAAAATTGTTAGAAGAACAAGCCAAAGGGAAAACATCAGAAGCTATCAAAAAATTGATGGGTCTTCAACCGACTTCTGTTTGGGTAAAAAAAGATGCTGATTGGGTAGAAATCCCCATAAACGATGTACAAAAAGGAGATGTTATTTTGGTCAAACCAGGTCAAAAAATAGCCGTTGATGGCAAGGTTATCCAAGGAGAGTCTTACGTTGATGAAAGTATGATTACTGGCGAGCCACTTGCAATACGAAAACTAACAGGAAAAGAAGTTTTCGCAGGGACAATCAACCAATTAGGCAGTTTTCAGATGGAAGCCGAAAAAATAGGTGCCCAAACTTTGCTTTCAAGTATTGTAAAAGCCGTAGAAGAAGCACAAGGAAGTAAAGCTCCTGTACAAAAATTGGTTGATAAAATAGCTGGAATTTTCGTTCCAGCAGTTATCTGTATTGCTATTATTTCGTTTGTTTTGTGGATTATTTTAGACAAACAAAACGGATTTTCGTACGGATTACAGGCTTTTGTTACAGTATTGGTTATTGCTTGTCCGTGTGCATTGGGACTGGCTACTCCTACGGCAATTATGGTTGGAATAGGAAAAGGAGCAGAAAATGGCATTCTGATAAAAGATGCCGAAAGTTTGGAACTTGCCAGCAAAGTTTCTACCATCGTTTTGGACAAAACAGGTACTATTACAGAAGGAAATCCGGTGGTTACTCATTCTTTTTGGACGAACCAACAGAAACATTTACCAATTCTATATTCCTTAGAACACAAATCTGAACATCCTATAGCTCAGGCAATTATACGCCAGTGGAAGAATATTCCGCTTGTTGAAATCTCTGATTTTGAAAACAAAACAGGGCAAGGGGTTCAAGCATATACTAACAATCTTTTATACCGAGTAGGTAGCGTGCTGTGGTTCAAAGAGTTAGATTTTATTTTCCCAGAAAATATTCAACAGAAAATAGACCAATGGAAAGAAAAATCAACTGTGATACTCTTTGCCGAAGACAAAAATATCGTAGCTGTTTTGGCTATTTCTGACACCATCAAAAAAACATCTAAGCAAGCTATCGAATTGCTTCAAAAACAATCCATTGACGTGTATATGCTTACAGGTGATGAAGAGAAATCGGCACAAAATATAGCTGAGCAAGTAGGTATTTCGCACGTAAAATCGGGAGTAAAACCCGCTGAGAAACAATCATTTGTAAAAGAACTTCAACAAGCAAACAAAATAGTGGCAATGGTTGGTGATGGTATCAATGATAGCCAGGCTCTTGCTCAGTCCGATGTGAGTATCGCTATGGGCAAAGGGAGCGATATTGCGATGAGTGTGGCTCAAATCACGCTTATTTCATCTGATTTGCTCAAAATTCCACAAGCGATAAAACTCTCTTACCAAACCGTTCGTACCATTCGCCAAAATCTTTTTTGGGCGTTCATTTACAACGTAATAGGTATCCCTATTGCTGCGGGAGTATTATATCCTTTGGGCGGATTTTTACTAAACCCAATGCTTGCTGGTGCAGCGATGGCACTAAGTAGCGTAAGTGTCGTAACGAATAGCCTGCTTCTCAAACGCAAAAAAATATAATTGTTTTTCCTTTTTCAAAAATTTCTTTTTGTAAAAAATAAAATCTTGTTTTTTAGTAAAAAATCTCTATATTTGCAGAATTATCAAACAACATCGTAATGCAAAACAAATTTTTCAGCTTTCTTTTTTCAACTCGTCTAATGGCTGTTTTGTTCCTAACCTATGGAGCGGCTTTGGGTATAGGAACTTTTATTGAAACTTATTACAGCACCGATACGGCGCGTATCTGGATTTACAACGCATGGTGGTTTGAACTAATTATGCTTTTGTTTGTAATCAATTTCATCGGGAATATCAAGCGTTATCGTTTGACAAAAAAAGAAAATTGGGCTGTTTTTGTGTTACATATTTCGTGGATATTCATCATTGTAGGAGCATTTATTACTCGCTATATAAGTGATGAAGGACGAATGTCGATACGTGAAGGAGAAACTACCGATTTTTATACTTCAGAAAAAACATACATTACCATACAAGTCGATGGAAAACATCAAGGAAAAGAACTTCGGAAAGTGAAACAATCTCCGGTGCTTTTTTCTGAACCTACTAGCAATTCATTCCGTTGGAAATCAGACTTTAAAGGAACTGATTTTGATATTTCGTACAAAAAATTTGTCAAAGGAGCGTATGAGCGTTTTGTTGCCGATAATTCAGGCGATTTTTATTTGAAAATCGTTGAAAATAGCGCAGGTTCTCGCCACGAACATTATATCAAAAGCGGGGAAGTTGCCAATATTCACAACGTACTTTTCGCCCTTAACAAACCTACACAAGGAGCTATTAACTTCCAGATTGATGAAAAGGGAAGTTTTATCCAATCTCCTTTTGATGGTTTTTACATGACAATGTCTTCACAAGAACGAACGCAAATTGTCAAAGATAGCTTACAACCATTACATTTGCTCACTTTGTATGCTTTTGGCGATATTCAATTTGTGCTTCCTGAGCCAACGACACGAGGACATATGCAAGTTATGAAAATACCACAAGACCAAACAAATAATAACACCGAAGATGCGGTTATTATGACGATTTCTTCAGGAGGAAAAAGTAAAGAGGTTGCCGTATTGGGACGCCGTGATGTTATAAATCCGCCCACAACAGCCTCTGTTAATGGACTTGATTTTCATATCAGTTATGGTTCTATTCGAAAAGAACTTCCTTTCCAAATAAAACTCAATGATTTTATCGCAGACAAATACCCTGGAACCGAAAAAAGCTATTCTGCTTTCAAAAGTAAAGTAAGTGTTTTGGGAGAAAAAGAGTCTTTCGATTACGATATTTTTATGAATAATATTCTGAATTACAAAGGATATCGATTTTTTCAAGCATCATTTCACCCCGATGAAAAAGGAACTGTACTTTCAGTAAATCACGATTTCTGGGGAACGTTAATCACTTACATTGGTTATACATTACTCTACATTGGACTGATAGCCAGTATGTTTTTTGGCAAAACGCGTTTTGTAACACTTAGTCGTAAACTAAAAGAATTACAACAAAAACGTAAATTACTGAGTGTCTTATTGTTATTGATTTCATCACAACTATTTGCTCAACATTCGATGGCGCCTAACAAACAGCAAATTGATTCTATATTGAAAGCATCAATCGTAAGTACCAACCACGCTGATAAATTCGGGCATTTGGTTATTCAAGATGATGACGGACGTATGAAACCCATCAATACATTCGCTTCGGAATTGCTTCGTAAAATGAGTAAACACGATAATTTCCAAGGAATGAATGCCAATCAAGCATTCTTGTCTATGTTAATGAATCCGCAAATATGGTACAATGTTGATTTTTTCTATGTAAAAAAAGATAATGATAGTCTTCATAAAATATTGGGAGTAGATAAAGGACTAAAATATGTTAGTGCCATCAAATTCTTTGATGAGCAATTCAATTATAAACTAAATCCTTATCTTACAGAAGCTTATTCGACCAATACGCCTAATCAGTTTCAAAAAGATTTTAAAGAAGCTGATATGAAACTCAATTTGTTGAATCGGGCTTTGTCAGGAAGTATTTTACGCATTTATCCTCTTTTGAATAACACAAACAACAAGTGGATTTCCGCGTTAGAATACCATGAAAATCCAACCATAGTGCAAGATTCTCTTTACGGAAATTTTATTGCCAACGGCATACCTTTATACTTGACTTACTTGCGTGAAGCTGTAAAAACAGGCGATTACACCGAAGCCGATAAAGTTTTGGCAGCCTTCAAAACAAACCAAGAACGATATGGGGCAGTTATTATGCCTTCCGAAGGAAAAATAAAAGCTGAAATTATTTACAACAAATACGATGTTTTCAAAACATTATTCAGCTGGTATTTGTATGCTGGAACACTTATGTTTGTAGTACTTATTTTACAAATTTTTGTTGAATCATTTTCTACTACACGTGTTTTGCAAACTATTTTGAAAATAATAAAAACGATTTGTATTGTAAGTATTGTCATATTCTTTTTATTGCACACAGTTGGACTTATTTCCCGTTGGTATATCGCTGGATACGCTCCTTGGAGTAATGCTTACGAAAGTGTTATTTATGTAGCGTGGGCAACGATGGCTGCGGGATTAGCTTTTGCCCGAAGATCAGAAATTACGCTAGCAGCCACAGCTTTTGTAACCTCAATGATACTAATGATTGCCCATTGGAATTGGATGGACCCTTCCATTGGTACGCTTCAACCTGTGCTGAATAGCTATTGGTTAATGATTCACGTAGCTGTTATCGTGGGAAGTTATGGACCTTTTACTTTGGGAGCTATTTTAGGAATTATCGCTATGCTTCTGATAATTTTCACAACTCAAAAGAACAAAGACAAAATCTCTCACATATTACAAGAAATAACTATTGTAAATGAATTGGCTCTTACCGTTGGGCTCATTATGCTGACTATTGGAAATTTCTTGGGAGCTCAGTGGGCAAACGAAAGCTGGGGACGTTACTGGGGCTGGGACCCAAAAGAAACGTGGGCTTTGGTAAGTATCATGGTATATGCGTTTGTTATCCATATGCGACTTGTTCCAGGACTTAGAGGACGTTGGGCTTTCAATTTTATGAGTGTTGTTGCCTTTGCAAGTATCCTAATGACGTATTTTGGAGTGAACTTCTACCTATCAGGATTGCATAGTTACGCCAGTGGAGAGAAGGTAATTACGCCTAATTTTGTTTATTATTCTGTGACCATTGTACTAATTTTAGGAGTTGTTTCTTATTGGAGAAATAAACATTTGAATAGTTAAAAATTTTAATTTTCTATAAAAATGAAAAAAATAGTATTTTTTTTAGTTTTGGTAGTGATTTTTTGTACTACAAATGCTTTCAATAGCTCTGATTGGAATGAAAAATCGAATGAACAAACAGAAACTCGAAGCATTAAAGGATACAGCAAAATCCTTATAGAAGGTGGTTTTGAAGTGATTCTGACCGATGAAGCACAAGGTGAAATAAAAGTAGTTGCCAATCAAGAGATTTTATCTTGGATACATACAAAACTTGAAGGCAATACGTTACATTGTTATCTTGATTCCAAAAAGAAAATTCAGAAATTAAAAAAAATTACAATATATATCCCTTCACAAGCTATTGATGGGGTGAACTTGATAGGTACAGGTATTATAAAAACAGATAAAATGCTTGTGTTAGACCAATTAACTTGTTTGCTTAATGGTGCAGGTAAAATGAATTTGACTATCAAAACCACAAACTTAACAGCTTCTCTTAAAGGAAGTGGAAGTATTCATTTAGATGGGACTTCCGAGAGCAGTAACTTAAAAATAAGAGGAGTAGGAAGTATCAATACAGAAAATCTTATCTCTGAGAATGTTAATGTATCATTGCACGGAGTGGGAAGTATTACCACATACGCAGAAAAAAACATTACTGGCGAACTCAAAGGGATTGGAACTTTGAACATCAAAGGTAATCCGAAAAATAATCGAGTAGAAAAATTTGGCATAGGAAAAATTAGTATTATTCAATAAAGATAGATTTAGTAAAATTCTTAAAAGGCATATTGCTTATTTTTAATCATTTGAATATTTAATATTTTCAAAAAAATATATCAAATTAATAATATCAAAAATAATAAAGAGAAGTTTTATATAGTATAGTATAAAAAATATATTTTTTTGTCATGTTTTAAAAAAATATACGACTGCATAAATAAAAAAATTACTAATGAGATTATTTTCTGACCGAACCGAACAATTATTATACAAAATTGGGTATTATATTTCTCTTTTTGGAATTGCAATTGTATTATTTTGGATAGGGATTTTTAAATTCACTCCTACCGAAGCCAAAGCTATAAAACCTTTAGTTGAAAATCATTTTCTGATGTCTTGGTTATATTCAGCTTTCAGTGAACAAGAAGTTTCAAACATTATCGGTATTATAGAAATTTCAACAGCTATTTTATTGGTAATGAGCTTATTTTCTGAAGTTTGTAGAAAAATAACGGCTATGTTTATAATACTTACATTTGTTTTCACATTGAGTTTTCTTCTGACAACACCTAATCAATGGCGTATAGTAGACGGAATTCCAATAACAGATTTTTTCATATTAAAAGATATAGCTTTTTTAGGCTTTGGTCTTATGTTTATAAAATCACTGAAAAATAAATTCACAGAAAGAAAAAAGGTTACCTCATTTTGATTCTTTCTTAAAGTTCATTTAAACGATAAAAACAAGTAATTTAAGACTAATCAAGCTACTTACAATTGCGTAAAATAAAACATAGAACCCAATGTATAAGTTTGATATTTGGATAGCTTTAATATTTGTATGTCCGTTTAGTATAATAAAAATGATTTTAATTATAGTGATTTGTCAAAAATATGAAATCTAACTATTTGATTTTTAATCATATTTTTTATTTCTGACTTTTAATTTTTAGCAAATATACTCTTTCATTAGTGATAGCGGAGATACATACTTTAATATTATTCAATTTGACTTAACTAGTTATAATTAAAATTTTATTACAAATGAAAAATATTTTATTTTTTAGTTTTTTATGCTTTTTTACTTTTACAACAAAAGCACAACAAAAGCATAATCAAACCATTTATCAATTCACAGTCAAGGACATAACTGGCAATGATTTTGATTTGGCCCAGCTCAAAGGTAAAAAGGTTCTTATCGTGAATACAGCCTCTAAGTGTGGGCTTACACCACAATACAAAGAGTTGGAAGCTTTGTACAAAAAATACAAAGACCACAATTTCGTTATTATTGGATTTCCTGCCAACAATTTCAAAAATCAGGAATCGGGAACAAATGAAGAAATTGCTCAATTTTGTGAAATAAATTATGGTGTAACCTTCCCGATGATGGAAAAAATATCTGTCAAAGGCAACGATATGCATCCGCTGTACAAATTCCTTACGCAGAAATCACTCAATGGGAAAGAAGATTCAGAAGTGCAATGGAATTTCCAAAAATATCTTATCGGGACAGACGGAAAACTCGAAAAAGTGATTTCGCCACGAACCAAACCCGACGATAAGGAAATCATAAAATGGATTGAAAATTAGTATATTACAAAAATGAAATTAGATATTTTAGCCTTTGGAGCTCACCCCGACGATGTGGAATTGGGCTGCTCGGGAACCATCGCCAAAGAGATTTCTCTCGGCAGAAAAGTAGGTATTATAGACCTTACACAGGGTGAATTAGGTACACGTGGAAACGCTCAAACTCGAAAGGAAGAAGCCTCCGAAGGAGCTCGTATCTTAGGGGTTGAAGTGCGTGAAAATTTAAAATTTGCTGACGGATTTTTTGTTAACGACCAAGCACATCAATTAGAAATCATCAAAATAATCCGAAAATATCGTCCTGAAATCGTGTTGTGCAATGCTATTGACGATCGCCATATCGACCACGGCAAAGGTAGCAAATTGGTCAGTGATGCTTGTTTTTTGAGTGGACTTCGCAAAATAGAAACTGAATATAAGGGAGTTACACAAGATGTCTGGCGTCCAAAAGTGGTGTATCATTACATTCAATGGAAAAATATTGAGCCTGATTTCGTAGTGGATATTTCGGGTTTTATGGATAAAAAATTAGCTTCGGTATTGGCTTACAAAACTCAATTTTACGATGCCAATAGTAACGAACCCAACACCCCTATTTCCAACAAAAATTTTTTAGATAGCGTAACTTACAGAGCTAGAGACTTGGGCAGACTAATTGGCGTGGATTTTGCGGAAGGATTTACCACAGAGCGTTATCCTGCTGTAAAATATTTATTCGATTTGATATAAATTTAGAAAATAAAACAGCCGTCCGAGAAATAGCAATTTCGTGTCAAAATGACAAAAATTAACTTTTCGGACGGTTGTTTGTATTATTTTATCCATTCACTTTTTTATAATCAGCAAGGAATTTCTCCAATCCAATATCTGTCAATGGGTGATTTAACAAACCTATGATGGCAGAGAGTGGAGCTGTTATCACATCTGCTCCTATTTTTGCACATTCGAGAATATGCATCGTATGCCGTACAGAAGCTGCTAATATCTGTGTAGAATATCCATAATTATCATAAATAAGCCGTATTTCTTCAATAAGAGACAAACCATCAGCAGAGATATCATCTAATCTACCAACAAAAGGCGATACGTAAGTA
This sequence comes from Capnocytophaga catalasegens, assembly GCF_026005215.1. Classification (GTDB taxonomy): domain Bacteria; phylum Bacteroidota; class Bacteroidia; order Flavobacteriales; family Flavobacteriaceae; genus Capnocytophaga; species Capnocytophaga catalasegens. The sequence continues at coordinate 194,875 of NZ_BPMA01000016.1, read as the reverse complement.
GCCCCTGCTTTAGCTGCCAAAAGTGCTTGTCCTGCCGAAAAAACTAAGGTACAATTGGTTCGTATACCTTGGCCGGTAAAATATTTTATTGCTTTTATTCCGTCTTTAATCATTGGTATTTTAACAACTATTTGTGGATGAAGTGCTGCCAATTCAGTACCTTCACGTACAATTCCCTCATAATCTGTAGCAATTACTTCGGCTGAAACATCACCTGAAACTATTTGGCAAATATTTTCGTAATGCTGTAAAATATTTGATTTGCCTGTAATTCCTTCCTTTGCCATCAATGATGGATTAGTTGTTACTCCGTCTAATATACCTAAATCTTGTGCTTCTTTTATTTGAGCAATATTGGCTGTATCTATAAAAAATTTCATTTTGTTTATATTTAAATTTGATTACAAATGTAGTTTTATTTTTGGAATTACCCAAATTTACTAATTATTTTTTTGACCAAAAATATTTGATTTAATACCCATATCTATCTTTCCAAAGAGTTTTCAAATAATTACGCAAAGTATTTTCTTTCGGGTTATCACAAGGTTCATAAAATCGGTATCCTTGTATTTCGCCTGGCAGAAAATCCTGAAAAACGAAATTTTGCGGATAATCATGTGAGTACAAATAATCTTGTCCATAATTAAGTTCTTGCATCAATTTTGTCGGAGCATTACGCAAGTGAATTGGTACAGGTAAATCTCCTTTTTGGCGAACCACCTGCTGAGCTGTATTTATTGCTTTGTACGAAGCATTACTCTTAGGCGATGAAGCTAGATAAATAGCACATTGGCTCAAAATAATTCTTGCCTCTGGATAACCCAAAGCAGTTACTGCTTGAAAGGCATTATTAGCTATAATCAAAGCAGTTGGATTCGCGTTTCCAATATCCTCAGAAGCCAAAATAAGCATACGTCTTGCAATAAATTTTACATCTTCACCTCCTTCTATCATTCGCGCAAGCCAATATACTGCTGCATTAGGGTCACTTCCTCTTATTGATTTTATAAAAGCTGAAATAATATCATAATGTTGTTCGCCCGTTTTATCATACAAAACAATATTTTTCTGTACAATTTGCATTACTTTTTCATTGGTAACAACAACTTCTTCATTATCAAAAGCATTGACTAGCAATTCAAACGTATTGAGTAATTTACGTCCGTCTCCACCTGAGAGTTGAAACAATGCTCCAGTTTCTTCCAAGCGAATTTTTTTTGTTTTCAAAATGCCATCTTCCGTAATAGCTCTGTGTAATAATTTTTGCAAATCTTCTCTGGAAAAACTATCAAGTACATACACCTGACAACGAGATAGAAGAGCAGGAATAACTTCAAAACTCGGATTTTCAGTCGTTGCTCCCATTAGTGTAATCCAACCACGTTCAACGGCTTCCAGCAGAGAATCTTGCTGAGTCTTGTTAAATCGATGTATTTCATCAATAAATACAATTGGGTTTTTATTTGTAAAAAGACCTTCTCCTTTTTTAGCTTTTTCTATCACTTCACGAACCTCTTTTATTCCGCTACTTACAGCACTCAACGTAAAAAAAGTTCGTCCACTTTGTTTAGCAATAATATATGCCAACGTAGTTTTTCCAATTCCTGGTGGTCCCCAAAAAATAAGTGAGGGAATGATTCCTTTTTCTACCTGAATACGAAGCGAACCATTCTGCCCAACTAAGTGTTCCTGGCTGATATAATCAGATAATTTCTCGGGGCGAATACGTTCTGCAAGTGGTCTATTGTCTATCATGTTCGTTCTTTTGAAAGTGTAAAATTACTATTTTTTTCAAGAAAAAAAGCAGAAATCATATGATTTCTGCTTTCGCATATATTTATTTTATTAACTTCTACATTTCAGTAATAATAAATTCACTACGTCTGTTAAGTTGATGTTCTTCTTCTGTACAAGGAACTCCGTTAGAACAACCATTTACTAATTGACTTTCTCCATAACCTTTTGCTGTTAATCGATTAGGTGATATTCCATTTTTGATCATCCATTCACGTGTTGATTTGGCTCTTCGGTCAGAAAGTGACATATTATAGCTATCTGACCCTCGACTATCTGTATGCGATTTAATGGCTATTTTCATTGTCGGATGTTCTTTCATCACTTCAACTACTTTGGCTAAATCTATCGCTGCATCGGGGCGGATATTCGATTTGTCAAAATCAAAATAAATAATTTCTATATCGAAAAACTTCGCTAAATCATCTCCTACTGTAAGTGGTTTACGCGTTGTTTTCAAGAAAATTTCAGCATATACTTCATCTCCTTGCTCAACAATATTTACTTTTTCTTCGGCGGGAGCGTAATCTGTTTTTTGAGCGCGTACATATACGTAATCATCATTGCAATCTACAATTCTTTTACCAAAATCAAATTCACCTTTGGTGTCATTGGTAAGAGAAGCTATTTCACTTTGCTGTTGGTCTGAGAGAGTTACTTTAACTTCTGTTAAAACTTCTTTGGTGTCAATGTCTCTTACAATACCTTTTATTACTTTTTGACAATCAAATACTAATGCAGGATTTTCAATAAATCCATAAATATCATCTTTTCCTTTGCCTCCTTTTCGGTTTGAGGTCAAGAAACCTTGACGAGTTTGTGCATTGACAACGAAAGCAAAGTCATCATCGGGGCTATTACCAGGTCGTCCGATATTTTGCACGCGTCCCAGCGAGCCATCTTCGTTTATTTTCACTCCGAAAATGTCTAATCCTCCTAATCCTGGTAAGCCATCAGAAGAAAAATATAACACATTATCATCGGAAACAAACGGAAACGTTTCGCGTCCTTCGGTATTGATACGTTCTCCTAAGTTTTCTGGTTTTCCATATGTTCCGTTAGGATTGATAGTTACTCGGAAGATATCTGACTTGCCTTTTGTTCCATTCATATCGGAAGCAAAGTACAAATACTTACCATCGGGAGAAAGCGCGGGGTGTGCAGTGCTATACTGGTTACTATTGAAAGGAAGTTCAACTGCTTCTGTCCATTCGCCATTGTCTTTTTGAGTTGATTTGTATAATTTCAGCAAGATAGTATTTTCGTTGTCTGTTTTCTTTTTACCATCAGTATAGTTATTGCGCGTGAAATAAATTGTTTTTAAATCTTTGGTAAATACAGGTGTCGACTCGTTAAGAGTTGTATTAAGTACTGAAGAGAATTTATGTTCTCCGCTTAGGTTTTCTTTCTGACGGGTTGTTTTATATAAATCGTAATAACTATCACCTGTCCATTCGGCTGAGCGTGTTAGAAAACCTGGTTTTCTACTTGCTGTGAAAACAACTTCGTTATCTCCGTAGAAGGCTGTGGCGTATTCGGAATAAGGTGTATTGATTGAAACGGGAGTTAGGGTGAAGCGACCTGAATTGTCTTTTATTTCTTTCAAGTAATCTTTATTACGTTCAAAGAGTTTGGCTCTTTGGTCTGTGGTTTTTGCCATTTTAACAAATTCCGACATTATTGTATTGGCTTCATCGTATCGCTCTTGCGATTTGAGGGTTTGAGCATATCGATAATAATATTCGGAAGAGAGTTTAACTTTGTTATCTGTTTTTGCCAGTTGGAATAATTGGTCGTACCACTTCAATGCGCTTTTGTAATCGGCATTAAAGTAATAGGCATTGCCTAAATTTTGAAGAATATCTTGATTTACATAACCTTTTTCGGCAATACGCTCATAGACTTTGATAGCATCGACATAGGCGTACTTTTTATATAATTCGTCTGCTTTTTTTTGTTCTTTTTCTTGGGAGAATCCGAATGTAAATACCAAAGAAAACACACAAGCAATTGCTAATTTTATCTTTTTTTCCATTACTATTTTTATTTTAACTTATACATATTTTAGAAAAATCGAGGAGAGACAACTCTTCTCAAATCTCTCATAAATTCGTATCGTAAGAATATTTCGTGCGACCCCGAATTATATCTGCGCAAATCGGTAGTTTCCCAATCATAAGCATATCCGATAAACCAATTGCGATTTACCTGAAAACCAGCCATTAAACTCACTGCGGCACTCCATCGGTAGGCTGCGCCAAGCACGAATTTTTCATTGAACATAAAGTTTGCCGACAAGTCAAGCTGTAAAGGGCTTCCTTTGACGATTTTGGAAAGTACTGCGGGTTTGAATTTTACATTTTCGGACAGGTCAAACACGTATCCTCCTATCAAATAATAATGTTGTATGTTATCAACGGTTGAGACTTCATTTTCTTTTCGGCTGAAAGTCTTGCTGGTAAGCAAGTTAGGCACAGAAACACCTAAGTAGTAATTGTCTGTATACCAATACACTCCTACTCCAACGTTGGGCGAGAAAACATTATTCGGACCATTGATACGCCAAGAGTCATTCGGGTCTGCCAGATGTATTTTCGTCCAATCGAAATTATAAAAACCTCCACTTCCTTTGAGTCCCAAAGCCAATTTGGAATTATTATCAAAGAGTAAGGTGTAGGAGAAGTCAATCATCAATGTATTAGTGGTTTGCGGACCAATAGTTTCGTGGTAAATAGATGCGCCCAAGCCTACTTTCTTACTTTCAAAAGGCATATGAAAGCTTAAAGCACTTGTTTTAGGTGCACCATCTAATCCAACCCATTGTGAACGATGCAGACCAAAAATACTTGGTACACCTCTCGACCCTGCATATCCCGGGTTAATTAGGATAGGATTATACATATATTGTGTGTATTGCGACTCTTGTTGCGCATACCCTTGCAGTGTAAGCAACATAAACAATCCCACGATTGCAATAATCTTACTTCTTTTCATCAATCTAAAATTTATCTTCTTTGTGTTATAAAACATTTAAATCGGGGACAAAAGTACAAAAAAAACGAAACTAAGCAAATTTTATTTAACATTTTTTCTGTTTTTCATCATTTTTTTTTATTTCAAAATGATTTCCTTAACAACTTCTTTGCCTAACTCCTCGTTTATCAATTCTATCATACGGGTTTTCCCGTAGCTCAATTCTTGGCAAAGCGCAGCAGATGATAAACTTACAATTAGTGTAGTTCCTTGTAAATTAACCGCTTGGGTATATCGCTCTACGCCCATTCCAGCTATTTTGTTCCAGGCTTGTTTGACCCGTACTTTATCTATGCCATATTCCCAATTATTCTTCTGAACTGCTCGTTTGAGTAGCTCACTTAGAGAATTTATATCGTTGTCTCTGCTCATTTCATACCATAATTATATATATTCATACTATTTTTCTATTTTTTTCAGATACAAAATAGAAAATTCTCCTACGAAACTATTTTTTACAAAACAATTGATTTCATTTCTTGAATTGTTTGGGTCGGATTTTCCGAACGAAAAACAAAACTACCTGCCACTAACACATCTGCACCTGCCTCAATAAGTTGGCGAGCATTCTGACTACTTACGCCCCCATCTACCTCAATAAGTGCCGTAGAATGGTTTTTATATATCAATTCTTTGGCTTGGCGCACCTTTTTATAGGTATTTTCAATGAAAGATTGCCCGCCGAAACCCGGATTTACGCTCATAATAAGCACCAAATCAACATCAGCAATAATGTCTTCTAATACGCTAACGGGTGTATGCGGATTTAGCGCCACACCTGCCTTCATTTCTTGGTTTTTTATCGCTTGAATTGTTCGATGCAAGTGCTTGCACGCCTCATAATGAACCGTGAGTATATCGCTACCCAATTTTTTGAATACTTCAATATATCGGTCAGGGTCAATTATCATCAAATGCACATCTAAGGGCTTGTTGGCGTACTTGTTTATTGCTTCGAGTACAGGCATACCATACGAGATATTTGGAACGAAAACCCCGTCCATAATATCAATATGAAACCAATCTGCTTGGCTTTGATTTATCATCTGCACATCGCGTTGAAGGTTTGCAAAATCGGCAGCTAAGATAGAAGGTGCTAAAATCATACTATTTTATTGTTTAAAATATTTTTTTACAAAAAAGTTTTTTTATTTTCTTGCATATTAAAATAAAATTCACGTATTTTGCAACTGCATTTATTCAATCTTTGGTTAGAATTTTTCTTTTTTGAAGTCTTTACTTCGCAGTGTTAAATTTTTTCATAGATTTTTAATTAAAAAACCTTTCAGTACTAAGTACTTGAAAGGTTTTTCTGATATAAAGACGTATTATTTCTTATCTTCAATACCAAATTTTCGCCATAGTGTCTGCTCTACATCCAATTTAATGCGTTTTTTTGCATCGTTATAAATCTTGTCAAGCTCCTGAAACTCTTTGGTTATGGTATCTGTTTTTCTTTTAAGTTCTGCTTTTAGACTTTCTTGCTCACTATTGAGGGTTTCTATCTTTGAGCGAAGCTCTTCCATTTTGGTAGCAATATCTATGCTTACCCCGTGTGGGAGACTATCTTTATGTTCTTTTATCCCGTCTATCATTAGCTTAGTTGCTATTATTTTCTCTGAATATGACTTTGCCATGCTATTTTTTTTATTTACTAATTTATAAATTTTGTCGCAAATGTATTTCTTTTTTTTGACTAAAACAAATTTTTGTACTAAAAATATTTTTTTCTTAATCAAATCATGTGCTGCATATACCGAATGATAAATAGACAATAGCGTTTAACGTTTAGAGATTAGGAATTAGGCAATAGATATTAAACAATATGGAGTAAGTAATATAGATTATAAAATAGTATGTATAGAATAAATAGCATTCTACTTTAAATTATAAATAAAAAAATACAAATTATCTTAATTCATTATATAATTTATAAAAATAAATATAGAATAAACAATATTCAAGGTATAATAAATAGTATTCCATATAGAATAAATAAGATTCAACTTATAATAAACAATATTCAAGGTATAATAAATAGTATTCCATATAGAATAAATAAGATTCAACTTATAACAAACAACATTCAATGTTGAATAAATAGTATTCTATATAGAATAAATAACATTCCATTTAGAATATAACTAATTCTTCTAATTATTATAAAAAAACATATTGAAAATATATATTTATTATTTATTTTAATGTATCTCCGTAATCACTAATAAAAAAATCTATTTGCCAAAAAATAGAATTCAAAAATAAAAAATACCATTGAAAATAAGATAATTATATTTTATGTTTTTGGTAAATTACCACAATGAAAATTATTTATTACACTAACCGGATATACAATTATTTTATCTATTTTTTTATTAAAAATAAATTTTTAATATTTTTTATTTTATTTATAATAACTATGCTGTAATTTACAATTACCTATCTATCATTTATAAATACCTATTTATCATTTATAGATATCCTCCTGTCATTTCGAGCGAAGTCAAGAAATCATATTTACAACTTATTTTAAAAAGCTTCGACTTAGATTAGTAAAACATTTATATAATTTTAGTATTTATTTTAATAAAAAAAGAAAAGTAAATATTAAATACTTTTCATTATATAATTCTATTCTACATAGCTATTTATAAAAAAACTTCTTAGTACAATACTAAGAAGCTTTACATTTATAACATAAAAAAAATAATTCAGCCTAAATAGGTTTTCAAGATTTTACTTCGTGAAGTGTGCTTTAATCTTCGAATGGCTTTCTCTTTTATTTGACGAACACGCTCTCTTGTAAGGTCGAACGTCTCTCCTATTTCTTCAAGCGTAAGCGGATGCTGTCCGTTCAACCCAAAATACAAACGGATAACATCAGCCTCACGAGGAGTAAGTGTTTCCAATGCACGTTCTATCTCGGTTTTAAGCGATTCGTGCATTAACTCTTTATCAGGATTGGGCGATTCACCGCTGCGCAACACATCGTAAAGATTAGAATCCTCTCCCTCTACCAAAGGAGCATCCATTGATATATGGCGTCCCGAGTTTTTCATCGATTCCTTTACGTCATTGACCGACATATCCAACTCTCTGGCTATTTCCTCTGCGGAAGGTACGCGTTCGTGAGCTTGCTCCAAATAAGCATACATCTTATTGATTTTGTTAATTGACCCAATCTTATTCAGAGGTAGTCGAACAATTCGCGACTGTTCAGCAAGCGCCTGCAAGATAGACTGACGTATCCACCACACGGCATACGAAATAAATTTGAAACCGCGTGTTTCGTCAAAGCGTTGGGCAGCTTTGATAAGTCCTAAATTGCCTTCGTTGATAAGGTCTGGAAGCGTGAGTCCTTGATTTTGGTATTGTTTAGCTACCGAAACCACAAAGCGAAGATTCGCTTTGGTTAGCCGTTCCAGCGCAATCTTGTCGCCGCTTTTTATACGCTGTGCCAGTTCTACTTCTTCATCAGCAGAAATCAAATCGACCTTGCCTATCTCTTGCAAATACTTGTCTAACGATGCAGTCTCTCGGTTGGTTACCTGTTTGGTAATTTTAAGTTGTCTCATTGGTTTTTCTAAAAATAAAATTAACGCTACATACTCTTATACGTAGCAAATAAGGTTTTGGTTACAAAAATTTACGTATTTAACTTTTATTTAACCTCTGCTTTGTATCCCGCCTTGCTCACAAGTGCCTGTATTTCACTTTCCGAAAGCGAAGTCTCTACCTCCAAGGTCTTATCCGATGAGGTCAAATCGACCTTCCAGCTTTTTATTTGCTCATTCATATCGAATTCTTTAGCTACTTTATCAACACAGCCTTGGCATTTGAAATTGGTTTTAAATTGCATTTTATCCATTATAATATCATTTTAAACGAATTTATTTTATAGCAAAAATCATTCCAAATATTGTTAAAACGTCTTTTTGTCTGTTCTATTTTTCTATTTTCCTTCACAATGGTTTTTTATTCAAAATATATTTTATTTTCGGCATAAAATTTGCTGAAAGAAAGAAACGGAAACAAAAGCATTTTGTTAAAAAATACGTTTTTTGACAGATATGTTTGCGCAAAAGAATTTTTTACTATACTTTTACGGACTTTTATACATATATATCCAATCAATGTCAGAAAAAAAACCTTTAATCTTAATAACAAACGATGATGGAATAACCGCCCCAGGTATTCGCGAACTTATCAAAATAATGAACGAAATAGGCGAAGTGGTTGTCGTTGCTCCCGATTCGCCGCAGAGCGGAAAAGGACACGCCGTTACCATTGATTCAACACTCTATATCTCGCCTCGCAAAATCGATAACGGAGTACAAAACGAATATAGTTGTAGTGGCACGCCCGCCGATTGTGTCAAAATTGCCAAACACGAAATCTTGAAAAGAACCCCCGATTTGTGTGTGAGCGGCATCAATCATGGGTCGAATTCTTCAATCAATGTCATCTATTCTGGTACTATGAGTGCTGCTGTTGAAGCCGGCATCGAAGGAATTCCTGCCATTGGCTTTTCTCTTTTAGATTTCAGTTGGAATGCCGATTTTTCGCAAGCACGAAGTTTCATTAAACAAATCACTTTGAATGTTCTACAAAACGGACTACCCAAAGGAACAGTTCTCAACGTTAATATCCCTAACCTGAAACGTAACGACATCAAAGGTGTAAAAATATGCAGACAAGCCAAAGCACGCTGGGTCGAAGAATTTGACAAACGAATCAATCCGCAAGGGCGCAATTATTACTGGCTTACAGGTAAGTTTATCAACGAAGACAAAGGCGAAGATACCGACGAATGGGCATTAGAAAACGGATATATCTCAGTTGTTCCTGTTCAATTTGACCTTACTTCATATCACGCTATCAGACAATTAAATACTTGGAACTTTGATGAAAAGAAATAAAAAACGAATTTTAATCGATTTAGGTATTGGTTTCCTTGTGGGAACTATCACCAACACGCTGGGAGTACTCCTTTGGTGGCTTCTTTTTTCAAAAAACGATTTGGAGACTTTTTTACTAATAGCCTATCAAGAAGGACACTTAGGAGCGATTGTTTCCATAGCTGCGCTACTTAGTTTGGGAGCATTCTTTTTGTTTCTCAAACGTTCGTTCGATACCCGAGCAAGGGGCGTGTTACTATGGGTCTTTGTAACGGCTTTTATCGTTATGTATCTCGAATTTTTTTAGAAAAGAATGAGGAAAAATTTGTATTCTAAGTAAAAAACTATGAATTTTTTAGCGCATATCTATCTCTCTGGTGAAAATGATGATTTGCTTAAAATAGGTAATTTTATGGCAGATAGTATCAGAGGCAAGCAATATTTAACCTATTCTTTGCCTATTCAAAAAGGGATTTTGCTACATCGAAAAATAGATTTTTTTACAGATTCACACCCTATTTTTCGTCAAAGCAAAAAGCGCTTAGTTCCTCAATTTGGACACTATGCAGGAGTAATTACCGATATATTTTACGACCACTTTTTAGCAAAAAACTGGAACTTATATACTGATATTCCTTTGAAAATTTATGTTAAAAATTTTTATCAACTCCTTGAAAACAAAAAAGAATTACTTAACAAACAAACCCAGCAATTAGTCTCACATATGATTCAAGATAATTGGCTCGAAGCTTACCAATCCGTAGAAGGAATTAGCAGAATTCTTTACCAAATGGACAAACGTACTGAATTTCAATCCAGAATGCAACATGCAACAGATGAATTGTTTTCTAATACCTCTTTTTTTGAACAAGAATTCTTTGATTTTTTTGATGATATACGTGCCTTTGTAAAAAAAGAACTTGAAAACTAAGTAATTTGTACTATTCTATTTCTTTGAATATAATAAATTTGTCTAATAAAAAATGAAATATTATATCATAGCAGGTGAAGCTTCTGGCGATTTGCACGGCTCGAACCTAATGAAAGCCCTCTTAAAAACAGACCCCAATGCCGAATTTCGCTTCTGGGGAGGCAATTGCATGGAACAAGTTGCAGGAACTTTGGTCAAGCATTACAAAGACTTAGCCTTTATGGGATTTTGGGAAGTGCTAACCAACCTGCGAACCATCTTGCAAAACATTGATTTTTGCAAACAAGATATTCTTTCATACCAACCCGATGTACTCATTTTTATTGATTATCCAGGGTTTAATATGCGAATTGCCAAATGGGCAAAACAACAAGGATTTGCTACACATTATTATATTTCGCCTCAAATATGGGCATGGAAAGAGAATCGTATCAAGGCTATTAAACGTGATGTCGATTTTATGTATGTGATTTTGCCTTTTGAGGAAGATTTTTACCAGAAAAAACATCATTTCCCTGTGCATTTTGTCGGACATCCACTTTTAGATGCAATTCATCATAGAAAATCAGTAGATTTTCATATCTTTGCCAACGAAAACAAATTGGATAACCGTCCTATAATTGCTCTCCTGCCTGGAAGTCGCAAACAAGAAATTGCTAAAATGCTTTCGGTAATGCTTTCTGTTGTTGAAAAATTTACAGCGTACCAGTTTGTTATTGCTGGGGCTCCTTCACAAGACTTTGAAGTGTATAAACCTTTTATCAAAAATGAAAATGTTCATTTTATCAGTGGGAAAACATATGATTTACTAAGTGTTTCGTACGCTGCTTTGGTTACCAGTGGCACAGCAACTCTTGAAACAGCCCTATTCAAAGTACCCGAAGTGGTTTGCTACAAAGGAAATTGGATATCGTATCAAATAGCCAAACTAGTCATAAAACTAAAATATATTTCGCTGGTCAATTTGATTATGGACAAACCCGTAGTTACAGAACTCATTCAAAATGAGCTTACTACAAGCAATTTAGAACACGAATTAAAAAAAATATTACAACCTGAACATCGTCAAAAAATCCTTGACAATTATGCTCTTTTGGAAGAAAAACTAGGAAATTTTGGCGCTAGTGAAAAAACAGCTAACTTAATTTTCAATTCTATAAAAAAATAAGTATTACATATGAGAACAATTATTTTATCTATTTTGATTATTTTATCTTTCACATTAACCTCATGTGCGCAAAAATACAGCACACGAAAGCGCAGTACGGCAATCATCAATTCGCCAACACGAACTCAAACAGCATTCACTCAATCAAGAACATTAACATCGACAACTTCATCATCAAAAACAAGAAATAAAAAAATTGAAAAAAAGGAAGAGGAAGAAATCATTTCAGAGGCGTCTTCAACAACACAATTGGTTATCGATACAGCTCTTTCATACTTGGGAACACCTTACAAGTATGCAGGAACTACACGCAAAGGAATGGATTGCTCGGGACTAATGTATACCAGTTTTCTTGTCGCCGATATAGAACTTAATAGGTCTTCTGATGGTATTGCTTTACAAGGTTCAGATATAGAACTTTCTGAAGCTCGTATCGGTGATTTATTGTTTTTCAAAACTTCTCGTAAACGAGCCATTAGTCACGTAGGTATGATAGTTGAAGTGGGTAATTCTGTTAAGTTTATTCATTCTTCAACAACCAAAGGGGTTATCATTTCTGACTTAAAAGAACCTTATTGGGAAAATGCTTTTGTAAAAGCAAAACGAATTTTGTAAAGAATTTTAGTTACAAACCTAAAAATATTATTGAAAAATACACCTCTCTTTTCCTCTTTTTTATAGATAAAATAACCTAATCTATCTTTGAAAGTAATTCTTGCAATTTTTTCAATTCGTCTCTGTATTGGGCTGCTTTTACAAAATCTAATTCTTTTGAAGCATTTTCCATTGCTTTTCGAGTTTCTTTTATCTGTTTTTCGAGTTCTTTTTTAGAGGAGAATACTACTTTTTGAGTTTTTGGTTGAATTTTGGGCGTATTATCATAAAAAAATTCGCTGATAATACTTTTACTTAGTGTATTTTCAATTTTTTTGTTAAGAGGTTTGGGAATAATTCCATTTTCTTTATTGAACTTTAATTGTTTTTCACGCCGGTAAGACGTATCGTCAATAGTTTGTTGCATACTTTGAGTTATTTTATCGGCATACATTATTGCCATTCCATTTACATTGCGAGCTGCTCGCCCCACAGTTTGGGTCATTGACCTATGCGAACGTAAAAATCCTTCTTTGTCTGCATCTAAAATGGCAACTAGTGAAACTTCTGGCAAATCTAATCCTTCTCGAAGCAAATTCACTCCAATAAGCACATCAAATAATCCTTTACGCAAGTCTTGCATTATCTCAACACGCTCAAGTGTATCAATATCACTATGAATATATCGGCAACGAATACCTATTTTGGTCATATACTTAGTAAGTTCCTCTGCCATACGCTTGGTCAAAGTCGTAACAAGTGTCCGCTCATCGGTCTCTACACGTTTTTGTATTTCTTCAACCAAATCATCAATTTGATTTTCACTCGGACGAACTTCAATAATCGGATCAAGTAATCCGGTAGGACGAATAACTTGCTCTATATAAGCCCCTTGTGTTTTTTGCAACTCATAATCAGCCGGTGTAGCACTTACATAAATAACTTGATTTTGTAAAGTTTCAAATTCTTCAAACTTCAACGGACGATTATCCATAGCCGCAGGCAATCGAAAACCATATTCTACCAAATTTTCTTTCCGGCTTCTATCGCCTCCGTACATTGCGCGTACTTGTGGAATTGTTGCGTGGCTTTCGTCAATTACCATTAGGTAATCATCTGGGAAATAATCTAATAGGCAAAAAGGGCGACTACCTGCCTCTCTCCCATCTAAGTAACGGGAATAATTTTCAATACCTGAGCAATATCCTAGTTCTTTTATCATTTCAAGGTCAAAATTGGTACGTTCTTCCAATCGTTTCGCTTCTAAATGTTTTCCTATAGATTTGAAAAAATCAACTTGTTTTACCAAGTCTTGTTGTATATTCCATATTGCATTTTGTAACACATCGGGCGAGGTTACAAACATATTGGCAGGATAAATATTTATACTATCAAATCGTTCAATAATATGATTTGATTTCGGGTCAAAAGTTTCTATACGTTCTATTTCATCTCCAAAAAAATGAATTCGAATCGGAATTTCGCTATACCCTGGGAAAATATCGACAACATCGCCTTTACTTCGGAAGTTTCCATGCAAAAAATCGGCAGTTGTTCGCGAATACAAACTCTGAACTAAGCGTTGCATTAGTTTTGTTCGAGATATTTTTTGGTCAATTTTCAAAGAAATGACATTTTTCTGAAATTCTACCGGATTGCCGATACCATACAAACAAGATACCGAAGCCACAACAAGAACATCGCGTCGACCTGAAAGTAATGATGATGTTGTGCTTAATCGTAATCTTTCAATATCTTCATTGATAGAAAGGTCTTTTTCTATATAAGTTCCTGTAACTGGAATATAAGCCTCCGGTTGATAATAATCGTAGTAAGAAACAAAATATTCGACAGCATTATTCGGAAAAAAAGATTTGAATTCACCATATAATTGTGCTGCAAGTGTTTTATTATGAGCCAAAACTAAGGTTGGGCGCTGTATCTGATTAACAACATTAGCAATCGTAAAAGTCTTTCCTGAACCTGTTACTCCGAGAAGAGTTTGATATTTTTCACCAAGAGTAACTCCTGAAACTAATTGTTTTATAGCCTCGGGTTGATCGCCCATTGGGCTGAAATCGGATTGTATTTGAAATCGCATTGTCCGTTTTTCTTAAAAAATATGCGGATTCTTTTGAAGAACCCGCATAAAATGAATATGAATAATTTTATAAACTAGTCATTTTAATTGCAGCTATTGCTGCTTCAACGCCTTTATTACCGTGTTTTCCTCCACTACGAGCTATTGATTGCTCAATTGTATTATCTGTCAATACGCAGAATATAACAGGTGTTGATTGCATTGTGTTCAATTGTGCAATACCTTGTGTAACACCTTGACAAACAAAGTCAAAATGTTTTGTTTCTCCTTGTATTACACAACCAATTACAATAATTGCATCTAACGAAAATCTATCAAGCATCTGTTTAGCTCCATTGACAAGTTCAAAACTTCCTGGCACGTACCATTGATGTATATTGTCAAGGCTTGCTCCACAATCAAGTAACGTATCCAAAGCACCTTTTCTCATATTCTCTGTAATGGAATAATTCCACTCAGAGATAACAATACCAAATTTTTTATTTTGAATATTGGGTAAAGAATTTTTGTCGTATTGCGATAGATTTTTATTTTCAGTAGCCATTATTGCTCTTTTAATACTTGTACGCGACTTAATTGTATTTCGATTGTACGAGCCTCTTCCGATTTTGGGTATTCATCTTTTATTTTCTCAAAGTATTCAATTGCTTTATTATAATTTTTTAACTCTGAGGCTACGAGTCCTGCTTTTTGTAAATAAATAGGTGCAGTATAATTATTTTTGCTCTTTTTAAATGCTTTTTCGTAATAATCAAGCGCTTCTTTGGGTTGTTTGAGTTGAGCAAAAGCATCTCCTATATTACCAAGAGCCAACGCACTAAGTATTTCATCATCAGATTTGAATTTGTCCAAATAATCAATTGCTTCTTTATATTTGTTCATATTCAAATATGCCATTCCTGCTGAATATGTAGCTATATTAGCAGCTTTGGTATTGTTATAATTTTTGATAATATCCAAAAATCCGTAACGTCCATTGGTCCCACTAAGCGAAAGTGCAAATAGCGAATCTTTTGCTTTCGTTTCAGTAGCATTCAGTGCATTCTCAAAAATTTGTAACGGATACGAAAGTTCATTAGAAGCCTCTTTTGCTTTGGGAGTAGCAACTAATTGTTGGTATAACATATATCCCAATCCTACTACTACAATGGCAACAAGTGTTCCTATAATTGCTTTTTGATTTTTTTGAACCCACGCTTCGGTTTTTGAAGCCCCTTGGTCTAAAGTGTTAAAAACTTCTGCTGTAGTGCTTTCTTCTTGCAATTTTTCAAGAGTTTCTTCTACTTCAACATCTTCTTTTTTGTGTCTGTTGGGTCTGTAATTGTTCTTTTTATAAATAGCCATAAAATGTAATTTTATTAAAGCGAGGCAAAAGTAAAAAAAAATTTTGTAATAAATAATAGTTTTCTCAATAATTTTTAATAATTTGCGATGTTTTTTGAAAAGTAACTTAAATAAAGGTCTAAACAATGTTTTTGAAAAAACTTTCAGTACTAAATTACAAGAATATCAAAATGCAGGAATTAACTTTTTCTCCTTATATAAATTGTTTTATAGGTAATAATGGCGTAGGAAAAACTAACTTGTTAGATGCTATTTATCACCTAGGAATGGGCAAAAGTTATTTCAACACACTTGCCATTCAAAACATTACACATAATCAAGATTTTTATCTCTTAGAAGGATTTTTCTCTCGCCAACAACGAGAAGAAAATATAGTGTGTAGCGTGAAAAAAGGACAAAAAAAACAGATAAAACGAAATGGTAAAGCATACGAACGCATAGCAGACCATATAGGCAACTTCCCGATGGTAATTGTCTCACCTGCAGATCGCAATTTGGTTACTGAAGGAAGCGAGGAACGCAGACGTTTTCTTGATGGAGTTATTTCTCTGACCAATTCGTCATATCTTTCAACATTGATTAGCTACAACAAAATATTAGCCCAACGCAATAGTTTATTAAAATATTTTGCTGAAAATCAAACTTTTGATACAAATGCTTTACAAGTTTATAACGAACAACTTTCGTGGTTCGGCGAAGAAATTTATATGCAAAGAAAAACTTTTTTAGATAATTTTCTACCTGTTTTTCAGGAGCAATACCAGATTATTTCGGGCGGAAAAGAAAAAGTTTCTATCACCTATCAAACCACCTTGGCTAAGCACCGATTAACTGACCTTCTTTTGCAAAGTCAAACCAAAGATTGTGCCGTGCAATACACAACCTGTGGCATACACAAAGATGATTTACTCTTTGAAATAGAAGGACATATGGTCAAAAAATTTGCAAGTCAAGGACAACAAAAATCATTTCTAATAGCTTTAAAGTTAGCTCAATTTCATATTATTCGCAAAAAAACAGAAGTTACTCCTATCTTATTGTTAGATGATATTTTCGATAAACTGGACACTCTCAGAGTAGAACAACTCATAAAACTTGTTTCAGAAGAAAATTTTGGTCAAATATTCTTAACCGATACCCACTTGGAGCGTACCAAACAAATCGTACAACAAATATTCAAAGAATATAAAATTATAGAATTCTAATCAGTTACGGACTTAATCGTTCTATTTTCCAATCAAAATCATCTGTTAAAGTATAACGAATACGGTCGTGCAGGCGATTGGGGCGACCTTGCCAAAACTCAATAGATACAGGACGAACCAGAAAACCTCCCCAATATTCAGGGCGGAGTATTTCTTTTCCTTCGTATATTTTTTCAAGTTGTGCCAGATTTTCTTGTAAGAAATTACGAGAAGGTATTACCTCACTTTGCTTAGAAACAACTGCACCTAATTGGCTTCCTCGTGGGCGAGATTCAAAATAGCCATCTGAAAGATTTTCTGTCAATTTTTCAGCAATCCCTTTTATAATAACCTGACGCTCCAAAACAGCCCAGAAAAACGATAAACATACATTCGGATTTTCACTTATTGCCTTACCTTTCTCACTTTCGTAATTGGTATAAAAAATAAATCCTTCGTGTGTAACTTTTTTCAATAAAACTACACGAGTCTTGGGAAATCCATCTCTACCAATAGTTGCAACAGACATCGCATTAGGCTCTCGTTCTGTTTCACTTTGTTCTGCTTGAAAAAACCAAGATTGAAATTGTTGTATCGGATTTTCAGATATTTCAGTCTCTAAAAGTTCTCCCTGATTATAAACCTGTCTATAGTTGCTTAAATCCATCTTATTATTTATAAATCAACACAAAAAAACCATCTATTTTTTGGAAATAATTTTTATTTTTTAGCTAATTTTCAAATAAAAATTCTTTCCCATCTTCGCTTAGCAAAACATTTTCAAAAATAGTTTCTGCTTCTTCTTTGAATAAGTTTTTATTACCATAACGAGATGAATAATGTCCTAATATAAGTGCCTCAGCCTGTGCTTTTTCAGCAATTTGCGCAGCTTGCAAAGCAGTACTATGCCTTGTTTTTTCTGCCAATTCGACATTAGATTGCAAAAATGTAGACTCGTGGTAGATAACACGCGTCCCTTTTATAATATCTACTATTTCAGGAAGATACATTGTATCACTACAAAAAGCGTAGCTTTGTTCTCTTGCAGGAGGAAAACTTAACTGGTCATTGGGAATAATTTTTCCATTGTCCAAAACAATATCTTTTCCATTTTTGATATTCTGATAGTAGCACACATCAATTTCCCATTGTTGTACTGCATCAATATTTAGTTTGCGTTCACCTTGCTTTTCTTCAAACAAAAATCCGTTGGTATAAACACGATGTTGTAAAGGAATTGTTCGTACGCTAACCTTCTCATCTTCAAATATTAACTGACTTTCTTTACTTTCCAATTCGTGGAAAATAAGCGGAAAAGGCATCCAAGAACCACTGAGTTTGAGCAAAAGTAAAATAGCTTCTTTTGCTCCTTTGGGAGCGTAAATATGAAGCTCTACCTCTCTACCCAACAAATGAAACGTTGAAATAAGCCCAGGTAATCCGAAAAAATGATCGCCATGCAAGTGCGAAATAAAAATATGCTTAATTCGAGAAAACTTAGCTCCTACATTGCGAAGAGCCACTTGCGTTCCCTCTCCACAATCAATCAAAAAGAGATGTCCTCGTATTTCAAGTAATTGCGATGTAGGGCGTGCATTATTACGAGGTGTAGCACTATGACAACCTAAAATAGTTAATTTCATCAACGTTTTGTTTATGAGCAAAGATACCATTTTTTTAAGAGAAAAGAAAACTTTTTCGTATTTTCTGAAAAATATTCTCCCAACGATATTTTCGTATCCAAACGCCCTGTTCATGTGTTACAATAAATGATTGTTTTTCTTTTTTTGCTTTGAAATATCCTTGTAAGTAATTGTCTAACAAAGTTATACTTCTTTTTTTAAATGCTAATTTGAGACTTGCAAACAGACTTATCCAAAAACCATATCGAAGCCTATAAAACATTTCTCCTTGTAAATATTGCGCTTTTTCACTATATTCTGCACCTGTAGGACGTAAATGCTTGACCAAGAGAGATGTATCTGTTTTCACTTCCCAACCATAATAACGAGCCAGAAGTTCATCAACTGTATCCCAACCCATTGCTTCTTTAAGATCGCCAATGGCTTCAAAACATTCGTTTCGATAACTTTTAATAGCTCCTCGTAAATGATTTTTGTCTGTCAAATCTTCTATTTCCCATTTACCTGAATCTTTCTTAATACTACAAAAACCGCCACACATACCCAATTTGGGATTATTTCTAAAATGTAGCACAATGGTTTCCAGATAATTATCAGGAAAAATTAAATCTGCATCAAACTTACAAATCAAATCTACTTGTGCAAGTTTTGAAAGTCCGTCATTGAAAGTTTGTACTACTTTTGCTCCTGGCAAGCGATATATATCCGAATTTCGTCTAAAAACCTGTATCTGCGGATATTGCTCTGTGTATTTTGATGCAATTAGAAAAGTTGCATCAGTAGAATTGTCATCAACAATAACTATCTGATGTGCTTGATAAGTTTGCTCTAAGAGAGAATTGAGCATAAGAGAGAGATTCTCAGCCTCATTATGCGCCGGAATTACAATACCAATTTTCATTTTTAAAAATCAAAAGCGAAAAACGACCTGAAAATCAAGTCGTTTCTCTGTGTATTATCTTTTAAGAATCCACTCTCCTTTTTCTAAAAAAGGTAAAGCTTGTTTGTATTTCATTTCTTTCAATTCGCCATTGAGAATATTCTGAATGGTTACTCTATCATTTCGTCCAATTTTCGGCTGTTCACGTACAATAGTTTCAACTACTTGGCGTTGTTGTGTTTGTCCTGCTTCACGATGTCGTCGCGCCATTTCGTCTGAATTAAAAACCTCTTCTTTATTGGTTTGCAATTTTTCTTGTTGGCGAGGCATTTGATGAGCTTCGTGTATATTGTCTGGTTCTTGTGTGGGCAATTCGGCACGGAATAAAAAATTCACAATTTCTTTATTGACCTTATCGACCATTGTTTTAAAAAGTTCAAATGCTTCAAACTTAAATATAAGTAACGGGTCTTTCTGTTCATGGACAGCAAGTTGTACTGATTGTTTTAGCTCATCCATTTTTCGAAGATGTGTTTTCCAAGCATCATCAATAATGGCTAACGAAATATTTTTCTCAAAATCAAGAATTAGTTTTTTCCCGTTGGACAAATAAGCCTCTTTTAAATCCGTAACAATATTGAGCGTTTTTTGCCCATCCGAGAAAGGTACTACAATACGTTCATAGTTGCTATTGGGGTCTTCATATACGCTTTTAATAACAGGAAATGCTATTTCGGCATTGCGAAGCGTTTTATTTTTATAAACTTCCAACATTTTTGGATACAATATTTGTATCAATTCTTTGGTTGTTTTTTTGCCAAAGTCTTGTTGTGATATCTGTGGTTCTACGGCAAAATATTTAATACATTCGTATTCAAAATTTTTAAAATCATTACTAATTTTATTTCCTTCGATAATAACTTCGCATGTATCATAAATAATATTGGCCAAATCAACCTGCAAGCGTTCGCCATAAAGTGCGTGGCGACGACGTTTGTAAATTACCTCACGCTGAGCATTCATCACATCATCATATTCCAAAAGTCGTTTACGAACTCCAAAATTATTTTCTTCAACTTTCTTCTGAGCTCTTTCAACCGATTTTGTCAACATTGAATGCTGAATAGCTTCTCCTTCTTTTAATCCACCTCCTATGCTATCAAGTATTTTAGCTGTTCGTTCGGCTCCAAAAAGGCGCATCAAATTATCTTCAAAAGAGACATAGAATTGTGAACTTCCGGGATCTCCTTGTCGTCCCGAACGCCCTCGAAGCTGTCTATCAACACGGCGAGAGTCGTGTCTTTCTGTACCAATAATAGCCAATCCACCTGCTTTTTTGACCTCTTCGGTAAGTTTAATATCAGTACCCCGTCCTGCCATATTAGTTGCAATGGTTATAACTCCTGGTTTTCCAGCTTCTGCTACGATTTCTGCTTCTTTTTTATGAAGTTTAGCATTGAGTACATTATGATGAATGCCTCGCATAGTAAGCATTCTACTCAATAATTCAGAAACTTCTACCGAAGTTGTACCAATCAAAACAGGACGACCTGCCTGAGAAAGTTTTACAACATCATCAATAACCGCATTATATTTTTCACGTTTTGTTCTATAAATAAAATCATTATGATCATTACGAGCTATTGGACGATTTGTAGGAATTTCCATTACATCTAATTTATAGATTTCCCAAAATTCGCCAGCTTCGGTAATTGCTGTACCCGTCATTCCCGCCAATTTTCGATACATACGAAAATAATTTTGCAACGTAACTGTTGCATATGTTTGTGTAGCAGCTTCTATTTTCACATTTTCTTTTGCTTCAATAGCCTGATGTAGCCCATCTGAATAACGGCGTCCATCCATAATACGACCTGTTTGTTCATCAACAATCAATACTTTATTGTCGATAACAACATATTCTACGTCTTTTTCAAAAAGAGTATATGCTTTCAAAAGTTGATTCATTGTGTGAATACGTTCACTTTTTTCCTCAAATTCTTGGAATAATTTGTCTTTGAGCTGAGCTTCTTCTTCTTTTGAAAGATTTTGATTTTCGATATTAGCTATTTCTGAACCAATATCGGGCATTACAAAGAAATTCTTATCGTCTCCTTGTGAAATTTCGTCAATTCCTTTATCTGTAAGTTGTATCTGATTATTTTTTTCATCAATCGTAAAGAAAAGTTCTTTATCAACTTTTGGCATCTCACGATTATTATCTTGCATATAGAAATTTTCTGTTTTTTGTAGAATTTGCTTTATGCCTTCTTCGCTCAAAAATTTGATAAGTGCTTTATTTTTAGGAAGTCCACGATGTACACGAAGCAGTAAAAAACCTCCTTCTTTGGTGTTTCCTTCTGAAATTAACTTTTTAGCTTCAGCCAACACACCATTCAAATACTGACGTTGTTTGCTAACCAAATCGGCTACAATAGGTTTGAATACATCAAACTCGTGAAATTCTCCACGAGGCATTGGTCCCGAAATGATAAGTGGAGTACGTGCATCATCAATTAACACTGAATCCACCTCATCAACAATGGCAAAATTATGCGGACGTTGTACCAACTCTTCAGGAGTATGTGCCATATTATCACGCAAATAATCGAAGCCAAATTCATTATTAGTTCCATAAGTAATATCGGCGTTATAAGCCATTCTTCTTCCTTCAGAATTGGGTTGATAATTATCAATGCACTCTACTTTGAGACCATGGAACTGAAACAAAGGCCCCATCCAAGCACTATCTCTACGAGCCAAATAATCATTGACTGTAACCAGATGTACACCATTGCCTGTCAAAGCATTAAGATATACAGGCAAGGTTGCTACAAGGGTTTTTCCTTCTCCGGTTTGCATTTCGGCTATTTTTCCCTGATGAAGAGCAATTCCTCCGATAAGTTGCACATCGTAGTGAATCATATCCCAAGTAATGGCTTTCCCAGCAGCATCCCAAGAATTCTTCCAAACGGCTTTATCTTCTTGAATCGTCACATAATCTTTCAGAGCCGAAAGTTCTCTATCATAAGGAGTTGCAGTAACTTCAATTGTTAAATTGTTGGCAAAACGGCGAGCAGTTTCTTTCATTGTAGCAAATGCTTCTGGGAGAATTTCATTAAGGGTAGCCTCACCTACTTTGTATGCCTCATCGGTAAGTTTATCTATTTCGGTATAAATATCTTCTTTTTGACCTATTTCATCAGTTGTATCGGCTTGATTTTTAAGCTCTTGTATTTTGTTTTGATATTCAGCACGTGCTTGTGCTATTCGTTCTTTAAACTCTATGGTTTTGGCTCGCAATTGATCATTGGTAAGTGATTCAAAATGAGATTGATATGATTTTATTTTTTCAACTATTGGGCGAATCTCTTTCATATCTTTCTTGGCTTTATCACCAACGAAAATTTTTATAAGGGATGTTACTAAACTCATAAAATTTTATTTTTTTATTTTATATAGACTTTTCTCGGCAAAAATAGTACCATTTTTGTTTCAATCGGCAAATGTACAAAATAATTAGTTTTTGTAACTATTTTTCCTGACATTTTTTCCGAACTTTAATAGAAAAAGGCAATTTGTCATTTTTTTTATTCCTAAAAGTAATATTGTTTTTGAAAATTATTCATAAAAAATGAGCTTAGTTTTTACTAAACTCATTTTCAAAAATTTATGAATAATCTACAAAATTATTTTCTTGTTTTTATCTGTATTGTGAAACAAATTTCATCAAATCACGCTTATAACTATCAAAAGTAAAGCTATCATACACTATATAAAAATTATTCTTATCTACGCAAATAGGATATAATTGCTGTGCAAGTGCCAACTTTTTCTTTTCAAAACTGATTTTATCTAAAATAATCCGTATCTGATGCGAAGTAAAATCAGTATTATTTATCTGTTGATTGACAAAATCTATCCTTGCATCATCAAAAGCTGAAATATTTTCCATTGCTCGTACAAAATTATTAAAATCTACATCAGGCATTACATTGCCTATATATCGATTATTATGGTACGGATTATTCCAAATATCATTCCAATCATTTATTCCATATTGCTGATTTCCAACAGGATAAACACTCAAAAGATAAAGCCCGTATGCAGTAAAAAAATCTAACACCGTACGCGTATTATTCTGTGCAAGAATATGAGTTCGATATATGAGAAAACCATTTTCGTAAATCGAAATTGGAACTCTTCCTGCATTTACATCGAAAAAACGAAACTTCCCTGAGGCGTTACTCATTACTTGGTCTGCTACTTTAATAGTAAAATATCCTTCTTCGGGAATGCGTAAGAAAATTTCGGTATATCCAAAGTCCAAATTCCAACGATAATTATTGGTTCGCGTAGTTGTCCTTTCTCTCTGATAATCATATCTTCTAGTGGTTTTTCCAGAATACTCCCAATCCATTTTTTGTTTGTACATTTCGCCAGAAGTTGCCTCATTACGAAGTAATTCGCCTATTTTTCCAGCCTCTTGCGCAATTCCTATTTGTCCTACCAAAATTGCTATTAAAAATACTTTTTTCATATCGTTTCTTTTTTTTCTTTCCAAAAAATAGAAAGCAAAATATATGCCATAATAATTAAAGGAATGGATGAAAACCAAAAAATAATTAGTAAAACAGCCGAAAATACCAAAAAAACGTACTTTTGAAGATTTTTTTTCAGTGAAAAAGATTTAAATTTCAGCGCAAATAATCGAATTTCGCTATTGAGCAAATAACTACTAACAAGCGTAATAATTGCCAATATCCAATAATTGGTCAAAAAGCTAAAATCATTTACAATTAAAGCTAACGAACTAATAAACAAAGCATTAGCAGGAGTTGGTAACCCAATAAAAGATGTAGTTTGTCGCGTATCAATATTAAATTTTGCCAATCTGTATGCTGAAGCCAATGTAATTAAGAAACCTAAAAAAGGTAAATATTCTCCAATAGAAAATGTATGTATTTCCGTAGTGTTTTTCATTAGTGAAAACATAACTATTCCAGGGAAAAGCCCTGAGGTAATCATATCTGCCAAAGAATCTAATTGTACTCCCAAAGGTGAGGCGACTCCGAGCCAGCGCGCTACGAATCCGTCAAAAAAGTCAAGGACAATTCCTGCAACACACCACAAAAAAGCCGCTTGAAATAATCCATTGGTAGCACATAATATAGCGACAATTCCACAGAAAAGATTACCAAGAGTTACTATATTAGGTATATGTTTTTTCATTTTCAAAAAAATAAATTATTTAATAAAAACTTTACAGCTCCAAGGCTTTAGCTCTAATGAATTATGCGATTCAGAAAAGATGACTGACTCCTCTGTATCAAAATCAGTATACGTACCTTCAAAAAGAGTTTCTCCGAAAGTAATTTTTTGCAATTTGTCAGAAAAATTAAATACAGCGAATATTTTTTCCTTTTCATTCTGGCGTACAAAGCTCAAAATCGATTGTTCGTTATTATTCGGCACCTTTATCATTCTTGCCCCCCAATGAGCGTGCCAAAGCACTGTACTGCGTTTTTGCAGGTCAAAAAGGCGTTTGTAAAGCATACCTATTTCATCTTCTTTCCATACGATTGGGTCTTTTTCAAAGAATTGTAATCGCTTTGTATTTCCAGCTTCTTGCCCATTATATATCAGAGGCATTCCTTCCCCTATTACTGAAAGAGTAATGGCATTTTTTAAGCCTTCGCCAAAGGCTTCGTACATCGTTCCTTCCCAAGCGTTCTTATCGTGATTAGAAACGAAAGTCATCCGCATACTATTTTCTGGAAAAGCACTTTCATTCCACGAATAGTAAATATATAGCTGATTTACATCGGCTTGTTTTTGGCAAATTTTATGTACTGCATCATACCAAGTCCAAGCATAGGTCATATCAAAGGCTTCTGCGTGTAAATCCCTCGATTCCCACTCGGCAAGCATAAATACAGGTTTGATAGCATCCAATTCTTTTCGGACATTATTCCAAAAATCAACAGGTACAAATCCCGCTACATCACATCTATAACCATCTATATCGGCTTCTTTTACCCAATACTTCATAGCTTCGGTCATATATTTTCTCAATTCGGAATTATTGTAATCCAAATTGATTATATCTGACCAATCCCACCAAGGTGTAGGGCGAAAATCACCCTTATAATCTCTTTGATACCACTCAGGGTGCTTCACAGTAAGCTCGTTATCCCAAGCTGTATGATTGGCAACCCAATCCAAAATTACGTACATTCCCTGCTGATGTGCTTCCTTTACAAAGGCTTTCAAATCTTCCAAAGTACCAAATTCGGGATTCACTCCGTAATAATCTTTTACTGAATACGGACTTCCAAGTGTTCCTTTTTTATTCTTTTCGCCTATGGTATTAATTGGCATAAGCCAAAGAATATCAACACCGAGTTCTTTAAGACGCGGAAGCTGTTTCTGTGCTGATGCAAATGTTCCTTCTTCTGTAAATTGCCTTGTGTTAATTTGATAAATAGTCGCATTCTTTGACCATTCAGGATGCTGTAACTTTACATAAGGAACAGGAGTATATACATCATCTATCATATCAGAATTTTGATTATTTTTCTCAATAGGATTATTACAACCATATAATATTAATCCTAATAAAGAAAATACTATCTTTTTCATAATATTATTCGTTTTTATTTTTTTATTATCAAAATATCAAAGAATTATTTGTCATAATAAAATCAAAGCAAATTATAAAAATAATCTCTTTGAATTTATAAATTTAGAATTACAAAATAATCCTTATACAATATCTTTCTCATCTCCTTCTATCTTATGTAATAAAGGTTCTGATAAAGCATAGTTTTTGATTACTTTTATAGCAAAAACAGCTGCTATTATTGTAAATACATTTTCAATTGTATAAAAAATAGGAATATTTTGTAAATCTTCAATAGAATAATTATCTGATTTTTCAAAATGATAGACTATATTTCCAGTAATATATGATGCTATCCAAAAAATCCACCATATTAATACTGAATTTGATTTAAAATCAGATTCAAATTTGATATTTTTCTTAATAAATAGGCTTTCTGTTTTCTCATAAAGCTCTTTCATTATCTTATATGGACGAAAAAGATTCACAATAGGAACAAACCAAGCTCCTGCAGCCCAACCATCAGAATAAGATACATTCAAAACTAATTGAGATAAATTATAATACGCTCTACGAAACCATAGAATAAAAAATATAGCACAAATTAATGTTAGTATAAAACTAATAATTAATGTAGAATAATCTATAATTTCAAAAATTAATTTACTTTCCTCTAAAAATTCTTCTCCTTGAGCTATTCTTTTTATTGAATTATATTCATAATAGTTCAAAAAAGGCATAACAAAAAAATATCCAATAATTATTTTAAATACTAAAATTACATTTTTAGCTCTTTTTTCGTTATTTTTTAACAATTTCATCCTGTATAAAGTTTATAATTACTATATTATACAAAAAATTTATCTATCAACTAAAAAAGTGTAAAAAATATACAATAATATATAAGGAGTTAGAAGCTATTTATTAAACATTTAAAAACTTAATCTATTTAGCAAACTTAAAAATAAAAAAACATTACAAAGCAACCTTTAAAAAATATTTATATATCCTTTTTAGAATAAAAAAATAATAAATAAAACTATCTAACTCCTATTATGTTTTATTTTACTGACCTATCCATTTAATTAAATACCCTTAAACAATTAATAAATAATGGCTTTTTATCAGGTATAGTTTCTGTATCGCAAAACGGCATTAGAAATTTAGCGTTAAAAAAAATCAATGCTTCTCAGTAAGCTCATTATCCCACGAAGTATGATTCGCTACCCAATCCAAAATCACATACATTCCTAGCTTATGTGCTTGAGTTACAAATGATTTTAAATCCTCCAACATCCCAAATTCAGGATTAACTCCGTAATAATCTTTCACTGAATACGGACTTCCGAGCGTTCCTTTTCTATTTTTTTCGCCTATGGTATTAATTGGCATAAGCCAAAGAATATCAACACCGAGTTCTTTTAAGACGCGGAAACTGTTTCTAAGCTGCTGCAAATGTTCCTTCTTCTGTGAATTGCCTTGTATTAATTTGATAAATAGTCGCATTCTTTGACCATTCAGGATGCTGTAACTTTACATAAGGAACGGGAGTATATGGATTATCCATTTCTTCTTCTAAATTTATCATTTTTTTCTGTGGAGCATCGCAATTCCATAAGAATATTCCTGACAGAAATATCAGAATTTTTTTCATAATCCATTGACTAAATTTTACTTTTTAATTGCATTTTTTAGCATCTACATAATCTGAAATACCATTTCCATTACAATCGGGATATGCAATAGTTCCATCTATTTCATTATATTCTATTTCTTTGATAGAAGGAATACCATCTGCATCGTGATCTGCATTTTTTGTAGAAATAAGATTTATTTGAAATATAAGAGGACTATATGCTGGAATATTTCCTGAACCCGAAAAATATGCAATTCCCGAAGGTAAAAAGAAAAGACCTACACCATAATCATCGGGAAGTTTAAGCATTCCACCAGATTCTTCGGTTACAGACTTTGCAGAAGCTTTTAATAACGATACACCTTCTCTAAACCCAACAACAACACCTGCATTAACTTGTGTTCCATTGCCTAACAAATCCAACCAATTACTTTGAGCTATACTTCTACTTTGGTCAAAAACGACTCCTTTGAGCGTTTGTCCTTTATAAGTAACAAATGAAGAATCTGCCACAGTTGCTTTTGTCCCACTTCCTTCACGGACAACCAAATAATACATTGTATGATTTACATAATTGCTGTGAATATCTCTAATTTTGATTACTTTCTTTTTCACTTGGTCAAAAAGAGATGTTTTTCCTGCATTTGTACCCGATATAGTGTCTAACATTATCGTTCCATCTGTATTATTAAATGTATAAAAATGTGTTTTCAAATAAGATTGAATTTCTACATCATTCTCCACCGCAACTTCTGAATATTCACGAAGTGTTATTGTTGCTGAATCATTTTTTTTACAAGAAAATAATACTACCAAGAGCATTGCTAACAAAAAAATATTAGTTCGTATCATTGTGTATTCTTTTTTAAATTAAAAGCGGTGCAAGTTACAAAATTTCTCGTAGATTTGCACACTGATTTGAAGAAGAATTAAAAAAGTTATGAGAATTGACAAATATTTGTGGTGTATTCGTTTTTATAAAACCCGAAATATCGCTACGGAAGCCTGCAAAAAAGGACATGTCAAAATAAATGGTAATGAAGCAAAACCTTCACGCGAAATTTTTGTCCAAGACCAGATTACTATTCGCAAAGACCAAATCAACTACGAAATTACAATTATCGCTATTCCTACTTCGCGTGTAGGAGCCAAATCGGTCAATTTGTATCGAATAGACAACACTCCCGAAGAAGCTTTCAAACACGTAGAACTTATGAGGCTCTCGCAAGATTATTATCGAAAAAAAGGAGAAGGACGCCCTACCAAAAAAGACAGACGAGACCTTGATGATTGGTTCGATACAAATAATACAGATATTCAAGATGATGAGACCGATTTTTAAATTATCTTTTTTCAATTTCTTGAAAAGAAAAATTACTTATTTTTAATAATCCGTATCATTTTTGTATCTTTGCCCAAAAATTTCAAAAAAATGACTGATACCATACTTTGCCCGAAGTGTAACTCTGAATACACTTACGAAAATGGAAACCTTATGGTTTGTTCTCAATGCTTTTACGAATGGAATCCCCAAGAAGTACAAGAAAGCCAAACAAACAAAATAGTTGACGCCAACGGAAATGAACTACAAAACGGTGATTCGGTTGTTGTTATCAAAGATTTGCCCGTAAAAGGAGCTTCTAAACCTGTAAAAGCAGGTACAAAAGTTAAAAATATTCGACTAAATTTTGATAGTGACCACAATATTGATTGCAAAATAGATGGCTTTGGTGCAATGGCTCTCAAATCAGAATTTGTAAAAAAAGCATAAGTATCCTAATATTTTATTTTTAAATACAACTCTTTTTATTAAAAACCCCTTTTATTAAACAAATATGAAAATTTCATATAATTGGATTAAAGATTTTATCAAATTAGACCTTCCTGCCGAAAAAGTAGGTGAAATTCTAACTGATTTAGGCTTAGAAGTCGAAGGAATTGAAACTTTTGAAAGTGTGCGTGGCGGTCTTAAAGGCATCGTTGTTGGACACGTACTCGAATGCGAAAAACATCCTAACGCCGATAAACTAAGTGTTACCAAAGTTGATTTAGGCAATGGAAATATTGTTCAAATTGTCTGTGGAGCTCCCAATGTTGCCAAAGGACAAAAAGTTCCTGTTGCAACTATTGGTACTACTTTATTCGATTCAGAAGGTAAACCTTGGCAGATAAAAAAAGGTAAAATACGAGGCGAAGAAAGCTTCGGAATGATTTGTGCCGAAGACGAACTTGGTTTAGGTTCAAGCCACGAAGGAATTATGATTCTTGACCAGTCGCTTGAAGCTGGAACTCCGTGTAGCAAAGTTTTTAACGTTGAAACTGATGAAGTTTTCGAGATAGGGCTTACTCCCAATCGTGCCGATGCTATGAGTCATTTCGGAGTAGCACGCGATTTGCGAGCAGGACTACTGCAACAAGAAATAAATAAAGAAGTTATGACTCCTTCTGTCAATGATTTTTTTATCGACAATCGTACTTTAAAAATTGATGTTCAGGTAGAAAATAAAGAGCTAATTCCTCGTTATTGTGGAGTTACTATTTCTAATGTTAAAATAGCTCCTTCGCCCACTTGGTTACAAAATAGACTCAGAGCTATTGGTCTTACTCCAAAAAACAATGTGATAGATATTACCAATTACGTACTTCACGAATTTGGGCAACCATTGCACGCTTTTGACGCTTTGCGTATTTCAGATAAAAAAATTATTGTGAAAACGGCAACCGAAGGACAAAAATTTAAAACCTTAGACGATGTTGAGCGTACATTACATTCTGATGATATTCTAATCTGTGATAGCCAAAAACCAATTTGTATCGCAGGTGTATTAGGTGGAATTAACTCTGGAATAACTGAAAATACAACACATATTTTCTTAGAAAGTGCATATTTTAATCCGGTTGCTATACGCAAAACAGCCAAGCGACAAGGTATTAACACCGATGCTTCATTCCGTTTTGAACGAGGCATCGACATCAATAATTGCAAATATGTATTGCTACGTGCCGCTGCTATGATTAAAAAGATTGCAGGAGGCGAAATTTCGTCAGAAGTAATTGATTTTTACCCTAAAAAACAAGAAGATTTTCAAGTTTTTCTAACTTTTGACAAAGTAGATAAACTCATTGGACAACATATTCCACAGAATACAATAAAATCTATCTTGCGCTCTCTTGATATTCAAATAAATAGCTCTACTGAACGTGGATTAGGACTTACAATACCTTCTTATCGGGTTGATGTTCAAAGAGAAGTTGATGTTATTGAAGAAATTCTACGCATCTACGGATACAATAATATCAATTTTTCAACAAAAGTCAATGCGACAATGGCACATTCTTCCAAGTTAGATGACTTTAACGTACAAAATATTATTGCTCAACAGTTAACAGCGCAAGGTTTTTTCGAAATAATGAGCAATAGCCTTACCAATGTAGAATATGCAAATTTGTCTGAGCACATCGTACAGGAAAATAATGTGAAAATACTCAATCCGCTAAGTAATGACTTGGCTGTTATGCGACAAACTTTACTATTCTCAGGATTAGAGGCTTTAGAGTATAATTTGAATAGAAAACGAACTGATTTACAATTATTTGAATTTGGAAAAAGTTATTACCAACAAGAAGGTAATTATTTTGAAAAGAAACATTTATGTCTTTTTGTAACAGGAAATAAGTCTACTGAAACGTGGAATATACCTACGCAAAAAACCGATTTCTTCCTTCTCAAAGGATACGTTACATCTATTTTTGAACGATTAGGTTTTATCAATCTTCAAGAAAAACCTACTGATAATAAAGCTCTTCAAGAAGGAATTTCTTTTTGGATAAATAATCAAAAATTAGCTGACTTGGGGGTTGTCAAAAAATCAATATTGAAATATTTTGACATCAAACAAGAAGTTATTTTCGCTGATATTCATTGGGATATTGTTTTAAAAAATATTACTTCAAATATTATTTTGAAAGAAATACCCAAATATCCTGCTGTTCGGCGCGATTTGGCTCTGCTTATTGATGAGAAAATCTCATTCAAAGAGTTATATCAAATTGCTTTTGAAACAGAAAAAAAATTACTCAAAAATGTTTCTCTCTTTGATGTTTATCAAGGAAATCACCTGCCTAAAGGAAAGAAAAGCTATGCAATGAGTTTTACTATTCAAGATGATTCAAAAACACTTACCGATAAACAAATTGATAAAATAATAGCGAATTTACAAGAACAATTTTCAGCAAAAACTGGAGCAGAATTACGACAATAATATAGTAAATAATTAAAATCAAGAAGGTAAAAAACCTTCTTGATTTGTATAAAAATGTTTTTCTTTTGAATTTTTCTTCCAAATTATTAGAAAATGCTGTATATGAAATATCACAGCTTCCAGGTATAGGCAAGCGAACTGCTTTGCGATTAGCTTTGCATTTGCTCAAACAACCCGAAACACAAACTCAAAATCTAACGAAGTCTTTACTTGAACTTCGTTATGATGTTAAGCATTGCAAACATTGTCATAACATTTCGGATACTGAAATTTGTGAAATTTGTTCCAATC
This sequence comes from Capnocytophaga catalasegens, assembly GCF_026005215.1. Taxonomy (GTDB): domain Bacteria; phylum Bacteroidota; class Bacteroidia; order Flavobacteriales; family Flavobacteriaceae; genus Capnocytophaga; species Capnocytophaga catalasegens. The sequence continues at coordinate 162,494 of NZ_BPMA01000016.1, read as the reverse complement.
ACAACCGAAATACCTCTGTTATTTGCGTTGTTGAAGACATTCGCGATGTGATGGCTATTGAACAAACCGGACAATTCAAAGGAGTGTATCATGTATTGGGTGGGAAAATTTCTCCTATGGAAGGTATTGGACCTAATAATCTACATATCAATTCATTAGTTGAAAAAGTTAAAAACGAAGACATTAAAGAAATTATTTTTGCTCTGAGTAATACAATGGAAGGAGATACGACTAACTTTTACATTTTCAAACAATTACAAAATTATGAGGTTACTATTTCGACCATAGCCCGAGGTATTTCGGTCGGAGACGAACTTGAATATGCCGATGAAGTTACTCTTGGAAGAAGTATTTTACATCGTATTCCATTTGAAAAATCATTAAGTCAATAGTTTTTTTCAAAAAACAAAAACATATAAATAACTGAAAATAAATAAATTACAAATTTTAAATAAATTTTCCTTTGCTTTTATTCGTTTATCTGCAAATAAAACTTTACCTTTGGGAGGTTCTTTTTTAATTAAATTTCTAAAAAATGGCAAAATACGAATTCAAATTGCCCCATATGGGGGAAAGCGTTGCAGAAGCAACTATAACTTCTTGGCTTAAAGGAGTAGGCGATACCATTGAAGCTGATGATGTATTAGTAGAAGTAGCTACAGATAAAGTCGATTCTGAAATTCCATGCGAGGTTTCGGGAATAATTACCGACATTTTATTTAAAAAAGATGATGTAGTTCAGGTAGGGCAAGTTATGGCTATTATTGAAACAGAGCCAAATACCATAAATGAAAATCAAAACCTTACAGAAACTATACAACCTTCAACAGAAAACTTTGAACAACCTGTTACAATTCAGACTACTTTGACAAAAAATCAAGAATCCATTGAAAGTTCCGTAATTGAAAAAGAAATACAAAATATTACATCACAACAGCCTATTAGCTCTTCCAATGGAGAACGTTTTTATTCGCCTTTGGTAAGAACTATCGCTCAACAAGAAAATATTTCAATTCAAGAACTTGAACAAATACAAGGAAGCGGTTTAGAAGGACGTGTTACAAAGCATGATATTCTATCTTATGTAGAGCAACGTAATAAAATTTCTCCAAAAATAGAAACTCATTTCAAAGAAGAAAAACAGCAGACTTGGGAACAACCCGAAACACAACCTACTTATCAACAAATCGCTACTAACGAGTCTCAAACAGAAGAAAATATTTCTGTTCAAGAACCTGAGATAGCTACAATAAATCAAGAAGCTGAATCCGATATACAACAACAGAAATTCTACCAAGAACCTGAACCAGCTACAATAAATCAAGAAGCTGAACCCAATATACAACAACAGAATTCCTACCAAGAAACTGAGCCAGTTACGACAAATCAAGAAGCTGAACCCAATATACAACAACAGAATTTCTACCAAGAAACTGAGCCAACTACAAATCAAGAGTCTGTGCAGTCTTCGAGAGCTACCAACGAAGAGGTTTCTCTAAACAGCGAACAACCTATTGTAAATAAAGAAATTATCTTCCCAGAAGGAAACTTCCAAGAAATGGTTAAGGAAGAAAAGACTACACCTATTTTTGCTGAAGAGCCTAAGGAACTTCATATCAAAACACCAACGGAAAGCAAGCCCGAAGAAAAACCAGCTCCTACTTATACACCTTCACAAATAGACGATGTAGAGGTTATAGAAATGACTCGTATGGGAAAACTTATTTCCAAATATATGGTAGATAGCAAACGTATCTCTGCTCACGTACAGAGTTTTACAGAAGTTGATGTAACACGTATTTGGAACTGGCGAAACAAAGTTAAAAAACAATTTGAAACGCGCGAAGGAGAAAAATTTACTTTCACTCCAATATTCATTGAAGCGGTGGCCAAAGCGCTTAGAGATTTCCCAATGATGAACGTTTCGACTGATGGTGAGCGCATTTTCAAGAAGAAACATATCAATATAGGAATGGCAACAGCATTGCCTAACGGAGACCTGATTGTCCCTGTTATAAAGAATGCTGACCAATTAAGCCTATTGGGACTTGCCAAAAGTGTGAATGACTTAGCAAAACGAGCACGCGAAAACAAACTTAAACCTGATGAGATAAAAGGAGGCACCTATACTGTTACCAATATCGGTTCGTTTGGAAATATATTTGGAACTCCGATAATAAACCAACCCGAAGTCGGGATTCTGGCGATTGGAGCTATTCAGAAAGTACCTGCTGTTATTGAAACTCCCGAAGGAGATGTATTGGGTATTCGTTACAAACTCATTCTTTCGCATAGTTACGACCATCGAGTAGTTAATGGAGCTTTGGGAGGAATGTTCGTACAACGCGTTGCCGAATATCTCGAAAAATGGAATATGGAACGTGAAGTCTAATTTTCTCATTAAAGAAATATACAAAAAAGCTGACTCCAAAAAGTCAGCTTTTTTATTGGGTACTTTCCCCCCTACTTCACTTCTTTGATGCTCACTGCGTATCCGCCGCCTTCTTTGGCTACGATGGTTAGCGAAGTGTTGGCATCTACCTTTTTCTTGGTGATGGTGTATGCTTTCGGGTTGTTTTTGTAGTGTGCGTTTTTGGCATCGGCATAAATGGTCGCTTCGTACTTCTTATTCTTGTCTAAAAAGTTAAGTTTCAGATGCGATGTATGTCCGTTTTCGTTGGCGGTGCAACCGATGTACCAATCGTTGCTATGTTTGTCCTTTCTGGCTACGGTAATATATCTGCCGGGCTCGGCTTCTAGATAGATGCTCTTTTGCCAATCCACTGGCACGTCTTTGATGAACTGGAATGCGTCCAAATATTTGTTATAATTCTCGGGCAAGTCGGCTGCCATTTGTAGCGGACTGTACATTGTCAGATACAATCCCAATTGTTTTGCCAGCGTACTACGAGCGTAGCTTCTGTTGTCGGGGTTTACGTTCCATACTTGGGTTTCGAAAATCCCCGGCGTGTAGTCCATTGGTCCTCCTTGCAAACGGGTGAATGGCAATACGGTGGTGTGGAAAGGTTTGTTCCCTCCGAAGGATTCAAACTCCGTCCCACGAGCCGATTCGTTGCCGATGAGGTTCGGATACGTGCGACAAAGCCCCGTAGGACGCACCGCTTCGTGTGCATTGACCATTATTTTATGCTTGGCAGCCTCCGTTACGGCATACAAATAATGATTTACTAACCATTGCCCGTAATGATGCTCTCCGCGTGGCACGATATTGCCCACATAACCGCTTTTTACGGCATTATAGCCATAATCGTTCATCAGTTGGTAGGCTTTTTCCATATGACGCTCGTAATTTCTTACAGAAGAAGAAGTTTCGTGGTGCATCATCAGTTTTACACCTTTGGAATGGGCATATTCATTGAGTGCTTTGATATCAAAATCGGGGTAAGGCGTTACAAAATCGAATACATAATCTTTGGAATGCCCAAACCAATCTTCCCAACCTACATTCCAACCTTCTACTAATACTTGGTCAAAGCCGTGTTTGGCTGCAAAATCAATGTATTTGCGTACATTTTCGTTGTTTGCTGCGTGTCTGCCGTTTGTTTTTAGTTTGGAATAATCTACTTTGTCAAGCTGAATGGACGGCAGCTCATCGGTGTATGCCCACGAGGATTTTCCTGAAATCATTTCCCACCAAACGCCGATATATTTCACGGGTTTTATCCACGAAGTGTCTTCATAGGCACACGGGTCGTTCAGATTTAGTATCAATCTTGAAGCCAAAATGTTACGAGCGTCATCGCTTACCATAATAGTACGCCAAGGCGTGTGACAAGGAGCTTGTAAGTGTGCTTTATCGCCTGTAGCATCGGGAGTTAAGTGCGATTGGAATACGAAGTTCGAGTCATTCAGGTTCAGGTGCATACACGAATAGTCTTTCAGTGCTGCTTCGTGCAGGTTGATGTACAATCCGCTGTCAGTTTTCATCATCAGCGAGGTTTGTACGCCTGTGCGAGAGAAGGGCGTTTGTGAGGCATTGTCATTGATGGCTCCTTGGTTTAGTAAGCGGATTTCAGACAATCGCGACTCGGTATAATCGTACTCTTGGGTGTCATAATCGCCGACTATCCACCAAGCGGTATGGTCACCCGTCATTGCGAACTCCGTCCATTCTTCCACCACAGTGAAATAGGTCAGATGCTTCTGCTGTGGGAACTCATAACGGAAGCCCACTCCGTCATTATACACCCTAAAACGGATATTCATCAGCCTATCGGAGGTTTTTTGTCGAAGCGATACGAGGAGTTCGTTGTAATGATTACGAATTTCGCTCTCCTCGCCCCATACGGGTTTCCACGTTTCGTCAAACGAGGATTTGTTTTCCTTTACTACCTCAAAATCAGCGATAAGGTCAATGGTATTTTTGAGTTCTAACCCCATAAAACTCTCTTTGATGACCTCTTGATTCTTGTACGAAACCTTATAGAAAGGTTTGCCCGACTGATTCAGCCCAAAGGAAACCTTCATATTTCCATCGGGCGAGGACTGCACGTGCTGTGCGTACGATTGTCCTACTATAAGACAACATAAAATAGCTAATTGCTTCATTCTTTTATTATTTAATAAATTGAAAATAACTTTACTACACAGATAAGGCATATTTCAATATGTAAATAAAATGTGCCTTATCCTTACATTATTGTACTCGCTTAATCTCTTGATTGATTGAATTTACCAAATTTTGGTATGCACTTACCCCTTTGACAACTACTAATCCGTTAATCAGGGTAACGAGTTTTGAGAAAGTAGCTTGCATTTCGCTACGGGTTACTTTGGTTTTGCCTACCTCAACAGCTCCCTGCTCTTGGGTGCGGTCAGTGTGGAGGGTCGCAAAGGCTTCATTCGCTTCTGCTAAGTGTTCTATCCACTTCTGAGCTCCGATAAGCGTTACCATTGCTTTAATTTCAGAAGGAGCTAAGTCGTCTAACAGATTGCGAATAATAGCCGTTTCTTCACGGAACGATTGCTTTTGGGGCGATTTGCCATATTTTTCGTTGATTAACACCAATTTCTTCGCTGCTTCGGCTTTTTCTTTTACAGGAAAATTGGTAAATACCTTACAATGACTAATATATCCTACCAGAAGAATATCGCGCTTGTTATCTAATTCGATGAGTTTCTCAGTGTGTTCGCTCTTCCGCAAGGGTTTTAGCGATTCTTCAAAGGCATTAAAACTCTTGTCAAACTCCGCCTTGAGGGTTTCAAGCTCTAAGTCAGCAAGGTTTTCTTTTTCTAAAAAACTCTTGATATTCGCCATTACTTGGGCAAATTCCATTAGGCGAACCTTTCTGAGGTCATATTTCTTAATCATACATTTTAATTTTTGATTGTTATTATTCCTTTTGTTTGTATATTTCTTAATATAAATTCTTTTTCTGGGGGGCAAAATTGTATCAAACTGATTGGTTTTACACTTTCATGGGGGCAAAACTTTATCAAACCGATTGGTTTTGCACTTTCATGCGGGCAAAACTCTATCAAACCGATTGGTTTTATACTTTCATGTGGGCAAAACTTCATCAAACCGATTGGTTTTACACTTTCATGGGGGCAAAACTTCATCAAACCGATTGGTTTTACACTTTCATGGGGGCAAAACTCTATCAAACCGATTGGTTTTACACTTTCATGCGGGCAAAACTTTATCAAACCAACTGGTTTTACACTTTTTTGTGCTACTGAACCCTATTATAAATTTTTGCTAATTAGCAATTGACGCCGTGAAGATACAAAATTATTTTGAAATTAAGAACAAAGCACCTACATTTTTGACCACGCACAAAATTTTTGATAATAATTTCAATCAAAACACCGCGTGTCAATTCTATACACATTATTGTTTTAATAAAATAGAACAAAACCAATTATATAAACTTCCTATCTCCTCTTTTTCTGATTAGTTTTTGCTAAGTGAAAAATAAATTTATGAACTTCATTGGCTAACAACTCATTTTATTTAAGATATAACCAGTGCATTTTCCGTTGTATATTCCCTTGTTGGTCTATATACTCAAAAACATAAAAATAGGTATGCGAGGGAAGTCTACCTCCACTGCCCACATTGGCATATCCGCGGAAAACTTTATCACGGTTGTTATACCCTTGCATTTGGAATACCAATTGTCCCAGCTCATTGAATATCTTAATCGTATTGTTCGGATAGTTTTCAACACCTTGTATTTGGAGTATGTCATTCACTCCATCGCCATTGGCAGAAATTGCGTTATAAAAAACAAGTTCATTGTTCGTAGTGTTTTCTTTTTCCTTTATGAAAATCTGCTCACTTGCTTCGGGGCTTTCGCAATCGCCTATCTTTTGACTTACAGAATATGTTCCGTTTTGCGTTACTTCGATGGTCGCAGTAGTCTCGCCTGTACTCCACTTTAACGCTCCCGTATAGTTTGTAGCGGTCAGTATCGTTTTCCCAAATTGATTATCTACCGAAACAGTCGGAGCTATCGGAACAGATTGTATTGTTACCAATTGCGTAGCTGGCGCACTTTCGCAATCGCCTATCTTTTGACTTACGGAATATGTTCCTCCCTGCCTTACTTCAATGGTCGCGGTAGTCTCGCCTGTACTCCACTTTAACGCTCCCGTATAGTTTGAAGCGGTCAGTAGCGTTTTCCCGCACTGATTATCTACCGAAATAGTCGGGGCTATCGGAACAGATTGTATTGTTACCAATTGCGTAGCTGGTGTACTTTCGCAATTGCCTATCTTTTGACTTACGGAATAGTTTCCACTCTGTGTTACTTCGATGGTCGCGGTAGTCTCGCCTGTACTCCACTTTAACGCTCCTGTATAGTTTGAAGCGGTCAGTATCGTTTTCCCACACTGATTATCTACCGAGATAGTCGGGGCATCAACCGAAATAACCTCAATAACTGCCGAGCGTGTTAGCAATCGCTGTTGTTGAGTTGCCAACGGATGCGAAATACCTGTAAGTATCAACTCTTGCCTTGTGGTAGCAGCTACCGAAACAATGACTTTTCCTTCGGAAGAAAGCGTTTTCATATCAGCAATTCCGTTGAGTGTGTAGGTTACTTTTGAGGCAGGTGTTCCCGAAATTTCAAAAGTAGCAGTAGCAGACGGACATATGCGAGGCGTAACAGCACTAACTCGTGCATCAGGAACTAAAATCACCTTGATAGTTTGTGTTGTCTCTGCCCGATTTGAGAAATTATCCATTGCGACCCAGCGTATTTTGTTCTCACCCAAAGGTAGTTTCTGTTGTTTTAATGTGCGTATCCCTGTAACGGTTTGTCCGTTCAGGGTGAAAGTTTCAGTTACCGCTGTTCCATTTATAGAAACTACATACAGATGTACTTTGTCGCTATTATCCGAAGCGAATCCTTGGGCGGGAGTAGCCGAGATATTTGAAAAAGTTTCTTGCTGAAAGTCATATGAAGTATCCGAAATCATATATCCATTTGTATATTCTGTTGAAATTTCTATGGTTTTCGGGCTAATTTTAGGGGCAATCATATCGGCATTAGTCAAAATATACACGGGGTCAGTTACCGGTAGCGTATATGAGTCAGCAGTTGTTGAAACAACAAAAGGCATTCCGTCAATAGTAGGGTCGCCATTATACTTGAACCACATTCCTACTTGGGAATAATCAGGCACTACCTGATGTGTATTGGTGGTATCAAAATTGCCTACTGCTATTACTTGTATGTTTCGAGTGGTATCTTTCAAGGAAAAAGTGCGTTGCCATTCGGTGGTACTTCCTATGTTGCGATAATCGACATCTTCATACAAATTATAAGTGTTGCGCAACCGAAACATTAGTGCATACAATCGATAGATTTCTTGACGCTCTTCTTGGGTGTGATAGTTCAAGTTCCAAGCATTGGGTTTGCGTCCAGTACGTCCGTTTTCATCTATTGATATATCGTATCCCAATTCGCCAAACTGCCATACCATACGCGGGCCAGGAAGTAGCATATTGAAAGCCGCTGCGAGTTTTGTCCGATTACTAAAATAGTTAGCATATGCATCGGGGTCGGTAGGTTTGTCTTTTCCCCACATTTTCACTTTGTACCCGATACGCTCCTCATCGTGGCTTTCTATATAACTCATATAGTTGGCATTGGCAAACCCACGCGAACTATATACACTTCCCATAAAACTCAACTGATGATACCCCATAGCCATCTCCATGTACGAGTTTTGAGGACCTGCCCCTGACCACATCAGTATGCCGCTATCGGCTAATGCTTTGTCTTCGCTATCATTCGCCAAATGTTCAAAAATGACATACGGAGCTTTGCCCACCCCAGCTGTGTTTTTCCAAACCATTTGTGCCATATTCTTGAGGATTTCAATTCGGCAATTATCGTAATTACTCGCCCAAGGGTCAGACGGATTGGGGTTTTTCTGAGTAAAGCCTTTGGTAAAGTCAAAACGAAAGCCATCAAACTTAAACTCATCCATCCAATAGTGGATAATATCATCGACCATCTGGCGAGTGTGTTCGCTGGCGTGATTCCAATCAGCGCCCCAATGTCCCGCTTGGTCATACACTCCTTTATGCTCGGCATTAAACCAAGGATTATCTGCCGCAGGGCGATTGTGCTGTTTGTCCCAGTACAGCATCGCATTAGGATTGCTGTAAAAGGCGTGGTTAAGCACCAAGTCATTCACTACGGCAATGCCTCGTTTGTGCGCCTGGTCAATAAATTCTTTCAAATCGTTTTCAGTTCCGTAGGCTTTATCCGCCGCAAAATAGTAATTCGGATTGTATCCCCAGCTATCATTCCCTTCAAATTCAGAAACTGGCATCACGTGAATACACGTAATTCCTAAGTCTTTGAGGTAATCTAACTTTGCAATAGCAGCTTTATAAGTTCCCTCAGGAGTAAAGTCCCGAAAATGTAACTCATACACATTTAGTTCATTGCGTTCTTTGGTACGGACAAAAGTAGGCACTTGCCAATGATATACTTCTTTATTGAGTTCCAATACCGAAGCCCGTCCCGTAGTTTTTCCCTGCGGATAAGCAATAAGATTCGGATAAATGCTTGCCGAAATATACTGGTCGTCAGGGTCGGAGACTTTATGAGCATACGGGTCACCAATACGAATTGCTCCATCAACCAAATACTGATACACATATTCGTTCTGAACAGGCGAAAGCGAAGCCGTATCTAAGGTTATCCACCAGTAATCACCATCTTTCTTCAACGAAAATGCATCAGATATTTGCCAATTATTAAAATCACCTATCAAATGGATTACTTTTTTAGGTGCCGTAGAAGCCGTAGAAGTAGTTCCTACACAATTATTACTATCATAATACTTATACTGCGTACGTGTTGGTGTATGCAATACGAAAGTTACTTCGCCAATATTAGGGAAATTATAATTCACTCCTTTCTTAGCTCCTGTAGGCATTGTTTGAGTAATTGGAGTCGTATAGGCTTGTATTTGAAATGTTTTTTGTTTTGTAATTCCTCCTGAAAAATCAGCAGTAATTCGGTAGGTGTGTAGTATATCCGTATCGGAAATGGTATGATGATACGCATAATTTTTATTACTCTGTGTGTTGAGATGTGGCGTTCTTACTGAACCATCGGCGTTAAGCTCCTCTAAAATCCAATTTACAGAACGATTTGCTTCTGCTTTTATTTCAAAAGTCTGCCCTGATTGTGTCAAAAATGGAGAAACATTGGGTTTTTGCACCAAAAAATAGTTTCCTGCATCAATGTTTAAGTGATAATTCTGTCCATTGTTATCTTCTTTTTGAGTTCCATCAGCACTTCGAAAAAGAAAATTAAGAGCAAAGGCATCATCTTCGGAAGTTAATTTATAGTAATCATCAATGGAAGACAAAATAATCTGCCATTTGTTATTACCCAACGAAGTCATTTTACCGATACCATCATCAGCACCCCAGTTTCCAATCGTATGATCAAATGCATAAGAGTTAGGCTTATCGGTGCCTACTCCCGAGTGCAAATACACTTGTGTTGCCGTTGATAATGCCGTACCTGAAGCATCAAGAGTAATAGTTACTGGTTCAGTACGCGATGGTTTTTCGGGGATAACAGTTACCTTACCATTTAAGATTGTTTTCCCTTCGATTATCTCAAAAGTTGCTTTGTAATTGGCACTATTATTCGAGTCATATTTATCACCTTCATTAGTAGTCGCTTTAAAATACACCTCTATAACATAACTTCCAATACCCAACCCCGATAATAAGTTAATATTTTTACTGGTCTCTGCCCATTTCTGATTAGTAGGATTTCCGTCTGTACCATCTTCTACCCAAGCGAGTGGAATTTCTGTAAAATGCAAGGGGCTTTCTCCTGCCTTATACACCCGATAGTACATAAACGCCCCTGTGATATTACCTGAGCCATTCTTCCAAGTTTTAATTTCAGCACCTTTGAGCATAAGAGACATTCCTGCCTTAAAGTTGCCTAAATTTTCAAAGTCTGGGTTCGATGTATTACCCAGACAATCATAATAGGTTACTCCTCCTTGCCCCACATCGGCAATGACAAAAGAACCATAAATTCCTGTATCGGCATTAGCAAATTGCCATAGGAAAAATGAAAATAACAAAAGTAGATTTTTCATAGTTACAACAGATTATATTTTGATATATCAAGTTATTGCCTTAATTTCAATTTGGAAATGACAAAACTCTCAATGAAATTTTATATTTCGTGCAAGTTACGATTTTCTTTTCAAAAAATGAATGTTTTACTTACTTTATAAAGTATTTTCGTACCACTCAAACGTTATAATGTTGATAAAAACCTAAAAAAAGATTTCCTGAAAAATTCAAGAAATCTTTTTTTAAAACAGAAAAGTAAAATAACTAATCAATCGAATCTTTATCTATATAATAACCTTTTCGATGAGTTATTCTTTTAAAATTATTTGATTTACTATAAATTTCCTCATAATCGGGTGTATAAAGAGCATCAGGAACTACATGATAATCGAAAACAATTTCTGCTTCTCCTGCAGGAAGAATATTTCCGTATAATTTTACGTAGTGCTTAACATAACCAATATTTTTCTTACTATCATTCTTGATTCTAATTTCCCTTTCTTCACCTGCTTTTAGTGGAACATAAGCTGATTTATCAACCACCACACAACCACAAGAGGTATGAATATCGGTAATTTTTAAGAAATTGTCTCCTGTATTTTTGATAGGAATTATAATCTCAAACTCTTCCCCTTGTACCACAGGATAATAATGTCGATTTGGGTCTATAAACTCAATTGATGTGAGCTTTTTTGTTTCTTTTTGTTGCGTACAACTACATATCAACCCCACAAAAAGAATAAGTATGATTTGTTTATTCATAATAAAATATTTTAAGGCAATAATCGTATTTCAGAAGTTGCTAATAAATTACGTTTTTGAGAAATGTTTCTATAAATCTTCAATTCGATACTTTCTGCATCAGTAAAGTTTATTTTTTCGTTAATATGAACTAAACCAACTTGTTGTGATGAAGGAATTATCGTTTTATACAATTTGTTATTTTTATAAATTTCGATTTTTTCTGGGAGAAAAAAACGTTTTACTTCATTTTTTAAAAAAGTTAATGATAGCTCTTTGCCTTTCTTGGCTTTTTCTATTGGAATACTTACATTTAGGTGGTCTATCGAATTGAGAATCCAGCCATTATGGTACTCGTAAGGGAAACCATCGACACCATCAGTAAGAATTGTAAGGTCTTGATAATCTTCATCTAACATAGTTTTTGCAACTAATTTTTCGCCCAAAAGGAAATTTTGAAAATTATTCTCTGTAAGCAAATTTTCCCATTGAGATATATAGCTTTGAAGCGAGCCTTCGTCTTCTTTATAATTTGCCATTTCTTTGTACTTTGAATGTTCTTTGAGTATTCTAAGCATCTTTTGAATATAAGGCTTCACTACATTTTTATTTTGGCTATAATCAAGAAAACCATATTTTTTATCTGATTGATAATAAGCTAATTGCAATCTTGTAAAAGTCAGAGCAATATACATTTTGTTCAAATTAACACGCTCTTCGTCTTTTGTTTTTGGAATAATTTGTTCCAATTCTTGATAAAAATTAACAAATGAATCAATGTCTAAAAAAGTTTGTACAGCAGTATTAAAACTACTATAAATATTTAAAGATTTTCCATTTTTCTGTACTTTGTTTTCCAACGACAAATAATATTGAGCAAGTTGCTCACCAAAAATAGGATATTTCTGTTTATAAAATCGGGTAACTAAATCATCTACCGAAAGCGTTTCATCAATCAAAAGAGAAGAGAGTACAAAGGTTTGGACATCTTGAAAAGACGTATAGTCATATCCGCTTCCATTTAAAAAAACACCTGTAACCCCCTCTTTTTTAAACACTTGTAGTTGTTTTTGAAATCCTTTCAGTATTGGAAATGGAGACAAATAATCATCAAAATTAGATACATAATCCCACAAATAAACGTCTTTTACTTTCTGTCTCCACATTCGTATATTTTCTCGAAAAGCTATATTTTTATCCATATCAAGTGTAACGGCTTTGGGTAAATCTATCGTGCTTATAATAACTCCTGTATTGGTAGGTAGCTTTGTTTTTGGAGGTGTTTTCGTTGTTAAATAACTAGAAGCAAAAAACGTATGATTTGGGAAGCGTTTTGCCAAACGTTCAATAAAATAACTGACCGAAGGAGTTGCATTGTCAGAAGTGTTTCCAAGTTCTACACCTTTGGCAGAAGTGCTAACCAATGTATTATCACTAGGCATAATGACAAACTTGGTTGGTATTTCAGTACCAAAATTATCAATAATATAATTTTCTACCTCTTCAAATAATTGGTCAGAGGAAAAATCTAACTGATTTGTATTGGTTTTTCCATCAATTTGAGCAAAAATATTTTTAGTTGAATTTTTCATAATCTTAGTAAGATTATGTCCCCATATTCCCCAATCAATTTCAATGTTATTTGTAGCATTGATAGCATTATAATCTATGTTCAGATTAGGCAAAAAATGAGGTTCTCGATACGAAAAATCGAAATTGACACATTCTTTATCCCAACTAATAATAGACGGGTTCAAATCGGGAGCTTGTACTAACGTTGTATTATCTTCACTTATACGCTTGATTATCTGATAGATAGCCCATATCATTATTTGTTCATTTTTTACTATTAGTTTCCAATTTTTACTTTCCTTTTTCAAGCAATAATCGTAAGTAGCTTTTGGATTAAGATGCAAAACAAACGTTATATATTTTGGATTTTCTTTTTGTAGAAGGATTTTATTTTTATCATTTGTTCTCTTTTTCAAATGATTATAAAAATATTCAGCCCATTTTATTTCTTCATCAGATGGATTTTCGGTTGTAGAAATCACGTAACCTTCACCTTTGAGTGAAATAGATTTTTGGGTAGGTTGTTCCGCATTTGAATTGCACATTCCAAATCCAAGTAAACTAATTATCAATATACTAAAACGAAACATTCAAATAAAAACTTAAATTATACAAATTAGACCTATCTATACTATCGGTATATTCGTACCAAGTGCCTGATATACCAAGTGTTATAATATCTGAAAGCATATATTGTGCTATTCCTCCAAAATTAGCATTTGTTGTTGAAAAAGAACTATAATACTGATAATTTAAGATCTCATCAACAGGTGCAGAGCCTATGCCTCCGTAGATAGCCAAGAACGTTCGTTCGTTGTCCAAATTATATTGTATTCTTCCCAAAGTATTATAATAAAATTGGCTTGCTAACGAAATTCCTACCAATTTTGCATTCAAGCGAAATCTGTCTAAATGCTTAGTTGCTCCCACTTGTAATTGGAATAATTGTGACGCATCGACAGAACGGAGTTCTTTATATCCAACCGAGAGTTCAGCTTCCCAATCACGTGGCAAAGTTCTATAAATAGTCATATTGCCTATATATTTAGGAAAAAAATGTCCTGAAGCGCCACCTCCTATTGTAAAATACCACTTAGGGGAAAGCGTATGCGCCCATTCGCCTTGTACCATATAAGCACGCTTATCTGTTCGTCCAGAACTTGTTAGCCCAAGAGTATATGTATTTTTATTAGCATAACGAACATAAGATGCTTCAAAAATTCCAGGAATGCGTTTATCGTCGATATCATTTCGTTGATACATAAAGCGAGCTTCATTTCGATATAATTTGTGTTTTAGCCAGTTAAGCTGTTTTCTAAATTCTGATATCTCCAAAACAGAAGGTTGATACTTGCGTTGATATACGTATGCGCTATCGTATTGATGTTGTTTTTCAAAAATAAGCCCATGTTGATAGTTTAATTCGTTATTCTTTGGGTCGTATTTGGTTGCCTTACGAAGTAAATCTTGTGCCAAATCAAGTTGATTTTGACGACTCAAGTGTTGTGCTTGCTTTTGAACAGCTTCTGAATAAGCTCTTACCAAATCTTGATTATGTGGATATTTTTCTAAATAAGGGTCTAAAAAGGTAATGGCTTTATCAGGATTATCATTTTTAGTATATTCTTGTGCTTGTTTTATCACAAAAAACAAATCATGAGGATACAATTCTGCTCCTTTTTTTATATAAGATAAAGCTTCGTCAGATTTATTTAGTGTAGATGCCACAACGATAAGGTATTTAAGCCCTTGATTACTGGTTGGTTTTAATTCAACTAATTTTTTAGATTGTTCATAGGCTTTGATAGTGTTTCCTGCAGCATTCAGTTGTTTTATGTATTCTATGGCTATTTCTTCATATCCATCAACAAATTTTTCATTTTTTTGAGTCTCAATCAACTTATTGTATATGGCAAGGGCCTTTTCATATTCTCCTTGAACGTGATAAATTGCTGCTTTTTTTACTTCACCTTCTTGCGGATATTTTTGCCCTAAAACTTCTGCTATTTGTAGTGCTTTATCATATTTTTTCTTTTGAAAATAACAATTAAATAATGATTTCATTGCATTTTCTTGCCATTCATTATCATTTTGATAAGCTACAAATTCAAAATCAATGATTGCCTCATCACACATTGCCTCTTGTGCCAATTCTTTTCCTCTTTGGTAGCGATATTGCAAATAATCATTCTTAATGTCTATATCAGTAGGATATTCTTTGTACAATTCTTCTAAAAGATTTATAGCTTGTCCTTCACGATTAAGCAACTTATAAACCAAATATTTTTTAACTAAAAGTTCTTTGGTGCGTCCCTTAAGTAGCATACCTTTATCTATATAAACCAAAGCTTCTTGATAATAACCTTTTGATATAGAGTTACTTATAAGATAATCTAATGCTTCATTATTCAAAGGATTATTTTCAAACAATTTGCCATACAATACATAAGGATCGTTCTGATTTTGATATTGAGCAGCTTGACTAAGAATATCATTATAGTTAAGTACCATTTCAGAAGAAACATTTCCTTTTTTCATTTCCTTTTGAATAAAATCAACCGCCTCAACATATCGATTCATTTCAGTAAGAATGCCTATTTTTCGATTGACCAAATTCTTGTTATGAGGAAGATTTTCTAATCCTCGATTTACATATAAAAGTGCTTTTTCTCTATCACCTGCCATCAGATAATTATTGATAAGTCTTACATATCCTTGTTCATCTTTCGGATTGATTTTAATAGTTTCTTCATCCATCTTGACTGCTTGATCTATATTTCCTTTTTTCTTTTCTTGAACAGAAAGTTCTTGTAGTGAATACAGATAATCTTTTTTAAATTGCTCATCTTGCGGATAAATAATTCTTACACGTTTAAGTAATCTCAGAGCCTCTATATCATTACCTTGCTCTCGATACACTGCGATTTTTTTACGCCAAAGCTCTGGGTCATAAGGACTTATTTCAAGTAATTCATTGATGTAACAAATTGCACTCGAATAGTTCTTAGTCGCAATTTCGATATTGGTAAGTACTTGTTTTGCTTCTTCGTTGGTAGGATTTATTTCGATAGATTTGAGTAGATTAAAACGTGCTTTATCATACATTTGTTTTTGATAATAATATATACCCAAAAGAGCCAACAGATCTGCATCATTAGGTGATTCTATCAATGCTTTGTCCAATAATTTTTTGGCAGAATCATATTCTTTTTTAGAAAAATGCTGTGAAACCTGCCTAACAATTTTTTCCTCTTGTGCACTTGCTTGCCAAGACATTGCCCAAAATAAAAGGAAAGTAAAACTATATTTTCTTATTAAAAAAATCATTCGTAAAATATGTTAATTATCTATCTTAATAGTTTGTGTTTTTTTGTTTACTCCTTGTCGAGTCATTTCTCCCCAAGTAAAATTCTTTTTAGAAAGGAAATCAAAATATCCTCTCAAACTAAAAAAGACAATCAAAGGATGGTATAAAAATACTTCGACCAGCGTAATTCCTATAAGTCTAAAATATTCTCTTAATCTTTTATAGTGTTGTTTTTTTAGAAAATCCATCAAAATAGAAGTAATCGAAATTGTTAATCCAAAAATATAAATGGCAAAAAATACACCTAAAAAGCTAAGTATATTAAATTTGACTCCTACAACAAAAACTAAATATAACGTAACTAATATTCCTACAAATTCGATAATAGGAGCAATAAATTCACAAAAAAACATATAAGGCATCGTAATCATTCCAAGTCGTCCATACCTACGATTAAACAAATATTTACGATGAACGACAAAAAACTGAAACAGACCTCTTGCCCAGCGAGTACGTTGCTTTTGCATAATCTTAAAATTGGGAGGTCCTTCTGTCCAACAACATGTGTCAGGTATTTGAATAATACGAAAATCTCTATTTATATCTCGCATATAGGCTACCATTCGTGTGGTCATATCCATATCTTCTGCAAACGACTCTGGGTCATACCCTCCTGCATTGATTAAGATTTCAATATCAAACAAGCCTAATCCTCCCGAAATATTGGGAATACTATTGATTACAGACCAGCCCATCTTTCCAACCAAATATGAACGAAGATATTCCACTTCTTGTACTAATGGGAAAAAAGTCTTGGGTGGACGAACTCGAACTATTTCTCCATTTTCTATATCACAATTATTAAGCATACGCAGGGTAGCTCCTATACCAATTACCCGTACAGATGATTTCAAAACAGGCAAAATCATCATAAGCAAAGCGTCTTTGGCAAGAACACAATCCACATCAGTATTGAGTAAATAGGGATATTTACAAATATTTATCCCAGCATTAACTGCATCGGCTTTTGTTCCTCCATTTTCCTTATCAACGATAGTCAATTTGTTATACAACGGATTAGTCGATTTGAAAATGCGTTTGATAGGTTTTGATGGAATTTTGATAACAAACGAATAAGGAACTTCTTCCAACTGGTATTCTTCTATCAACAAATCAAGTGTTTTGTCCTTACTCCCATCATTTACAATAACTACTTCATAATTAGGATAATTAAGTGATAGTAGAGAGTTTACATTAGAAATTATCGTTTTTTCTTCATTATATGCTGGGGCGACAATAGAAATACCAGGAGCCAATGGAGAATTTTTGAGTGTAACAAGGTCTAAATCAGTATATTTTCGTTTGCTAACATAAAAATTATGCCAAGCCAATATAGTTAAAACCGTATAGTTTAGCAAAATTATTATTGAATATGTAATTATAAATATTTCAAAAATATCAATAAAAGTCATTTTAATTTTTTTTCTGGTTCAACGGATGTTCAATATGTAAAAAAGGTAATAGTTCTTGTTCATTTTGTGCTTTTTCTTTCAAAAAATAGAATATTTCTCTTCCTCTTTTTCCATAATTGTACAAAGATTCCAATCCTTGTAAGCGTGTATCCATATCATGCGCTGTTTCAATAGCATTTTGTATAAAAGATAATTCATCTTCTCGTTTAAAATTACCAAAAGCTCTCAAAATAGCTTGCTGTATAGAAGAAGGTTGAGTGTTATACATTGCAGATAATACAGGGATCGCTTTCTGATAACCAAACACCCCAAATGCATCAATAATACTTTGTCGTAATTTTACCTCACTACCTTCAAGCATTTTTAACAAATTATCTAAAGAATCTTTTTGATGATAGTGAGCTATTTCATATACCAAAAATGATTTCAACCCATCACTAATACTATGTTCTTGTACCCATTGAATAAAATTAGGAATCGTATTACGTGGTTTTTTTTGCAAAATACTATGAATTTCTATACTATCCCATTGTGAAAACTGACTATCAAAATCTTCATCAAAAAACTTAAACGGGTTATTTTTACTAATGTATAAGTACAAACTCCTAGCTCTTTTACGCAAAATAGAATCTTTAACTGTCGTAATAGGAATTAGAATAGATTCTGAAATTTCCATATTCAAACCGCCTATTTTACGAAGCGCTCTATCACGTATTTTCTTTGAACCATATTGAAGTTTATCTTCCCAATATTTTTTAAGTTTTAATCGTTCCAAAAGCATTTTATAATTACTTCTATTTATAACTTTATATTGATCAAGAATTTCAAGTAACAAATTGGTTAATAATTCTTTATAATTTCCATCAACTGCATTCATTGCTAAGTAATCAGACATTTCTGTTTTGTCCAAATCGCGCTTGGTAAGTAATATTTGCGTTATTCGTTCGGCATATTCTTTTCGCAAATATAATTTTCTTTTAGCTGTTTTTCTTCTTTTATGCCATTTCAGAACTAAAAATATAAAATTAAATATGAATAAAAGTAAAAACAGAAGATTAAATATAAAAATTTCGCCAAGCGAAGATGGGTATAGCCCTATTTTATCTAAATAATATTGAATATATGCAATAATATCAGTCATAATTAGCCCAAATTTCTATTTCGGGTGCAAAAATACTTTTTATATTCAAGAAAGTTATATCTAAAATGTTTTATTTTTGTTAAACTTTAATTATCAATGCCAATAGTTTGAAAATCCAAATAATATCATTCTATTTTACTGAATTTTTTTAATAAAAAAATCACTCTTTACGAGTGATTTTTTACTATTTTTTTGTCGACACCTTTTTCTTTGTTGATATTTTTTTTGAAGTACTTTTGGTTGTAGATTTTTTAGGTAGAAGTAAATTTTGTGCTTCTTCTAACGTAAAAGATTCAATATCAGTTTCTTTGCCAAGTTCTACTTTGGTCTTTCCTTTTATAAGATGATATCTGCCCCAACGAGCTTTTTCTATCCGAATATCTTCATTAACCCATTCTTTTACAACTTTTTCCGACTCTTTTTTGAGTTTTTCTTCTATCAATTCTATAACATCGGCTTGCGAAAGTGTATCAAAATCATATTTTTTATTCACATTGATATATGTGTCATTCCACTTGATAAAAGGTCCAAACCTTCCTTTCCCCTTGGTTACTTCTTTTCCTTGGTAAATGGCTATTGGTGCTTCAGCTCTAAGTTTTTCGTCTATAAATTGTTTTGCCTCATCTAATGTTATGGCAAAAACATCTTTATCTTTTCCGATAGAAATAAAACTTTCCCCAAAGCGAATATAGGGACCATACCTCCCTACGTTAGACTCTACTTCTTTTCCATGATAAACACCCAGTTTTTTAGGAAGTTCAAATAGCTTTATTGCTTCTTCAAATGTAATGGTCTCAATAGAAAATCCTTGAGGAAGGCTTGCAAAACGAGGTTTTTCTTCATCATCGACTGACCCTATTTGTACCATTGCTCCAAAACGCCCCAAACGTACACTTATCGGTTTACCTGTTGTAGGGTCTGTACCCAAAAAGCGTTCTCCAGTCTCACGTTCTGCATTTTTCTCTACATCAAGTACTGTAGGATGAAAATGCGTATAAAAATTACGCATCATATCTGTCCAATTTTCTTTTCCTGTAGCAATATCATCAAACGATTCTTCGACTTTTGCTGTAAAATGATAATCCATTATATTATCAAAATTTGCCATCAAAAAATCATTCACTACCATACCTATATCTGTAGGTATCAACTTACCTTTGTCTGTACCTGTAGTTTCAGACAAAGTTTTTTCTTTTATTTGATTATTGCTCAAAATCAATTGATTATACAGACGATTTTCACCCTCAATATTACTTCGTTCCACATAACCTCTGTTTTGAATCGTAGAAATAGTAGGCGCATAGGTCGAAGGTCTCCCTATGCCCAATTCTTCTAATTTTTTAACCAATGAAGCTTCTGTATAACGAAATGGTGGGCGAGTAAAACGCTCTGTGGCTGTAATATTCTTATTAGTCATACTTTCACCTACAAAAAGCGTAGGTAAAATACCCTCTTGTTCCTCTTCATCATCATCAAAACTTTCAAGATATACCTTCAAGAACCCTTCAAACTTAATAATTTCTCCATTGGCAACAAATTGCTCAGAATGTTTATCTGCTTTTATTTTAGCTTGTGTTCGTTCAAGCTCAGCATCACTCATTTGTGAAGCAATAGTTCGTTTCCAAATCAATTCATACAATCGAGCCTGATCTCGGTCAATTTTCACAGAGCTTACAGACATATCTGTTGGACGAATAGCTTCGTGAGCCTCTTGAGCTCCTTTGGCATTGGCTGTGAATTGACGAGGTTTGCTAAATTCTTTTCCATATGAAGAGATGATTTCCTTTTGTGCCGAATCAATAGCTTCTTGCGAAAGATTTACACTATCAGTACGCATATAAGTTATCAATCCTGATTCATACAAACGCTGAGCCATTTGCATTGTCTTACTTACCGAAAAATATAACTTGCGTGAAGCCTCTTGTTGCAATGTAGAGGTTGTAAATGGAGGTGCGGGCGATTTTTTTGCAGGTTTTGTTTCTAAATCTGCTACTGAGAATGTAGCTCCCATATTTTTGGATAAAAATTTTTCAGCCTCTTCTTTCGTTGCAAATGATTTAACAAGTTTAGTTTTGATTATTTTTCCTTGGGAATTAACAAAATCTGCTGTTATTTTATAAGATGATTCGGTTTTAAAATCTTGTATTTCGCGCTCTCTTTCTACAATAAGTCGTACCGAAACAGACTGTACACGACCTGCCGAAAGCCCTTTTTTAACTTTTTTCCAAAGTACAGGCGAAAGTTCATATCCTACCAATCGGTCTAGTACGCGTCGAGCTTGTTGAGCATTTACTAAGTTATAATCTATCGTACGCGGATTGGCAATTGCTTTGTCTATTGCCGATTTAGTAATCGAATTAAAAACAATGCGTTTGGTTTTATTTTTGTCCAATTTCAATGCTTCTGCCAAATGCCAAGAAATGGCTTCTCCTTCTCGGTCCTCATCAGAAGCAAGCCAAACGGTATCAACTTTTTTAACTTCTTCTTTTAACGTTTTTACTAATTCTTTTTTGTCCGAAGAAATCTGATATTTAGGTTTGAAATCATTCTCAATATCAACTCCCAATTCTCGAGTGGGTAGGTCTGATATATGTCCATAACTTGACATTACTTTAAAATCTTTCCCTAAAAATTTTTCGATAGTTTTAGCCTTAGCGGGCGACTCTACAATTACTAAATTCTTTGCCATTGTATTTTGATTTGGGGGCAAAAGTACAATTTTTTTTAAAAAGATTATCAGTTTATTATTAAAATAGGCAAAATATATCTAATTTAAATTATTAGCAATAAAAAAGTCCTATCTTAAAATAGGACTTTAAAGAATTCAGAATACATTTATCGTTTATCTAAATCAACATAAGGACGATATGAAGCTCCTGTGTATATTTGTCTTGGACGACCTATTGGTTCATTACTTTGACGCATTTCTTTCCATTGTGCTATCCAACCAGGAAGACGTCCCACAGCAAACATCACGGTAAACATTTCTAACTGAACACCAAATGCTCTATAAATAATTCCTGAATAAAAATCAACATTTGGATACAATTTTTTTTCAATAAAATAAGGGTCTTCCAAAGCAACTTTTTCCAATTGTTTAGCTATGTTGAATATCGGATCATCTATTCCTAACGAATGTAAAACATCATCAGCTGCTTGTTTAATAATTGTCGCTCTTGGGTCAAAATTTTTATATACTCTATGCCCAAATCCCATAAGTCGGAATGGATCATCTTTGTCCTTTGCTTTACGAACATATTTTTGTACATCTCCCCCATCAGCATAGATGTCCTCTAACATTTCAATAACAGCTTGATTAGCGCCTCCATGAAGACGTCCCCAAAGTGCAGATACACCCGTAGAAATGGTTGCGAACAAACCAGCATGTGAAGACCCCACTAATCTTACGGTAGATGTAGAACAATTCTGCTCGTGATCTCCATGTAAAATAAGCAATTTATTAAGAGCGCTAACCATCTTAGGATTCATTCTATATTTTTCAGTAGGAATTTCAAACATTAATCGTAAGAAATTTTCAATATACCCTATCGAATTATCATAATAATTAAGTGGGAAACCTTCCCTCTTACGATAAACCCACGTAGCCAATACTAAAAACTTACCCATGGCTTTACAAACAGATTCATACACATCTTTTTCGCACGTTACATCAACCGATTTAGGATTAAAAGCAGTTAATGCACTTGTAAGCGAAGCCAAAACTCCCATCGGATGCGCCGATTTAGGAAATCCATCTAAAATGGTTTTCATTTCTTCGTGTACAAGAGAGTATTTGCGAATCGTATTTTCAAATTTCTCTAACTCTGTTCGATTAGGTAACTCTCCAAAAATAAGCAAATATGCTACTTCTAAAAATGTTGCTTTTTGTGCTAAATCTTCAATATTATACCCTCTATATCTTAAAATTCCTTTTTCACCATCTAAAAAAGTAATTTTACTCTGGCAAGCTCCTGTATTTTTATATCCAGAATCGAGTGTAATATAACCTGTTAAAGATCTCAATTTGTCAATATCAATCCCTTTTTCTCCTTCACTTCCTATAATAATCGGAAATTCATATTGTTTACCATCAACAATTAATTTTGCTTTTTCATCCATAAAAAAATATTTAATATCAGTCCGGCTAAGATATAATTTTATTTTGAAACTAACAAATTTTTTTTCGTTGATTTATAAAAACAATCAAAGTTGCTTTTTTAGGCAACTTTGAGAATAAAATAAATTTTAAAAAAAATATCCCTTTTATTTGAATTCTAAGATAACATCTTCTATATAAGTTAGATAATCTTTACCTTGTTCTTTTAAGAATTGTTCAAAGAACTTTTCACCTGCTTCAATACCTCCTGCTTGTTCTACTTGGATTATCTTTTGGTACAAAGGTGTTATATATTTTTCAATAGTTTGCGTAGGAACAGAAGTTCTACGTCCCATATAACTAATGATACGTCCTGTTGGATCTTTGATAATATCAAAATCAGTAATAACCCAATAGTATTCCCCTGATTTTGCCATATTCTTAACAATTGCGTGGAAATTTATACCTTGTTTGATATTATCCCATAATATTTTAAAGATTGTCTTTGGCATATCGGGGTGACGAATTACATTGTGAGGCTTTCCAATCAACTCTGCCTCTGTATAACCTGATACGTCCATAAATACTTGATTTACATACTCAATATTACCCGCAGCATCAGTTTTACTCATAATTGTTTTGGATTTATCCCAAGCAACTTCTTTATTTATAGGTGTGCTCATAAAAATATATTTTATATTATTTGGTTGCAAATATATGTATAAAAATTAATTCTACAAAATAAAAAATGTTTTTATTTTAAATTTAACATTTTATTTTGTAGAATTATTTTCAGAATAAAATAAAATTTATTTTTTAAATTCTAATATAGCATGTTCTATAAAATCAATATAATCATAAAAATTATTTTCTTTCAAGAACTGCTCCAAATATTTAGCACTTGCTTCCATACCTCCTACTTGTTCTGCTTGTAAAAGTTTTTGATATAGTGGTGCTATATATTTTTGAACACTTTCAGTTGGAACAGAAGTTCGGCGAGCTAAATAACTAACAATTCGTCCCATAGGATCCTTGATAATATCAAAGTCAGTAACTACCCAATAATATTCTCCTGATTTAGCTAAGTTTTTAGCTACCGCATGAAAATTTTTGCCTTGTTGAATATTATCCCATAAAACTTTAAAAATTATCTTAGGCATATCAGGATGTCGAATGATGTTGTGTGGTTGCCCTATTAACTCTTCTTGTGAATACCCACAAACATCAACAAACACCTGATTAGCATAATCAATCGTACCAGCTGCATCTGTACGACTCATAATAGTTTTTGTTTTGTCCCATTGCACTTCCTTATCAATGGGTGTTGGACGTTGATTACTCATAATTTTAAGGATTTTTTGAATGCCACAAATGTAATATTTATTTTTTTATAAAAAAAAATTTTTCTTTAAAAAATGTGTAATTTTCACTAAATCTATTTCGTAAAATTTATTTTATTCCCATTTCAAAAGGAAAAAAATTGTATAAAACACTAATAATTATCATTTTACATTTAGTTTTAGAATAATTTATTTTTTTTGAAGTCAATTTTCAATCTTGTATTCAAGATAATTCTAAAAAATAATGTATTTTTGTGCTCTCTAATTTAATTTTTTTCATAAAAAATGTCTAAAAGATACACCATAACAGCAGCTTTACCTTATACAAATGGTCCTATACACATTGGGCATTTGGCGGGTGTATATATACCTGCCGATATTTACGCTCGTTTTCAGCGATTGAAAGGAAATGATGTAGCCTTCATCTGTGGAAGTGATGAACACGGGGTTGCCATTTCAATGAAAGCTAAAAAAGAAGGGATTACACCTCAACAAGTTATTGATAAGTACGATGGTATTATCCGAAAATCATTTGAAAATTTTGGTATTTCGTTTGACAACTATTCAAGAACTTCCTTGCCTATTCATTATGAAACAGCTTCCGAATTTTTTAAAAAACTTTATGAAAATGGAGATTTTATTGAAGAGACGACCGAACAACTTTTTGACGAAAAAGCAGGACAATTTTTAGCTGACCGATTCGTTATCGGAACATGTCCAAAATGTGGAAATGAGGAAGCCTATGGCGACCAATGCGAAAAATGTGGGACTTCACTCAATGCCACTGATTTAATAAATCCAAAATCAACAATAACTGGCTCAACACCAACGCTTAAAGAAACTAAACATTGGTTTTTGCCTTTGGAAAGATACGATGCTTTTTTGCGAAAATGGATTCTGGATGGTCATAAAAATGATTGGAAACCCAACGTATATGGGCAAGTAAAATCATGGCTTGATGATGGATTGAAACCGCGAGCTGTTACGCGCGACCTTGATTGGGGAATACCTGTACCTGTACAAGGAGCAGAAGGCAAAGTGCTGTACGTTTGGTTTGATGCCCCTATTGGATATATTTCATCAACCAAAGAATGGGCGTTACGACAGGGAAAAGACTGGAAACCTTATTGGAAAGATAATGAAACAAAATTGGTTCATTTTATCGGGAAGGATAATATCGTGTTTCACTGCGTAATTTTCCCTGCTATGCTTAAAGCTGAAGGAAGTTATATTTTGCCAGATAATGTACCTGCCAATGAATTTTTGAACTTAGAAGGAAATAAACTCTCCACATCTAAAAATTGGGCTGTTTGGTTACACGAATATTTAGAAGACTTTGAAAACCAGCAAGATGTACTTCGTTATGTACTAACAGCAAATGCTCCTGAAACCAAAGATAATGATTTTACTTGGAAAGATTTTCAGGCTCGAAACAACAACGAATTGGTAGCCGTTTTTGGGAATTTTATCAACCGAGTTGTCGTTCTAACACACAAATATTATAATGGAATTATTCCTTCTCCTAACGCATTTACAGATATTGATAATCAAACTATTAACGAAATGCGTAGCTATGCTTCTATTATTGAAAAATCCATAGAGAAATATCGCTTTCGTGAAGCCTTGCAAGAATTTATGAATTTAGCCCGTTTAGGAAATAAATATTTGGCTGATGAAGAGCCTTGGAAACTCATTAAAACCGACCCAGAACGGGTAAAAACTATCATTTTTGTAGCTTTACAAATCGCAGCAGAATTAGCTATTTTGAGCGAACCTTTCTTGCCTTTTACTTCGGAAAAACTCAAAAAAATGTTGAATTTTTCTGCTCTGAAAACAAATCTTTCGTGGGAAAATGTTTCAGAGAATCGGCTTTTGCAAGGACATCTAATCAATCCTTCGGAACTTCTTTTCACTAAAATAGAAGATGATGCTATTGAAAAACAACTCAACCGATTAGAAGCAACGAAGCAACACAATAAACAATCTGATAGCGTAATTGCTCCACAGAAAGAACTCATTACGTATGATGATTTTGCTAAAATGGATATTCGTATTGGAACGATTCTGGAAGCTCAAAAAATGCCCAAAGCAGACAAGCTACTTATTCTTAAAGTAGATACGGGCATTGATATTCGTACTATTGTCTCTGGAATTGCTCAGAGTTTTTCCGCTGAAGAAATTGTAGGTAGAAAAGTTACTATACTTGCCAACTTGGCTCCGCGAACACTACGTGGAGTAGAAAGTCAAGGAATGATTCTAATGACTACTTCGCCAGATGGTAATCATGTTTTCATAAATCCTGATGCAGAACAAATTACTAACGGAAGCCAAGTAAGTTAGATTTTTCAATAATATATTAAAAAGACAAATACATACATTTGCCCAATTAACCATAAAATTATATAATCGATGAAAAAAATAATCCGTATAATGTTCGCATTATTAGTAATGAGTTCCGGAGCTACATTAGTTTCTTGTAAAAAAGATGATAATGAAAGTAATAATAATGAAGCGCCAGAAGGCACCAGAGAGCTAACTCAAAATGGAATAACCGCCAAAATAACAAAAGAAGATTGGAGATTTAATGGGAGTGTGCTGTATGTAACGATAGAATTGACGAAACAGAATTCAGAAGCTACTCAAAGTGGAAAAGTCTATTTGCAGGCAAGAACAACCGATGGACAGGTTTTAGATGATTACGGTAGTGGTACATTTGGTGAACATTGGTTTGGAAATACGCATTATGCCCAAACTACAATACACCTTCCGACAGGAAAGACTTTTAAACAAAACTCTTTGACCATTTTAAAAATTCAGGGCAATTAAATAAGAGTATCTTTACTTATGTGAGAATAAAGGTTTATACTCATAAAGTTAAATAATAAATCCATTTAAACGTTTGCTTTGCTAAAAAGTTTGGACGGAATTATTGTCTATTTACCAAATCTTTTCTATATTTGCAACAATTTGTAATATAAAAAAACATATGACAACGTATTTACTAATATTTTTGATAGTGCAACTCTTGCAGGGGCTTTTCCTTTGGAAAGGATATGTAAAAGCAGGTTATAAAGGGTGGAAAGCGTTCGTTCCTATATGGAATATGATTATTGCTTTGAAAATAATTAAACGCCCATGGTGGTGGGTATTCTTAGTTTATTTGCCTGTAATTGGGAATATTATGGTAATTGCAATGGTGTACGAATGGTTGCACGTATTTGGTTACCAAAAGAAACGATATACCCTTTTTACGATACTTACCTTAGGAGGGTATTTGGCTTATGTAATGTACTTACCTGAAACTAAGTACGTAGGTAGAGACGAGCATATTATCAAAAAGAATGTACCTGCGTGGATAAGTGCTGTAATTTTTGCTGTGGTGGCAGCGTCGGCCATTCATACGTATTTCATTCAACCTTATACGATTCCCACTTCTTCACTTGAAAAAACGCTTTTGGTAGGCGATTTTCTTTTTGTAAGTAAGTTTCATTATGGTGTGCGTATGCCTATGACACCTGTTTCTATGCCTATGGTTCATGACACCATACCAGTTGTTGGGGTAAAATCGTATCTGAATAAGATAGAACTTCCGTATATGCGACTACCCGCCTTACAGAAAGTTAAGCGCAATGATATTGTAGTGTTTAACTGGCCTACCGATACAGTACGTTTCTTTCGTGATAACTCGGGTATGCACTTTTATAAACCGATTGATAAGAAATCAAACTATGTAAAACGTGCAGTGGCGGTCGCTGGTGATCGATTCGAGATAAAAGATGGTGATGTTTATATAAATGGTAAGAAAGAAATATACCCTGTAAGGGCGAAATTACAATATTCGTATTTTGTAAAAATGAAGGACGGAGTTACTCTTACTCCCGAATGGTTATATCGCCAATACGGAATAACGGACGGCATGCAACCTTTGCCAGAGAATGTGTTTCTTATCAGAGCTTTGACCGATGATGTTGCACAGAAATTGGCTTCATTGCCTGAGGTTGAGAAAATTCAAAAAGTAGTTTCTCCGCAAGGAGAATATAACCAGTTTGTATTTCCTCACAATGTTCATTTTGCTTGGAATGAAGACAATTATGGTCCTATTAATATTCCTGCCAAAGGGCAAAGCGTTACATTATCTTTGGAAAACTTACCTCTTTACAAGCGCATTATTCAAGTGTATGAGAACAATTTGTTAGAAGTAAAAGGGACAGATATTTTCATAAACGGAAAGAAAAGCACTTCATACACTTTCAAACAAGATTATTATTGGATGATGGGAGATAATCGCCATAATTCGGAAGACAGCCGATTTTGGGGATTTGTACCCTTTGACCATATTGTTGGCAAACCTGTACTTATATGGATGAGTATTGATGGCAACGCCTCTGGTTTGGATAAAATTCGTTGGAATAGACTCTTTACTACGGTCAATGGTAAAGGAGAACCTGTTTCGTATCGTTATTATGCCTTTGCAATCATTATATTGGTATGGGGTGGATATGAGTTTTATTCCCGAAAACGAAAAAAACAACTCAAATAAATAGCAATTTTAGAAAAATATAATAACAATTTTTAATCATAATTAAATTTTTAATCATAATTAAATTTTTAATCACATGAAAAATATATTTAAAACTACTGTATTTGCTCTACTGGTTTTGATGACAATGCACTGTAAAAAAAATGACAATGTATTAAATCCTGACAATGGGAAAATTGACTCCCAAAAAGAAGAAAAGCTACGAGATTTCAAATTAGAAAAAGACGCTGTCCAATTATATATAGGACAAAGTGTTAAAGTAAAAATTCTTTCAGGTAATGGAATATATACTATTGCCTTTTCTGAAAATGGTGATAAAGTTGCCCAAATCGTTCTTTCTGAAGACAAACAAGCTTTTATAGTAAAAGGCATTAGTAAAGGAAGGATTATTGCTACAGTTACTGATACAAAAAAACAGACTATGCAGACTATCTCTATTACAGTCTTTATCCCTAAAATACCCGAGCAAGAAAGAATAGCTGATTATATGTCTCCCGATAGATTAAGTATTGAAGATATAAAAAAGAAAGCAGAGGAGTATTATCAACAATATAAAGCCCTTGAAGTAGAAATAAACAAGCTACCAGAATTAACTGATGAATTGTACAAAGCTCACAAACGAACACAAGAACCTATAACAAAATTTTTAAAAGATCTTGAAGTGAGTTTTAAAAATAATCCTACTGACGAAATAATCAAAAAAGCATACGACGATTTCTTCTCTTATGGTATCGTTTTTCAAACAATCGAACTAATGGCTCGTAAAGCAGAGCAATTCCGCAAACAATACCCTAATGAATCACATATACGAGACCTTATTTCAAAAACATTTGATGGGCTACATAGCTCACAAGAAGGACAAGATTTGGTAAGTGGGTTCAATAAAGAAACACTACCCAAATATAATGAAATTGTTAAATTTGTGAATGAATTAAATGCTAAATTCTAACTATTGAAATAGAGAAATCTTTAATTCATAATTGTGATGAAAATAATTTGCATACTGACAAGTTTATTCTTGTTAACTTCGGCACAAGCACAATTCTTGGATAGGCTTGCCATCAGTACCGAGTATCGTTACTTGGGGCGACACGTAGGGGGCTTAGGGTTTGAATACCGCTTGCCTCAGAAAGACGCCCTAACCTTCAACGTGGGAGCAAAGGCATTCTATACAGATATTGAGGGAAAAGGCAAGGTACTTCCGCAGTTTAATATCGAATATGGTCTGTTTCTCGAAGGAGGCGTGTCGGTTACTCCATATGCCATAGAACCTCAGTTACAAATCAATGCGCTAAATGTCATTACGCTAAACACAGGGTATGCCATACCGATACATCCGCAAAAGTATTTCGAAGGAATAACCTTCGGTGCGCAAATCAACATCGCTGTACGAAAAGACTCAAAATACTATGAACGCCTTAAAATAGGATTTTAGCATATCTATACCATAGTATATATATGGTATAATTTCTTCTCGAAAATATTTTTATATTTTATTCCCAAAGAATAGAATATAAAAATATTTTTTTTATCTTTGCTACCTAATAAATTTTTTGAAATAAAGACTTATTTTGAATCCCTTATAAGTTCATTTGTTCAAAATCTTAAGCCTATTTATTTATTTTTTTAACTAAAAATTCAATAATATGCCAGTAAAATACAATGTAGTAGAGCGCAAAAACTTGCTTGACAAACAAGCAGCTTCAAAATTTTATGCCAGCGCCAAAGCCGATGGAGAAATAAATCTAAAAGCTATTTCAAAAGAAATTTCGAACGCATCATCAACAGTGTCTGATACCGATGTATTAGCAGTTTTGAACGATTTGATTAAAATTCTTACCAAACATCTTTCCGATGGGAAAATTGTAAAATTGGGTGATTTTGGAAATTTTCAAATTACTGTTAATAGCGAAGGAGCAGAAACTGCCGAGAAATTCAATGCATCACACATCAAAGGAAACAAGATTCAGTTTCGTCCCGGAGCAGACCTTCGCGATATGCTCAAAACAGTAAAATACGAAAAGTACAGCAAATAATGTTTCAAAGGTATATATCTTTTACGTTGCAGATATATACCTTTTTCCTTACACATATACACCGAACAACCAACAGATATATATATCTTTCTATCGACAGATATACATCTATAAGTTCCACTATATACATCTGTTTTTAATAAAAAATATATTCTTTTATATTTTTTAGCATTAAAATAAAAGTCATACTATATAAAATGAATCAAGCACTTATTCATCCGACATATTTTCCAAGCGTTGCACAATTTCATTTGTTGGTATCTCGTCCTTGCAAATTCGAAATTTCAGATAATTATCAGAAACAGACATATCGCAACAGAGCATATATCTATGGAGCTAATGGAAAGCAACTCTTAACTGCTCCAATACTACACAGCGGCAGCGAAACAGGCAGGCAACTCTTCAAAAATGTACGCATAGACAACAATGTGTCTTGGCAAAAAATTCATTGGAAAACTTTAGAAACAGCCTATCGAACTTCGCCTTATTTTGAATATTACGAAGATGATATCCGACAGGTTTTTACAGAAAAATTTGAATTTCTAATCGATTTAAACTTCAAAACCATAGAAATACTCTGTACTTGTATGCAAATTGATATTCAATGGAGTACTACTTCTCAATATCAAGAAACTTATCCGGAATTAGAAGATTACCGATTTCTGACTTCGTCCAAAAAACCTTATGATGTTTCTCAACAGACTTATTATCAAATCTTCTCAGAAAAACACGGATTTCTGCCTAATCTTAGCACACTCGATTTGCTATTTCACGAAGGTACACACACCGAGAATTATCTGATAAATGCTATAAAAATATAAAAATCCCCCTCAAAAGAATGATATTTGCCAAAAAACTATTTCTTAACAATTTAAGGTTGAAATTAGTTTTTTTTGGTAAAAATTTTGCTATTTTTATTTGTTATTGTATCTTTGTCCCGATTAAATTCACATTTTATTTTAATCTTAGACAAACAACACAAGTATAGACACTAAAAAACGTTTGATTATGAACAAAATTATTTTTGGTACGTTATTCTTTTTAGGAAGTTTCTTGTCAGTTGCTCAACCCAAGTTAGGACAAGATTGGAAAGGAGGCAAATCTGGTGAAACACTTGAAACCCCTTTAGGTTTTCTTAACAAAGAAACTCAGTCAGTCAACAAAGTATTATACTATATAGGTGTAGATAAATCTGACAAAGTAGTATATGTCGAAACACGTAGCACAACCTTTAAGGTTGAAAACTACTCGTTATCAACACGCTTTCATGATTTTAAAAATTACAATTACACTCGCTTCTTCGATGGTTGGGGGTATTATTTACGTCTTAATGCCAATTGGTGCGCTTATTTTGGTAAATCAATGCCTTCCAAAGCGTCTAAACCTTTATTATTTTTTAACTATAACTTCGGCAAAGCAGAAGGAAAACAAATTCTTGACTCAAATTACGAAGAAGTTTTGGCAGCACAACTAAAAGCCGAAAAAGAAAAAAAAGAAAAACAACAACAACAAATACAAGCCAAACAACAAAAAAAAGAAGAATACGAAAAAGCACAAGCCCTTGCTAAACAAAAAGAAGAAGAAGCAAAAAAAGCTGAACTTGAACGTAAAGAAGAACTAAAAAAAGGACTTGAACGCCGAAAAGCAGAGGAAGAAGCCAAAAAGAAAGCAGAAGAAGAAAGAAAACAAAAATATGCTAAGGAATTAGCCGAATACAATGCGCAAAAAGAAGCTGAAAGAAAAGCCAAAGAAGCTGAAAGAATACGAAAATCCGAAGAATTCCGTACCGGACAAAAAATTCAGAATATAGAACTTGCAGAACAAACAGCCTCTTTAAGTTCCTCTGGAGGCAACATTGCCTCGGCAACTGCTTCAAAAAAATCCTCACAACTTACTGGAGGCGAAAAGCTACTTGATGGCGTGTTACAAAGCAGAATAAAAAAATCACTCCCCGATTATCTTAACTATATAGCCAAAAACAAAAAACGTACCGAAGCCTATCCGCTTGTACTTGTTAATTATAAAGATATTACAGAACTTTCTTCGGCAGAACTTATAAAAATTAAAAAGATAAATTCGACCACTTTTTTCAAAAAAGGACACCAACGAACTGAAGATTTTAAAGACAAAGGAAAAAATGGTGTAATTATAATCAAAGCAGAATAAAAAAACTGAAAATAAAAAAACTACTCATAGCTCTATGAGTAGTTTTTTTATAAACATTCCTAACAAACTTCATCATAATCCCTAAATACAACATTGCTTTGCAAGTTGTGTTTAGGGTTTCATATCTTCTAATCAAACCTTTAAATCTCGACATCAAGTAAAATTTCGCTCTACTTTAAAACAATTTTCATATAAATTTCTATCAAAGTAAGCACTTTATTCTTATCATTTCTCGGATTTTGTTTAATATTGGTAATGATTTGTTTATCTGCCAAGATTTTTCTAAATTTTTGACTACCAAAATCTACACGAGTACTTAAAAATAAACTTTTGCGATCAAATTTGGCTTCTTTTAAAAGATATAAAATAACTTCATTCATAAGAAGTAATAATACACAATTTTTACTCTCTTAAAATACACTTCTATGTGAAACACACGCTATTGGCAATCTGTTTTTAACCACCTGATTATCAGTACATAAATTAGTAACAAATCATATTTTGTCTTAAATCTACTTTTTCCTATTCTCAAATCAAGGAAAAAATCCATTTTTTAATTGTATCTTTGCTCAAAATTTGTGAAATTTGACATTCTATCTCAACAAAAAAATACTCTTTTTGATGGAATTCTTACTTTTTAGAAAAGTTTATACTGGTTTTATTAAAAAATATTTATTATGCCATTTTCAAATTGTGAAATATAAATCTTTATGATGAAAATACTAAAACATTGTATATGGGGCATATTCCCTTTGGCGTTTGTCGCTTGTTCTAAGGATGAGCTGGAACTTACACCTCCCAATAATAACAATACTAATAATGAAAACCCACCTGTAAAAGAAGTGGAATTACTTACTCCGGTTGATGTCCAAGCTACCGAATCTACAAAAAAGTTATATACTTATTTGAAGTCAGTTTATGGGAAAAAAACTTTTTCTTCAACAATGGCGAATGTAGCTTGGAATACACAAGAAGTGGCTCACGTATATAATTTGACAAAAAAATATCCTGCGATGAATTGTTTCGATTTTATTCATATACATCATTCATATCCAGATAGTTGGATAAATTATTTAGATATTAGTCCTGTCAAAAATTGGGCAGAGCAAGGAGGAATCGTTTTCTTGATGTGGCATTTTGCTGTTCCTGAAAAAGAAGGTGCTGGTCATCACGTTTTTTATGCTGATAAAACCACATTTCAAATCTCAAATATTTTTATTGAAAATTCTTGGGAAAGCAAGTTCTTTTATGAACAACTGAACAATGTTTGTGATGTATTACTAAAACTGCAGGAGTCTAACATTTCTGCACTTTGGCGACCTTTTCACGAGGCATCAGGAAAATGGTTCTGGTGGGGAAGCGGAAGTAGTGAAGATTACGTTCGTCTTTGGAAATTACTCTATGATCAAATGCAACATAAAGGCATCCATAACCTGATTTGGGTATGGACTACCGAAGGAGATGATGATGCTTGGTATCCAGGTGATAAGTATGTAGATATCGTAGGACGAGATCTTTACGGAAAAAACGCTACATATAGTTATAATCAATGGAAGCAAATTTCTGACCGATATAGTCAAAAAATGGTAAGCCTTAGTGAATGTGGTAATTTAGTTGAGAGCAACAAAATTATAAGTAAACAAAGCTATATAGAGGAACAATGGAATAGTAAAGGAGCAAGATGGCTGTACTTTATGCCTTGGTATGACTATGATTTTAATCGAGGAACTTCATCAATTAACCTAATGTGTAGTGATGACTTTTGGATAGATGCAATGTCAAGAAACTATGTGTTAAACAGAGATGATGTTAGAAAATATTTTTCAGAAGTAACATACAAAAAATGACAATAACGAAAAACAGATAGTAATCCTAATTTAGCTTGCTAATTGTAACTATAGACACTCATAAGATATTCTGTTTTATAAAAAATCAGTAGTTGTGAAGATAAAATTATTGGATTTTGTTTTTCTATGAGATTTATCATTTTTGTTATTTCACCTCTAAAAACATTGGCTATATAGATGTTCAAGAAAATTCAAAGATTCTTACTAAAAATCATCTTCTTGGAAATCTTGATTTTCAAAATTGATTAAAAAAACTTTCTTTTTAGCTCTTGTAATAGCTGTATAAAGCCAACGCAAATAGCCCATAGTAATCCCTTCGGGCAGGTAAGGTTTTTCTATAAAAACAATATCCCATTGCCCGCCTTGACTTTTATGGCAAGTAACAGCATACGAATATTTTATTTGTAATGCATTAAAATAAGGATTATTCTTAATTTTCAAATACTTACGATATCCAGAGGTTTCATTCTGATATTCTTCCATAATGGCTTGATAGAGTTGATTGTTCTGCTCATAAGTAAGTGAAGGTGACTGCGAATTAATCACATCTAAAAGCAAAATCGTATCAAAAGGTTCTTGATTAGGATAATCTATCATTTGCACCTTTACTTCGGCAAATTCAAATCCATATAGCTGTTCAAAACGATATATATCAAGCACTTCTATCGTATCTCCATTGGCTATAAATCCTGCCTCAGATTGAGCATCAAGCCAGAAATAATTATTCTTAACCACCATAAGCAAATCGCCAATAGAAAGTTCTTCTTCTTGTCCTAAAATTACTTTACGTATTTGTTTATTGTACAAAGAGGCTCGTTTATTGGAACGAACAATAAAAGTCGTTTGTTCTATTCCATACTGAGAATATGCCGTTTCTAAGGCTTCTTGTATTTCAATTCCTGAAATTAAACGAATAATATCATCAAAACCATTCAATTCAAATGTAAAATCATCAAAAAAATAGGCGGTTAATTGCTCTCGAATTTGCGTTGCATTGTACAAAATACCCGAATTTTTCTTCTGTCGAACCACTTGAGTAAGTTCGTAACTATTCACCTCGCGACGATATTCTATCGAAAGAAATTGCGAATCTAAAGCAGGACTTTCTTCCAGATGAACTGGTGGAAGTTGTGCCGTATCACCCACAAGCATCAAGCGACAATTTGTACCCGAATATACATACCGAACCAAATCATCTAAAACCGAATTTTCGCCAAGTATTGTTGCATTAGAAATCATTGATGCTTCATCAACAATATATAAAGTATTGATACTTTTGTTAGTTTTCAACACAAAATTGACATCAGAATTCTGTGATCTTGAATAATAAATATGCTTATGAATTGTATATGCTTTATGTCCCGAATACTCAGTAATGACTTTAGCTGCACGCCCAGTAGGTGCCAAAAGTATTACTTTGAGCGAAGTCTTTTGCAATATACTTACCAATGCACCAATGATAGTCGTTTTACCTGTTCCTGCAAATCCTTTAAGAACAAAAATAGATTCTTGGTATTTTTTCTCTAATAAAAATTCTGAAATCGCTTGTAAAACAATATATTGAGTTGAAGTAGGTTTATACAAAAGTGCTTTAATAAATATTTGAAAAAAATCGTTTTGATTCATCAGAAATAATATTTTTTCAAAAATATAAATTTTTTTTCAAAAAAAGTTTTCAAACAAAAAAAAACTTTGTAAATTTGCTCAACATTTTAAGTCGAATAAAATTTAAGTGATAATGAAAAAAATTCTACAAATTGCACTATGGGTGGCAAGCCTAGTAATGGCTTATTTCATCTACGATTCCATTACAGGACCTATCCGTTTCGAAAGAATAAAGCAAGACCGCTTTGCAAAGGTAATTGAAAAACTGAAAGATATTCGTGATGTACAAGACGCTCACTTTGCAGTGAAAGGAGATTATGCAAAGACCTACAATGATTTAGAAAACTTTGTTGAAAACGGAAAATTTACCATTACTACTCAGCGAGATACCAGTTGGGTTGAATACGACAAAACTTATCGTATTGATGTTATGAAACAAGGGGTTGTTGTAGATACATTAGGATATATTCCTGTCAAAGACTCTTTGTTCAAAAACTCTGACAGATATAAAACCATGAAGTTAGTTCCTTTTGCCAAAGATCCAAATCAAACTTTTGAAATGCAGACAACTGTTCTTGAAAAAGGAAATTATAAAACGCCTGTTTATATGGTAAAAGTAAATAAAAGTATTGTTCTTCACGACCTTGATAAAGATCAAGTAACTAACGAGCTAAAAAAGACAGGTGTGAATGACGTAAAAGGAGAATATATTTCTGTGGGATCACTTACAGAAGTATCTAACAATGGAAATTGGCCAACTATTTACGATGCAAAAATCAACAAAGATAACAAAAAATAATTCTTTATCTATCAATTTCAAGAGACTGTCCATTCAAATAAACTTGGATGGGCTTTCTTTTTGCATCTTTAATCCTGCGTTAAGCTGTATTGAATCAATATATAGTTTATCGTTAAATCCGTCTATGCCTACAATTATTATTCAGGAAGAAATTAAAAAATTCTTGCGAGAAGAAAATGGGCTTCGACAAGATTTTGATACAATTCAAGTTTTACATAATAATCCTGATTTTGCTTTCATTCCTAAGATTCTGTTTGGTACAAATAATTTGGTTCAATACCTTAAATTCAATATTAAAACCTATAACAACGAAATTATTAGCCATGACGAATTTGCTGACCTAAATTCCGTCAATGTATATATTCCAAATACACCTATCAATAATATTCTGCGAGAAACTTATGGGATATTTGAGTATCAACACTTTACAACCCAACTACTTCGTGTATTGTTAATGCATAATAGTTTGAAAAAAGAAGCCATATATGCACATTTTGAAAAAAATGCTTTTCATTTAATTATTTTTCAACAACAAAAATTAGTTTTTTTCAATCGATTTATGTTTGAAACCGAAATGGATATGTTGTATTATCTCCTTTTTTCATTGGAACAATATGAAATTGACACCGAAACTATTCCAATTTATTTATTGGGAGATATTATACGAAATTCTGATAAATATCGCGTTATTTATAACTACATCCGATATATTTATTTTTTGCCTCCACAGAAAAACAATCCGTTTTGCCAAAATATGGACACTACACTTGCTAGACAAAACTTTATATTAACTCACTCATTTTAATGATATTATGAGAATTATTTCTGGTAAAAACAAAGGAAAAAGAATTATAGCTCCGTCCAAACTCCCCGTAAGACCTACAACTGATTTTGCCAAAGAAGCATTATTCAATATTTTGAATAATCATTTTTTCTTTGATGACATTTGTGTTTTAGATTTATTTGCTGGAACAGGCAATATCAGCTACGAATTTGCCAGTCGTGGTACAACTCATATTACTTCTGTTGACTCAGATATCTCTTGTATCAAATTTATCCAAAAAACAGCAAACGAATTAGATTTTGATATTCAAGCTGTTAAAGCCGATGTTTATATTTTTTTGGAAAAAACAAATGCGCAATACGATATTATTTTTGCAGATCCTCCATATGAATTTTCTATGGAATTATTTTCAAAAATAATTTCTCTTATATTCAAACGTAATTTATTAGAAGATGAAGGTATGTTAATTGTAGAACATTCTATACATACAGACCTTTCAGATGTCCCTAATTTTTCCTATTGTAAAAAGTATGGAGGATGTATACTTAGTTTTTTCAAGAATCAGTCACAATAAAATTACAATTTCAAAGTAACAACCACAGGCAAATGGTCTGATGGGTACAACTTATCTATTAACTTATCTATTATTTGGTAGTGAATTGTTTTTATATCAGGAGTTGTAAAAATATAGTCTATATGTCCTTTGAGTGGTTCGTTGGTGCGAAAAGCATTGAAAGTTCCTTTGTTTTTTATTTCTTCTGAAGCTACATAGCGAGTATCGTATAGCTTTTTAGCAATCAACTGAACCGAAAGATTATCAGGTGTCATATTGAAATCTCCCATCAGAATTACGGGTTTTTTCTTAGCAATTTCTTTTA
Organism: Capnocytophaga catalasegens; assembly: GCF_026005215.1. Taxonomy (GTDB): domain Bacteria; phylum Bacteroidota; class Bacteroidia; order Flavobacteriales; family Flavobacteriaceae; genus Capnocytophaga; species Capnocytophaga catalasegens. Next base: position 123,576 of record NZ_BPMA01000016.1, on the reverse strand, counting down.
TTTTTTGAAGAATTAGTTTAGCACTTTGCTGTTGTGCTTGCTGCCCTTCGTGATCAAAATGTGTATTGAATACGAAAAATTCTCGACCTGCATATTGTAATTTTACCCATGTACATATCCGATTACAACAAGTCGCATCCCAGCCTTTTGAAGGAATTTCGGGAGTTTGAGAAAGCCAAAAATTTCCACTATCAAGTAGTTTAAACATATCTTTTCTAAAAAACAGAGCCATATGTTCTCCTTTTTTGTTACCATCATCTCTCCCCACTCCTATTCGCTGATATTCAGCAAGTTTAGTTTCTAAATCTTCTACCTGATTATACAAAGCTTCTTGTACACCCAAAATAGCAGGTTGTTGCTCAGTAATTAAGGTAAGAGCCCTTTCTTTTCTATTACCTTCTGACCACGAATTAACACCATCTTGCGGAGTATCACAACGAATATTATATGTCATTACAACAAATTCTTGTGCAGAACATATCACAGATAACAAACTAAAAATAAACACAATACGTTTCATAATTACTATTTTTTTATTCTAATTTTTTACGGAGTAGAATTAGCTACTTGCAATATTTTTCCATTAAACAATTTATATTTTTCAAGAACAAAATCGGTTATGTAGGCTGCTATTTGTTCAGGCTTAGTTTGAACTTGCAAAGAAGGAAAAGCCTCTTGAAGCATTTGAGTTTGTACAGCTCCCAAAGCTAATACATTAAAGGTAATATCTTGTTCTTTATATTCCTCAGCTAATAATTCTGTCAAAGTAATCAAAGCTCCTTTTGATGAAGAATATGCTGCTAAACCCGCAAATTTCACACTTCCTTGCACTCCTCCCATACTGCTAATATTCAGCACATTAGCATCTTTTTTCATAAAGGGTAAAACTATCTGTACAAGTCTTGCTACTGCAAAAACATTGACTTGATATGTTTTTACAAAATCTTCCGGTGAAAGTTCAGAAAAAGGTTTATTTATCAATATTCCTGCGTTGTTAATAAGTACATCTACTTTATTCCAATTATGTTTAACAAAATGTGTGATTTTCTCAAAATCTTTATCACAAGACAAATCTACTTGTAAAGACATAACATTAGGAAGTTTCAAAAGCTCTGTAGAAATAATATTTCGAGATAAACAAAGCAGGTTATGCCCCATTTTTGCTAATAATTCTGCTGTACAAAAACCTATTCCTCTACTTGTCCCTGTTATAATAATATTTTTTTTCATCAGTTAAAAATGAATAACAAAGATACGATTTTTTTAGAAAACAAAAACTCCCCAAGTATATTTTAACTTAGAGAGTTTTAATATCATATAAAAAATTTAACTATTCCAATTACGCCAACATTGTAACAGGATTTTCGACAAAAGATTTGAGTGTTTGTAAGAATTGAGCTCCTGTTGCTCCATCAACAGTACGATGATCGCACGCCAAAGTAACTTTCATTGTATGTCCTATCACAATTTGTCCTTGTTTTACTACGGGTTTCTCTACGATAGCTCCCACAGACAAGATAGCAGAGTTAGGTTGATTGATAATTGATGTAAATTCTTCAATTCCAAACATTCCTAAATTAGACACCGTGAATGTACTTCCTTCCATTTCAGCAGGAGTTAGTTTTTTGTTTCGAGCTCGACCTGCCAAATCTTTCACTTGTGTTCCTATTTGAGTTAAACTCATAGCATCCGTAAAACGTAACACAGGCACTACTAAGCCATCTTCTACTGCCACAGCCACTCCAATATGTACGTGCTGATTGTAAAGAGTAATATCTCCTTTCCAAGAAGTATTCACTTGCGGATGTTTTTTCAAAGCCATTGCACAAGCCTTCACAACCATATCATTGAACGAAATTTTGGTATCGGGCAAATTGTTAATTTGAGTACGTGATGCCATTGCGTTGTCCATATCAATTTCAATAGTAAGATAATAATGTGGTGCTGTAAATTTGGATTCCGAAAGGCGTTTAGCAATCGTTTTACGCATTTGCGAATTTTTCACTTCTTGAATAGCCTCTTGTCCAGTAGGTACAAAAGGAGTTACTACTGCGGAAGTTTTACTCTCTACTGATACAGAAGCACTTACAGAAGGGGTAAAGCCTTCAACATCTTTTTTAGTAATACGTCCGTTTTCGCCTGTTCCTTTTATTTGTGATAGATTTATACCTTTATCTTGGGCTATTTTTTTTGCCAAAGGCGAAGCAAAAACACGTCCGTTCACATCATTTATTGGGGTAGCAACAGATGTAGATTCTTGCTTAGTTTCCGTTTTTACTTCGGAAGAAACAGGTGTAGCAACTGGTTTTGCCCCACCAGCTACCAATGCACTTACATCAGTTCCTGCAGGACCTATAATAGCCAAAAGCGAATCAACAGGAGCCGATTCTCCTTCTTTGATACCTATATATAACAATGTTCCTGAATGAAATGATTCAAATTCCATTGTGGCTTTGTCAGTTTCAATTTCTGCCAGAATATCACCTTCATTTACTTTGTCTCCTACTTTTTTAAGCCAAGTAGCTACAGTTCCTTCGGTCATTGTATCGCTTAATCGTGGCATTGTAACTATTTCAACGCCAGCAGGAGCAGCAACAGATTGATCCAATTTTTCTTCTTTTGCGAGTGTTTCTGTTGGTAAAGTTTCAACTTTTGGTGCAGAAGATGCAGAACCTCCTATTAGAGCCGAAATATCTTCTCCTTCTTTTCCGATAATTGCTAAAAGTGAATCTACAGGAGCAGTTTCTCCTTCTTTTAGCCCTATATATAATAATATTCCTGAATGGAAAGATTCAAATTCCATTGTGGCTTTGTCAGTTTCAATTTCTGCCAAAATATCGCCTTCATTTACTTTGTCTCCTACTTTTTTGAGCCATTTGGCAACGACTCCTTCTTCCATTGTGTCGCTTAGTCGCGGCATATTAACAATTTCTGCCATTTTTATTATAATTTATGAGGTAAAAAAGGATAATTATTTTGTTGATACACTACATCGTACATTACTTCTTTGGTAGGGAAAGGTGACTCTTCGGCAAATTTTTCACATTCTGCCACTCTCTCTTTCACACGCTCGTCAATAGCTTCAATTTCAGCATCTGTAGCATATTTTTTAGCTTTAATCACATCAAGAACTTGTGTAATTGGATCTATTTTTTTGTATTCTTCTACTTCTTCTTTGGTACGATAATGCTGAGCATCGGACATAGAATGTCCTCTATATCGATAAGTACGAATATCAAGAAACGTAGGACCATCACCTCTTCGAGCTCTTTCAACAGCTTCAAAAACAGCTTCTGCAACACTTGCAGGATTCATTCCATCGACAGGAGCACAAGGCATTTCGTAACCTAATCCAAGTTTCCAAATATCAGGGTGATTAGCAGTTCTTTCAACAGAAGTTCCCATAGCATAATGGTTATTCTCACAAATGAAAACTACAGGAAGTTTCCAGTTCATAGCCATATTGAATGTTTCATGTAAAGACCCTTGACGTGTAGCACCATCTCCCATAAAAGTAAGCGTTACTGCATCTCTGCCAAAATATTTGTCTGCAAAAGCAAGTCCTGCACCCAACGGTATTTGTCCTCCAACTATTCCGTGTCCTCCATAGAAATTGTGTTCTTTGGAGAAAATATGCATCGAACCACCCAATCCGTGTGAAGTTCCTGTTTGTTTTCCGTACAATTCTGCCATAATTCTTCGTGGGTCAACCCCCAAAGCAATTGGATGTACGTGATTTCTGTACGCAGTAATCATTTTGTCTTTGGTCGGGTCAATAACATGCATACAACCCGCAACTATTGCTTCTTGTCCGTTGTACAAATGCAAAAAACCTCTGACTTTTTGTTGAATATAAACTGCTGCCAATTTATCTTCAAACTTTCTCCAAAAGAGCATATCTTCGTACCATTTTAGGTACACTTTCTTATCAATTTTTTTCATTTCTTTATATTATAAAATGATAATTATTCTTTTTGTGTTTGAGGGCGCTAAGGTACGGATTTTTATTTATACAAAAAAACTTTAATTGAATATTTTTGTAAGTCATCGTATAAAAAATTAGACATTAAAACAAAGTTTGATAATATTGAGAATTAAATATCTTTTTGTTTTGACAATGAAACTATAACAATTTCATTATAGAAAAGGTATGAGTTGATATAATTGGGCTTTTGAGTAGATTACAAAAATCCTAATTCTAATTTTGCTTCTTCACTCATCATATCTTGATTCCAGGGCGGATCGAAGGTTAGCTCTATTTCCACATTATTAATTTGGTCAATGCTACGAACTTTCTCTTGAACCTCTTGCGGAAGCACCTCTGCCACTGGACAATTAGGTGTTGTGAGAGTCATTAGTATTTTTACATCATAATTTTCGTTGATAAAAACATCATATATAAGCCCTAATTCGTATATATCAACAGGAATTTCAGGGTCATAAATAGTACGTAGTACTTCGACTATTTTTTCTCCAATTTGTTCTGTATCAATAGTATTTTCTTGCATATTATTTTGAATTATTAAGTGTTTGAAAGGCTTTCGCATAGAGTTTTATTTGCTGAATCATACTGACAAGTCCGTTGGCTCGTGTGGGTGAGAGATGTTCTTTTAGTCCAATGGTATCAATGAATTGCATATCAACAGAGAGAATATCTTCGGGAGTTTGTCCTGAAAATATCCGTATTAGAATAGCGATAATTCCTTTGGTAATAATAGCATCACTATCGGCAGTAAGTATCACTTTTGTATCTTTAAGTTCAGCATGTAGCCAAACCTGGCTTTGACAACCTTTTATAAGATGTTGTTCGTCTTTGTATTTGGAGTCAATCAGAGGTAATGATTTACCTAAATCAATCATATAATTGTAGCGTTCTTCCCAATTGTCAAACAGAGAAAAATCGGCTACAATTTCATTTTGAATTTCTTGTATGGTCATTTATGATTTATTTTGAGGACAAAAATAAGCACTTCTATTGAAAAAAAAGTTTTTTTTATAAAATATTTTTTATAATTTGTATATTTTCTTCGAATAGATTGTATCTTTGCATTTTTACATCAATTTGAAAAAGATAATGAAAAACATACGCAATTTCTGCATTATCGCACACATAGACCACGGCAAAAGTACGCTTGCCGATAGACTTTTGGACTTTACCAAAACCGTTACCGAACGCGAAAAACAAGACCAACTCCTTGACAATATGGACTTGGAACGCGAACGCGGTATCACCATCAAATCGCACGCCATTCAGATGGAATACGAATACAAGGGTGAAAAATACATCTTAAACCTTATCGACACGCCTGGTCACGTGGATTTCTCGTACGAAGTGTCGCGTTCCATTGCTGCGTGTGAGGGAGCTTTGCTGATTATCGATGCGGCTCAAAGCATTCAGGCTCAGACTATTTCCAACCTTTATTTGGCTTTGGAAAACGATTTGGAAATTATTCCAATCCTCAATAAAATCGACCTTCCTTCGGCAAATCCCGAAGAAGTGAAAGACGATATCGTCGATTTGCTGGGTTGCTCTCCCGATGATATTATCCCTGCTTCTGGAAAAACAGGACTGGGTGTGGATAAAATTTTGGAAGCCATCGTGGAGCGTATTCCTGCCCCAAAAGGCGACCCCGACGCTCCTTTACAGGCGTTGATTTTCGACTCGGTTTACAATCCGTTCCGTGGAGTAGAAACGTATTTCCGTGTGATGAATGGCGAAATTACCAAAGGACAGAAAATCAAATTTATGTCCACTGGAAAAATCTACGATGCTGACGAAGTGGGGACGCTTAAACTCAATCAAGTAGCCAAACAGTCCGTAAAAACGGGCGATGTGGGCTATCTCATCACAGGAATTAAAGATGCTCGTGAGGTGAAAGTGGGCGATACCATTACTTCGGCAGTGAATGGCTGTACCGAAATCATCGATGGATTTGAAGATGTAAAGCCAATGGTTTTCGCTGGAATCTATCCCGTTGACACAGAGGATTATGAAGAACTTCGGGCTTCAATGGAAAAACTTCAACTGAACGATGCTTCGCTGGTTTTCACTCCTGAAAGTTCAGCGGCATTGGGCTTTGGCTTCCGTTGTGGTTTCCTCGGAATGTTGCACTTGGAAATCATTCAAGAGCGATTGGAACGCGAGTTCGATATGACAGTAATTACTACTGTTCCGAACGTTAGTTATCTGGCGTACACGAAGAAAGACCCTGAAACGCCTATCGTTGTAAATAATCCGTCTGACCTTCCTGACCTATCGAAATTGGACCGAGTGGAAGAGCCATACATCAAAGCATCGGTAATTACCAAAGCGGATTTTGTGGGACAAGTGATGTCGCTTTGTATCGAAAAACGTGGACAAATTACCAATCAGACGTACCTTACTCCCGAGCGTGTGGAACTGAATTTTGATATGCCACTAGCGGAAATCGTGTTTGATTTTTACGACCGATTGAAAACCGTGTCAAAAGGATACGCTTCGTTTGATTATTCGCCTATCGGAATGCGAGCCTCGAATTTGGTGAAAGTCGATGTGCTTATCAACGCCAATTCGGTTGACGCACTTTCGGCTCTTATCCACGCCGACAATGCGTATAACATCGGAAAGAAAATGTGCGAAAAACTGCGTGAACTCATTCCGCGTCAGCAGTTTGACATTCCGATTCAGGCAGCGATTGGAGCGAAAATTATTGCCCGCGAAACCATTAAAGCCCTCCGCAAAGATGTTACCGCCAAATGTTACGGAGGCGATATTTCCCGTAAGCGTAAACTCCTTGAAAAACAGAAAAAAGGAAAAAAACGTATGCGCCAAATCGGAAATGTGGAAGTACCACAAAGTGCGTTTATGGCAGTGTTGAAGTTGAATGACTAATAAATATTTTTTCTATGAGAAATAAAAGAAAAGTAACATATCACATATTCAGATTTTATCAGAGAAACACAGATAATAATTTTGAAGATTTTGATTTTGATAATTTTGTAAATTATTTAAATGGATTGAATGAAAATGAAAAGAAATATTACATAAATGAATCAAAATTTTGCTCAGTAGAATTTATAAGTACCTTGCATCAACGAAACTTTCAAGGTAGACAAAAGTGTTTTTTTGGCTGTATCAAGTCTGCTCCTTTTGGTACAAGAAAAAATTTATTGGATCATACAACAAATAGTGAAAGAAATAATCCTAAATTATTGACTGAAGGAGAAAAAGAACAAAATTATTTTATTTTAGCATTTAACAGGAATTCTGAATTTGAAATAATATACCAAAATGTACATTTAGGAATAAATGCACATCAATTTAAAGATTATCTTGATAAAATGATATATAAATATATGTTATCATTAAATGTTGAACAATCATTCGATACCGAAATAGGAGATATTATTATAAATAATCCAGAAGAAATTATAGATCGAATACACAGAATAGTTGAATGTAAGGTTTATATGGATAAGGAAGTATTAGGTTCGGAATTCCTAAATCTTTCCCAAAGAACTTTGAACGTAAAAAATGAACTTATCATTGGAGCAAAGGCTGAATTTAATCAAAGTATTAGAGAATATGTTCGCGATGTTCTTCAAAATTTAACTCAAGATACCAGAATTTTTAGAATCTGGGTTAGAGGAAAAGATAATAATAATAATGAAACTAAATTTTTTATTGAAAAAATTATCAAATCAAATTATATAGAAGTAACAATAGACCCAAATTCTGGAGCTATTGTTAGAGACGATATTAAAAAAGAAATGATTAATTTAATATAAAAATGTTTTTTAGAGAATTTTTTATTTTGATATCTGATTATTATGTAATATCGAAAAAATATAGATTTTTCGATATTATTTTACCTTTCATAATATCTTTTATATTTATTTGTTACTCAAAAAGTTATATTGTATTTAATGACACTTTTTTAGGACAAATAATGATTTTATTAAGTATTTTAGCAGGATTTAATACCACAGCTATATCTATTTTGATTTCTGCTTCAAATAAAAATATAGATAAATTAAAAGAAATTTCTACAAAAAAAGAAATAGGAGGAAAGAAAATTAGTTTATACCAAGAACTTTATATATACATATCATATTCTATCCTTATAGCTTTTTTTGTAATTATTTTTTGCCTTTTTGGATATTTACTTCCAATAGGGGAATTATTTGATACGTGTATTGTTTTATGTTTAGGTTTGTTCATAGTATATCTTGTTTTACATATAATGTTTTTAAATATAAGAAATATATCTTTTTTATATTTTAGTTTTTTTTAAAGCTAAAAACGTATGCGCGAAATCGGAAATGTGGAAGTACCACAAAGTGCGTTTATGGCAGTGTTAAAGTTGAATGATTGAGAAAATAAAAAGGAGAGTTTTGTTTAAAATAACTCTCCTTTACTACTTACTGTATTTTTTCAAAAGAAGTATACAACGCACTAAAATGTTGTGGTTTTATTCTGAAGCCACTTCCGTGATCGTGTGTCTTGCCATAGTTTTTACCAGAATTATAAACACCTATTCTTATATCAAATTGTATAGTTCCTTTTTCTACTTCAATTAAGAATTTTTCAAAGTCAAATTTATGATAAAGTTCTCCTTTAGTAAAATGACAAAATTTCTTTCCATCAACTATCTTAGTGTCAGCAAAAACTAAAAATAGAGTATCTAACTTATGAGAGGCCTTTTTAATTGTAGAGAAATTCCAATAAATAGTTTCTAATAAATTTCCTTCAAGGTTTTTTATAAGTAACTCTATCCTCTGAGCTTCTCTATTAACATTTAATTTCATTTTATACTTTGAATAAACTTCTCCTTCTCTATTTCCATATACAGAAGCAAACAAAATTTTTTTATCAGAATGTTCCTCTTGACGTATCTCACCATACGTGTCTCTTAGATAGTTGTTCGCTTTTTTAGGAAAATCAGGTGATTTTGAAAAAAGAGACACCGAAGATCCTGTTAAAAATCTTTGAGTTTTGATTTCGATTCCTTCAAAATCAGCCTCTTTTTTATTATTTTCTTCAACTCCTAATAAATCTTCAAAAGTATTTCCAATACCTCCGTCTTTATTATTAGGTCTTGTATTTGGGGTAAATCCCATAGCCTTTATTCGACTAAATTCATTTTTTAATTTTTCAATGTTTTTCATAGACTTTTGTCAGGTAATAATTGTTTTGGGCTTATGTTTAGAGCTTTCGCTATATTATTAATATGATTCAAATTGTATTTGGAATTATATTTTAGGCTCTCTACTTTACCTATAAATCCAATAGATACACCAATAGATAAAGCTAATTCAGCCTGTGAGATATTTTTTTCTACGCGTAATTTTCTCACTCGATCAATTACAAAGCGTTCAATTTCAGTAAGCATATTGTATCGTAAAAAATAAATTTGTACAAAAGTCCAAAATTTTGTACTTTTGCACACCTACTTATAGGTAAGTTTTTTTTTATATTTATGATAGAAATTAATAAAATATATAATGAGGATTGTTTAGATACACTCAGTCGTATTCCTGATAACTCAATTGATTTAGTCATTACCTCTCCTCCCTACAATATGAATTTGAGAATCCGAAATGGTAAATACTGTTCACGACAAATAGTGAAAGAATTTAGTACTAAATATGAAGGTTTTGATGATAATTTACCTATTGAGAAATATTATGAATTTCATTTAAAAGTATTGAAAGAGCTTTTAAGAACGTCAAGTATTATCTTTTATAATATTCAAATAGTAACTGGTAGCAAAAGAGCCATATTTAAAATAATAGGAGATTTATCAGATTATTTGAAAGATATTATTGTATGGGATAAAGGTTACGCACAACCTGCAATGGCTCAAAAAGTATTTAATCGAAGAACAGAACTAATACTTATATTTGATGCTAATGATGCTATTAGCAGACAATTTAAAAAAGCAAATTTTCAAAGAGGACGATTAGATGATTTATGGCTTATCAAACGAGGTAAAAAAGTAACTGATACACATTCTGCTGTATTTCCTGAGGAATTAGTAAAAACAATTATAGAAAATTTTTCTGATGAAGGAGATATTATATATGATCCTTTTATGGGAACAGGGACAACTGCCCTTGTTGCAAAAAAACTAAATCGAAATTATTTAGGAAGTGAATTGACACCTAAATACTTTGATATTGCTAATAAAAGACTCTCTGAAATTAAATATCAGATAGTTTTTCATTCATAGATTAATAAAATAAACCGAATAATTAACCATTTAATTTTTTACGTTATGCCAGTAAAGTACAATGTAGTAGGTAGAAAAAATCCGCAAAAACCTACGGAAGCACCCAAGTTTTACGCCAATGCCAAAGCCGATGGCGAAATCAACCTAAAAACCATTGCCAAAGAAATCGCGGGAGGCTCGACCACCGTGTCCGATACCGATGTGTTGGCAACGCTCAATGAGTTTACTAAAATTCTTATCAAACACCTGTCGGAAGGCAAAATCGTGAAGTTTGGCGACTTTGGAAATTTCCAAATCACGCTAAGTAGCGAAGGCGTGGACGACGAAAAGAAATTCACGGCAGCAAACATCACAGGCAACAAAATTCAGTTTCGACCCGGTGCCGATTTAAGAGAAATGTTGGCAACCGTTAAGTACGAAAAGTACAGCAAGTAACCCCTTTGGAAACACCTGATTTTACGGGGATTTGCATAGGTACGCTTCGGTGAACGAACGGGAGCGGTCGCATTCAAGCACGGGAGCGCTCCCATTGGTTCACGCGTACGCTTGCGTTGAAAGTGCTTTTTGAGCAAGCTGGTGGTAGCGATGCAAAAGTGTGTTTATGGCGGTGTTGAAGCTGAATGATTAGCGGAGAGCTACCATATTCAAGTAATTTTTTCTAAAAATCTAAAATAATATTAAATACTCATACAATGAAGGAAAAATATGATTTAGAGTTATTTGAGAAACTTGTTAATAGGTTTATGTATAGCACTCAACTTATTTTTGAGGAAGATTGGGAACATTCCAAGCTTTGTTTAGAAAATTTGAAGTCCTTTATTTCTGAAAATGGAAATTTCTTAAATCCGAAAGTAGAAAATGAAGAGAGTGAATGGGGAAATAGAGCTCTATTCTTGAATGATTATAGAGAACTACTCAAGTTTATGAACAACAATGAGATAGCCTTCTACGATATTAACGAATTATATGATGATAGAAAAACCACCGATTTTATCAGACTGGCAAGAACATTTTTAAATGAAGATGCTGATATGCCAGAAATTTCTGTTCAATTCCAGAAATTATTCAATGATGGGTATGTTGTGAAAGAAGAAGATAGAGCATTTATTACGGAAAGCTATAAAATCTATGCCAATGAAAATACAGAAGGTTTTGAAAGATGGTCTCTATTAAGATTTATAGAAAAATTGAAAGACAAAGAAAAAATAAATTTAGCTTTGCAAAACCGGAAAGTGTTATTTATTATTTTATCTTTAAAGAAAGGAAAACCAATAGGTTATAAATTTCCTAACTTGTTAGGAGTGTTGAACAATGCTTTTTCTTACTATTAAGAATTCTATTGATATCATTTTTAAGGCAATAGATGTATATGATAGAGAAAAAGAAATTTTGAAACTTAATAGTAGAAAAGGGGTATTTCAAAGGTTTTCACGAGAATACCAAGATAATAAACCTGTTCAAAATGAAGAACTTGCTTCAATTATAAAAATCATATTTCCTGAGTTAAAATAGTATAAATTATGGGGTATCATATCATCAATATTACATAAAGAAGGTATCAAAAGCCAATATGTTCCAACTGCAAAAGACTTAATGAATATTAGCACCATTACGGAAGATACAATCATCTATCAAGGAGAACAACATTGGACACCTGTACAAGTAGGAAAATCAGAATTCAAAAACTATTGTAAGGATTATTTTCGTGCTGGATTGAAAGCTCAAGAATATTTTAAAATTCAAGCCAAAGAAAATGGATTTATTTTGGAGGAATTATATCAAGATAAAAGCAGTTTTCAGCAATACTTATTAACAAATAAATATTTTGCTATAAAGCAAGGAGATTTTTTGGTGCGAAACTTCGGAAATATAGAGATTGATGTAAAATGTAGAAGTTTTCATAACATAAATGAACAATTGATTTTTCGTTTTAGATGCAAAGATGTGGACAAACATCTCAATATGCAGAAACTGACCAATTCTCCTATTATAATTGCCGTTTATCAAAGAGATGGAGATAATCTTAAGAAAGATATTCCCTTATTTCATTTCAATAGACGAAATTAATAAACAAAAAAGTCAATTTAAAACACACTATGAAGAAAAAGATAATACAGGACTTTGCTATGAAATCCCACAAAAGCCCGAAAAGGTGCCCAAGTGTTATGCAAGTGCAAAAACGGTATTGAACTAATCCCATGCAAGGCAGTTTGACATTCCTATTCAGGCGGCTATGGGGACGAAAATCATCGCTTGTGAGACCATCAAAGCACTCCGTAAAGATGTTACCGCCAAATGTTACGGAGGAGACATCTCGCGTAAGCGTAAACTCCTTGAAAAACAGAAAAAAGGGAAAAAACGTATGCGACAAATCGGAAACGTAGAAGTACCACAAAGTGCGTTTATGGCGGTGTTGAAGTTGAATGATTGATAATTCTTATAAAATAAAATGAAAAAAACGCTTTTCTTTTGTTTTTTAATTTGTTTTCAAAATAGTATTGGGCAAAATTTTCCTTTTAGTGTCAGTAAGGCTGGTGTCACTCAGCAGTCTATTGTTTTTATCCCAGGACTGGCCAATTCCGCTGATATATGGAGGGAAACTATTGAACATTTGCACGATTCTTACACTTGTTATTCTTTGACAATGGCTGGTTTTGCAACAGAAAAACCCAATCCTAATTCATCTATTTCGTTTTGGACAGACCAAATAGCTCGCTATATACAAGAACAAAATATTCAAAAACCAATCCTTGTAGGGCATAGCCTTGGAGGCGTTATAGCAATGAATTTAGCTTCTGATTATCCTGAATTGTTTCAAAAACTCATCATCATTGATGCTGTTCCTTATTTTTCGGGATTTTCTATATTTAGTTTTACTTCCAAACGAATAAAAAATTGTTCGTCTTTTACCAAAAAATTTATTTCTATTCCAGAAAAACAATTTGAAAATCAGCAATATAAAGCCATTTGTAAAATGACTTCAAACAATGAGAAAATAAACGAAATTCTACAATGGAGCTTAGCTTCCGATAGAGAAACTTTCGCTAAACTCTATTGCGAATTAACCAATAGCGACCTTCGTGAAAAAATAAAAAATATCAAAATTCCTACAATTGTTCTTTTACAAACCAATTTCAAATATGCCAAATCTATTCTGAACTCACAATACAAAAATATCCAACAAGCTACTTTAGTATATGTACCCAAAAGCACTCATTATATAATGTATGATAATTTCGATTGGTATATAAATGAAATTGAAAATTTTATAAACCATCAATAAAAAGCTAAAATATTCATAAAAAAATAGCTAATAATCATATTTTATTTGTGAAAAATATTTTTTTGGCATAATTCTTGTTATTAAATATGCAGTATTAATTTAAATTTTATTTTATATGAAACGAACAATCAAATTTTTGAGTTTTTTATCATTAGTTGTATTTACACTAATTGCATGTAGCAAAAATGATGACCCTACCGACAATGACCTATTTGTAGGAACGTATGAGGGTTCTGTTTCTTATATTAAAGGAAATGACAGCAAAAGTAACGACAATGGAAAAGTTACAATAGCAAAAGTAGGCGATAAATACAATTTTATTTTCTCTGATGATATTCCTAGTATTACAGGAGTTGAAATTAAAGATGGAAAAGCTTACAAAATTGACCTTATCGGTGGAGATAGTCAAAGTATCATTACAATAAGTAAAAGTGATCTTACTATTCTTTTTATAAAAGAAGGAGCCACTTGGAAAGCAAACTGTAAGCGATAAATGTAAAACATAAAAGCCTTAATGTATATTAAGGCTTTTTATTTTTTTTGATTATAACAAAACTTTATTTATTTCATCAAACATTTATAGACAATGAAATCAGAGTAGCCTATGAACTTAACATTTCACTCTTTTTCGATTTTTACAGAAAAATAATTAGAAAAGTATTTGCAAAAATAAAAATATATTGTTATCTTTGCACCCGCTAAATGAAAGGAGGTGTAAGATTATGCTAATAATACCAGTAAAAGACGGAGAAAATATAGATAGAGCACTCAAACGTTACAAACGAAAGTTTGATCGTGTGGGCATTATACGCCAACTTCGTAGCAAACAACATTTTACAAAACCTTCTGTTGTGAAAAGAAATGTTGTACAACGAGCTCAATTTATTCAAAGATTGAAAGACCAAGAAGAAATATAAATTTTACATTTGAGATTATCATATTTTTATGGAAAAGGGTTTCTTATAAAGAAACCTTTTTTGTTTCATTTATCTTTTATCTTAACTTATATAATTCCAAATATTTTTATGTTTCCTCAGTTGAGCAAGTGTGTATGCTACGTTGCGAAACTGTTCTTGAACAAGATTTGGGTCTATTTTCAACAATTCAATAGCAAAGGCACGTGCTGTTTTCAGAATATCACTATCCTTAACAATATCAGCTATTTTAAGAGTCAATACTCCACTTTGTTGAGTTCCTGTCATATCACCAGGTCCTCTCAATCTCAAATCAACTTCAGCAATCCGGAAACCATCATTAGCAGCGACCATCGTCTCCATTCGCGTACGACTATCCGACCCAAGTTTTACTCCCGTTATCAGAATACAATAACTCTGCTCTGCTCCTCGCCCAACACGCCCACGCAACTGATGCAATTGAGATAAACCAAAGCGCTCAGCACTCTCAATAACCATAACAGAAGCATTTGGAACATTAACACCTACTTCAATAACTGTTGTAGCAACCATAATCTGGGTTTTCCCTTCTACAAATCGTTGCATTTCAATTTCTTTCTCAGCTGGTTTCATTTGCCCATGAACCATCGAAATATGAAACTCCGGTGTAGGAAAACAAGCTGCCAACTGATTAAATCCTTCTGTAAGATTTTTATAATCAAGCGTTTCTGATTCCTCTATCAAAGGATAAACTACATATACCTGACGACCTTTTTTTATTTCTTTATAAAGAAAATCATATACTTGTGAGCGTTTGTTTTCGTATTGATGTATCGTTTGGATAGGTTTGCGTCCTGGAGGTAGCTCATCAATTACTGAAATATCCAAATCACCATACAAACTCATAGCCAATGTGCGTGGAATCGGCGTTGCCGACATTATCAAAATATGAGGTGGAATATGATTTTTATGCCAAAGTTTAGAACGTTGTGCTACTCCAAACCGATGTTGCTCATCTATAATGGCAAGTCCCAAATTTTTAAATTGAACTTTATCTTCTAAAATCGCATGTGTTCCAATAAGTATTTGCAAATCACCATTTTCCAAATCTGCATGAATCTGTTTTCGTTCAGAAGTTTTTGAAGAACCTGTCAGAAGTGCTATTTTGATATTCATATCTTTTATCAATTCGGATATTCCGTTAAAGTGCTGAATAGCAAGAATTTCTGTAGGAGCAACCAAACAGGCTTGATATTGATTATCCAAAGCCAAAAGCATACTGATAAGTGCTACAATAGTTTTTCCAGATCCTACATCACCTTGTAGAAGTCGATTCATTTGGGCATGTGACCCCATATCGGTACGAATTTCTTTAATAACTCGTTTTTGAGCTTCGGTAAGAGCAAAAGGCAAATGATTATTATAAAAATCAGAAAAATAATTCCCTACTTTGCTAAAACAAAAACCTTTTATTCGTTGTTTATTTAGCAAATTTTTCTGAACTAATTGGAGTTGTATGTAGAAAAGTTCCTCAAACTTCAATCGAAATTGTGCTTTTGCTAAAAGCTCTTGCGATTGTGGAAAATGAATATTAAGTAAAGCATCGGCTTTGGAAATCAAACGCAAGTGCGATATAATATGTTCGGGAAGTGTTTCGTAAAAAGATTTGCCAACCTCAGCAAAGAGCGTTTGTACAAGTTTGCGAATTACACGATTTGAAATTCCCCGTTTGGTAAGTTTTTCAGTTGAAGGATATACAGGCTGAATTGCCGATTGGGTATTTTGCGAATGCTCTTGTTGGGTTTCCATTTCGGGGTGTGGCATTGAAAATACACCATTAAAATAATTACATTTACCAAAAATCACATACGGAACATTCAGTTGTAGATTGTCTTTGAACCACTTAGCTCCCCGAAACCAAACAAGCTCCATTTGTCCTGTTTCATCAACAAATGTGGCTACCAACCGATTTTGAGTTTTATTCTTACCTTCAACTGTACGCAAATGAATGATTTTACCTACAATTTGAACATCAGAATTACTTTGTTGCAATTCATTTATTTTGTAATACTTTGTTCGGTCAATATATCGATTGGGAAATAAGTGAATTAAATCTTGAAAATTGTTAATTCCTAATTCATTCCTAAGCAACTCGGCACGCTGAGTCCCTACACCTTTCAGATATTCAATGGGAGTATGTAATATTTCAGGATTCATCAAAAATTGCTTTTGGAGACAAAAGTACAAAAATTTGATTATAATTTACAGCATTTTGGCAAACTAATCTCTCTCTTCAATATACATTTGTCGAACTTTCTTGAACAATTCGGACGAATATACAAAATCGGTAACCGCCTCATTATCCGTTTTGAATATCGTTTCTTTAGAGCCTTCCCATTCTTTATAACCATTCTTCAAAAAGATAATCTGCTCCCCTATTTCCATTACCGAATTCATATCGTGCGTATTGACAATGGTCGTTATGTTGAAGTCTTGCGTTACAGTATGTATCAGATTATCAATTACAATAGCCGTTTTAGGGTCAAGTCCCGAGTTGGGTTCATCGCAGAAAAGATACTTGGGCGAATTAACCACTGCACGAGCAATGGCAACACGTTTTTGCATGCCTCCTGATATTTCAGAAGGTTTCTTGCTGTGAGCATTTACCAGATTTACTTTTTCGAGAACAAAATCAACGCGATCTTTCATCTCACCTTGCGTCAGATTTGAAAACATCTGCAAGGGAAACATTACATTTTCTTCAACAGTCATCGAATCAAATAGCGCGCTTCCTTGAAAAACCATACCCATTTCTTGTCGCAAACTACGGCGTTGGTCTTTGGTCATATCGGCATATTTAATTCCATCATAAACAATATTTCCACTATCGGGAATATGTAATCCCAAAAGTGTTTTTAAGAAAACTGTTTTACCCGAACCACTTTGCCCTATAATCAAATTGGTTTTTCCTGTATGAAAAGTTGCTGAAATACCTTTGAGTACCTCTGTTCCATCAAATGATTTTTTTATGTCTTGAACTTCTATCATCTATGTAAGCATTATTTGAGTGATGAAAAAATCAATTATAATCACAACAACACTTGTCCAAACGAACGAAACCGTACTGGCTTTACCCACATCAAGCGCCCCGCCTTTCATATAATATCCATGATACGAAGGAATTGTTGCCAAAATAAAAGCAAATATTAAACTTTTGAAAAAAGCATAAAAAACATCAAACGCTCGGAAATTTAGTGTAAGTCCTTCCAGAAACTCTGCCGAAGTCGCATATCCGCCAAGCGTTGCCGCTATATATCCTCCATAAACACCCAAAGCCATTGCCATTGAAATCAGGAATGGATACAAAAGCAAAGCTATTATTTTAGGGAAAATCAGGTAATTAAGTGAATTGACTCCCATAATATCTAATGCATCTATTTGCTCAGTAACTCGCATTGTCCCGATGCTTGATGTAATGAACGAACCGACCTTCCCTGCGACAATAATAGAGGTAAATGTAGGAGCAAACTCCAAAACAATCGTTTGACGTGTTGCAAACCCGATTAAACTCTTGGGAATAAGCGGATTATCAATATTAAGTGCCATTTGAATCGCAATAACTGCGCCAACAAATATCGAAATAAACGCCACAATCCCTAATGACCCATACATAAGGTCATCTATTTCTTTGAGTATTAGCTTCTTGGTCATTGACCATTTTGTACGCTTTCGGAACACTTCATATATCATCAAAAAATACCTTCCGATAGCTTCGATATGTTTCATATAACTGCTTTTTTTCGGGGCAAAGATAGAACTTTTCTGCTGAAAGAACATCTTTGATTAAAATATTTTTTCAATTTTCTGCAAAAAAGAT
Organism: Capnocytophaga catalasegens; assembly: GCF_026005215.1. GTDB lineage: Bacteria > Bacteroidota > Bacteroidia > Flavobacteriales > Flavobacteriaceae > Capnocytophaga > Capnocytophaga catalasegens. The sequence continues at coordinate 105,312 of NZ_BPMA01000016.1, read as the reverse complement.
ATGTTTTTTTGTCTAAATTTTGTAATTTTACGCCTTTAATTTATAACATATTATTTAATCATAATTTTTTATGGAACAAATATTCATTTATTTACCTATTGCATTAGCTCTTATTGGGCTAATAGTAATGGTTAGCAAATCCGTTTGGATAGGAAAACAAAATGCAGGAAACGAGCGAATGCAAAGTATTTCTGACAAAATTCAAGAAGGTGCGATGGCTTTTTTAAGCGCAGAATATCGCATCTTAGCTATTTTTGTACTTTTGGCTTCGGTGGCTCTTTTTGTTATTTCTCAGTTTGTTGAAACTACACACTGGCTCATTGTTGTTGCTTTTGTTTGTGGAGCATTTTTCTCTGCTTTGGCAGGAAATATTGGTATGCGAATAGCTACCAAAGCAAACGTTCGTACTACTGAAGCAGCTCGAACAAGCTTACCACAGGCTTTGAAAGTTTCTTTTGGAGGAGGAACAGTTATGGGACTGGGTGTTGCTGGCTTGGCTGTACTAGGATTGAGCTTATTCTTTCTTATTTTTGTTACGATGTTCATTACAGGCAAAAGTGATTTTTATGCTGAAATGACCATTGTTTTAGAGGCTTTGGCAGGTTTTTCTTTGGGTGCAGAGTCTATAGCATTATTTGCGCGTGTGGGCGGTGGTATTTATACGAAAGCTGCTGATGTGGGAGCTGATTTGGTAGGAAAAGTTGAAGCAGGTATCCCCGAAGACGACCCTCGCAATCCGGCAACAATTGCAGATAATGTAGGAGACAATGTTGGAGATGTAGCCGGTATGGGAGCAGACCTTTTCGGGTCGTATGTAGCTACGGTATTAGCATCAATGGTGTTGGGGAATTACATCATTAAAGATATGGTACAAGCTAATGGTTCTTTTACTGATAATTTTGGCAATATGGGTCCCATTCTCCTTCCTTTGGTGATTGCTGGTATCGGTATTATTGCCTCAATTGTTGGGACTTTCTTTGTAAAAATAAAAAATAATGACGCCAAAGAAGCGCAAGTACAAGCCTCTTTGAACTTGGGTAATTATGTAGCTTTGGGGCTTACTTTGGTAGCATCTTGGTTCTTAATTCACTATATGTTGCCAGCAACACTTCAAATGAATTTCTTTGGCGAAGGAGTTAAAGAAATTTCAAACACCAATGTATTCTGGGCAACAGTAGTTGGGCTGTCTGTGGGGCTTTTAATTTCGGCTTTTACAGAATTTTACACTGCTTTGGGTAAAAAACCGGTGCTTAATATTGTTCGCAACTCATCAACTGGTGCGGCGACCAATATCATCGCAGGATTGGCAACGGGTATGAAATCAACTTTCTCATCAGTACTTTTGTTTGCTGTGGCTATTTGGGGTTCTTACGTGTTGGCAGGTTTCTATGGAGTTGCTATCGCTGCATCGGCAATGATGGCAACTACGGCAATGCAGTTGGCTATTGATGCCTTTGGTCCTATTTCGGATAATGCTGGGGGTATTGCCGAAATGAGTGAATTACCCAAAGAAGTACGCGGACGCACTGATATTTTAGACTCTGTGGGCAATACAACTGCTGCCGTAGGAAAAGGTTTTGCTATTGCTTCGGCAGCGCTCACGGCTTTGGCATTGTTTGCGGCGTATGTAACCTTCACGGGAATTGACGGAATCAATATTTTCAAAGCTGATGTACTGGCAGCTCTTTTCATTGGGGGAATGATTCCTGTGGTATTCTCGGCATTGGCTATGCAATCAGTAGGGAAAGCAGCTATGGATATGGTAAATGAGGTTCGTCGTCAATTTCGTGAAATACCTGGAATTATGGACGGAACAGGTACGCCCGAGTACGGAAAATGCGTAGATATATCGACCAAAGCTGCACTCCGTGAGATGATGCTTCCTGGGGCAATAACCATTATTACTCCGATAATCATTGGGTTTGTAATGGGTGCAGAAGCACTCGGAGCTTATATGGCTGGTGTGGCTGTTTCGGGAGTACTTTGGGCAATTTTCCAAAACAATGCCGGAGGCGCTTGGGATAATGCCAAAAAATCGTTCGAGGCAGGTGTTGAAATTAACGGGCAAATGACATACAAAGGTTCTGATGCTCACAAAGCTGCTGTTACAGGTGATACGGTGGGCGACCCTTTTAAAGACACCTCAGGTCCTTCTATGAATATCTTAATTAAACTTACTTGCTTGGTTGGTTTGGTTATTGCGCCTATCTTAGGCGGACATACCAAAGAAATTCAACAAGTAGAAGAGCAAGTTTTCTTAGAAGACCAAAAAGCCAATACTTTCATTGAAGAGAAAATAGTATTGGATGCCGATGGTAATTATGTTTATGATTTGGGCGAATGGGCAGAATATATACTTCCTAATGGAGAAAAACTCAATGTAGGTGAATTTTCTTCGGAAAAGAAAATCCTTAGCCTTATCGGAAATACAGATACCGAGACTAAGTTCTCAACTTGGACAACCCTTGATCGGGTATATTTCAAAACAGGTAACGATGAACTTACCGAAAAATCTGAACAACAACTTTTGAACATTGCATCGATAATGAAAGCCTTCCCAGAGGTAAAACTCAAAATGGGAGGCTATACCGATAACACGGGTTCGCAAGAAATCAACAAAACCTTGTCGCAACAACGCGCCGAATCGGTAATGAACAAGTTAATAAGCTTAGGAATTGATGCTTCGCGGTTGAAAGCAGAAGGATTTGGTGCAGAATTTCCAGTTTGTAAAGCGAATGACACACCTGAATGCCGTGCCAAAAACCGCCGTGTAGATGTTCGCTTATTCGAATAGCTTTTTATAGATTTTATTGTGATATAATGTACGAGAGGATTTTAATATCCTCTCGTATTTTTTTATTTTCTTGAATATTATGAATTATTAGAGAATTATCTTAAAAAATCTCTATACATTTTTATTTATTTTTTTAATAAAAAGAAGAAATTGACATCTGTATCTTGAGTGTTTTATACTCAGTTTATCAAATTTACACCTGTATCTTAGGTGTTTTATACTTAGTTTATCAAATTCACACCTGTATCTTGGGTGTTTTATACTCAATTTATCAAAT
>NZ_BPMA01000016.1:0-102129 GCF_026005215.1 Capnocytophaga catalasegens | reverse complement strand
ATCAAATTCACACCTGTATCTTAGGTATTTTGTACTCAATTTATCAAATTCACACCTGTATCTTAGGTATTTTAATTCAATTGTGCTTATCATTTTATATATAGTACCTAAAAATAAGGCTATATTTTTAAATTATCAATCAGAAATAATACAAAAAAAGCGAGGTAACTAAAATACCTCGCTAACTATAAATAAAAACCTATTTTTTAGAATAAAGAAATGCCTCTTCGTTTCATTTCTTGACCAATGAGCATTAGTTCTCGCCCACTTTGTCCTTTAATAGATGTATTTTCTTGAGCTCTACGAACCAGATACGGAATGGTTTTCTTCACAGGTCCAAAAGGCAAATACTTAGCAACATTGTATTGCTCATTTGCCAGATTAAAACTCAAATGATCACTCATTCCGTAGAGTTGCCCGAAGAAAATCGTTGGTGTATTGTGAGGGATTTGCTTCTGTTGCATAATTTGGGTCAGAAGAAGTACGCTCTGCTGATTGTGAGTGCCTGCAAAAACGGCAATTCGGTCAATGTGTTGCCCTACAAATTGAAGTGCCGCATCGTAATTTTCGTCGGTAGCTTGTTTGTTGGGACAAATCGGTGAAGGATATCCCATTTCTTTGGCTCGTTTGTTTTCTTTTTCCATATATGCCCCACGAACAATTTTCACTCCGATGAAAAAATCATCTTGCTCTGCCTTGTCTAACAACGATTTGAGGTAAGGCATTCGGTCGTGTCGATACATTTGTAAGGTATTATATACAATGGGTTTTTGTTTGTTAAACTCACGCATTAGTTGCTCTACAAGTTCGTCAACAGCAGGTTGTATCCAACTTTCTTCGGCATCAATCAGTATCGGTATGTCGTACTGATGCGCTTTCTGACACACGTTTCTATAGCGAAGTTTGATGTTTTCCCATTGTTTTTGCTCATCTTTGGTAAGTGATTTGTTTTCAGATACTTTCTGATAGATATTCATCGCTCCAAATCCGGTAGGTTTAAAAACTGCAAAAGCAATCTGACGATGTTCTTTGATGAAATCAAGCGTATTGATTGTATATTGGTACGTAGCTTGATAGCCCGCCTGGTCACTATCGCCTTCTACGGCGTAATCAAGTACCGAAAGTACTCCGCTATTGCCCATTTTTTGAATTACAGGCAAACAATCTTCTTGGGTAACTCCCCCACAGAAATGATTGAAAATAAGAGGTTTGACTGCCCATTCTACGGGAATATGTAGTTTGAGAGCCACATTGAGCAACCCAATACCAACCTGTGTAAGAAACGGATTGTCTATAAGTTTGAACAGATGATAACTTTTGCGAAGCTCTTTGTCGCTTTGTAAGGCAAAAGCCACTTGGGTATTGTCTAAAAATGAAGGTTTTGTAGTGGTCATAAATGTGTTCTTTTCAAAAGTAAATGTTTTTCTAAAAGAAAACGATTGCACAAAAGTACTATTTTTTTCTGGATAAAAAAGTTTTTTAGCGAAAATATTTATTCCGATTCACATTTATATAATTGACAATAAAAACTTTTCATGTCTTTATTTTTATTACCTTTGTAGCCTAATTATCAAAATAAAAAAGAATGATGTACCATCTATTTGAACAAACCGCACAATACATTCGCCCTTTTATCACAGAACAAACACCTGCATTTGCCATTGTTTTGGGGTCAGGTTTAGGCGATTTGAAAAAAGAAATCGAAGTTATAAGTGAAATTCCGTACGCCAACATTCCCAACTTCCCACAAACAACCGTACAAGGACACGGCAACAAACTCATTTATGGGAAAATAGCAGGCAAATACGTACTTATGCAAACTGGACGCTTTCACTATTACGAAGGATACTCTATGCAAGAGGTAACTTTCCCTATGCGGGTTTTTCGCCTTCTGGGAATACAAAATGTTATCGTGTCAAACGCTTCTGGGGGCGTAAATCCGACTTTCTCCATCGGCGATATAATGCTTATCACCGATCATATCAATATGTTTCCTGAACATCCGCTTCGGGGCAAGAATTTGGACAAGTTTGGAGCGCGCTTTCCCGATATGAGTCAAACATACGATAAGCAAATGCTCTCCCTTGCCCAACAAATAGCTCAAAACGAAGGAATATCTGTTCAAAAAGGAGTGTATGTAGGCTTACAAGGTCCCACATTTGAAACTCCGGCCGAATACGGAATGGTTAAAGCCCTGGGAGGCGATGCCGTAGGTATGAGTACCGTCCCAGAAGTTATTGTAGCACGCCATCAGGGAATGCGTGTATTTGCTGTATCGGTCATTTCTGACTTGGGCGGAGCCGATATTGCCCCCAACGTTTCGCATGACGAAGTCCTTGAAGCAGTCAATAAGGCAATGCCCAAGGTAATTTTACTAGTCAAAAGATTTATCGAAAAATTCTCATAAGAAACATATCTGTTTTACATCTTGTTGTTATTTTATTTTTCTTATGCAAATTGCACGATTGAATCTGACGCAAATACTATTCTTAGATATTGAGACCGTACCTCTGTATGCCAATTATAACGAACTTCCACAAGAAGAACAAATTCTCTGGGAAGAAAAAACACGCTATCAACGGCAAGAATTACTATCGGCCGAAGACTTCTACGAGCGAGCAGGCATTCTGGCAGAGTTCGGAAAGATTGTTTGCATTTCGGTAGGCTATTTTTGGTTCAAAGCTGGCGAAAGACAATTTCGCGTTCGGTCTTTTGTGGGTGATGAACTTCGTATTTTGCAAGATTTTTCTAATCTTTTGCAGATGTATTTTAGTCAATCCAACAAGTTACTCTGTGCTCACAATGGTAAAGAGTTCGATTTTCCATTCATCGCAAGACGCATGATTATCAATAGGTTACCTCTGCCTGAACTTTTAAATCTTTTCGGTAGAAAACCTTGGGAAGTTCCACACTTAGACACCCTCGAACTATGGAAATTTGGCGATTACAAACACTATACATCACTCCAATTATTGGCGTATATCTTAGGGGTGCCGTCTCCAAAAGAAGACATCAAAGGGAGTGATGTACGCCATGTTTTTTATCTTGAAAACAATATAGACCGCATACGTACCTATTGCGAAAAAGATACCATAACTGTGGCGCAAATTTTCCTTAGGCTACGCAACGAGTCTCTTTTAACTCCTGATGAAATTTACGATGCAAACTAAGTCCAAATTACTCTCAGTCAGCAATCTCTCGGTGCAATTTGCCGAAAAAAAAGTACTTCACCACATCTCTTTCGATGTTTTTGAGAATGAAATTGTAGGAATTGTGGGAGAGTCAGCAAGTGGCAAGTCAGTTACTTCGCTTGCTATAATGGGACTTTTGCCTAAAAAGAATGTCTCACTCACCGGAGCGATATTCTTTCAAGGGAAAAACATTCTGACAATGACTCAGCGAGAATTACAACACTTGCGAGGAAGTACCTTTTCAATGGTTTTTCAAGAGCCAATGAGTTCTTTAAATCCGTCTATGACCTGTGGCAAGCAAGTTGCGGAAATCTTGGTTGAACATACCTCTTTGTCAAAAAAACACATCAAAAAAGAGGTTCTAAATCTTTTCAATCGAGTGAAACTTCCCGATGTACAACGTATTTTTGATAGTTATCCGCATCAACTCTCAGGAGGACAAAAGCAACGCATTATGATAGCTATGGCAATCGCCTGCCGTCCTAAACTCCTTATCGCCGATGAACCCACAACTGCCCTTGATGCAACCGTTCAGAAAGAAATTATAGAGCTACTCAAATCTATTCAACAAGAAACCCATATGAGCATACTCTTTATTTCGCACGATATTTCTTTAGTTTCGCAAATATCAGATAGAGTTGTGGTTATGTTCAAAGGAGATATTGTTGAAGAAGGCTCAGCACAAAAGGTTTTTTATTCTCCCAAAGCCTTATATACCCAAGCACTTTTGGCTTCTAAGCCATCGACTGATATTCGGCTAAAACGCTTGCCTACTATTCAAGATTTTTTAAATAATTCCATACAAAATCAAGTAGAAACTCCTGAAAATCGTACTGAAAGACATCAGAAAATATATGCTTCTCCTCCCCTTTTACGTATTGAGAACCTGACTAAAACATATGTTTCAAAGGCAGGAATCTTTCAGAAAGAAAAATCAGTTGTTGCGGTCAATTCTGTAACACTTTTTATCTACGAAGGAGAAACATTGGGCTTAGTTGGCGAAAGTGGTTGCGGAAAAACAACTCTAGGGCGAACACTCATTCAACTCGAAAAAGCTACTTCGGGACAAATTTTCTACAAAGGAAATGATGTTACAAAGTTAAATACGAAGCAACTACACTCCTTTCGCAAAGATATACAACTCATCTTTCAAGACCCTTATTCTTCTTTGAATCCGAGCAAGAAAATAGGTGATGCTATACAAGAACCTATGAAAGTACATAAATTATACAAAAACAATTCCTTTAGAAAACAAAAAGTTGTCGAACTTTTGGAAAAAGTAGGTCTTTCAGCTTCTGATTATGACAAATATCCGCATCAATTTTCAGGAGGACAACGCCAACGTATCGGAATTGCCCGAGCAATTGCTCTACACCCCAAGCTAATTATTTGTGATGAATCAGTATCGGCATTAGATATTTCCGTACAAGCTCAAGTGCTGAATTTGCTCAATGACCTAAAAGATGATTTCGGTTTTACATACCTATTCATATCGCATGACTTATCAGTTGTAAAATATATGAGCGACCGCATTGCCGTAATGAACAAAGGTGAAATAGAAGAAATTGCCGAAGCCGATACACTATATCTTTCGCCACAGAAAAGCTATACACAAAGACTTATCAAAGCAAGCGATTATTAAATTTCTTTGCGAGAACGCACCGCTTCAAATACAATAATAGCTGCTGCCACCGATACATTCATCGAATCAATACGCCCCCTCATCGGAATAATAATATTCTGTGAAGCGTGTATCAGCCATTGCTCCGATAACCCAACATCTTCTGTTCCTACAACAATAGCTGTACTTCGCCGATACGAAACTTCTGTATAAGGAACTGAGGCAGAAAGCGCTGCACAATATATTTGGAAGTTTTTTTCTTTGAGAAAAGAGATTATTTCGTGTGTTGTTCCCATAGCAATTTGAGTAGTGAATATACACCCCACACTCGAGCGAATCGTGTTAGGATTATACAAATCTGTTTTGGGGTTGGCTATCAGTACTGCATCTAATCCTGCGGCATCAGCAGTACGAAGTAGCGCTCCGATATTTCCTGGCTTTTCAGGCGCTTCCATTACGAGTATTAACGGATTTTTATTAGCAAACACTAAGGTATCCAATGAGTGTGGTTTGCTATGAACTATGGCAAGTATGCCTTCGGTTGAAGTTCGATAACTTATCTTTTGATATACATCAAGAGATACCTCAATCAATTTCAAAGATGGAATATTCTGAAAAAGCTGTTTTACGCTATCTGAAGAAATAATTTCAGGTTGAAAAAAAATAGTTTCAAAAGTATAATTTCCGTCAAGAGCCAATTGTATTTCTCGTTCCCCTTCTACCAAAAAGCGCTGTGTTTTCTTACGATAACGTGATTTTTCGCTCAAAGTAACTATTTCTTTAACAAGCGGATTTTGCAAACTTGTAATATGTTTCATTATTTTTTATACTTTTTCCAACAAGAATACATAACAATATAACATTTTTTGAATTTTGGGAGCATTCAACCTTTTGTAACTAAAAATGGTAAAACGCTGATTTTACCATTTTTAGTTTTTAGCTTTTACGAAGTCTTCTTTATCCCAAATGGGTTTTTTTAAGTAAATCGTTTATAGTTTTGACAGGATTAAAAGTAATTAGAGGTACTTCAACAAAGAGTGTAATCCAATGAGCCATTGCTCCATTCCAAAGTCCTGGAAGTTCTAAAGCTTTTAACTTACGCCCTTGATAGGTTTTTTCGGAAATGAATCCTTGTTTGGTGTCCATATATTTTTCCAAGTCGAAAACTTCACCTTTGTAGTTTTTGATACAACAAACCAAATCAACTGGATTAAAATGTGTAGAAGTTTTTAGAATTTCAGCCTGTTTTATATTCTGCAAATCAACTTGTGCTGACTCTACAATCTGCAAACTTATTTTACCATTTTCATCTTTAATCCAAAACGGACCTCCGCCAGGTTCTCCTTCATTTTTGACCATTCCGCACACACGAATTGGGCGATTTAATTGCTCAAAAACATATTCAAGAGCATGTTTTTTAGTGAATTTATAAACATAATCAGGTACTTGTATATTGATTTCCGTAAGAAAATCTAATATTTTACTAATTTCTTTCTTTTTAACTTTATCTTTAACTATTTGGCGAAGAATTTTATGTGTTTTAGAACGTACATCTTCGAGTTTTCCTGCTAAAACTTCTTTGTAAAAAACCGTTTCGTCTGTGTAATCTTTAACAACAACATTATCAATATTTTTGATAAAAATTATATCGGCAGTCATCTCTCCAAGATTTTTGAGCAATGCTCCGTGTCCAGCTGGGCGGAAAAGTAGTTTTTCATTTTCATCACGGAAAAATTCATTTTTCTCGGTTACTGCAACAGTATCAGTACTTGGTTTCTGACAAGAAAATGTAACATCAAAATGAATCTGATAGCGTTTTTCCAATACGGGGCGTATTTCAGCCAATTCTTTCAAAAAGGCGTCTGTATGTTGTTCTGCAATCGTAAAATGCAAATGCGCAACCTCTCCTTGTGAAGCATATAAAACTGCCTCGCGGAAATGTTCTTCAAAAGGCGTAACAACTTTTTCGCTATGCTTATGAAAAGGCAGTAACCCTTTGGGTTTATCTCCGTAAGCAAAAGGTTCTTCTTCCAAAAGAAGCGTAACAATTTTATGTTTTTTAGCATCTTCGCTTAATTGGTCAAACTCTTTGGAATGTTTTTTGATATAGGCTGTCAAAATAGGATAAAAAGCAAATTTTTCTATATTATCAAAAAATTCTTTCAAATCTTTTGCTTTTTTCTCAGAAATATATGCTTCAACTGATTGTTTTTCAGGATTGTATTTCTGTTGAAACTCGAACAAACTCTTAAACATACGAGTTGCTGCTCCCGATGCTGGTACAAATTTCAGTATTTCAGCGGCTTGTTTTTTCTTTTGATATATTGATGCAAATTTGATTGCCTCATCTTTATCAAATGCCGAAATTCCATCATTTATTGTTGCAGGACGAAGCAGATGTATAGGTGTGATTCCTTCTTTGAAAAATTGAAGCTGCACTTCGAGCATAGTCTGGGTAATTCCTTTTTTTTCAAGGATTTTTAAATCGGTATTAGTTAATGTACTCATATTTTATATTTTTGCTTTCTTGGTTTTATTACATTGGATAATGTACAGATGCAAGGCATTGTGTCTCTACGTTTTGTTGCTACAAATTTACAAATTATTTTCGTAATATCATAGAAAATATTTATAAACAAAAAGGGAACTATTGAATAGCTCCCTATATATTTTTATTCGACTTTTGTCTTTTTTAGAATTTTTGTAACAATATAACTCGTTCGTATATTTTCATATTCATCAATATAAAGTTCTCTATTGATTTTTGTTTCACTTTTCAATACCTCCACCTGATAACGATACCCTTTTTCAAATTCTTTAAATGTCATTGTACTCAGTTTCTTTTTCTCACCTTCATCGGTAATTACAACAAAACATTCTGTTGGGAAAATTGCCCCAGTCAAAAATACTTGACAATCTTCTTTGTAAGGTTCTATTGTATAAATATGAATTGTTTCTATCGTTATTTCATCAGGTTCTTCACTTTTTTTACTACAAGAATAAAATACAAAAGCTATCAAAACAAATAAAACTATCTTTTTCATAATTATTATATTATTTCGATGAATGTATCTCTTCTTAAAGTTGCATCATTCCCAACATCCTTAGGCACAAAAATATTCTTACCCCCTATTTGAACTTCTTCTATTTTGAAGAAAATTTTAGGAGAATAAAGAATTCTTTCTAAAATTTTTTCTCTTCTGAGGTCACTTGTTCCTTTCACTTTTCCCGTTAAAGAAACTTTTACTGAATAAAGTCCCTTGGGAATATCAATATTTACAATCTCTTCTTCCCATTTAAAAATTTCTTTGGTAAAAGGTATTTCTTTTTTATAAAAAGGATAATAGCTATCTTTCTTCTGAATAGAAATCGTTACCTTTATATCAAATTCATCTAATGAAAAACTTCCCAATCCAAAAGCAAATGGGCCATCCCAAAAAGAAGGAGGTACAGGTTTATCATCTGGTATTTTAGGTGCTTTAAAAAGGTCATAATTTATTTCAAATCTTTTTGCTATACCAAATTTTATTTTTGTATTTTCGGGACATCTCAAATATTTAGTTGTTTCATATTTATAAGGTGAGAAAATCGGTGTAGGGTAATCTCTCTCAAATGTAAAATGTATTGGAGGTTGAATTGCTATAAGTCCTTTCGCATCTCCATTAGATAAATAACTACGCTGTCCACTAAATATAGAACCATCTTTTTTAGTCATTACTAATACAAATACTTCCTCATTATTTTTTTAATTGGATAATACGAACCATAAAGCATAATAGAATTAAAATCAAACTCTCCTATATCAAGTCCTTTTTGTCTCAATTCCTTATAAGTTCTAAATTGGCATATATCATTAGGAAGTTTTAATTCACTGAGATTTACATTTATATAATTATCCCTATCAGCTCTACATTGTTCGTGATACAATCCCAAAGCGTGGCAAATTTCGTGTATGATAACTCCTTTACTCCAAGCTCTTGTAGAAAGATTAATTTCTTGCCTACCTCCTTTCATTCCTATCCAATCAGAATATGTTATCCATTCATTTGTATTATGATACTTAACGTCTATATAGTTTTAGACTCATTATAACGTTCATAAAAAGTCAAATAAGTCTTTTCTTGTATTTCAGAAATAGCTTCTATAAAAATTCGTTTATTAGCTGCACTAATATTATTCAGTGCATAATAAACCTTATTATCTGGCCATTTCCTTTCTACCCGAGCCGCAGAAGCTGATAAAGGAAGTCCCATCGAATCCTTCTCAAAAATATGAAGGTCTTCTTTTTTTATAATAACATCCCCCTGAAAAATATAACTATCTCCTGTATCTATAACATCTGCTGGACTTCCCCATAAATTGATAGTTGTCGCTTTGTAATTATCTTCTGTATTCTGATGTATCTGAGGTGCTTCTTTTTCCTTCTCAAAATCTCTATTACACGAAGTAATAAGAACCATCATAAGAAACATTTTTATAAAAAAATGTTTCCATTCTCTGTGTGTAAAATAGACTACTTTTATAATTATAATATTTTAAGTTTTGCTCCAAAAGTACTAAATATATTCCTAATAAACAAATTTTTTTATATTTTTTTTGAATAAAAAAACCACTTCTGCAAATATAACTTTGTAGAAGTGGTTATCTATTTAATACCAATTTTTGTTAGGCTTTACCTTCTTATCCAAAAAGTAGAATTAGGCACTTCGTTTTCAATAATTCCGTGCGATTTTTCAAATTTTTGCACATTATCGGTTAAGGCTTTGAGCAATCGCTTGGCATTATGCGGAGTAAGAATAAAACGAAATAGTACTGTCAATCAATCTTTAAGCTATATACTTTTATTTATTGTACTATTTTTTAAGTCATCGAATTAAAAATTTTATGTATCTGCGTAATTACTAATAAAAGTGCGTATTTACAAAAAGTCAAAAATAAAAAATACAGTTAAAATTCAAATAGTGATACTTTATATTTTTGATAAATTGCTACAATAAAAATTATTTATTACACTAAATGGAGGTACAAAAAAATTTTGGAAAAATAAAAATCAACAAAAGAATTTGAAATTATTGAGTTTTCAGAAGTTTGTAGTAATTCCCAACGTTATACCTGCCGCCTCAGGTACTACACGACATATCCCTCCAACACATAAAATACCCCCTCGCTGACGACCATAGCTGGCTGTAATACGCGTTGATTGATGAATGAAAGTGAGTCCTGTATTATAAAAGTGAACCCGTTTTGTAGAATTGTGATTACCATAGTTATAAATATCATTAATAAAAAATGCCCAATGAGAATTAGGTGTATATTCTATGGTGGAGCCTATCCAATTTTTGAGGTCTTCACTCGCCCATTGGTGTTGCCATTCTACACGAAGGGATTGGGTAGGAGTAAAAAAATAAATCCCTTCAAGAGCAAGAGTATGTGCTTTAACTCGATATGGTTCTTGCACAATAGCACTATTATAATATTGATTAAGATATGAAAAAACAACTGATATATCGTCAGAAAAAGATTTGCGATATTCTAAAGCAAGATCATGATAGTATTTTTGTCCAAATTCCAAAATAGGACTATTCATCTCAATATTTTCTATTTCAAGTCCAAACCTATCATAAGTAATTGTAGTAGTAATATTATTTTTAAGTCCTGCCCAATAAGAACCATTGAGAGCAAAACTTGCTCCTGTACTTCCGCCTAAAAAAGTATCAGGAGCGGCTTCATAGAAAAGATCGAATTGTCCCCCCATTTCACCTTGCATTTTAGTAAGCCCATAGTAAGACAAAGCTGCTTGCGCCTGATAAGTATAGATGTGTTGAAGACTATGTTCATACTGTTTTGTCAAAGCAGGAAGGTAATTTATCATTCCATAATTGTAAATGTTTTCTACAATATTACGTTGAGAAACAAAACGAAAATTTTCTAAACGACGAAGGGTTATATTCAAAGCCAGATTATCGTTATTATTATAACCTACATTGAATAAAAAAGCATTACCTGCACGATTTACCTTGGGGTAAAATTCTCTCTGTTCAAAGAGAACATCTTTAGTTTTATATAAATATTCGGCACTTAGCGAGATGTGTTCGTCATTAAAATCACTTCGTAAAGCAAAGATAGCTGTATTTTTATCACTATCAGGAACTAAATAAGTTATATCTTCCGAACGAACAACGACAGAACTACCTACTTTAAAGGTATAATCTTCTTTTTGAAGAAGTTGCGCAATATCTACCTCAATATCTGTACCAAAAACACTCCCTTTGGAAAAATCAAACCCCATTCCAATGCGTTGTTTTCCTCCGAGCAACTTTACATCAAAAACATTACGAAAATTCCATTTAAATCGCCCACCAAAAAGAGCATTATTTATACCTAATGCTCTATCTTCCCAAAAGCGCAAAGATAATCCACTACCGAATTGCTCGTAAAAATGACCTACTGTAAAATCAACGCCTTTATTAGGATTATTATAACGAGTATAGATAATTCCTAAGTGAGTACGCTCTAAATTAGGATTATAATGCAATAGAGCTTTGGGGGCGTAAGATTCGGCTTGTAATCCAAATTCAAAATCTTTCAAACGTTGTTCTATTTTTAAATAGCTATTGGAGCGAAATCGATGCATAGCTTCTTCCTCTACAAGCTTAATTTTGTGATCATCAATGTAGTATTGCGCATTAGATTCAAAACCTACTCTAAATTGTGAAAAAACATTAGTAGCGAATAAAATAAGCGTAGTGATTGTAATTATTCTCAGCATAAGTTGTTTTTTAATAGGTTAATAATTGTAATTTTTTCTCTATTTCAGTTTCGACACCAGGAGTATAGCCCGAATGGACAAAAACAGCCTTTCCTTTATAAAGAATTAAAGTATAAGGTATATTAGCAATATTGAGGCTTCGTTTGAGTTCTTGGTTATCATCAAAGAATATTGTATATTGCCACTGAGCTCCTTTTACGAGTGATTTAACACGATTCTTTGTTTTGGCATCATCAGTAGCTATGGCAAGTAATTCTACGTTATATTTGCTCTGCCATTGTTTATAATGCTTATGAAAAGTTTTGAGTTCTTTGATGCAAGGAGCGCACCAAGTAGCCCAAAAACTGATGATAATAGGGTGATTGACAGTATTGTAAGTAGCTATATTTACTGATTTGTTTTCTAAATTTTTTAATTCAATGTTAGATAAATAGTTTTGCGAAAAGCCACAAAGACCGATAAGTGTTAGTAAAAATGTTATAATTAAATGTTTCATCTTTATATATAGATATAATTTTTATTGATTTTAATAATATTATTTTTGCAAAGGTATATAAAAAAATAATAATAAATGTTATTTTGTCAAAAATTTTTTGTAATTTTGCCTCTCAATCATAAATCATATTTCAATGAAAAAGTTACTTTTAACAAGCACACTATTTTTGTGTATAATCTCTTGTAGTAAAGATGAAAAAAACAACTACTACTGAGCCTCAAGCAAATAACAATCAAAACACAATTCCGAAAGAGGATAATCAAACAGATGGTAAAAAACAATTCGTTTATAAAGCCTATGTGGAAGATGTAACAGGCTCGTGGTGTTCCAACTGCCCTCCTGTTATCAAAATTATTAACCAAGTTAAAACTGCCAATGAGTTAGGAAAACGAGTCGTTGTCGTAGCTGTTCATAATAACAACCTTAGATACTTCGATCCAATGCACATTGATAAAAGTAATTCAATTGTTAAATATTATAGATATCTTGAAAAAGATAATATGACTGGCTTCCCATATTTTGCAATGAACCGACATCAGCAATTATATAAAAGTAATGCAGGGCAAAATATTTATACTCATTTAGAGAAAACACCTTCTTCACCTTTGGGTATTAAAATAAGTTCAGAACTAACAGAAACTGAAGGAAATGTTTCGGTAAGTTTTCAATCGCAAGTACGATTAGAAAATTTGAAATATCATATCTTTATTGTAGAAGATAATGTTATTGATTATCAATTTGGAGTTGGTTCTAATTTTGAACACAATGACGTCCTACGTGATTGTTCAGGTAATATAAAAGGAAATTCGTTAGGTACTCTGGAAGCAAACGCAGAAGTAATTAAAAACAAACAACCCGTAAGTTATAAACTCCTAAGCACAGGTAAACTCAATAATGTAAGAGTTGTAGTATTTGTAACCGATGCTTCAAACAAAGTAATCAATGTACAAGAGGCGAAGGCAAATACAACGCAAGATTATCAGTATGTAAAATAAGAATATTATTTATACATCTTAAAATAAAACAAACGCTATTACATAAAAGTAATAGCGTTTATCATTCTGTTATATTTATATTATTAGAGCACGAAACTATGCTTTGCCTTGTTGTCCAAAAAGCGGAATGGAATTAGGTACTTCCTCTTCGATAGCGCCGTGCGACTTTTCGAACTTTTGAATATTATCGGCTAAGGCTTTGAGCAATCGCTTGGCATTATGCGGAGTGAGAATAATTCGACTTTGTACTTTTGCTTTGGGTACACCAGGCATAACACTCACATAATCAATTACAAATTCTGTATTCGAATGATTGATAATTGCCAAGTTCGAATACACACCACTGGCTGTTTTTTCATCGAGTTCTATGCTGAGTTCTGTACTATGTTCTTTGTCCATTTTATTTTTCAAATTCTTTTTTAGTTCCAACAATAATGCTTTCGTAGCGTTTCATACCTGTACCTGCTGGTATTCGATGCCCAACAATTACGTTTTCTTTCAATCCTTCAAGGAAATCAACTTTACCTTGTACAGCTGCTTCATTGAGTACTTTGGTTGTCTCTTGGAATGATGCTGCTGAGATAAACGATTTGGTTTGCAATGAAGCACGAGTAATACCCTGTAATACAGGTATTGCTGTTGCAGGAATTACATCACGAGCCTCTACCAGATTTTTATCATTTCGCTTCAAAAGTGAATTTTCATCACGAAGTTGGCGAAGGGTAACTATCTGCCCTGCTTTAAGATGTTCCGAATATCCTGCATCTTCTACTATTTTTTTACCAAATAATTTATCATTCTCTTCGATAAAGTCATCTTTATGAACTAATTGACCTTCCAAGAATAATGTATCACCTGGGTCTTGTATTTCAACTTTACGCATCATCTGACGTACTACTACTTCAAAGTGTTTGTCATTGATTTTCACTCCTTGCAAACGATATACTTCCTGAACTTCATTTACTAAATATTGTTGTACTGCCGAAGGTCCTTTAATTTTCAAAATATCATCAGGAGTTACCGAACCATCTGAAAGAGGCATTCCTGCTCGCACATAGTCATTCTCTTGTACCAATACCTGATTTGACAATTTGACCAAATAATGACGTACTTCTCCTAATTTAGACTCTACAACAATTTCTCTATTTCCTCGCTTTACTTTTCCAAACGAAACCACTCCGTCAATCTCAGAAACTACAGCAGGGTTTGAAGGATTACGAGCTTCGAAAAGTTCTGTTACCCGTGGCAAACCTCCTGTAATATCGCCCGATTTGGCAGACTTACGAGGGATTTTTACCAATACTTTTCCTTCTTTAATTTTTTCTTTATTATCCACCATAAGATGCGCACCTACTGGCAAGTTGTACGAACGAAGCGTATTACCTTCCCTATCTTGAATGAGCAATGTCGGGATGAGTTTTTTGTTACGTGATTCGACAATAACTTTTTCTTGGAAACCAGTTTGTTCGTCTATTTCTACTTGATAAGTTTGTCCTTGTTCGATATTTTCGTAGGCCACAACTCCTGTAAATTCTGAAATAATTACAGCATTGTAAGGGTCCCATTGACAAATAACATCTCCTTTGGAAATTTCTTGTCCATTTTTGGCAAAAATAAATGCCCCATACGGAATATTGGAAGTACTCAATACGATTTTCGAATGTGGTTCAATAATTTTTACCTCTGAAGTACGCGAAATAACAACCTCTACTGCATTTCCGTCATTGTCTTCGCCTTTTACAACTTTCAAATCGTCAATTTCAAGAATACCATTAAAACGAGCTATCAATTTATTTTCTTCAGAAATATTCCCTGCGGTACCTCCCATGTGGAATGTACGAAGTGTAAGCTGTGTACCTGGCTCTCCGATAGATTGTGCAGCAATAACCCCAACAGCTTCTCCCATTTGAACCATTTTACCAGTAGAGAGATTTCTTCCATAACATTTGGCACAAATTCCATGTTTTGCCTCACAAGTAAGTGCCGAACGAACCTCTATAGTTTCAAGAGGTGCTTGATTGATTTTTTCAACCATTAGTTCGGTAATTTCTTGTCCTGCTTCAACAATAACTTCCTCTGTTATAGGATTGATCACATCGTTCAAAGCAACGCGTCCCAATACACGCTCTCCAAGTGTTTCGATAACCTCTTCGTTTTTCTTCAAGGCTTGAACTTCAATGCCACGAAGTGTGCCACAATCGTTTGTATTGATGATAACATCTTGCGAAACATCAACCAAACGACGAGTAAGATATCCAGCATCGGCAGTTTTCAAAGCGGTATCTGCAAGACCTTTACGCGCCCCGTGTGTCGAGATAAAGTACTCCAATATCGAAAGTCCTTCCTTGAAGTTTGAAAGGATTGGGTTTTCGATAATTTCTCCACCTCCTGCAGTTGATTTTTTCGGTTTTGCCATAAGTCCTCGCATACCAGTAAGCTGGCGTATTTGCTCCTTAGAACCACGCGCTCCCGAATCTAACATCATATAAACCGAATTGAATCCTTGTTGGTCTTCGCTGATGCGTTTCATTGCCAATTCGGTCAATTTCGAATTGGTTGAAGTCCATACATCAATTACCTGATTATAACGCTCGTTATTGGTAATAAGTCCCATATTATAGTTTCCTACGATACCTTCTACTTGTTCGTTGGCATCAGCAATCATCGTTTCTTTTTCTTTCGGAATAATGATATCACCCAAACTGAATGATAGACCTCCTTGGAAAGCAAATTTGTATCCCATTGACTTGATATCGTCCAAAAAGTCAGCTGTACGAGGCACATTGGTAACTTTTAATACATCACCTATAATGTCACGAAGTGATTTTTTGGTAAGTACTGTATTGATAAATCCAGCTTCTTTAGGCACAACTTCATTGAATAATACACGTCCGGTGGTTGTTTCCAAAAGTTTAGTAACAATATTTCCGTTCTCGTCTAAATCTTGCACTCGTACTTTAATAATGGCATTCAAGTGAAGTTTTTTCTCGTTATAAGCGATATTGACCTCTTCTGCCGAATAAAATACTTGCCCTTCACCTTTTACAGGATATTCAGGAGTTGATTTACGCGATTTGGTCATATAGTAAAGCCCCAAAACCATATCTTGCGAAGGTACAGTAATTGGCGAACCATTGGCAGGATTTAGAATATTGTGCGAAGCCAACATCAACATTTGAGCTTCCAAAATGGCTTCAGGTCCTAATGGCAAATGTACTGCCATTTGGTCTCCGTCAAAGTCCGCATTGAATGCCGTACATACAAGCGGATGTAAGCGAATTGCCTTTCCTTCTATCAATTTAGGTTGGAAAGCCTGAATACCCAATCGGTGCAATGTGGGGGCACGGTTCAGTAGTACAGGGTGTCCTTTGATAACATTTTCCAAAATATCCCATACTACAGGTTCTTTTTTATCAATAATTCTCTTGGCAGACTTGACAGTTTTTACGATACCACGCTCAATAAGCTTACGAATAACGAACGGTTTGTAAAGCTCAGCTGCCATATTTTTAGGAAGTCCGCACTCATAAAGTTTCATTTCAGGACCTACAACAATTACCGAACGCGCCGAGTAATCGACACGCTTACCGAGTAAATTCTGACGGAAACGTCCTTGTTTTCCTTTGAGTGAATCGGAAAGCGATTTAAGCGGACGATTCGATTCGGTTTTTACAGCTGAAGCCTTACGCGTATTATCGAAAAGTGAATCGACTGCTTCTTGCAACATACGTTTTTCGTTACGCAAGATTACATCGGGAGCTTTAATTTCCATCAATCTTTTAAGACGGTTGTTGCGAATGATAACTCTTCGGTACAAATCATTCAAATCAGAAGTAGCAAAACGCCCTCCGTCAAGTGGTACAAGCGGACGCAATTCGGGCGGAATTACAGGAATGACTTTCATAATCATCCACTCGGGTTTATTTTCTCGAGTTTTTTGTGATTCGCGGAAAGCTTCAACTACTTGCAAGCGCTTAAGAGCTTCGGTTTTTCGTTGTTTTGATGTTTCTGTATTGGCTTTGTGTCTCAAATCATACGAAAGAGCATCTAAGTCTAAGCGTTGTAACAATTCGTACAAACACTCAGCACCCATTTTGGCAACAAATTTATTCGGGTCAGAATCTTCTAAATACTGATTTTCAACTGGAAGTGATTCTACAATATCTAAATATTCTTCTTCTGTTAGGAAATCTAAGGGTTGTAAATCTTCTCCATCAATACCTTTGGCGATACCTGGTTGAATAACTACATATCTTTCATAATAGATAATCATATCCAACTTCTTGGAAGGAAGCCCTAAAAGATAACCGATTTTGTTCGGAAGCGAACGAAAATACCAGATATGAGCCACTGGCACAACCAAATTGATATGCCCTACTCGATCACGGCGTACTTTCTTTTCGGTAACCTCAACCCCACAACGATCGCACACGATACCCTTATAACGGATACGTTTATACTTTCCGCATGCACATTCGTAGTCTTTTACAGGACCGAAAATACGCTCACAGAAAAGCCCGTCGCGCTCAGGTTTGTGCGTACGATAGTTAATCGTTTCGGGCTTCAATACTTCGCCTCTGGACGCTGCCAGAATAACTTCTGGTGAAGCCAAACCAATAGAGATTTTATCAAATCTCGTTGCTGCATTTTTGTCTTTTACTCTTGCCATAATTTGTTTATATGGTATCTTAATTTATTTAATTTTTTCTAATTTGTTTAGAAATTTATTTTTCTTTATTTGCTATTCTAAAAAGAACTTTCAAATATTTTTTTACTGGAACTTTAAGTTCTGGAAACTTTACTTTGTAGGAAATATAATTTTTCCCTTGTATGGGACGAACCTCTTCCGCTACTTTTGCTATTCCGTCTCCAAAATGCAAATATAAAAATGTTGTATAACCTGTTCTGTCTCCATAAATAGATTCTATTTTTCCTTGGAAAATTTTTCCTCGCATATCTAAGTGATTGCGAAACATATACAATGGGCAAAAATAATAAGAAAAAACCATTTTTTTATCTAATTATCTAATCTATTATACCAAAAATATTATATAGATTGTGTTATAAAAAAGTATGTTAAGAGTTTTCAGCCTGAGAAAATATATCATACTTTTTATAATTATTTCTCTTTATTCTACTTTTGTTTTTTTCCAAGTTTTTCGCTTTTGAGAGGCTAAAGGAAGTTACTAAATAATTTCTACATTTACAGAATACTCACTCCTCCTACTAATCTTTCTTTTCCTACTTTGGTTTCTTTTTTAAGAACTTTTCCGTCTTTTAAAAGTTCCAAAATTAGAGTCGAATTGTCTGAATTGGTTTCTGCCCAAACACTCACATAAGTTGTTCTCTTAAAAGAATATTCCCTACTCCATTGGGTTTTTCCTTTAATTTCTGCTTCTGGAATTTTTATTTCTTTACTATCATCTGAGTACATATCCATTTGAATTTTTGCCTCTGTTAGTATTCCATCAGTTACTGTGGCTTTTATTGTATAAGTACCTCCTGTTAAAGATTTTTGTTCAGTTGTACCTCCGTCATCACTTTTTCCGCACGATACTAATGCTAATATTAGTATTCCTGCTAATGTTAAAATTCGTTTCATTATCTCTATTATTTTACTTTTGTTTTTTCTTCTTCACTTTTGAGATGCTCAACACCTTTCATTAAACTTATTTATTTGTCTCTGATACCAATTCTTCTCTAATTTTTTTAGAAAGTCCTGCAATTACCAATTTATAAGAATCTGTTATCCATTCTTTAAGTAATTTTGTTGGTAAGTTTCCATCTATGCGCACGCTGTTCCAATGTTTTTTATTCATATGCCAGCCTGCCGTAACTTCGGTGTACTGCTCACGTAGTTCGATTGCCTGTTCAGGGTCGCATTTTAGGTTGATATACTCGCATTTCTCAATATTTACCAAGCAAAACATCTTCCCTTTGACAGAAAACACTAATATTTCTTCCCCAAACGGAAATCCTTCTTCTACTCCCTTAAACGACAAACAATACGCTCTCAATTCCTCTATGTTCATCTGACTGCCGATGCCCTTTTTTACCGAAAACTACTTTGCTTTGGAGGCTAAAAATTCTCCGTATTGCTTCTCGATAAAGTCTTTCACTTCTTTATAATTCTCCTCAGTATTCTCTATGTAGAAATAGGCGTTTCCAAAATAGTCCGCTCCGTATTTCGCCTCTACCCAATTATCGTAATCGTCCAAATAATATCCGTTGGACTTGGCAAACTTAGTTTTATCACTCGTATAATACGCCTTGGCAAAGGCTTTCCCTTTGGTATTAAGTTCCTCATCGGTTAGCACGCCGTCCATTCCATCGAAAAAGAACGCTCTACAATCCCACCTGTTTGTCATTCTTTTCTATGGATTTGATTTCTTCAGGAAAATCCTCCAAGAACTCCTTAGAATACAATCCTTTTTCTATAATCCAACGCAAAAAGAAGGCAATATGCGTTGCGCCATTCTCCTGCGGAATATCAGTGGGAGCATTCTCTGCCCCCAATGCCATTTGGCTATACACTACCGACATTGTGCTTTATTTTGAGTTCAACTACTCTTTGGTACTTTTTGGGGAACTTCTCCGAGCCAATATATCAGCAAAGGATTTACGACTATTGTTGAACAAATCCAATGCTTTTTTGTAAAAATCGGTTTGCTTGACTTTTGCCGTTCCCAGCACATATTCGGTCATTATACGATAGGTTTGCGTGGCTTCTGAGCGGAGTTTCTTCACATCAAAAGTTTGTTTTTGCGAGATTTGATACGAACGATGCGCATACAAGTCGTTGAATGCCGTGTTGGCTTTTTCCAGTTCGGTTACATACTCACCAATACCAAGCATTGCGATGTGCGCCGCATTGTTACTTGCTTTTAAGGTCGAAAGCAAGGTGTTGATTTTCTTGGTTTCTTCTTCGTATGATTCGTTTTGTACCTCTTTGTAATTGTCCAAAATGATTTTCAGGGCATTGTAAGCGTCTTTTTTGGCTTCTGTTTTGGTATTACGATGCAATTTGACACTATCTTTGAATGTCTGAAAATCAGCATCACGTACCTTATCAAGCTGTGCTATTTTTTTAGACTCTTCGCTGGCTCTAACCTGCTCCAATGCCTTGTCAAAGCTAACACTTTGTGCTTTGAGTTGGTCAAAGAGGCGTTTTAGGTCGGCATCTTCTTCCATATTGAAATTGTTTTTGGCAAAATCTTCAAAAATTCGTGTCAAAAACTGCCCAAACTCGGCATTGTGTAGCCTGATTAAGTCTAATTTTACTAATTTTAATGTCTCCATAATGTATTTTTTTAAAAAATTTTACTATTTTTTCATCTCTCCTTATCTTTTTCTAAGGGAATGTAAGCAATAAAATGGCAATATTCTAAAAATTCATCTGAAATTACTTTTTGTTCTTACTTTCACAAGCTCTGACAAGCTAAACCTCTTTCCGTTTTTACTTTCACAAACTCTGACAAGCTAAACTTCTTTCCGTTTTTACTTTCACAAGCTCTGACAAGCTAAACCTCTTTCCGTTCTTACTTTCACAAGCTCTGACAAGCTAAACCTCCTTCCGTTCTTACTTTCACAAGCTCTGACAAGCTAAACCTCTTTCTGCTACTTTTACTATTCCGTCTCCAAAATGCAAATACAAAAATGTTGTTTATATGGTGTTTTTATTTATTTTCTATTATATTTCCTTCTGCATCAAAACTTATATATTTTGCGTGCTCGTATATTTGAATAAAGTTTGTTGGATACAATTCTTGAGCCATTTTTTCCTCTTGCCCTTTTCTTAGCATTTGTTTTTCACAAACTTTTTTCTTCCTTTCTGTTAAAGACATAAAAGGAGCATACAACGTACCATACTTTTGATCTAACCCATAAACTACATAATATTTTTTTCCATCTATATAAGTTATCCTTCCACTATCTTTTATTTTCAAAAAACCATAACAAATGGTGTCAATCTCCGATTTATAAAATGGTACAAGACTAAAACTTATACTTTCATCTATACTTATTTCCCTTATTACTAAAAAGACTTCTGTATTTTTCCATTTATAAATCTCCTTCGCCAATCCTTCTCGTATTTTTTCGGGAAAATAATAAACATATTCTTGCTTATTTATTTCTTCTGTTTGTGCTTTAACAGACAACAAACCTATAAAAAAAAATAACATTACGCGCATCATAGTCTTTCTATTCTATAATTTAGACATTCCAAACCTATATCTACTGTCCCTCCCAAATCTATTTCTCCTGTTTTTTTATCTTTTTTACCATAAGTTTTACCTATTTTTTTTGTATGAATCCCCTGAGGAATGACTCTGTTTATAGTAACTCTGGCACTTTTTGAGAAAAAATTCCAACTATCTAATGCATAAATAGGACATTTTGTCGTTTTTGCTACAATTTCATCGTCTTTTGATGTTCCAAAAGCATTTTCTCTTCCTTTTTCCCTTTCTTCTTTCGATATAAGGTCATGGGTGTGTACTTGACCAAAAAAAGCATATAAAATTCCATTATGTTCAATCGTAATACCTCGATTAGAATGAACAGGACTTGTAGAGAAAGGTATTTTCCCTTTTTTTCCTCGGGAACCAATAATACTCGTTATTTTTTGAGAATTTCTATCTAATACTATGAAAAGTTGTTCTTCTGCGTCTGTCGTTCTACTATGTATTTCTTGTAAATCTTCTTGTATTTTCAAGTTATCTACAGTTACAATATAGCTTTTCTGTTCTAAATATTTTATTTTTTCGCACAAATCTTCTTTATCATTAGCTATTTCCCAATCTACACTATCAATAGCACGTACATTTCCTTCTCCATTACCAAATTTATGATAAATTCCTCCTGTTACTTCACTTATATAAATATCATTGGAAATACATTCATCTTTATCAACCAACAATAACTCCGCAGACATTTTCTGTCCTGTACTTTTTACTGTAACAGTCGCTATTAATTTTCTCGTTCCTTTCGGAACAGTCACAGTGTAAAAATCATCTCCTTCTTTTTTCTCTATATTAACACCCATAGAATATTTTATACTTACCTTTAATTAGGTAGATTATTGTACAATTCTAAAAATAGTTTTTAATCTAAAATATTTCATATTTCATATTTTATACAACACAATTACCTTTGGCAAAATTTAGGAATTTCATCAGAAATTTTCAATTACATTGTTTTCTTACTGAACATCATTCCTATAAGCAACAAAACAGAAAAAACAAGGACTAATATAGCCGTTGGTTTTCTCATTTCTATAGCAAGACTTGCAGAAAAAATCACTACAAATAGATTCGTAATCAATGTATTGTAAAACGTAAAAGTTGTTTGTACCCGATAATTCATATAGTTTATTATCCCTGCAAAAAGAAGTGCCATTCCTGCACTAAAAAACCAATAAGGTTCGATTTTTCCTGAAAAATCATTCTTAAAAGTCAGCAATGAATGAATAATTCCTAATAAAATAATTGCCACAATTGCCACAACATACATTCTTTTTGCCATTCATTATAAAGATTTTTTCTTCTTCAAAATAGTATCTTTTCTATAATGTGATTATGCAACCTTTACCAAAAATCGAACTGATTTTTTTTGTTGCCGATTTTTGGTAAAGTTTTATATTGTCAAAAAAATATTTATTCCAAGCGAACATCTAAGCCCAATCCTTTAAGTTCATGCAACAATACATTGAACGACTCTGGAATACCTGGCTCAGGCATCGTATCGCCATGAACGATAGCCTCGTATGTTTTGGCACGACCTATTACATCGTCTGACTTCACGGTCAAGATTTCGCGCAAAGTACTTGATGCTCCATACGCTTCCAAAGCCCAAACCTCCATCTCTCCGAAACGCTGTCCTCCGAACTGTGCTTTACCACCGAGTGGCTGTTGCGTGATGAGTGAGTATGGACCAATGGAACGAGCGTGCATCTTATCATCAATCATATGCCCGAGTTTAATCATATAAATTACTCCCACAGTTGCCGGTTGGTCAAATCGCTCACCAGTTCCTCCATCGTAAAGGTAAGTGTGACCAAAACGTGGTACGCCTGCCTTGTCGGTATATTCAGTAATTTCTTCTACGGAAGCACCATCGAAAATAGGAGTAGCAAACTTCAAGTTTAGTTTCTGTCCTGCCCAACCCAGTACGGTTTCATATATCTGCCCTATGTTCATACGCGAAGGCACTCCAAGCGGATTTAGTACAATATCCACAGGGGTTCCGTCTTCCAAGAAAGGCATATCTTCATCACGAACAATACGTGCTACGATACCTTTGTTTCCGTGACGACCTGCCATTTTGTCTCCTACTTTGAGTTTTCGTTTTTTGGCAATATAAATTTTTGCTAATTTCATAACCCCAGCAGGCAATTCGTCTCCCACCGAAAGGGTAAATTTGTCGCGGCGCAATGCTCCTTGTAAGTCATTGAGTCTGATTTTGTAGTTATGTACCAAATCATCAATCAATTCATTCGTATGGTCATCAGTTGTCCAACCTCCACTTACCAAATGTGTGTAATCTTCGATACCATAGAGCATTTTTTGTGTATATTTTTTGCCCTTAGGAAGAACTTCTTCACCCAAATCATTAAAGACTCCTTGCGAGGTTTTTCCATTGACCAAAGTGAATAATTTTTCTATCAATCGGTCTTTAAGTGCTTCAAATTTAGCTGTAAAAGAGGCTTCCAGTACAGCCATTTCGTCTTTTTCTTTACCTTTTTTACGCTTGTCTTTTACCGCTCTTGAAAATAATTTTTTATCAATTACCACTCCATATAGCGAAGGAGAGGCTTTCAAAGAAGCATCTTTCACATCGCCGGCTTTATCTCCAAAGATAGCACGAAGTAGTTTTTCTTCGGGTGTTGGGTCAGACTCTCCTTTGGGAGTTACTTTACCGATGAGAATATCGCCTGGTTTTATTTCTGCTCCAATACGAATCATTCCGTTTTCGTCCAAATCTTTGGTAGCTTCTTCCGATACATTAGGAATATCGTTGGTAAGTTCTTCTACACCAAGTTTCGTATCACGAACATCAAGCGAATATTCATCAATATGTATCGAAGTGAAAATATCTTCACGTACTACACGTTCTGAAATTACTATCGCATCTTCAAAATTATATCCTTTCCACGGCATAAATGCTACTTTCATATTGCGCCCAAGAGCCAATTCTCCCTGTTCGGTAGCATATCCTTCGCAGAGTACTTGTCCTTTTTGTACGCGGTCGCCTTTGCGAACAATGGGTTTTAGATTAATACAAGTTCCTTGGTTGGTTTTGCGGAATTTAATCAAATCGTATGTAGTTAAATCTTCTTCAAAACTAACCAATTTTTCTTCATCAGTTCTATCGTACTCAATAATGATTTTATCGGCATCAACATACTGAACCGTTCCTTCTCTTTCGGCATTCATAAGCACACGAGCATCGGTCGCTATACGTTGCTCTAAGCCTGTCCCTACGATAGGTGCTTCTGGTCGAAGCAAAGGTACAGCTTGGCGCATCATGTTTGAACCCATCAAAGCGCGGTTCGCATCATCATGTTCCAAGAATGGAATCAGTGAAGCGGAAATCGAAGCAATTTGGTTCGGAGCTACATCAATGTAATCGACTTCGTTTCGGTCAATTACAGGGAAGTCGCCATCTTCTTTAACAACCAATCGCTCGGTCAATATATTTCCTTTGTCATCAAGTTCAATATTTGCCTGTGGTATTTTCAATCCTTCTTCATCTTCGGCAGTCATATACACAATTTTGTCTAACTGTACTTTTCCGTTTTGTACTTTTCGGTAAGGTGTTTCTATAAAGCCCATTCGATTTACTTTGGCATACACCGAAAGCGAAGAGATAAGTCCGATATTCGGACCTTCGGGAGTTTCAATCGGACACAAACGTCCATAGTGTGTATAATGAACATCTCGCACCTCAAAGCCTGCACGCTCACGTGAAAGACCTCCTGGACCAAGTGCTGAGAGTCTTCGTTTGTGAGTAATCTCTGCCAATGGGTTCGTTTGGTCCATAAACTGAGATAGCTGATTGGTTCCGAAGAAAGAATTGATTACTGACGAAAGTGTTTTGGCATTGATAAGGTCAATAGGAGTAAACACCTCATTATCACGAACATTCATTCGCTCACGAATAGTACGAGCCATACGTGAAAGACCTACTCCAAACTGAGCCGAAAGCTGCTCGCCTACGGTTCTAATACGACGATTCGACAAGTGGTCAATATCATCAACCTCAGCCTTGGAGTTAATAAGTTCTATCAAATATTTTACAATCGTGATGATATCCTCTTTGGTCAAAACTTGTTTTTCCATCGGAATATCAAGACCTAATTTTTTGTTCATTCGATAACGCCCTACATCTCCTAAATTATAGCGCTGGTCAGAGAAAAATAATTTATCAATAATGCCACGCGCAGTCTCCTCATCAGGTGGTTCGGCGTTACGCAATTGTCGGTAAATGTGTTCCACCGCCTCTTTCTCAGAATTGGTAGGATCTTTTTGTAATGTATTATGAATAATTGTGTAATCGATGGTTTGTCCTTCTTCTTTATGTAAAAGAATAGTTTTCACATTGGCATCAACAATTTCATCAATATGTTCTTTTTCTAAAACTGTATCACGATCCAAAATAATTTCGTTTCGCTCAATAGACACCACTTCACCTGTATCTTCATCAACAAAATCTTCGTGCCAAGTATTCAACACACGGGCAGCTAAGCGACGACCTAAGTATTTTTTAAGTCCTGTTTTAGAAACTTTTATTTCTTCTGCCAAATCAAAAATTTCTAAAATATCTTTATCACGTTCAAAACCAATAGCACGGAAAAGCGTAGTAACAGGAAGTTTCTTTTTTCGGTCGATGTACGCATACATCACATTGTTAATATCTGTTGCAAATTCAATCCACGAACCTTTAAACGGAATTATTCTAGCAGAATACAGTTTTGTTCCATTAGCGTGAAATGATTGACCAAAAAACACACCTGGCGAACGATGTAACTGCGATACAATAACTCGCTCCGCACCATTGATAACGAATGTTCCACTTGAAGTCATATATGGAATTGTACCAAGATATACATCTTGAACAATAGTTTCAAAGTCTTCGTGTTCCATATCTGTACAATACAATTTCAACCGAGCTTTCAGTGGTACGCTGTATGTTAGTCCGCGCTCAATACATTCCTCAATCGTATAACGAGGAGGGTCAATAAAATAGTCCAAAAACTCCAATACGAATTGATTCCGAGTATCCGTAATTGGAAAGTTTTCCATAAAGGTACTATATAGACCTTCATTGCTTCGTTCGTCAGATTTGGTATCTAACTGGAAAAAATCTTGGAAAGATTTAATCTGAATATCCAAAAAATCTGGATAATCAGGGACATGCTTAGTTGAAGCAAAATTGATTCTTGCAGTTTGATTCGTAAACATTTACTTCTATTTTTATTAGTGATTGTGATTCGCTCCGATGCGTTTCACTTTTATTTTCGTTTGTATCTTATTCTGTTTTACTTTTGCTAAAAATAATTTTTAGTTCATTTTCTTTCCCAAAATAATTATTACCTTGGACTGATTTCTTTTTATAATTTCTTGGTCATACATTCACACTATACTCATATAGTTGTTATTGAAACTTTCACCTTTGTTGCCAAACTTTCTACCAAATTTTTTTAAATAGCATTAAGACGTTTTTTTGTGATATTTTTTAAAACGATTGATTTTCAAATTCTTTCTCCAATCATTTCTTATGAAGAAGAACTTACTCTACAACCGAAAGTTTTGTTGTGTATTTTCTCTGTAATTACTTTGTTAATTTATATAAATAACCAAAATGTTATTTACATTTTAAAAATTTATTTAACGTCTTTCTGTTAGAAATAAGTTTCTAAAAAGATCATCTTAATTAACCACAATAGTTACTCATTTCTCTCAATTGTATTTATGGAAACTTATCTAATTTTGAATATTTTTCTTATACATAATATCTTAAATGATGGAAAAGCTCAAAAATAAACACCTGATAATCAGATATTTTCTTTTTCAATATTTCTTCATTATCAAAAATATTAAAATATTTTCAATATTATACGCAAAATGGTTTAGGTCTAACCCCACATGGGAAAGACCTAAACCTTATTGTCAGAGCTTGTCGTTCTTATTTAAGTTCAACTTCAGCTCCTGCCTCTTCTAATGATTTTTTAAGGCTTTCTGCTTCATCTTTAGAAACACCTTCTTTCAATGTAGAAGGAGCTCCATCTACCAATTCTTTTGCTTCTTTAAGACCTTGTCCTGTCAATTCTTTTACCAGTTTAACAACAGCTAATTTATTTGCTCCTGCACTTTTCAATACAACATCAAATTCTGTTTTTTCTGCTGCTGCTTCACCAGCTCCTGCTGCTGCAGGTCCTGCTGCTACTGCTACTGCTGCCGCTGCTGGCTCTATTCCGTATTCATCTTTAAGGATTTGAGCAAGCTCATTTACTTCTTTTACTGATAAATTTACTAATTGTTCTGCGAAATTTTTTAAATCTGCCATTTCTATCGTTTTTAAATGTTTATAAATTAATTAATGTGCGTTCTAAATTTTTATTTTTCTGATAAAGTCTTGATAATTCCTGCCAGTTTTCCTCCTCCCGATTTAAGAGCCGAAACCACATTTTTAGCAGGTGATTGTAACAATCCAATAATTTCTCCAATAAGCTCCTCTTTTGATTTAAGTGAAGAAAGCATATCTAACTGATTATCACCAATAAATACAGCCTCTTCTATATAAGCTCCTTTCAAAATAGGTTTTTCTGATTTCTTTCTAAAAGCTTTTATCAATTTAGCAGGTACATTTCCTACTTCGGCATACATTAAAGAAGTATTTCCTTTTAATACACTTGGCAATTCACCAAAGTTTTTATCAGAAGCTTCCATTGCCTTTGCCAGAAGTGTATTTTTCACTACTGCCAATTTAATATTCGCCTTAAAACAAGCTTTACGCAACTCTGTTGTTGCTACTGCATCTAATCCAGTTAAATCCGCAAGATAAATAATATTATTTTCAGCTAACTGTGCAGTTAAATTTTCTATTACTAATGATTTGTCTTCTCTAGTCATAATTATTCTTTTTAACTACCCATTACACTGCTTTGGGATCTACTGAAACACTTGGACTCATTGTACTTGACAAATAAATCGATTTAATATATGTTCCCTTAGCCGCAGTAGGTTTCAATTTAATCAATGTTTGTATTAATTCATTGGCATTATCAACCAATTTTTCAGATGAAAAAGATACCTTTCCGATAGAGGTATGTACAATACCTGTTTTATCTACACGGAAATCTATTTTCCCTGATTTTACTTCTTGAACAGCTTTACCTATTTCCATAGTAACCGTTCCTGTTTTAGGATTTGGCATAAGTCCTCGAGGACCTAATACACGTCCTAATGGACCTAATTTCCCCATAACACTTGGCATTGTAATAATTACATCAATATCTGTCCAACCATCTTTGATTTTTTGTAGATATTCATCTAACCCTACATAGTCTGCTCCTGCTGCCTTTGCTTCAGCTTCTTTATCAGGAGATACCAATGCTAACACCCTTACATCTTTCCCTGTTCCGTGAGGAAGTGTAACGACTCCTCTTACCATTTGATTTGCTTTACGAGGATCAACTCCTAAACGCACTGCAATATCTACTGAAGCATCAAACTTGGTAAAGGTAATTTCTTTTACTAATTTAGAAGCCTCTGACAAGTTATATAACTTATTAGAATCTACTTTTGATAAGGCTTCTTTATATTTTTTTGTCAATTTTGCCATCTCAATTCTTCAGATTAAAAAGGTTTTTCTCCACTAACTGTTATCCCCATAGAACGAGCTGTACCCGCTACCATACTCATTGCCGATTCAATAGTAAATGCGTTTAAATCTTGCATTTTGTCCTCAGCAATAGCTCTCACTTGCGCCCAAGTAATACTTGCCACTTTTTTACGATTGGGCTGTCCTGAACCTCCTTTAACCTTAGCTGCTTCCAATAGCTGAACTGCCGCAGGTGGTGTTTTTACGACAAAATCAAAAGATTTGTCTTTATAAACTGAAATAACAACTGGTAATATTTTACCTGGTTTATCCTGTGTACGAGCATTAAATTGCTTACAGAATTCCATAATGTTAACTCCAGCAGCACCTAAAGCGGGTCCAACCGGTGGCGATGGATTCGCAGCACCTCCCTTAACTTGTAGTTTAACTACTTTGTGTAATTCTTTTGCCATTGTTTAACTTTATTATTTATATAATATTCAAAATTATACTTTTTCAACTTGCATATAACTCAAATCAAGTGGTGTTTTTCTTCCGAAAATCTTAACCATTACTTCAAGTTTACGCTTCTCTTCATTGACTTTTTCTATTACTCCATTAAATCCATTAAAAGGACCATCTATCACTCTTACAGTTTCTCCTACTTCAAATGGTATTATAACAGTTTCTATTTTCTCAGACAATTCATCGACAGTACCAAGTAATCTATTAACTTCCGATTTACGAAGAGGAATAGGATCTCCTCCTTTAGTTTCTCCTAAAAAGCTAATAACTCCTGATATTCCTTTAATAATATGCGCTATTTCTCCCGCTAAATTTGCTTTTACCATCACATATCCTGGAAAAAACACCTTTTCTTTATTTATTTTTTTTCCATTACGAACCTGAGGAACTTTCTCGGTTGGTACCAAAACTTCCTCCACATAATCTGAATAACCTAAACGAGCAACTTCGGTTTCAATATAATGTTTTACCTTATTTTCTTGCCCACTTACAGCTCTTATTACATACCATTTTTTTTCGAGTATCATCACAAAAGCTTTTATAATACTTGAGCTATAATTTTTTCAAACACCAAATCAACCCCTGCAATAAACAGAGAGAACAATACCGAGAAAACAGCTACAATAATCATCAGACGTTGTGCCTCAGCACGAGATGTCCAAGTTACATTTTGTGTTATTTCTTGAAACGATTCTTTAATATAGCTTATCATTTTTTTCTTTTTTATACAAGTAAAAGTAAATTCTAAAAAAAATTTAGAACTCACTTTCAAATTTTGGCACGGGTGGAGAGATTCGAACTCCCATCAACGGTTTTGGAGACCGCTATTCTACCCTTGAACTACACCCGTATAAAAGAGTTTTGATTACTCAAAACTCTTATTCTATTAAAACTTTATCAAGTCTTTATTTAGTCAAGAATTTCTGTTACCTGACCAGCCCCTACTGTACGACCTCCTTCACGGATAGCAAAACGAAGACCTACATTAAGTGCAATTGGTTGCAACAAATCAACAGTAATTGTCAAGTTATCACCTGGCATAACCATATCTACACCTTCTGGAAGATTGATAGTCCCTGTAACGTCAGTAGTACGTACATAGAACTGAGGGCGATAGTTGTTATGGAATGGTGTATGACGACCTCCTTCTTCTTTTTTCAAGATATATACCTCTGCTTTGAATTTAGCATGTGGTTTCACAGAACCTGGTTTACAGATTACCATACCACGACGGATATCTTTTTTATCAATACCACGAAGCAACAAACCTACGTTATCACCAGCCTCACCTCTGTCAAGAATTTTGCGGAACATCTCAACTCCTGTAATAGTAGAAGTCAATTTGTCAGCTCCCATACCGATGATTTCAACTGCATCACCTGTTTTTGCAACACCAGTTTCGATACGTCCTGTTGCTACTGTACCACGACCTGTGATAGTAAACACGTCTTCAACTGGCATCAAGAAATCCTTATCAATATCACGTTGAGGAAGTTCAATCCAGTTATCAACTGCCTCCATTAAATTCATAACAGTCTCAACCCATTTAGCCTCTCCATTCAAAGCCCCTAATGCAGACCCCTGAATAACAGGACCATTATCTCCGTCGTACTCATAGAAAGAAAGCAATTCTCTAACCTCCATTTCAACAAGTTCCAACAATTCTGGATCATCAACCATATCCACTTTGTTCAAGAAAACAACGATACGAGGAATACCTACTTGACGACCAAGAAGGATATGCTCACGCGTTTGAGGCATAGGCCCGTCTGTTGCAGCTACCACAAGAATAGCCCCATCCATCTGAGCAGCCCCTGTAACCATGTTTTTTACATAGTCGGCGTGACCAGGACAGTCAACGTGCGCATAGTGTCTATTTTTAGTTTGATATTCTACGTGAGAAGTATTAATTGTAATACCTCTTTCTTTTTCTTCAGGAGCATTATCGATTGAATCGAAACTTCTTGCCTCTGAAAGACCTGCGTCAGCCAAAACTTTTGTAATAGCAGCTGTTAAAGTTGTCTTACCGTGGTCTACGTGTCCAATTGTACCAATATTTAAGTGCGGTTTGGAACGGTCAAAATTTTCCTTTGCCATGTTTAATAATTTTTAATCTTAGTTTATATTAGTGTTCAATACTTTCTTCATTATAATATGAGCCAATGACGAGATTTGAACTCGTGACCTCTTCCTTACCAAGGAAGCGCTCTACCCCTGAGCTACACCGGCATACTTCAATACAAAAAGAGCGGGAGACGAGGTTCGAACTCGCGACATTCAGCTTGGAAGGCTGACGCTCTACCAACTGAGCTACTCCCGCATTAACTCGTGGGAAGAGCAGGATTCGAACCTGCGAAGACATAGTCAGCAGATTTACAGTCTGCCCTCGTTGGCCACTTGAGTATCTTCCCTAAAAATGTTTAAATTATGAGAACTTTGAGCCGGTAGAGGGATTCGAACCCACGACCCCGAGATTACAAATCACGTGCTCTGGCCAACTGAGCTATACCGGCATTTTATCGTTATTGTTGAGATAATTTAACTCTACTTAACGGAGTGCAAATTTACAAATGTTTTTTATTCCTGCAAAAAATATTTTACTTTTTTTAAAAAAAACTTTTAAACCCCTTCATTTTCCTTGGGAATTCGTATAAAAGAAGGATGTTGTTCTATGGCTATTTGTACTTTTTCAACTATTTTTTCTATACTATCATTCTCATAATCGATATGCAAAGGAGGTTTTATTTGCATTTTTTGCTGTACGCCTTTCTTTTTGACAACCACGCCTTTTTTGTCAAACGACCTACGAAATCCGTCTATGACAATCGGAACAACAACAGGTTTATATTGTTTGATAAGATGTGCTGTTCCTTTGCGAATAGGTTTCCAAGGAGTGGTTGTTCCTTGTGGAAAGGTAATAACCCAACCATCGTTTAGCGCGATGCCAATATTAGTTACGTCGTCTTGTTTTACTTCTCTTTGTATTTCTTTTCCTTTTTCGCGCCAAGTTCTATCGACTGTTACTGCTCCAACATAGGCTAATATTTTGGGCAAAAGGCCTGCACGCATCGTTTCGGAGGCCGCTATATAATAGATATTTGTTTTGGGAGACCAAACATACCCTATATTTTGTATAGAATCTACACGACCTTTGAGTGTAGCGTTAAAAACATGATACATAGCTACGACGTCAGCAAAATATGTCTGATGATTTGAAACAAATAGTACATTGGACTCGGGTAAATCTTTTATAATTTGTGACCCTTCTATATGTAAATTATTAAAACCCCTGTATCGCCTGTGCGTAATAATTCCTAATATGCGAATTATCATTTTCTTTATCCAAATGGCATGCCCAAATGGGTCTTGTTTCCATAATTTCATACTTCTTTTTAATTTTTCAAAGGGCAAAGATACTAATTTTATCTATAATACCATTTTCTGAATTAGAATTGTATATATATTTATGGTATAAATCATTTTTTTGTATTATCTCTAATCCATAATTTCATTATTTTCCAATTCAAAACTATATTTTTTGTTTCAAAATTGAAATTACTTTGTCAAAACGCTCGGTTTCTGAACCTTTTAAAAAAATATAAGGTATTTCTTTTTGAGAAAGATATTTCTTAAAAAATGTCAATACTTCGGCGCGTTCGTTAGGTTTATCACGTAAATCATCTGCCTGCCAAGGGACATCAATATGTGCTAAAAAAATAATATCATACCTATGAGCAAGTGCCGAAGTTTCTATCTCTGTTGGACATTTTCCGTAGTAAATATAAGAATACATCGTAATTTCAAGCAAGTTGGTATCACAGAAAAGAAATTCGTTTGCCTGTTGTACTTTCTGATTTTCTAAAAACATCTGCCCAGAGGCTATGGGTAGTAAATCTTCCCATTGGCAAACTTGCTGAGTTTCGTCCCATTTTTTTTGCAAATAAATTCGCATATATTCGGGCACCCATTGCGTTTGAAAATAGTGTGCGAGCTTGGTGCAAATAGTCGTTTTCCCTGTGCATTCAGGACCTACAAAAGCTATTCGACTGATGCTTGTTGTTGTTTGTGATAAGTTTTCTTCCATTCGATATATGCCAATACGGCTATTATGGTAAATACAAAATACTGAAATGAACTGAAAATCAGTCCTTTATAATAATACAAAGGTACAGAAATAATATCGCCTATAATCCAGCAAATCCAATTTTCTATTTTGCGCTCAGCCATTAGCCACATTCCTACAAGAAAAATAGATGTTGTGAAAATATCTGCCCAATCTAACCAACTAAAATACTGAAAACCAACCTGTAAGGTATCATTCCAAACAAATCCGTTGTTTATATAAGGTTTAAACCAATAAACTCCTGTAACAAACAACCAACTAAAAATCGCTAATGCTGAGCTAATTAGCCAATCGCGTCGTGTTGTTTTTGATATATTAACATGAATAGTATCAGTACTACTTTTTGTCCAAAGCACCCAACCATATACGCTCATTATTGTATAATAAGCGTTGATGAGCATATCTCCGAAAAGTTGATTAATCCATAGCAAATATACGAAAATCATCGTGCTGATAATTCCCGTAGGATATACCAAAATATTGCGTTTTTTACTAAAAAAAACACTTAATAATCCAAAGATTATTCCTATAATTTCTAACGAAACATAAAGAGGTGGTACATCTCGATATTGCTCAAAAAACCAATCAAAAAAATGGTTCATACTGATGTCTGTCTGATTTTACAATTTTCATATACATAAGTCCTTTTTCTACCATCTCCATTGCTTGTTTTACTTCAACTTGTAAAATCTGCATTACCTTATCATAATCGCCATACACTTGCGTACTAAGCGGATTTTCAAGCACTACCAACCCCGATGCTCGAAGTTGTTTGATGAAATGAATAATGGGTCGCTCAAAATCATCTTGCAACGGACTAAATGTCAATTCTACGGATATTTTCATCTTTCCAAAATTTGAATACAAAACTACAAAAATTTTTGCTATTTTATTCTTTTTATAAAATATGTTTTTTAGTTATAAATTTTGCAGTGTTTCTGGTTTGGGTAGCTATACAGAATATCGGGTTTGTAAAATATTATTGTTTAAAACAAAAATCACAAGAATATCGTGATATTCTTGTGATTTTTATTCTTTTTTAAGCCTTAAAAACAAATTTGAAAAACTCAAATAAAAAACAACAATAACCCAGAAAAGATGTTAAACTGGATTATTGTTATTTTCAGAAAGTAATTTTTTATTAAAACTTATAACCAACTCCTATTTGGAAAACACGGTTTTTATAGGTTAGTTCAGATCCTTCTTCATCTTTTTGTGATAGTTTTGTTAAGCCCAAGTTGAAGGTAGCATCAAAGAAAAGCCCCATAGGGAGGTTATACTCTGCTCCTATTCCTAACCCAAAGTCAAAATTTTTATCTTTTCCCTTAGTTATTGAATCTTCTTCTCCTTCAATTTTTGCTTTAGTTTCAATATCTGTCATAAAGCCTAAGTTAAAACCTGCTTTGGGACGAAAACCAGCAATATCATACTTAACCCAAACAGGAATATTGAGCATTCCTACTTTTGTATATGAACCGCTTAGAAAATCAACTTTTTCTTGTTCTATTACCGCACCTGTTGCTATCCTAGTTGTAATTGTTTCACCTGATTTCAAATTAGCTCCTTGGAAAGAGTATGCAACACTTGCTTCAACAAACCAAGTATCACTTAACCCCATTTCTGCAAAAGCGCCTATATGAAAGCCCGCACGCATTTTGGTGTTAAAAGTTGTTTCTCTTATTCCCCTTGCTTCAACCATAGCGGGAACATCCATAGAGCTAAATCAGAAAGGTTTAACCCTGTTCTTACTCCAAATTTAACTTCTTGTGCTTGTGTCGTGAAAATACCTGCAAACACAACACCTAATGTAATGATTCTTTGTCTCATCTTTAATCAATTTTAAAAAATTACTATTTAATATTTAAAACATCTTTCTTTTTCTTCGAGTGATTTCTGCTAAAAACAGAAAATCCGCATGATGGAATGACTTTCCATCATGCGGATTTTTTGTTATATAAAATACCTAAAAAAGGGCGGTTTAACGCTACGAACTGAACAGTGTGCCATTCGCACAGCAAAGATACACATTTTCAGCGTATTGTGCATTTTTTTCGGTATGTTTTTTCAGCAAATTCAATTCTTTTTGTTGAATTAGTTTTTTTATTTTCGTTGCAAATGTATAACTATTTTTATATATCTACAAAATTTTTTTGTTTTTTTTTAGATTTTATTCAAAAATTCTGGTCATTATCACTCCATAAATAGTATTGATATAAAATATCGGATATGTAGTAGTTTAAACTCTGGTTTCAAGCTCTTATGTTGGCAATTTTCGAGAAATAAGACAAAATTCTTTCAAAATATTACCAAGTAATATAAATTTTGTATTTGTAAAAACGAAATAAAACTATTCTATTATTAGATATAAATCTTTAAACAAGCAAAATTCTATTATCAAAATAAATACTTTGAGATTGATAAAATGTCTAAAAGAAAATAACATGGCCATTTTCTTCAACAAATTGTATCTATATACTTTTGACAAAGAATGATATGAGAATGACGACATTATCAGTTCTTATCCAATGTTAATAAAATCTAAAAAAATAAAAAAGCGAAACTTAAAAGTTTCGCTTTTTTATAATATGATAAAAATATAATGCTTAATTATTCAATTTGAACATAATTGGATAAGCATATGTTACAGCTACAGGTTTACCTCGTTGTTTTCCTGGTATAAAATTAGGTAATTTTTCAATAATTCGTCTTGCTTCTGCTTCTAATGCTTTATCTGGTCCACGAACCCCAGTTACAGTAACTGAACCATCTTTATTGATACGAAAAAGTACCGTTACACGCCCTTGAATTTGCATTTCTTGGGCTATTTCTGGATATCTGAAATGCTTTTGTACATGGCTATCCAATGTTTTTTTGAAACAATCTTCCTGTTGTTTTCCTTTAGGAAGATTTTTACAAACTTCGAAAGTTGGTTTATCTTCAATAACAGCAAAAGGTATTTCGTCTGGAATATCATCTTCAACAGGTGTTTCAATTTTCGGTGCTTCGGCAATTACTTCATTTTTGGTTGTTTCAGTACTTGCAAAATCCGTTTTAATTTCAACTTTGTTATCAACCACTTCTATTTGTTCTGGTACAGAAACTTCTGGTGGCGGTTGTGGTGGTGGTGTATTTTCCATTACAATTTCTTCGACTTCTTCGTCTAAATTATCGTCTACAGCCGAAAATTCTACTTTATCTCTATCACTTTCATATGATTTAAAATTGATAGCAAATAAACTAATGGAAGTTGCTACAGCAAGTCCAATAGCAAAGAACAATCCTGTACGACGACTTAAATCTGCTTGGGGATTTTTTTTAAGTTCCATACGTATTATTTTTTAATAATTTATAAATTGTGTTTGAATTCAAGTTTCAAAATCTTGTCATTCTCAGTAAATATATAGCAACAATTATGCCAAATGTATTAAAATAGATATCTTTTATATCTCCACTACGATATAAAGTTATTTTTTCTTGTAAAAACTCGATTAAAACTCCTAATACAAATACTATCACAAAAGATACAATAGCTCGTAATCTAAAAGTTTTAAACCAACTTGTCTCTATTTTGAAAAAACGCATCAAAAGTAAAGTCATAACAAAATAAAAAACAAAATGTACAATTTTATCTGAATGACTAAACAAAGGGCGAATTTTCGTTTTCGGAAAAGATACTAAACTCAAAAAAATAACTGAAATTATCCAAATAATCAGTAAAAAAAGATATCTATGCTTTCTAAACACCAATTAGTTCTTTGTAAGCATCTGCGCTTAATAAGGTATCAACTTCTGCAGAATTGCTAATCTTTACTTTTATCATCCAACCTTTGTTATAAGGGTCTGTATTGACAAGTGCAGGATCATCTTCCAATTCTTTATTAAAACTAATTATTTCTCCACTTACAGGCAAGAAAAGATCTGAAACTGTTTTTACAGCTTCAACCGTGCCAAAAACTTCTTCTTTATCAAGGGTTTCGCCCTCGGTTTCTACTTCTACATAAACAATATCACCCAATTCGCGTTGAGCAAAATCTGTAATACCTATTACGGCTACTTCTCCTTCCAAACGAACCCACTCATGGTCTTTGGTATACTTTAATTCTGTTGGAATATTCATTGGTATTTCTTTAATGTTTTTACAAGAAACAAATTTACAAAAAAAATTTTAAATGAAAAACAATTACGTATAATTTTGTTTAAAAATATTTTATTTTAATTTTTTATCTACTATAAATTATTAAAAATCAAAAACTTACAAGTTGATAAATTTTTATTTTTTCTACAAATTTCAATATTTTCTATAAAAAATAACTGAAAAATGTTTCCATTTTTATGCTTATTTGCTTATTTGTTATGTATTTCAAAGATGAATGATTCTAATGGTTTGATATCTATGCGCATTTTAGCAATTCCGTTATGATTTTGCATCGCAATTTTATGCCCTGAAAGCGCATCAACGAGTGAATACCTTCCATTAGGAAGTTTCCAAAAAGAAATTATCTCTTGTGGGATTTGTAATTCAAAACCAAAGGTTTGCTCTGAATCAAAATTGCTTACTATTATCCATTTTTTCCCATCTTTATCCCCTCTGACAAACGAATATACCTTATCGTTATAGAATTCGGTATGTGAGCGGTTGTATGTGTGAATATCATTGTAACTTCCTGAAATATTAAGGTTTAGTAATTTCTTATAATATGCGCGAAGTTTCTTTTGAGCCTCAGATAGTTTTTCTCCATCAAACTTTCCTTCATTCATCCATTTTTGATGCTCAGGAACACCCACATAATCGAAGATAGAAGTACGCGAAGGGCTACCAAAACCTCCTTTTTCGGAGCCTTCTTCTCCTACTTCCTGCCCAAAATAAATCATTGTTGGGGCAGAAGAAATCGTATGAGAGATAACCATAGCGGGAAGTGCTTTAAAAGGATTACCTGCAAACTCAGGAGCTGCTATTCGTTGTTCATCATGATTTTCAAGGAAGTGCAACATATGACGCGAGATATCTTTAAGTTTGTGCTGTATAGGAGCAATTCCATCTGTGGAGTGTTTATACTGAACAATGTTTCTTAATGTATCATAAAGTTGTACTTTATCATACAAATAGTCCATTTTTCCTTTACGAATGTAGTCTCTATACGCATTAGGATTATATATTTCTGCTAATAAAAAGGATTGAGGATTCTTCATTTTAATTGAAGAATTGAGATAACTCCAAAATTCGACAGGAACCATTTCTGCCATATCATATCGGAAGCCATCAACTCCTTTTTCAAGCCAAAAAAGTGCAATATCTCGAAATTTAACCCACGTATTGGGTACTTTTTTATCTTTCCAGAATTCATAATGTACCTCATAGGGTTCATATTCATACCCATCGGGAAGCAAAGGAAACTCTTTTTTCCCTTCGGGAGAAATACCAAAGTTTAATTTGACCGTTTCGTACCAATCATTGAAATCAGGCTGAGGACTTCTTGCACCATTTCCAGTCCATTTTGCTGGATTTTCATCAAACTTTCCATCAATTAACCAATGTGGCTCACCTCCCAAAGGTTTATATCCATCAGCATATAAAGGAAGTACAAAAGGTTGATTGGGAACATAATAAAAATTATTATCAACATCAAAAACTACACTTGTATTATCATCTTGCCCAAAACCACGTACTCCATCGGGCATAGAAACACTCTCGTAGCGCCTTGCAACATGATTTGGCACAATATCAATAATAACTTTGAGTCCATTTCTATGCGTTCGCTCAATAAGAGCTTCAAATTCTGACATTCTATTCGCAGGATTATTTGCTAAATCAGGATTTACATTATAATAATCTTTAACTGCATATGGAGACCCTGCGCGTCCTTTAACTACCTCTGGGTCATCGTCAGAAATACCATACTTTTTGTAATCACCTACTAAGGCATGGTGTGGAATACCTGTGTACCAAATATGTGTAGCCCCAAGCTCCTTAATTTCTTGTAACGCCTTGTTACTAATATCTTCAAACTTTCCTACACCATTCTCTTCTTTCGTACCCCAAACTTTATTCGTCTGATTTTTATTTCCAAAAAGACGTGTAAAAACTTGATAAACCACTTTTTTACCTCTTACTTCTGAGTTTTCAGATTTCGCTTCTTTATTTTTCCCAGAAAATTGACATTGTATATGCGTCATAAACGTACCTATTAAAAATATTATTGTTATTTTTTTCATCTATTTACTTATTTTTATTAAAAATATTATTATTTAAATCTTAGCTTTATAAGCTAATAATTCATATTTCAATTATTAAATCTAATAAATTGTTATTCAAAATTATTTTTTATATATTAAAATCATAAAAATAAAAGCTAAAAGCTCAATTATCGAAACTAAAAGCTTAATCATCGAAGCTAAAAGCTCAATTATCGAAGATAAAAGCTCAATTATCGAAGATAAAAGCTCAATCATCGAAGCTAAAAGCTCAATCATCGAAGCTAAAAGCTCAATCATCGAAGCTAAAAGCTCAATCACTAAATCTAAAAATTTAAATATTAGATAAAAGAACTTGATGATTAGAATTAAAAATAAAAAAATTAAATATAAAATGTTTAATTGATTTATTTTTATTAAAAAAAAGCGAGTTTTAAACTCGCTTTTTTATATTTATAATTCACGTTTATTTACTAAGATCTAAAACTAAGGCAGTTTTACCTTCAATTTCCAATGTATTTGTTAGTGAAAATTCTTTTTCAGATACAACATCTTTTCCTTTAGTAAAAGATTTAATACCTTCATCAAAACGCTTTAAGTCAATAGTTTGTTTTTCGTGTTTATTATTGATAATTACCATAACTGTATTGGCATCATCGTAGCGAAAATATACATAAATTTCATTATCAGGCAAAAACTGCAATAATTTACCTTTATGAATTACCGATTTACCTTTACGCCAGTTGAATAATTTGGCAGTAACATCAAAATAAGCACACTGTTCGGGAGTACGAGTCTCAGGATTGAAGGCATTATTCGCATCATTTTCCCAGCCCCCTGGGAAATCCTGGCGAATATCCGCATCGCCTTTGCCTTTATCTCCTCGCATTCCGATTTCACTTCCGTAATAGAGTTGTGGAATTCCTCGCATTGTAGATAAAATTGCCATCACGATTTTATAATCTTCAATATTTGGATAAATTTCATTAATGCGTCCGGTATCATGGTTTTCAGCGAAGATTAAAAGATTGTAAGGCTCTTTATAGAGAAAATCATTAACAAAATTCTCGTAAAACTGAATCATACCCTTGTCCCACGAAGGTTGTACCTTCAAAGCCTCACCAAAAGCATCGTGAAGCGTAAAGTCCATCACCGAAGGCAAATATGTATTATAGTTTTGTAAAGCTGAAATTGGGCTATCCTTCTGCCAATACGATATTTGGGCTTGGTCGTGCAACCATACCTCACCTACTATATTAAAGTTTGGATATTCTTCCATTACACGTTTTGTCCATTGAGCAATTCCTTCCTTGTCATTGTAAGAATATGTATCTACACGTAAGCCGTCAAGGTCTGCATACTCAATCCACCAAATTGCATTTTGCAACAAATAGTTGAAAACCATCGGATTCGATTGATTAAGGTCGGGCATCGTCTTTGTAAACCAGCCTTTTTCACAATATTTCTTATCATATTCTGATGCATACTTATCCATTTGAGTACTCATTCGATATGTTGTTTGTCCATAACCTGGAAATTGATGCAACCAATCGTATGCAGGCAGGTCTTTAACTATCCAATGTTCAGCTCCCCAGTGATTTGTAACATAATCTTTGATAAGTTTCATATCTCGTTTGTGTAATTCTGAAGCTAATCGACGATAATCTTCATTTGTGCCATAACGTGCATCTATCTGATATACATCACTTTGCGCATAGGTATGATACGAATATTCAGGATCATTATCCTCGCACATCGGGGTACTCCAAATAGCTGTTGCCCCAAGCGATTGTATGTAATCCAGATTATTGATAATTCCCTGAATATCACCTCCGTGTCGTCCACCTGCAAGGGTTCGATTTGCTTTTTCTATCAGTTGATTGTTTGAATCATTTTGAGAATTTCCATTGGCAAATCGGTCTGGCATTAGCAAATAAATCATATCGGAAGTATCAAAACCTTTGCGCATTGCAGAGTTTTCCCTACGTTGCTTGAGTTCATACGAAAGAGTTTGTTGTTTTTTCTTTCCTTTCCAAAGAGA
This sequence comes from Capnocytophaga catalasegens, assembly GCF_026005215.1. Taxonomy (GTDB): domain Bacteria; phylum Bacteroidota; class Bacteroidia; order Flavobacteriales; family Flavobacteriaceae; genus Capnocytophaga; species Capnocytophaga catalasegens. Next base: position 60,354 of record NZ_BPMA01000016.1, on the reverse strand, counting down.
TATAGAATATTTGTTAGCTAACTGATTCTCAGTATCAAAAGTTACGAACAAATAATTGGGATTTTCTGTCTTAGCAATATCTACAATAGGTAAATCACTTTTCACATCAAATTGAGCAATATTTTTGCCATAAAAAAGTACTTGAATTTTGCTGGTTTTCATTCCACTCCACCAAAAAGGAGGCTCCATACGTTGTATTTGTCCAAAAGTAAAAGTACTCATAAATATTGATAAAGTTAATATTATTTTTTTTATCTTTTTCATCAAATAAGATATTTTAAAATTTTGTGCTAAGATACGAATTCTTCTGACAAGAAAAAATCATTTTTGTTCGAAAACGATATAATGTGCATAATTTTATATTTTTGCTTATGAAATTTTTTCAAGATATTTTATTTGAACATTTTGGGGAGCAAATTGAGAAAGGATATTTCTATTTTTTGTCGTTATCCAAAGATGTTTTGCCGAATAAACAGAGGAGGTCAATAACTGATTTTGTTCAAGAACTTTTTTTGTTTGTCGAGCAACTGCCCTTCCAGAATCTACAATCTGAATATGAGCAGGGAGAATTTGTTTAATTATTGGAATTAAATACGGATAATGTGTGCAACCCAAAACCAAATAATCGATATTTTGAGCAATCATTGGAGTAAGGTATTTTTTCAACAAGGAAAACATTTTGGGACTGTTAAGTTGCCCATTTTCTATAAGTTCGACAAGTCCGTAACCTATTTGTTCTATTATTTTAATCCCATTCCGAACCGCAAATAATTGACTTGTCTGATGAAAAAGTTTGCTGTTAAGTGTGCCTTGTGTAGCAAGTATCCCTATAACTTTTGTTTTAGTTTGCAAAGATGCAGGTTTTATGGCAGGTTCTATACCAATAAAAGGTACAGAATATTTCTCTCGAAGGTAAGAAATAGCCTGGGTTGTCGCTGTATTGCACGCAACTACTATTATTTTACTATCATTTTCTAAGAGAAACTCTGTATTTTTTTCACAAAGAAAAATAACCTCATCTTTGTTTTTTGTGCCATAAGGAGCATTTTTACTATCGGCAATTAAAAGCGTATCTTCGTAAGGAAGGATTTTTACCACTTCACTCCAAATACTTGTTCCTCCAATACCCGAATCAAAAAAACCTATCATAATTCTTTTCTTTTTACAAGATACAAAATTATAAAAAAGTGTCCGTTTTGGACACTTTTCTAAAATCTAAAACTTATAAAAATATGACTAAAAACCTAATTCTTTTTTTACATCATTGTAAAGATCTTTTCCGTTTGCAAAAATAACGGTCCCAGGCTGTGTAGAATCCAACACATAATCAAAACCTTGGGCTTTGGCTACCTTTTCAACTGCTTTTCTTGCTTTTTCGTACAATGGAGCAAGCAAACTTTGTTGTTTTTTCTGCAAATCTTCGGCTGCTGTTTGTTGTGCTTGACGAATGTTATTTTGCATAGTTTCCAATTCTTTTGATTTTCTTTCAAGCTCAGCTTGTCTTGATTTCAATTGGTCTTCGGTAAGTGCATTTACTTCATTTTGGAACGCTTGTGCTTTTGTTGTATATTCTTTTACAGATGATTGAATATCATTAGTATAAGTTTGTTCCAATTTTTGTAATTGTGCTTGTGCCGATTTCATCTCGGGCATTTCACTTAGTAATTTTTGTGAGTCAATATGAGCTACCTTAGATTGTGCCATACTCACTGTTGTCGCTCCTAACATAAGAGCCACTGCAACCATCAAATTTTTAATGTTCTTCATTGTTTTACTTACTTTAATTTTTTTTAATTATTATTATTTTCTTTTTCTTTTAAATTTTTCTCATTTTTTTGTTTTTTCTCCAATTCTAATTTAGCTCGTTTGGCTTGTCTTTCTTGAAGAGATTTTTCTCGTTGAGTTGCCAATTCTTTTTGCTTGGCTTCTCGTTGAGCTTGTCTTTCAGCATAGAGTTTTGCACGTTTTTGTTCTGCTTCTTCTCGTTTTTTGGTTCGTTCGTCTTTTAGATCGTAATTATAATTTTCTTTTAACAATTCACTCATTTCTTTATTTCGATCTTCGACATTTTCTTTACGTTTGAGTATGCGAAGCACGAGTTTTGTTATATCATATTTTTGGTCAGCATAAATTGACGATACATCTTCTTTGGTGAAAATATAATCATATTTCTTTGTTTTTCCTATTTCTTGTGCAATATTAAATATCTGGTCTTGAATAGGTTGAGCTAATTGCCATTTTTGCTGGATATAATCTCCTTTTTCGGCTCCAAAACGCTTCTGTTGTAATACTTTAAGATTATGTTCTAGAATCTGGATTTCTTCTTCTCTATCGCTTACCATTTCGGCTGTAAGCAAAGGTTTCTCAGCTTCTAATTTTTCTTTACGCTTACGTATCTCCTCTGATTTTTCATCAAATTCAGCTTGCCAAGTAGCTATTTTCTCTGCAAATTGTTCATTGGCAACTTGATATTCTTCCAAATTTTGTAATATATAATCTACATCAACATAAGCTACTCGCGTAGTTTTTTGAGCAAAAATACAAAAATTTATCCAAAAGAAAAAAAATGCAATATGTAAATTTTTCATTTTCATCTGAATTTAATAAAGAAAAAATCGTGCCAAATATTATTTTTATTCTTTTTTCATTTTAATTTACTAAATATCAATCAATTACTATTAAATAAAAATAACATAAGTCTATTAACTAAAATTGTAATTTGAACAATAATTTTAGAATTGTTGTCCAAAAATAAAGTGCGTTTCCCAACCGTTGGCTCCTGTACGCCCTCCAATACTATCAAATCCGTATCCGAAATCAAATCCTAACATTCCAAACAAAGGCATATAAATACGTACACCTAATCCCGCTGAACGTTTGAGCTCAAAAGGGTTATATCGCTCGAAACCTCCATATGAATTAGCACCTTCAGCAAAAGCCAGAGCAAAGATAGAGGCTGTTTGTTTTAATGTAATTGGATAACGAAGTTCTAATGAAAATTTGTTGTAAAGAGGGTCTCCATCTTCCCCTGAGAGGGCTTGATTAGGATAACCACGCATTTGAATATACTCTCGACCATCAAGAGAATAATATGCCATTCCGTCTCCTCCTACAAAAAAACGTTCAAAAGGGATAACACCTCGTTGTTTATTATAAGCTCCTAAATAACCAAATTCTGCACTTGATTTTAGTACTAATTTGTCAATCAAATTAGTATACCAAGAAGCATTTGCTTTTATTTTATAAAACTCTAACCACTTGTAACGTTCTTGGTCAATAGCAGATATTTTATTAGAATTTCCATCGGCAACAGCCTGATTTCGTTGTTCCAACAAAGCTCCATAATCAACTTCATTGAACAATGAATAAGGCAATGTAAGTTTTGCTGATAAACTAAAATCATTTCCTCCCATGGGGAAAATGGGATTCGGTCCACTTGAACGTCGGCTCAATGTGGCTGTATATGCTAACGAATTAGAATATCCATCTCCGAAAGTAAATAAACCTGTATTATAATTCTTCAAATTATAATGATTAAAGCCTACAGATTGTGATAATTGAAAATAATCATCTGGGACACGAAGTCTTTTTGCTATTCCAACCGTAACACCTGTTATGTGAAAACGACGATCTCTATCAACATCATACGTTATATAGTTATAACTATACTGAACTGTATGCTGGAATGATACAGAAAACTGTACAGGTTTTTCACCTCCTAACCAAGGTTCTGTGAAAGCGAAACTATATGCGTGATATGAACGACTGGCTTGTGCATTGAGAGATAATTTTTGCCCATCACCCATTGGTAAAGGTCTGTATGATTTTTTATCAAAAATATTTTGAATAGAGAAATTATTAAAATTCAGTCCGATAGTTCCAATGAAACTACCTCCTCCATAACCACCTTGTAATTGTATTTGGCTTGACCCACCTGTATCATCTAACTTCCATTCTAAATCGACTGTGCCTGCATTAGGATCGGGATTTTTGATATCGGGACTAATTTTCTCTGCATCAAAAAAACCTAATTGTCCCAATTCTCGTATGGTTCTAATTATATCTTCCTTAGAATACATATACCCCGGCCTTGTACGCATTTCTCTATAAATAACTCGATCATTAGTTATTGTGTTTCCTAATACTGAAATATTATTAAAATGTGCTATTTTACCTTCGCGAATACGTATTTCAAAATTGATTGTATCATTAACTGCTGAAACTTCAACAGGAATTATTTGAGAAAATAAATATCCATTGTTTTGATAGAGATTTGATATCGTATTTGCATCTGGTTTTTTAGGATCGTTAATACGATTTTTCAGTTGTACTCCATTATAAACATCTCCTTTCTTCAAACCCAATATACGATCTAATATTTGATTGCTATACACTGCATTTCCCAAAAATTTTATATCTCCAAAGTAATATTTTCTTCCTTCTTCTAAACTGATTTTCAGACTAATATCATTATTTTTTTCTTTAAACAATGTATCTTGAATAATACGAGCATCGCGGTAACCATTTTCTTTGTAAAAGTCAATGAGTGAAATAAGGTCTTCATCGTAGTTGGCTTGAACGTACTTAGAACGTTTCCAAAAACGCCCTGCAAATCGACGTTTGGTTTTTTTGAGTTGCTTTCTAAGTTTTGCATTCGGAAACGTTTGATTTCCTTCAAAAGTAATATCTTTTATTTTAACTTTACTACCTTTATGAATATTTATAAGCATTTTTACTCCATTGGCATCAGTTGTGTCAACTTTCGTATCAATATGAATTTTGGTATTCAAATATCCTTCTTTTCTGTATTTGTTAGTAAGGTAATTTTTAGTTTTGGCAACCAAACTTTCATTAACTTTTGTTGTTCCTTTTTTGAGTTCAGCATCTTTAAGTATTTCTTCTGCTTTTTTGGGTTTCACTCCTGTAACGACAATATCAGTAAGATTGGGTGTTTCTTGAATAGAAAGCTCTAAGAATACTTTATTACCTTCAGTTTTTGTAATAAAAATATCAACATCACTGAAAAGCTTGTACTCCCACAATTTGTGAATAATTCGGCTAAATTTTTCGCCTGGAATTGTAATAACATCTCCTATTTTCAACCCAGATGCTGACAAAATAGTTTGGGCATTGTAACGTTTTGCTCCCGTTACTTCAATACCTCCTATTTCGTATTCTTTGGCATTGTCTAACGAAAATTTTTCATCTTGCTTACTCCATCCTAATAGAGTGTCTTGCGTGGACATTTGTAATTCTTGCTCAGAATTTTCTTCCTGTGCGTGTATTATTCCTATGAGCATTACGCTTATAAGGGTCATTATTTTTTTTAACATCATACTACTTACTAAGTTGTTCACTGGTTTTTCCAAATCTACGTTCTCTTTGTTGAAAATTTATAATGGCTTGATACAAATGTTCGGGTGTAAAGTCTGGCCAAAGCACTTTCGTAAAATACAATTCGGCATATGCTATCTGCCAGAGCAAAAAATTACTAATACGATGCTCTCCACTAGTACGAATGAGCAAATCAACATTAGGCATTTTGCGAGTGTAAAGTTCTTGATTTATTCGCAATTCGTCTATATCATCAAGGCTAATTATGTTATTTTTAACATCAGAAGCTATTTTTTTAACAGCTTGTATAAGTTCTTGCCTACTTCCATACGCAAGAGCTAATGTAATTGTACATCGTGTGTTATGTTGTGTTAGCTCTATTGATTTTTGTAGTTCTTTCTGAACATTTGTAGGTAAACTATCCATATCGCCAATGGCATTCAAACGGATATTGTTTTGATGTAACATTTTTATTTCTTTTTGCAATCCTCTGAACAACAATGACATAAGTGCATTTACTTCTGCCTTAGGTCTATTCCAATTCTCAGTTGAAAAAGCATACAATGTAAGGTAAGGGATACCGAGTTCTGCTGTTGCTTGAATAATATTTCGAAGAGTTCCTGCGCCACTTTCGTGACCAAAAACACGTAATTTTCCTTTTTGTTTCGCCCAACGTCCATTGCCATCCATAATAATAGCTATGTGTTGAGGTAGTTTTGTTATATCTATCTGTGTTTTCAAAATATTAATTTGTTTTAGCCTAAAAACAATCGCAAGGTTTTTGTCCAAAAGTATATGTTATGTACAATCCTGATACAAAATACCAATCGTTATTATTAAAATTTCCGAATCTTTTTGAACTATCGTTGGGTTTGCTCCCTTCCAAATTATTACTAAAAGTATATCGCGCACTCACTTCTGCCCCAAGTAGAAAACGCGTATTACCTAAGCGAGTTTTTATTCCCAAGGTAAAAGGAATAGCCCAAGTTCCAATAGGTTCTTTTTTACTAATCAATGCAGTTTGTGGGGTAGTGGTTAAATTCTGAAATTGTAAATAATTTTGTTCAAAATAGTAAATTCCTGTATGAAAATAAGGCGTAAAAAGTACATCAAAGGGTTGATGTGTATCAAAATCTAAAAAATTGTACTCAATACCTGCTCCTATTTCAATGACTTCGTTCTCAAACGAAAAACCACGATTTTGGCGTGCGACAATATCCGATTGAGCATCATTATCCCACAGAGTAAGGTATTTTAAGTCCGCTCGAAATGAAAGTCGTGTATGCAAATTTCGTTTGTACAATATTCCTATTGCCCATTTGTTAGGATTTACATATACTGCTTTACCAATATCTGTAACCGCATTAGCTCCTCCTACAAATAGTCCTAATTCGTTATATTGCGCCCACAAAGTTTGGGTAACCAACATTATGAACAAAAAAAGTAGTCGTCTCATCAATTTTTTATTAGAAATAGATATAATAGTTCTCTAAATAATCGGCAAAGATAATATAAAAATTTAAACCTAAAATATTTTTAGGATATTATTTGCTTTTTTCATAGTGAAAAATAATTTTCCGCTATATTTTTCGGTATAAAAAGCCAAAAGCTCCGAGAGGATTTTCTCGGAGCCTTTGGTATGTGTATTAAAAGATAGATTATCTATCGTTTTAGTAATCTTTAATATCCTTCATTCTGTTTCATTTCAGGATTTTTATTTTTATCTAATGCAGTTGTCGGGATAGGCATATACATCAAGCGAGGGCTCCATTTTTTTTCTGCTCCAGGATTTCCTACTATATCTTGTATTTGTCCTTTCATCACAACGCTTGCAGCTTGATTTCCTTTGTACCCACCATTTCTGGTATCATCTTCATAAAGACGGATGTCAAAGAAACGAAAACCCTCACCTGCAAGCTCTATTCTGCGTTCTGCACGGATAAAATCAAGAGCCTCTGTTTTTGATAAACTTGTGGGGACATCAGGCATACCTACACGTTTTCGTAATTTGTTAAGCTCTGTAGTTACACTGCCGTCATAACCAACTACCTGAGTATGTGATTCCGCATAAATAAGAAGGATTTCTGCTAAACGCATCATCGGAAAATCAATCCCTGTAGTATAATATGCACCACCCCAAATTGTAACAACATCGTCAGCTCCACTCATTTTTCGAAAAGCAAAGCCACTTCGTCCATAATTTACGATGTCAGGTACATACTCTTGATATGCATCTGGAATATATTTACTTACAGAAGAGAATGGGAAAATAATCGAAGCATACAAGCGACTATCTCGATTCTTATACTGTGACATATAGTCTTTTAAAGGAAGACTATTTACAATACTATGTACAGCTTCACTATATGTTTTATTAGGCATATTTGGTTTCAAGCCATCTACTTCAGTTTTCAGGGTGTTATATTGAGTTATTCGATTCGTCATTGGAGAAAGTACAGGAAGTGTTTTTCCATCAACTGACCAATATGCATCAACCAACTCTTGAATAGGTACAATTGTTGCCCACGCTTGTTTATCTACCAAATTTGGAGTCAATAGAGCCGTTACTCGTAGCCAATCTCCTTCTTGTTCATTAGCGATAACTTCTTGAGCTATAATTGTTTCGGGGCTATTATCTGCTTTCCAAATATCTTGATAATTGAAAATCCCCTTAATGAAATCATTTTCATTTATTCCATAAGTAGAAAAATCAATAAATTTCTTAAAATATTCGGCATCTTTTCTCATATCATCGGTAAGAGATGCTACTTGGTGAAGTTGGTATCCTCCGTTGTCAATAACATAACGAGCTGCCGCTTCAGCTTCCGAATAATTCCCAAAATAATATGCCATACGAGCTTTGATAGCTGTTGCAACGACTTTATTGAATGTGCCTTTATCATTGATAGTAGGCAATATTGCAATAGCTTCGTCCAGTTCTTTCAAAACCCAAGAACGTATTTCACTTGCAGAAGTCCGCTTTAATCCGTTGGGAAAATCATCAACAAGTCCCTCAACAAAAGGTACATCACCAAAATAGAGAGTTAATCCTCCATAAAGCCACGCACGCATAACACGAGCTTCATTTTTGTATTTTGAGCGTAACTCAGCAGGAGTTTTTTCAAAACCATCTACCTTTTCAATAATCTGATTACACGCTCGTATGCCAGAGTAAAACCAATTATATCCATAATCTTGAGCTGGATTAAGAGTATTAGCTTGTACAGAAGCTCCATTACTATCCCACGAATTTCGTGAGTATCCATTGTCTGCATATCCGTCTAAAAAGATGGCGCCATATCCATTTAATGACATAGCTCCTTTATATGAGTAGATGGAATTTCTAAAACTTGTAAGTAATGTCTCATCAATTTTGGAAGGGTCTAACGAACCCTGTGGAGATTTTTCAAAAAAATCATCGGAACAACTCACTCCCATTAAAACAGAAGTTACAAAAGCTATTTTTATTATATTTTTCATTTTTCTATTTTTTTATCTATTAAAAAGTAAAGGTAATACCCGCTGTATAACTTTTCAAACCTAAGCTATATCCTCGCCCACTAGCAACTTCGGGGTCAAAATCTTTCATTCGTTTGTCTCCTCTAATTGTAAATATATTGTCTGCTGAGAGGAATATACGTGCATTTGTCAATCCAATCTGCTTTAATACATCATCAGATAGAGAGTAACTCAATGTAACGTTCTTAATTCTAAAATAAGAAGCATCGAATAACCAATAAGATGATTTCTGATTATTATATTTATAACGTTGATCTGCAGGTGTGAAAAGTTTTAAGTATGTGGAATTTTGATTATTTTCTGTCCAATAATCAGTTTGCCATTGACGAGGTACGGAATTATCAAAGAATGCTTGTGAGGCTTCTTCACTTAAATAAACTTTGACATCAGTTACACCTTGCCCGAATACAGACAATGAAAAATTCTTATAATTCAAATCTACATTAAATCCGTAAGTAAATTTAGGAACATCGTTAGCTACTATTATACGGTCTTGGGAATCAATTTTACCATCAGCATTTGCGTCAACATATTTTACCATACCTGCTTCTGGAACCTGTGTTCCAAAGGGAATTATATTTCCACTGGCAACATCTTGAGTGGAATATACACCATCAGCTTGTAACATATAAAAATCACCTATGGAACCTCCTTTTCTAAAAATCCAATGGTCGCTTGGAGGAAGTTCTGTAACTTTATCTCCTAAATCTTCTATTATATTTTTATTATGAGTAGCGTTGAAGGACAAATTATATGAAAAATCACCTATTTTATTAGCGTGTGAAACAACTAATTCTACTCCCTTGTTACGTACTTTTCCGACATTGCGAGCAGGGATTTGTTCCGAAGATAAACCTGTTTCGGTCATTATGTCATTAGCTCTAATAAGAATTCCATCTGTAAGACGATCGTAGTAATCAATAGTTAAGCCTAATAGTCCTTTACTGATTGATAAATCAAGTCCCACGTTGGTGGTGATAGTTGTTTCCCAAGTTAAATTTTTATTTCCTAATCGTCCTTCAGTAAGGATGTTAGAACTCACTCCTCCTAAAACAATGGTGCCACTGGAATTATATGTTGAATACGTATCGTATAGACCTATGTTGTTGATATTTCCATTTTTCCCCCAAGAGGCACGCCACTTAAGTCCATCAATCCAAGTAAGATTTCTCATAAATTCTTCTTGCTCCATTCTCCAACCTACTGAAAATGAAGGGAAATATCCCCATCTACCTTCTTTGGCAAAGCGTGAAGATGCATCTGCACGGAAATTCGCTTCAAAAAGATATTTTTGATCGTAAGTATATCCTAGTCTTCCAAAGTAAGAATTGATATTCTCTTCTAAGTAAAAATCTTCATTTTGTCGGTTAGTTACTAACTGATCTGATTCTTTGATGGAACCTCCTTTGAAATCATTCATTTCGTCACTAGCAAAGTTTTTACGCCCAACTGTGATTCGCTTATATTGATAAATATCAGCATGTGCCCCAGCCATAGCTGTTAATGAATGAACTTGGTTAAAGGTTTTGTCGTAATTGATCCAGCCATCATAAATCCACTTGTCTGAATATCTCCAATCCAAATCCATCTGGTTTACTTTCAGCTCAGTATTCGGGATAATTCCAGAAGCAGGATTTAAAAAACTCGGTACACCTTTTTTTCTATTAGTAAAAGAAAAACCTCTGTAATCAAAATAGTTGTACCCTAATTGATTGGTGATTTTCATATTTTCTAATGGTCGTAATTCTATACCTATAGATCCTAAAAGTCGTTTAGTAGTTGAATTTGCACGCCCATTTTCTTCTAAAGATCGAAGCGGATTTGCACTGATTTCTTCTCCTGTTGCTTGACGCCCATTTCGTACCGAACCCCAATTACCATTAGAATGTTTTGCTACTTGTGTTGGAGGTACACGAAGAGCTTCCAAAAGGCTTGAAGAACCTTTTTTTCTATCATATTTATTGTAAATAAAATTGATATTGGAAGTGATTGTAAGCCAAGGCTTTAAATCAGAAGATGTTTTGGTGTTAATATTGTAACGATTCGTTGCGACTCCTGGAGTAAGATCTTCTTCACGAAGAAAACCCGTCCCAATAACATATTTAAACTTATCGCTACCCGCAGAAAACTGAAGATTGTGTTTGGTAAGAAAACTTTGTTTTCTGAGAATTAAATCAAACCAGTTTGTGTCAGGAAATCTATCAGGATCAGAACCATCAGCATATTTACGAATCATTTCATCTGTAAATGTTAAATTACTTTCTTGGACACCTGAATTTCGTTCAGCCTCTCGATACATTTCAGCATATTGTGCTGAGTTAACCATTTTTGGTAAATAAGTTGGCATTTGAACTCCTGTAGAACCATCATACGAAATTTGTAAAACGCCTGATTTCGCTGCTTTGGTACTAACAAGAACTACTCCAAAGGCAGCTTTCGCTCCATAAATTGCTGCAGAAGAAGCGTCTTTCAAAAATGAAATACTCTCAATACTATTAGGATTAAGTGCATTGAAGAAACTAGAACTAACTTCGATTCCATCAACGATATACAAAGGTTCTGAAGAGCCTAAATTCCCACGTCCACGAATATTCAACGAAGTACCTCCTGGGCGAGAAATGATTGTTACCCCTGGTACAGCTCCTTGTAGTGTTTTTGTGATGTTTGTAGAAGGTCTAGATGCCATTTTTTTAGTATCAATGGAAGCAACTGCTCCTGTTAAATTTACCTTCTTTTGGGTACCATACCCAACAACTACTACGTCATCAAGTTGTTGAGCATCTTCTTTTAGTATAACATTGATTATCAATGATTTACCCCCCCCAACTACCTTTTTGGTTTGGGTTTGAAATCCGATGTACGAGAATTCAAGCACATCGCCTTGATTGACTTGTATCTCATAATTTCCGTCAAAGTCAGAAACCACTCCGTGTGTAGTTCCTTTTACCAAAATATCGGCTCCTGGTAGCGGACTATTACTCTGGTCAGTAACCTTTCCAGTTACTCTTATTTGTGCCGATAGCGGTAATGCCAAAAGCATCAGCACAAATATAGCTAATAATTGTTTGAACATATATGATAAAATTTAAAGTTTCTGGTAATTAATGGATTACGTTTGAAAAAAACGTAATCTCTCAAATAGAACACCACAAAGTTAAAAAGATAAAATGTTTAAAACAAAATAATTAACATTAAATTTTTTTAAAGATCTCTAAAAAAGAAATAGAACCAATTATTATAAGGTTCTATTTCTATAATTTCAATTTTATAGTTAAGTGTGTAATAGATTTTAAATATCGTTAGCACCTCCATTGGCAGATATCGGCCACCCTGGATTTTGATAAATCACTGAAGATAATGTACTTCCGTCTAAAGAAGTGTGTACAAAATTTTCGTAAGGGATAGGACTTAAATAATGAGCTTTAGTCCAAGTATATCCGTCGTAATATAAATTATTAGCTTGAGTGATTTGATACGGGCGAATGTAGGTACTTAATGCTTTTGCCGACATATTCGGACTTGTGTCAGGAAGTGTTTTTATTTTACTTACACCATTGTCTTTATAATCATTTGCATCATACATTTCAGCCCACAAGTTCATTCCTTCTATTTGATAATTAGAAACTTGGTCTAGTGCTCTCCAACGCTTTAAGTCATCGTACCGCATTCCTTCAGCTATAAATTCGCAACGACGTTCACGACGGATGTTATACAAAGTAGTATTTATTTGATTTCCAGCAGAATATACAGCCCAATCTGTTTCTTTGCTTAAGTCGGTAGCTGAAATCGTTACATCAGGGTCTTCAGGAAGCCCAGCACGCGAACGAAGTTTTTTCCAATATCCAATAGCAGTTCCATTGAGAGAACCTTCTTTTTCAAAAGAAGCTTCTATGTAATTTAAATAAGCCTCTGTGGCACGAAAAACAATACAGCCTGTTTCTGTAAGATTACTTCCTTCGTGGTATTTTTGATCTGGGTATACCCCTTTATTTATATCATAGCCTGTAACAGCTTTTTGTTCAGCAACATTAGATAAAATGTCAGGATATGAGGCAACAATCTCTTTGCCAATAGTGGAAATATAATCGCCATTGGCACGAACAAAAAGTTGTAAGCGTTCATCACGATTTTGTTTTACTTTGATTAGTGTTTCATCTCCTTGATAACCAGAACCAGCTGCATAAATAGGCAATCCGTTTTTCATTAGAAAAGTTTCCATAAAACCACGTGTGTAGCCAGAGTTTGCTCCTCCTTTAAGATAGTGCATCGTGTGATGTCCGAAAAACTCAGCATTTGCTTGTCTCCACAATAGTACATCGGAATACGCACTCATATCCAAATCACCAAACATTTTGTAATACGGATTATCAAAAACATTTTTTCCTGTTACTGTGTGATTACTTGGAGTGATAGCTATAGCATCAGCTACTGTTTTAGCGGAATTCATCGCTTCTGTAAAGAAATATTCAATTTCTTGGTCAATGCCTCCCAAAGGATAATTAGTTGCAGAGCCACCCCAGCCTGTTCCTCCTGGTACGAAAGCTGTTCCTTTATGATATTTAAGCCAAGTACCTTCAAAAAGAGCTACTCTTGAACGGAATAATAATGCTACTTCTTTACTTATTCGGTTTTTTCCTTGTACGGGGCTTGGTTTGAGTAACGCTATTGCTTTGTCCAAATCTTCCAAAATAAAACGAGCTACTTGGTTACGAGGTTGGCGTTTTGAAGCCTCAATAAGTATTGTTTTATCATCGGGAAGCACTTTTTTTATAATGGGATAATCTCCGAAAGAACGTAGCTTTTTAAAATACTCATAAGCTCTAAGAAAATATGCTTCTCCAAGATAATGATTTATATTCTGCGGACTACCTGTTATTTTCCCATTAGCTACTTTGGGTTCTACTTGTTCAAAAAAGAAATTAATTTCTCTTATGCTATTAAAATCATATCCTCCACCTCGAGTAGGTACTCTCCATTCTCCTTTTTTCCATCGTCCATTTGCTGAACCTGAAGCCTGATTATCGGTATGATTGTCTTCGACAAAAGTACCTGCATTCCAATCTCTATGTGTAGGAAACGAATATCTTGTTATGGTATAGGCAGCCAGATCTTGTTCTGTATTAAAAAATTGTTCTGGTGAAATATCAGTGAGAGGTTCACGATCCAAGAACTTGTTACAAGATGTTATAGTTACAAGTAGAATTACTACTAATGCTATTTTATATATTTTTTTCATCGTTCTTATATTAAAAAGTTAAACTTAAACCTGTTGAAATCACACGTGATAAAGGGTATATCTTTCCGTATTCTCCATTGCCCCAACGTCCGCTAGAAACCACTTCTGGGTCAAAAATTTTGCTCAATTTGGTAAAAGTAGCTACGTTTTCAGCTGAAATATAAATACGTAGTTTATCTACACCTATTTTTTGCATTATCTCAGTAGGGAAAGTATATCCTAATTGAATGTTTTTTATTCGTAGATAAGAACCATCCTGCAACCAACGCGTTTGCGCTTGGAAGTTCTTACCTCCACTACCAAATAATGGTCGTGGATAATAGGCATTTACATTAGCGCCAAGCGGACTATTTGTTCCTTCGGGTCGGAAATAATCTAAGTGCTCAGCAAAGCCTGCGGACTGCCACATATTCGTATTAGCTCCGTTAAAATAAACACCACGTAGATCTAAATCACGTTTGCCTATTCCTTGCATAAAAATACTAAAATCAATGCCTTTGTACTTCATATCAATATTTACTCCGAAATTATAACGTGGGGTGCTATTCCCAATGATTTTTTTATCACCAGAGTCATACACTGTATTAGAGCCTTCATTGATTTTTCCATCTCCATTTAAGTCCTCATACATAACGTCTCCTGCTGTCCAATTACTTCCCAATTGTTTCTGATCGTGGTTGGCAAGCCAATCATTCATTTCTTGGTCCGTTTTTGCAATTCCGTGAGTTATGTATCCCCATATTTCTCCTGAATATTTTCCTGAGTACCACTCATTTAAGTTTTTCGTATCATTGGGATATTTAGTTACTTGTTGTCGGCTATCGGTCAAATTTGCTGTAATTCCATATGAAAAATCTTTTCCAATTTGGTCCCTCCAACTGATTTGAAAATCAAATCCACGAGATTCCATATCTGTATTGTTAATCCGTGGCGGTGCTGTTCCTAAGGTTAGAGGTAATTGCGGAGCAGGCCCCACCATATTGATAGTATTTCGTTGAAAAATTTCAAAGGTAAGAGCTAATCTGTTTTGAAAAGCAGCTAAGTCAAAACCAACATTCCATGAAGATACTTTTTCCCACGTAAGAAACGTAGAAATCAGGTCAGGAGCAGAGGCAGTATTGGTTCTTTGCTTATTTATAAGCCAATTCCCTGTTGTTCCCAATTTCATCTTAGGATAAAAAGGATACCAATTATGAGTATTTTGGTTTCCTAACTCACCATATGATGCTTTGAATTTGAATTCAGATATAGCCTCTCCAAATTTTCCTAAATTTTGCCAAAAACTCTCTTTCGCTACATTCCAACCTCCTGACACAGAAGAAAATGTATTCCATCGTTGTTCTCTTAAAAAACGGCTAGTACCATCATAACGGATATTTCCTTCTATAAGGTACTTTCCTTTGTAATCATAATTTAATCGTCCAAAGAAACCAGCGGTTGCCCAGTGTTGATATTGTCCACTGACATTATCATTATCTCCTCCAGTAGCATTGATAGCTAAAACATCTACACTATATAGTCCATCTCTATCAGCACTTACATTACGTGTTTTTCCAAGTTCAGACTGAAAACCAATAAGTCCTTTTATAAAATGATCTTTAATGTATCTTTCATAGGAAGTATAAATGTTAGGGTTAAAGAAATTATTTCGATATGCATATTCTCTAACTATAGAAGCTCCTGCTTTGTTAAGAGCCCCTCCCAACTGTAGGGGGGCTAATTCGGGGGTTCCTTCTTTATTATATTTGTATATAGGCAACCAATGTGAATGAATCCAATCATTATTTATTCTGTAGTTAAATTCAATATTAGTAGCCCAGCCTTTTAAGGGAGTGAAAACCAATGCTATTTGTTGACTTAAAATATCTTTTTGGTCTTTTGATTGACCATTATTGAGATGTGCTATTTCATTTCCATATTGGTAATTTCCATTGGGATCATATACAGGAAGTGTAGGCCAACGTCGGGCTATATTATGGAAAAACAAACCATTACCTTCGGTCAAATATGACGAACGGACATAATCTATACGAATAAAGCGCGTGTTATAATTTATTTTTAAGTATGGGAGAATCTGTGAAGAGATTTTTGCATTGACTGAATATCTATCAAAAATATCTGTATTATATCGAACAAGCCCTTCCTGATTCAGCCAATTGACAGATAAGTAATAATTTGTTTTTTCATTTCCACCACGAATACTTAAATTATGGTCTTTTGAAGGAGCCCATTCACGATAAAATTGCTTAAACCAATTAACATTTGCCCAAGAGTTAGTATAGTCATTCCACTTGTTCTCGGTTTCGTTCCAGTCTGTAGCTTCTAATAATTGCCCAGCTTTATGTTGTTTTATTTTTTCAATAATTTCAGGTCTAAAAATAGCAGCACTTCCTGAATTGGCAGCAGCATCATTCCAATAATATGCGAAATTTTCAGAATCTAACATATTAGGAACATTCATTGGATTGCTAAGACGATAATTATTATTATAGTTAATTTGTATTCGCCCTTCTTTTCCAGATTTTGTAGTTACTAAAATTACCCCAAAAGGAGCTCTCGACCCATAAATAGAAGCTGAAGCAGCATCTTTTAATACCGAAATACTCTCAATATCTTGAGGATTAAGCGTATTGATATCTGCTTCCATTCCATCAATTAAAACAAGAGGACTGGCACTTGAACCACTCCCAATGGTACCTCCTCCACGTATATTTATGTTTAAGTTGCTATTAAGTTCTCCTCCAGTATTTCCTACTGAGAAGTTCATACCTGGTACTGCCCCCTGTAACGCTTGTATTGCACTTGTTACAGGGCGTCCTTCAAGTACTTTAGCATCTACAGATGATACAGCTCCTGTGAGGTTTGCTTTCTTTTGAGTACCAAAGCCTACGACTACTACATCATCAAGCTGCTGGGCATCTTCCTCTAATAAAACATTGATAATAAGAGGCTTACCCCCCCCCCCCACTACTTTTTT
The DNA here is from genome assembly GCF_026005215.1 of Capnocytophaga catalasegens. GTDB lineage: Bacteria > Bacteroidota > Bacteroidia > Flavobacteriales > Flavobacteriaceae > Capnocytophaga > Capnocytophaga catalasegens. The sequence goes on along the minus strand of NZ_BPMA01000016.1, from coordinate 43,288 downwards.
GGTTTGGGTCTGAAATCCAATATACGAAAATTCAAGCACATCTCCTTGACTGACTTGAATTTCATAATTTCCGTCAAAGTCAGAAACCACTCCGTGTGTAGTTCCTTTCACTAAGATATTAGCCCCTGGTAGTGGACTATTGCTTTCGTCAGTAACCTTCCCAGTTACTTTTATTTGTGCTGATAGTGGTAATGCTAAAAGCAGTAGCACAAATGTTGCTAATAATTGTTTAAACATATTTAAATTATTTAAGTTAAAAATTATATTTTGTTTCACAAGAATACACCGTTTCGTTCAGGTAGAGTTGAAAATAGTTTTATTATTTTGCCTCCACCCGAACATTATTGTCTTTCATCCGAAATAAAAGACAGACGGATTTTTTGATTACTAATTTAATTTTAGTTGGTATACGTCGGTTTTTGGTTTGGTTATGAAAAAGTGCAAATTACAAGTTTTTAACTATTTCGTTGTAGAGTTGCGTTGTTTCTGAGGTAGTTTTAAAGTTAATATATACTTTCTGATTATCATTGTAAATTATTTTCAAAAATGGAGGATGCTTAGAATAAACAAAAAGTTTGTAATCCTCTTTGTTTTTGGCTCGGAAATTTCCTTTTAAAATATCATCAACACCGCTGAATCCGTTGGTTTTGTATCCCATTGCAGGCAGTCTTTCAATTAGCTCAACCTTCTGAATGTTTTCTGTTGGAATTACAAATCCATACACTCCTTTTATTTTTATTTTTTCAGAAGATACAATTACTTCTGTCTCTTTTATTCCATAATAAATACCTATCGAGATACCTACAATTAACAAAAATGGAATACTCAGAATCCAATATAGCCTCACCGAGTTTTTCGACTCATTATCTGTATAAAAATTCCTTCCTTTGTAAACTATATAAAAACAAACGACTAACAATATCAGAATAACAGGTAAAACCCTCCAAGCATTTAATTCAAATAATCCAAGCAATAAATTGACAAAAATTATAAGTAAACCACCAATTACAAGAATATTTCTGAGGACTTTTTTAAATCTAACAATGTCATAATTTCCTTTCTGTTCATCAGACATTGTATTATATCCTGCAATGGAGTCTGGATTTCTATATACGAAAAATCCTATCAGGATAATTGACAAGGCAGTTATATAAATAATAATATCTAATACTTGCATATTTTATTAACTAATTTTACTTATATTTTTTAGTTGATATTTCTTGGCAAACAACTATCGAATTTGATAAGACAAAATTATTCTAAAAAAATGAATAAAAAAATGAATAAAATTTGTATTTTTGTATCCGTTTTAAACATCATTCATCTCAATGAAAAAAGATATTTCATCTAAAAAAGGAGACCCTTCAGTTATAAAACAAACTTTTTCATCTGTACGGCTAAAACTATGGTGCTGTCGTTTTTGGCAATTACAAAAGTGGAATACATCGGATATGGCTTTTCCATACTGGCGTATTTATTGGAATAAAAATCATGGAGGTATTATTGGTTATGACCATAAAGAATATACAATGTCTCCTGATGTTTTGTACATAATCTCGCCTAACACACCTTATTTTTCACATTTTCTATCCCCAAATAAAGTCTTTTCTTCTGAGGAAAGCGTACAAGGCAAACGTGTTGATGAAAATGAAGATGAGTTACAAATAGCTACAGATTCGCTATTACATTTGTATATCCATTTTAATCTTGGCATTCCATTCGATTATGTCAAAGAAGGGATTTATACACTTGATTTAAGTTTGTTTCAGAAGGAAAAATTAGAATATCTTACCCAATGTCTCAAAAAGGGAAATACATTCGATTTTTCTTTCACAATGTACTTACAATCAATTATTTTCGAGTTTATTGCTATGTTAGACGCTTCACTATGGGAGGCGACTCGAATGGATAAACGAGTGCTTTCGGTAATTCGTTATATTGACAGAAATATCTCTCAAAATCACACAAATGAACATTTGGCAACAATGGTACATATGGCAACGAATTCATTTGCAAGGCTTTTTCACAACACAATGCATGTACCTTTACAATTTTTTATCAAGCAACGCAAAATAAATAATGCTTGTGGACTTTTTGACCATAATAATATTTCGATTGAAGAGGTTTCTCAACAATTAGGTTTTGCTGACCGATACCATTTTTCGCGAATTTTCAAACAAATACGAGGAATTTCGCCAGGCGAATACTGCAAGTCAAAGAACAAAAATATATAATTCAAAGTTTTTTAGATAATTAAAAAAATATTTTATGATTTTTCAATTTTTTTGTTCCGAATAAAACTATTCTGAGACTATTTTCTTACGAATACGACTTAGTGATTCTGGAGAAATTCCTAAATATGAAGCAATTGAATATTGAGGTACACGAATGGCTATTTTAGCATATTTTTTCATAAATACTTCATAGCGTTCTTGGGCTGAAAGTGTAAAAATAGAAACAACACGCTGTTGATAATTTTGCAAATGTCGCTCCACTATAATCCGATAGGCTCGCTCCAACTGAGGTATTTGGGTAAGAAGTTGCTCTTTTTGTAATAAAGTAATACATAATAATTCTGTATCTTCAACAGCTTCTATATTTATATCGCTAGGTGTACGTTGATTAAAACTCTCAAAATCGCCTGCCCACCATTGTTCAATAGCAAATGCAAATACCACTTCTTGGGATTTTTCATCTAAACAAAAACTCTTTAAGCATCCTTTTTTTACAAATACTTCATATTGGCAAATATTACCTGCTCTAAGGAGCTTCTCTCCTCTATTTATCTCTAATGTTTGAAAAGTTTTATCAATAAGTTGTTTTTCTTGGGGAGAAAGAGTTACCCATTTTGTAAAATATTCACTTACTTGCATTCTTCTTTATCTTTTGGTCAAAGATACAAAATTTTGACAAATTATAAATTATTTATTTTCAATCTTCACAAGATTTTTTATTCTATGTTTTTTTCTACTTTTGCAAAAAAGAAAATAATGCAAAAACTTACAAACGAACAACTCCAACGAATTGATGTTGAAACCTTTAAAAAAGCTCCTAAAACACCTATAATTATTGTTTTAGACAATATCAGAAGTCTTCATAATATAGGTTCTGTTTTTCGTAGCTCTGATGCTTTTCGTGTCGAAAAAATCTATTTGTGCGGAATTACAGCTTGTCCTCCTCACAAAGATATTCACAAAACAGCATTGGGAGCTACCCAAAGTGTTGATTGGGAATATCGTAAAGACATACATCAGTTAATAGAAGAATTACGCTCTGATGCTGATATTATAGCCGTAGAACAAGCTCAAAATGCTATATTACTACATCAGTTTTTGCCCGAAGAAAATAAAAAATATGTGCTTATTTTCGGTAACGAAGTCAAAGGAGTTCAACAGAGCGTGGTTTCGGCTTGTAACTGCGTTGTTGAAATACCACAATTAGGAACTAAGCATTCGCTCAATATTTCAGTTAGTGTAGGAATTGTACTATGGGATTTGACTACGAAACTTTCAATGTTTCAGTAAATTTTATGGTTGTAATTCAAAAAATAAAGCTACTCTTCAAGTAGCTTTTGTATTATATTAAAAAGAAATTTTAGGCTCGTACAGGTCGATTCATTACCAAATCAATATAGAGATTTATTTTATCTTTAAGTTCTTTACGATGTACAATAAAGTCTAAAAATCCGTGTTCAAGAACAAACTCTGCTGTTTGAAATCCTTCGGGAAGGTCTTGTCCGGTAGTATCTTTTACTACGCGAGGTCCTGCAAAACCAATAAGAGCTCCTGGTTCAGAGATATTTATATCGCCAAGCATAGCGAAGGAAGCTGTAACGCCTCCGGTGGTTGGATCAGTACATAGAGAAATGTAAGGAATCCCAGCATCATCTAATTGGGCTAATTTGGCAGAAGTTTTTGCCATTTGCATTAGCGAAAGTGCAGCTTCCATCATACGCGCTCCTCCCGATTTTGAAATCATCATAAAAGGCAAACGGTGTTTGATAGCATAGTCAATTGCGCGAGCTATTTTTTCTCCTACAACACTTCCCATTGATCCACCGATAAAAGCAAAATCCATACAAGCGATAACAATTTCTCGTCCTTTCGATTCGCCGACTGCTGTACGAACCGCATCGTACAAATCAGTTTTTTTATGAGCTTCTTTAAGGCGGTCTGTATATTTTTTAGTATCTTCAAACTTCAAAGGGTCTTTGGAACTCATTGTTTTGTCGAGTTCGCTGTATTTGCCATCAAAAAGAATTTCAAAATACTCTCTACTACCAATACGAACGTGATAATCGTCTTCGGGGCTTACGTAACTATTCTGTGCAAGTTCCTCTGTTTCAACGATTTTCCCTGTGGGAGATTTGTACCACAATCCCATTGGAATATCTTTTTTCTCTTCAGTAGAAGTTTGTATTCCTTTTGCTTTACGTTTAAACCAAGCCATTCTTACTATTTTTTTTATTAAATAATTTTTTTTATTTTGTATAAAAGTTATTGAAATAGAAAAGTTTCAAAATTGACATTCTATATCAGAGCAAAATTACTGCAAAGATATATACTATTTCAAAAAAGAAACTAATTTTTGATGTTAAATTTGCAAAATAATATTTATTTTCTTTGTCTGAGTACTATTTTCTTTACTCAACAACAAAAACATCTGTCTTGTAATTCATTAAAAATCAGTGAATTTTATTTTCAAAAATTATATTGTAGTGACAATCGAAGTGAAGAACTTAACGGATTGGGAGTTTCAGAGAATGAAAATAAATATGAAAGGTCTATCTGCCAGGTATTAACCCGAAAACCTGTTCCAATAGTAGCGTATTGACGATATCCTTTTCGTTTATTTTCGTTAAAATATCCGGTTCGTAAAAATAAATTGTTCATTAAATGAATACGTTACTCCCAATGCCCACGAAATTTCTTGTAGTTCTTCTTTAAATCCATTAGGAGCATCAGAGAATGATTGAAAAATACCTTTGATAAAACCTACATCTGGATCTTTACCTGCTATAATAATTGTTGGTTCATTGAGGTCTTGTTGTCCGTTGTTATTCAAATCATCAAATCCATATTGTGGTGGCGAAGGAACGAGCAATTTGTTAGCCTCAAAAAGGAAAGAAACCGTATTATAACTATCAAAACTGATATGATACCCCACTCCCAATTTCAAATTGGTTGGGATAAAAAATTCTTTGCCCAAGTCGTCATATTTTATTTTCTGCCCAATGTTAGCTATTTGAAATCCTAATGTATAAGAGGCTAAATAATTTTAAAAAAAAGATATTGTTTTGAAGAATAATATCCTGAAATATCAACGGCAAATCCACTTCCTGTTGATTTTTCTTCAGTGGGAAGACGCAAGTTTGAGCGCAAATAACGAGCAGCTACTCCCATTGCAAAATGTTCGCTCAATTTCAGATTGTAAGAGACATCTAGTGAAAATTCTGCTGGGCGAAAATCGCCTAATACATAGGCTTCCGCTCCAAAATCTTTGGTCAAAGTAACACTTCCTATACTGAAATATCGTAAGCTCCCTGCCCAAACGCTTCGTTCGGTTTTTCGATAATACACAATATTTCCCAGAAAAATATCTTTTACCAAATGATTCAAATAAGGTGTATAACCCATTCCAACTCCCGATTTTTGTTCAGCAAACACATATTTGGACGAATTCCAATATTGTGAAAAGGTATCAACCGACGAAGCTACTCCAATATCTCCTGCACCCGAAGCTACCGCATCACCGCTAAGTCGCAAGAAAGGAAAAGCTGTTGAAATTAGGAGTTTGTTGATCGAAAATATTTCCAATTATTCCGAAAAATAAAAAATAAAATCCGTATGTTTTCATGCATCTTAATATTTAACACAAACTACTTTCCTAGTTGTTTACAAATTTCTCTGATATAATCTTTAATATTTTTTTCGTTTTTCCACCCTAAGGCTTCTGTTTTATCAGTAATTACTTCGGCAGACATACGATTTCCTCTTCGCTCGGGAAGCATAACAATTTCTCCCCCAAAGAGTTGTGCTATTTCCAAAATCGTATATGCTTGATGACTTCCGATACCAAATTCGTCGCCCAAGCCTTTTTCTCCAACCAAAACAAGTCCTGAAATAATATCATCAACATGAGTAAAATTACGCTTTTGCATACCGGGGCTTACTACTGGGAGCGGTTCTCCTCTGCGGATTTTTTCTGCAAAAAGTGCAATCAATGTTGCGTATTTGCCCTGCGATATTTCTCGTTTTCCATATACGTTGTAAAAATATACTACTGCATACGGAATATTGTACCAATTTCCATAATTGACAACAAGCTCTGTATTACTTGCTTTGCTCCACGCATACGGGCTTTGATTTCGCCCAATACCGCCGTCTCCAAACTTAGTGCTACTCCCTGCATAAACTATTTTGCTACCTCGATATCGACAGAATTCTAAAACAGCAAAAATCCCATCTTTGTTGAATTTCCAGACCTTGTCCATATCTTCAAAGCTTTGTTCTACACGTGAATATTCTCCCAAGTGATATACAATATCGGGAACAAAATCAATAAGTTGCGCTATTTCAGTTGTATTTCCTTCCATATAAGTTACCCCAGGAACGTGATTTTCTTTCGAGCCTGTGAAATAATTATCTAACGAAAAAACTTCATAATCTGTATTTTGTACAAAATATTCACAAAGATTTGACCCAATAAAACCAGCTCCTCCTGTAACTAAAATTCTTTTCATAGATGTAGTATCATTTTTTCTGTTGGCAAATTTATAAAAATAAATTTATTCATTTTTTAAAAGAATGGATTTCTTTATCGAAGATATATAGAATTTTTATCGAAAAATCTTTTGTATTGCTCCTCAAAATAGTTGTTTCTATTGATTTTTTTCGTTTTAAAATATTTTAAAAAAAGAAGAAAAACATTTGTTCATTCATAAAATATTTTGTACTTTTGTCGAACATAACACAATAAATTTTTTGAAAAATGAAACAAAAAAACTTTTTATGTTTATTTTTCTTTCTGCTAATATTGCCTACAATAGGAATAGCTCAGGAAAAAACAGTAACAGGTAGCGTCGTTTCTGAAACAGATGGAATGCCTCTATTAGGAGCTTCAGTCGTTGTAAAAGGTACAACGCGAGGCACACAAACCGATTTCGATGGTAACTTCTCTATTCAAGTAAGAGAAGGAGAAGTATTAGTGTTTAGTTTTGTAGGATTCTCTACCCAAGAAAGAAAAGTAATGGGGGGGGGTAACTCTCTGATTTTCAATATAAAACTAAAAGAAGAAGCCAATACGCTTGATGAGGTGGTGGTTACGGGATATGGAACACAGTCGCGTAAAACTCTGGCAACATCAGTTTCAAAGTTGGATACAAAAACATTGGAAAGTGCCCCGCGTGCTAACGTAGCGACAGCTTTACAAGGAAGTGTCGCTGGGCTTCGTGTAACACCTGCTACAGGAAAACCAGGTACGACTCCTGATATTCAACTTCGAGGAGGGACAGATTTTGATGGAGGTGGCTCTCCTTTAATTTTGGTAGATGGTGTGCCAAGTTCTTTTTATGCTTTAAACTCAGATGATATTGAGTCTATAGAGGTCCTTAAAGATGCAGCTTCCACTGCTATTTATGGTGCCAGAGCTGCAAATGGTGTTGTTTTGGTAACAACTAAAAAAGGGAAATTAGGACGCTCAAATATTACTTTTCGAACCAAATATACACTCAATCAAAAAAGAAAACTTCCAGGTTACCTAAATGCAAGAGATTATATTTATTGGAATCGTAAAGCTATTCAAAATGTGCAAGATTATGGTGTTACTAACTTTAATCAGTTTTTAACGGGAGCTCATTCAATGGGAATAGGTAATAATGCGACCTCTTCTACCTATACGACAATGGAATTGACTCCGGCTAATATGTATTTACTCAATTATCCTCAATGGCAACAAATGCAAGACCCCATTGACCCTAATCGCACACTTGTTTTTCAAGATAATAATATGAGTGAACTTATCTTTCAATATAGTGATGCTAAAGATTACAGCATTTCATTTGATGGAGGAAATGAAAGAGGCTCCTATTACTTAGGTTTAGGATACTTGGACGATACAGGACTTGTGTTGGGTTCTAATTTTAAACGTTACTCAGGTACGCTCAATGCTTCATATAAGATAACAGACAAATTTAAAATATCTTCCAATATCATTTACGCACAAACTAATAGGCAAGGATCTTTCCGTGAGGCTCTGAATAGTTATAGCACAGAAGATGATTATTTTATATTCCAACGTTTTGCGGGGCAGGCTCCTACTTCTCGTATTTATAATACAAATACAGACGGGAGTTCTTCTTCAGAGTATAATCCTGGCACTAATAGTGGTTTTGGTAATCCATTATATTATCAGGATAAATTTCTTCGTGATGATTTGGAACAACGGATTTCTGCTTCGGTTCAGTTTGATTTAGAGTTAGCTAAAAATTTGAATTTGATGGCTCGTGGTAGCCACTTTGCCATTCATAACAATGTAGAAACTTTCACAAAAGCCTACCTAAATAGCGGTGCTTTAGTTACAAATCGTTTGGCAAAAACTAATTATGATAGAACTATTCGCAATCAAGGAACAATTACTTTGAATTATAAAAATAAGTTAGCCGAAAAACATAATTTTGATGCGCTTTTGGGAAGTGAATTTTTTAAAGAAAAGACATTCAATTCTAATGCAGCTACTGAAAATTCTCCTACTGACCTTATTCGTACGCTCAATGTAGGGGCTACCGCCAAAGATATTCCTTCAAGTTACAAAAAAGATTATACAATTGTTTCTGCATTTGGGCAGTTTAATTATGATTATGATAATCGCTACTTGGTTGGGCTTACCCTCCGTTATGATGGTACCTCTAAACTTCGTGATAACAAATATGGCTTTTTCCCTGGTGCATCAATAGGTTGGAATGTACATAATGAAAGTTTCTTTACTGATAGTAAAGTAAGCCAAGTTGTTTCCCGTTTAAAACCACGTGTCAGCTATGGAGTGAATGGTAATATTGATGCTTTAACATTAACTATTGATGATAAAAAGACATATTATTGGCTTTTAGGGCAATATGGCGTACAAGCCCCATACAATGGTCGAAGAGGATATGTAAACATTTCTATTCCTGTGTATTATCTAAAATGGGAAAGAGCAACAACACTTAATTTTGGATTAGATTTAGGGTTGTTTAATAATCGAGTGAATTTATTAGCTGATTACTTTATTCGAGATGTATATGATAAGTTAGCCGATCAGCGTATCCCTATTTCAACAGGATTTTCTTCTGTCAAAATCAATAGTGGAACACTCCGCAATCAAGGTATAGAGTTGGAAGCAAATGTGAGAATTATTGATACAGAAAATATGAAATGGAACTTTGGAGCCAACTTTACCCGTATTCGTAACTATGTGCGAGAGCTTCCTTATAACGGTAATGATAATAATCGTATTGGGGGAGAAGAGGTTTTTGACCCAGCAACGGGCAAAACTATATTTATTGGTGGTCGTCAAGAAGGGCAACGTGTAGGCGATGATTTAGTAATTGGATATTTAGATGAAGGCGTATATCAGACTCAAGAACAACTTGATCAGCACAAAGGAAGAAAAGTGCAATTCCATGCAGGAACTATTCCTGCTGCTCAAAGGGGAACACCTATATTGGGAGATACACGTTGGAAAGATATCAATGGAGATAATATAATTGACTCAAAAGATAGGGTTGTATTAGGTCGTACTACACCAAGTTATATGGGAGGTTTTTCTACTGATTTTTCATATAAAAATTTCAATATATATGTAAAAACAGACTATGCGGTGGGGCACTTGGTACACAATGCGGTTCGTAGTCGTGGTATTTCACAGGTACAAGGAAATCAGAACTGGACATCAGAAATAAAAGATACCTGGACACCCGAAAATCCTACAGCAACCATACCTCGTTTTGATTTTACAGACCCAAGAGGGAATCATAAAGCCAGTGGGGGGCAAGCCACTTCAAGTTCTCGCTATTGGGAAAAAGGAGATTATTTGGCTATTCGCGAAATAACTCTAAGTTACAACTTGCTAGGAAATATAGTAGGAAATCATTTTAAAGATATTCGCTTTTTCCTTACAGGAGCAAATTTGGCTTATTTTACAAAATATACAGGATACTTGCCTGAAAAAGGAGGCTGGGATGTAGGTCGTTTTCCGCTGGCAAGAACCTTTACTTTCGGAGTAAATGCAACCTTTTAATCAATTAAAAAAAGAAGAAAATGAAAAGATATATTTTTATAGTAATTACACTTTTTACATTTAATGCGTGTAATTTAGAAACTCCCCCAGAAAGTGATCTTACATATGACAGTTTTTGGGAAAAAGAAGAAGCTGCAAAATCAGTGTTTGACGGTATCTATTCCAAATTTAGAAGTTATGGTGATAAAATGTGGCAAATGGGTGAACTCCGTTCCGATATGTGGGGAGGAAAAGGAATAGAAAATGCTCATAATCAAAACCTTTTTACCAATGATATCAACACTACCAAAGTACCTTTTAATGATTGGGGAAATTGGTACACAATGTTGCATTATATCAATGATTTTATAAAAAATGCTCCAAAGGCACCTTTTTCTAATACGAGCGAAAGAGATAATATGTTGGCACAAATGTATGGATTACGAGCATATATTTACTATGTATTAGTAAAAAGCTGGGGCGATGTGCCTATCGTATTACAACCTCTGCAAAATATTGATAATTTGGCAAGTCTTAAAACTCCACGAGCTCCCAAAGAAAAAGTAATGGCACAAATCAAGTCGGATATTCAAAAATCCTTAGAGTTATTTAATGGAAATGAAAATTTCTATAAAAATAGAGTGTATTGGTCTAAAATGGCAACGCTCACTCTTAAGGGAGATGTGTATTTGTGGTCAGGAAAAGTATTGGGTGGAGGAAATCAAGACTATAATGAAGCTAAAAATGCATTAAACCAAATATCTGGCTATAGTTTAGTGCCTTATGACAAGTTATGGGGAGTTGATAATGAAAATAATCAAGAGTTTATTCTTGTGTTAGATTATAAAAAAGATGAAGCAACTCATTACTATGGGGTAACTACTGCTCGTAATGCAGATATTAAAGACAAATACGATGATCAAGGAAGAAAAATTTCTACCTTTCTTTATGTAGAAGGAGGAAATTATAATTCTCCATCTAACAAAACTTTACTCTTGATTGATGATGTGAAAGATTTACGCCGAGCTTCTTTCATAAGAATATATCAAGATAATGCAGGATATATTCCTTTTACGGCAGATAATACTAAATATATGGGTAGTGTTCTTTCCAAATTTGTAGGTCGGAATGAATCAGGTGTTATTATTAACGAAAATAATATTCCTATTTATCGTTATGCCGATGTATTATTGTTACTTGCTGAGGTAAAAAATAATTTAGGAGAAGATCCTTCTACTGAAATAAACCAAATTCGTCAGAGAGCCTATGGTAGCAATTATGTTGTAGGGACACACGGATATACAAATGCATCACAAGCAGTTAATGCAAAAGCTATTCTTGATGAACGTTACAAAGAATTTATAGGTGAAGGTAAACGTTGGTGGGATTTACTTCGTGCAGGCGATAATTTTGTATATGATGAAGTGACTTCAATGTTGGATTCAGGGGGTGCCAAAAAACCTATTTACCTGCCAATTACCGCTGCAATGATTGCTGATGATAATACACTTGAGCAAACCAAAGGATATTAAGTATCTAATAGCAACAAAAAAATGTGTGAAGTTGATTCACACATTTTTTTAGTTATTTTGTTACAACGGAAAGCAATTTTTCTACCAAAATTCGGTCGTTTGATAATCGAGGGAGTTTATTTTGTCCACCGAGTTTTCCAACAGATTTCATATATTGTGCAAAACCATCTTTTTTGATAGGAGTTATTTTCAGTTGTTGCAAGATATTGCCTTGTCTAAGGTCATAATAATAAACATTTTGCTCTTGAAGGGATTGGTCTATTTTTGTCGCAAAAGCCAAAAGGTCATCAGGTGTTTGTTCAAATTCGATAAACCACTCATGGTAAGGCAATTCTCTATCTGCGGGGCTAACTTGTGGAGCTACGGAAAATTCATTAACCTGAATATCCGTATCTTGGATGGCTTCACGCAGAGCTTGCTCCACTTCTTTGGCAATGACATGTTCTCCAAAAGCCGAGATAAAATGTTTTATACGCCCCGAAACAATAATTCGATACGGCTGGGTTGAAACAAATTGTATGGTATCACCAATATTATACGCCCACAATCCTGCATTGGTCGAAACTATAAGTGCATAATTTACGCCCACCTCTACCTCTGCAATCGTATAACGCCGCGGATTTTCTAAAAAAATCTCATCTGCTTTCACAAATTCGTAGAAAATTCCCGAATTCAGTAGCAGTAGCATTCCTTCTTCTTTTTGACTATCTTGAAAAGCAAAAAAACCTTCGCTGGCGGGAAAAAGCTCAATACTATCTACTTTTCGACCAATAAGAGACTCAAAACGAGAACGATACGGCTCGTAATTAACACCTCCGTAGATGAATAATTGAAAATTAGGAAATAATTCTCCAATTGTTTTGTGAGAGGCATTGACCAATTTTTCAAAATACATCTGTACCCACGAAGGAATACCGCTAATTATGCTCATGTTTTGTGCAATAGTTTCTTCAACAATTTTATCTACTTTGAGTTCCCAATCGTCAATGCAATTTGTTTCCCATGAGGGAAGTCTATTTTTTTGCAAATATTTGGGAACATAATGTGCCGAAATTCCTGATAATCGTCCTACTTTTATGCCATTTTTTTCTTGTAAAATAGGGCTTCCTTGCAAGAAAATCATTTTTCCATTAACTAGACTTGCCTTTTGGGTTTCGTTAATATAACAAAGTATAGCATTGCGAGCAGCCTCTACGTGATAAGGCATTGATTGGCGAGTAATTGGAATATATTTGACACCACTTGTTGTCCCCGAAGTTTTGGCAAAATAAAGCGGTTTTCCTTGCCATAATACATCTTCTTGTCCATCTATAACACGCTGAATATAAGGTTTTAATCCTTCATAATCGCGTATGGGAACGCGTTTTGCATAATCGGCATAGGTTTTTATTTGCGAAAAATGATGGTCTTTGCCAAATTGCGTATTTTGAGCTTTGGCTATGAGTGATTCAAAGACTTTTTGTTGTGTTTTAACGGGATTATTCGCCCAATTATCAATATTTTTTTTTACAAAAAAAGCAAGTATTTTAGCTAAAAAAGATTTCATTGTCAAAAAAATTCTCTAAAAAAATTATTTGAAATTGATATAATTGAACGGATTAACAGGGTATCCGTTGTTCCACAATTCAAAATGCAGATGCGTACCTGTGCTGTATTCGCCCGTATTACCGACTGTTGCAATAACCTCACCTGAGCGTACAAAATCGCCTTGTCGCTTAGTCAAAGAAGCATTGTGTTTATAAACAGAAATAAATTCGTTGATGTGTTTTACGATAATTACAAATCCTGTTTGAGCAGACCATTCTGCAAAGATAACTGTTCCGTCAGCAATTGATTTTACTGCAGTGCCTTCAGGAGCAGAAATATCAACTCCATAGTGTTTTTTGTCAGGTGCAAATTCCGCAGAGGTTGTTCCTGATACAGGCGAAAAGAACAAGAGTTCTGTTTTTCCAGCCGAAGCTGGGTCAAAAGTACTATATTTCTCTTCTTCGGCAACTTCTTGTCTTAAACGAAGTTCTTCTTCTTTGGGAGCAAGATTTAGAGCTTCAAGATTTTGGCGTGTATTATCTAACGGAACAGAATCTCGATTGATGTTATCGGGTTGAATATCTCCACGTAATACTTTTTGAATAGAAGTAAAATACAATTCATTTTTTTTTAGACTATTCTCAAGCGAATCGGATTTAAAAGCAAGATTTACAATATGTTGCCTCATATCAGCTTCCGAAAAGCCTAATATATATTGCCGAAGCGGTGTATAAATAATGATAAGTGTGGTGGCAACAATCATTAGTATCGCAAAAAGTGATCCGAAAACGAATATATTCAAGCGATTCAAGCGCATTGATGCTTTTTCTTCGAGTGTATCTTCGTTCATAATCACCACTCGATATTTATAAAGCATTTTTCGCTGAAATTCTTTACGTTTTTTTCCTTTTTCCTTTGCCATTTGTATATTTTAATCATTGTGAATGATGCCACAAAGGTAGTAAATTATTTGAAAAAGAACCTTAATCGTTACTTTATATTGTCAAAAATAAATAAATTTCAGAGGATATATATTTTTGTACTAAAAATATTACTAAAATTGAAAATAAATAAATGGCTGAAAATCAGAAGAATATGCCTGATAACATATAATAACTACAACAACAGCTACAAAAACTTTAACCAAGAAATGACTATCGGCATAATAATCTTCGAGGGCTTCTTTGGCTGATCGAGGAATCCAATGCGTGATATATCCTATTATCATCACAAAAAAGGCAGAACGAAAATGATAGATAACATCTAATGATTCACTAAGTCTCATATTATTAAACACTTGCGTATACCATAATTCTATACGTTCCATATCTTCTCCTCGAAAATACAAACGTACATATACGATAAAAAGAAAAGTCGAACTTACTTTCCATAGGTGCGCCAACCAATGCGTAGATTTTTCGTATGGACTTACTTTTTTCCAAAGTTTATTCACAACAATTCCAAGTCCATTAATTCCTCCCCAAAGAACAAATTTCCATGAAGCACCATGCCATAATCCACCTATAAGCATTGTAAGCATCAGGTTGATATTGGTAGAGAGATGATTGCGAAAAATACGATTATAAAATGCTCCAAAAGCAACAAGTATCAGCAAAAATCCTACAATAATAGCAAATAAAGGGTCATTGACACTTATAATAGCTATAATTATAAATAACAATGTTATGAGAATAGAAGCCCAAGAACCTCCACGATTTCCTCCCAAAGGAATATATAAATAATCCCGTAACCATGTAGAAAGCGATATATGCCAACGCTTCCAGAAATTACCACAACTGGTTGCTTTATAAGGAGAGTTAAAATTGATTGGAAGATGAAACCCCATAAGTAACGCTAACCCAATGGCAATATCGGTATAGCCAGAAAAATCACCATAAACCTGTAATGAATATCCGACAAGTGCCATTATATTGGTAAATCCCGAATACATATTGGGCATTTCAAAAACGCGATCAAGGAATTGCATCGCTATAAAATCAGCAAAAAGCATTTTTTTTATAAGTCCTTTTAGTATCAAAAATGTTCCTTTGCTAAATTCATCAGCAGATATCTGTGTGGATTTTAGTATTTGTGGAACAAAATTTTCTGCACGAACAATAGGCCCAGCAACAAGTTGAGGAAAAAAAGCTACATAAAAACCAAAATCAAGAAGAGATTTGAGCGGAACTATTTTCTTTCGATAAATATCTACCGAATAACTAATGGTTTGGAACGTATAAAATGATATTCCCACAGGAAGGATAATGCTATCTACTCTGAAATATCCTTTGGAAGAAAATCCATTTCCCCAATAAGCAAGATAATTGAATACTTCGTGATGTGTATGAAAGAGATAATTATACGATTCTGTAAAAAAATATGCGTACTTAAAATAACTCAATACCAGCAAATTAACTACTACACTAGTTGTAACTAATATTTTGCGATTAAGAATATTGGTACTTTGATAAATATACTTACCCAAAAAGAAATCAGTCAAAGTACTAAAAATGAGTAATAATACAAACAATCCGCTTGTTTTGTAATAAAAATACAAACTTACAAGAAATAAAAATATATTTCGCAGATGTATTCGTTTATAAATAAGTGCAAAAACGGCATATACCACGACAAAGAAAATCCAAAAATCAATTCGAGTGAAGATTAAAGGTGTATTCTCTGAAAATTCAAAAATGCGATATAACCATTCCATACCTAAATTGAACTATTGTATTGAATCAGTTTTTTGAACAGCGAGCAAATTGGCTTCGAGTTCGTTATATAATAATTCTGATATCTTGTCTGTTCCCGATTGAGTGAAATGAATAAAATCAGTTGAACCAAATCCTTTATCAAACCAAACTTTCATTGAATTTTCTCCACCCATCGCCTCATACATTGACCAAAAAGCAATTCCCTTATGTAATGCTTGTTTTTTCATTTCAGCAACAAGAGTCGGAATAATACTATATGATACTTGTGTATCTGGGCGAAGCATATCGCTAGGACCTATTAAAACACACAATGCGTTTGGGTTACGTCTTCGTACCCATTCTATATTGTTAATTATTCGCTTAACACTGCTACGAACTTGATCTTCGGTTTTAAGCGAAGGAATAAGATTTCCTCCAAATTCAAAGAAAAAAATATCGGGTTGAAGTTCTCTGCTCATCGCATCGAACGTATTTTGAAGTTTTGTAAAATGAAGTCCAGAATCACCACGAGTAGGGACATTATCCATAAATACACCACTATTCCCATCAAGCGTTATTCCATAGAAATCGGGACTAATTCGAGATGAAAACTCTACTCGTATTTGATTGGGAGTACGTGCAAATTTTACTTTATAATTATGATATTTCCCATCTGATTTGAGAGAATCTTGTTTGATAAGTTTTCCATTTTCATATACTGAAATAGCCGTTGGTGTTTTACAATTTCCGTAGTGAATTCCCATAACAGAATACTGACGTAATCGTTTGAAAAAATTATAAGAAGGCTTTATCTCAAAAAAAGCTTTCTTTATATTGATTGTGTCGGTATCTGCAATAGGTGTAAAACGACAAACATTGGCATACAAACCATATTGATTTGTAGGAAGAAGATGTTTGGTACGTCGATGTTCTCCATTGAAAAGTGCATATCTATCCCAGTTTTCACTGATTTGCAAATCAATGCTTTTCTGTGGATATGGCATTTTGATAGGAAAATATCCCGGCCCTGTTCCTCCATAAATAACTTGTAAGCGATTTCGTATGTACGAAGTTATCCTATCTCCTTCTATTTTTGAAGCTCCAAAATGAATAATCCGACAACTATGCTGGCTGAGTTTTTGATGTAATTTGCTAACAAATTCTTCGGGATTTCCTGGATAATAAATTTTCCCTTCTATATTACTTATCAGCGGAAGGCTTCCCTTAGTGCTCTCTGATGGGATAGAGTCTATTTCAACAAAATCTTCCTGCATTTGCTGGGAAGAAAGGGCTTTATGTCGTAAAATTTCCGCTGCTTTCTCGTTAGGAATGACTTTTTTTATTTGAGTTAATTTTTCAAATGTCGGATACTTTACATGTGTATTTCCAAAAGGAAAACCTTGTTTAATCTCTTCCAAAGGAGCAGCCGTTAAACTCTCACCAACTTCCGAATCACTTACAACCGATGGAGAAACAATATAATCTCTACTAACAAATGTCAGACCCAAAAGCGAGCAAAGTACTGCTACAACAAAAAATAAAATATTTTTTGGTTTCATATTAACCCTATCATAGAAAGGGCAAAAGTAGTATTTTTTGAAGAAATGAACAACAAAAATAAAAAATTATCAAAAAATAGTACTCATTATCCTAAATTTCAGATGATGTTATTTTTCTCCGTAACTATTTATAATAACACTTATTCCAAAAATACATTTTCAATCAATTAAAAATAAATTTCTGAAACAAATATCTCCTTTTATACCTAAAAAATTAAAAAGATTATCGCAAAATAGTTTGTTTTCTGTCAGGACCAACCGAGACAATACGAATAGGAACTTCCAATTCTTTTTCAAGAAAAGCAATATATTGTTTGAGTTCCTCAGGTAGATTCTCAGCATCTGAAATTTGTGTTAGGTCTTGTGCCCAACCTTTCATTTCCGTATAAATAGGTGTTACATTTTCTGCTTCAATACTATATGGAAAATAATTTATTTCTTTACCTTTGTACCGATATGCTATACATATTTTCAATCGGTCAAAACCACTAAGTACGTCGGCTTTTATCATCATCAGTTGAGTAACTCCATTGACACGAACAGCATATTTCAAAGCAACCAAATCTAACCAACCACAACGGCGTTTGCGCCCAGTAGTAGCTCCAAATTCACGTCCAACACGCCCCATCGTTTCGCCATCTTCATCAAATAGTTCTGTTGGAAAAGGGCCACTACCTACACGGGTTGTATAGGCTTTGAATATTCCGAAAACTTCTTTTATTTGATTGGGAGCAATGCCTAATCCGGTACAAGCACCTGCTGCTGTTGTATTTGACGAAGTTACAAACGGATAAGTGCCAAAATCAATATCTAAGAGAGAACCCTGCGCTCCTTCTGCAAGTATTTTTTTTCCTGATTTTTGTGCCTGATACAAATATTCTTCACTATCAATAAATGTAAGCTGTTTCAGAGATTCGATAGCTTGGAAAAATTCTCTTTCGAGTTCCGATAAGTTATATTGAATTTCTACTCCATAAAAACCAATCATTGCTTGGTGCTTATCCGATAGTGCTCGATATTTCTGTTCGAAATCTGGCATCTCGATATCTCCTACTCGTATGCCATTTCGCCCTGTTTTGTCCATATATGTAGGACCTATTCCTTTGAGTGTTGAACCGATTTTAGCTTTTCCTTTGGCTGTTTCTGAAGCGGCATCAAGCAAGCGATGTGTAGGTAAGATAAGATGAGCCTTGCGTGAAACAAGCAATCGTTCTTTTAAATTGATTTGAAAGGGAGCCAAAGCTTCCATTTCTTTTTTTAAGATAATTGGATCAATAACTACGCCATTTCCTATGATATTGATTGCTTTTGGGTGGAATATTCCCGAAGGAATCGTATGTAGTACATGTTTTATTCCATTAAATTCGAGAGTATGTCCTGCATTGGGACCTCCTTGAAAACGTGCTATAATATCGTATTGCTGTGTCAGAACATCAACTATTTTTCCTTTTCCTTCATCTCCCCATTGAAGACCAAGAAGTAAATCTACTGCCATTTCGTTTTTGTTTATTTATTTTCTTTTTTATTTTTCATTCCGTAGAAATAAAGAGAATGATTATTGATTTTAATATCAAAAAGTTCTTCAATAGTTTGCTTAATAGCTTGAATACGAGGGTCGCAAAATTCCATTATTTCTCCCGTATCGATAAGAATTACATGGTCATGTTGTTTGTCAAAATATGCTTTTTCGTAATGTGCTTGATTTTGTCCAAACTGATGTCTTCTGACCAAACCACAATTGAGTAAAATTTCAATCGTATTGTAAAGTGTTGCACGACTTACTCGGTAATTTTTATTTTTCATTTTAACATAGAGAGATTCAATGTCAAAATGCTCATTACTTGCGTAAATTTCTTCTAAAATAGCGTATCTTTCGGGAGTTTTACGATGTGCATGTTCCTCCAAATACTTGGTAAATACCTTTTTAACAATTTCCTGATTGGTTTCTTTTGTTGTCATATACAATTTTATTTGAGGCAAATATACGAAAAAATATATTATTCAAAAAAATCACATTTGCTTTTTTTAAATATTAAAAATTTCATTGATTTTACTCTGATTTCTTTACTTTAATTCATTTTATTAAAATAGTTTTTCATATAATCGTTGATAAAAAGTAGGTCTGATAACTATTTTTCTTCTAATAAAATAATAATTAGTATTTTTCAATATGAAATTTTATTTTCAAGATAG
Source organism: Capnocytophaga catalasegens (assembly GCF_026005215.1). Classification (GTDB taxonomy): domain Bacteria; phylum Bacteroidota; class Bacteroidia; order Flavobacteriales; family Flavobacteriaceae; genus Capnocytophaga; species Capnocytophaga catalasegens. Next base: position 23,530 of record NZ_BPMA01000016.1, on the reverse strand, counting down.
TTAAAATACAAAAAATAATTTGCGCTTATATATTTAAAATAATTAAATAGCTTTGCGCAATTTGCGCTATGATATTATACATAGTAAAAAGTATAATCGCATGTTGCGCTATCTATTTTAATTTAATTTAAAACCTAATTTTGAAATAAAATATCTTATTATATATAAATTAAATTATATAAATATTTAAAAATAATATTTTTAACTCAATAAAATATAAAAAAATAATTTAATTCTACCTATTTATTTATATTTCAACCTAAAAAATAGATTAGAAATATCATTTTCAATCAAAAAGAAACCCCTTAACGAGTATCTGTTAAGGGGGTTTTAGTTTATTTATTTTTATTAACCAATTTGACCACCAACATTATAAGTATTCCCATTAGTAAAAACCAAACGAGCGACCAATACCAATATTGTACAAAAAGCGTTTTTAGAATCACTGAGAATATTACAGCAAATAGAATAAGCGTGGCAACTTCGTTCATCATACGTAAATGAACTGAAGAATACGGAGCAATTCCTTTCTGCAATTTTCTCATAAGTTTCCAAGCCCAGAAATGATAGCCATACAAGAATACAACAAATAGCAATTTGATATGCATCCAGCCTTCTTTGAGCCAAACCCAATTCATAGCATAGAGCATATATATTCCCGATATGCTCATTATTATCAAAGCTGGGACTGTGATAATGTTCCATAATCGTTCTTGCATAAAAATGTATTGCTTATGAAGAATAGAACGTTTAGGTTCTTCATCTCTTTGCAAAGTTTCGCTATGGTAGATAAAAAGCCGTACAATATAAAAAAGTCCAGCAAAATAGCTAATTACAAAGATAATGTGTATTGATTTAGCAATAAAATAATCCATTATTTAGTATTTAAAAGTTATTTTTTGTAATTATCTGTGAGATTTTCCCATCGGGTAATCCATTGGGCAATGACATCGCTCCAATCATCTCGGTCATTAAGACACGGAATAAGTTTGAACGACAAACCTCCTGCTTGTAGAAATTCCTCCTTCCCTTCCATTCCTATTTCTTCTAAGGTTTCTAAACAATCCGATACGAATGCGGGAGTAACTACCGCTAAGTTTTTTATCCCGTCGTGGGCTAATTTTTCAATAGTAACATCGGTGTAAGGCTGTAACCACGGGTCGCTACCCAATCTCGACTGAAAGGAAGTGCCATACGTACCTTCAGGAAGCTGTAATAACTCGGCAACAGCTCGTGTAGTTTCATAGCAATGTGTTCTGTAACAATACTGAGATTCAGGGCTATGGGGTTTGCAACAATATACATCATTGACAAACTGCGTATGCTTATGCGCTCCGGTTTTATCTGTCTTTCTGATATGCCGCTCGGGAACTCCGTGATAGGAAAACAATAGATAATCTTGCGAATATTCGTCTTTGATTGATTGAGCTAATGTTGCTATATAATCATTGCGATGGTAAAAAGCAGGAATTTCCGTTATTTGTATATGAGGATATTTTTTCTGGCGGATTTTTTCAGCCAAAACTAAAATAGTTTCTGTAGTTGCCATTGCATATTGCGGATACATCGGAAAGAGAAGAATTTGAGTAACTCCCTTTTTGTGAAGGGCTTCAATTCCTGCTTCAATAGACGGATTGCCATATCGCATAGCTATTTCAACAGGAATAGAAACGCGACTTTGTATTTTGCGTTGTAGTCGTTGGGTCAAAACAATCAGTGGTGAACCTTCATCCCACCAAATACGTTTATAAGCCTCAGCCGATTTCTTTGGGCGTGTGTTTAAGATAATTCCTTTCACAATCAGGGCTCGCAACCAGTATGGGCTATCTATTACTCGTTCGTCCATTAGAAACTCATCTAAATACTTGCGTACATCACTTACTTGTGTAGAATCGGGCGAACCCAAATTGACCAATAATACTCCTTTTGACATTTATTCTTTAATATTTTTGACAAAAATACGAGGTTTTTGTTCAAGAAAACAACTCTATGTATAAATTTTTTCTATACATATATAATTCATTCTTTTTCTAAATAATTTTTTTTTGTACTTTTGCCTTTAATAAAATTTCTTTTCTATGAAAAAACTATCATACATACCCATTATCTTATTGTTACTAACTTCTTGCGGATTGGGCAATCGAACCAAAGTTGTTATTATAGAAGACCGATTTGAGATTCAATTGCCAAAATCATTTTTCAAGCTCAGCAAACTAAACCCAGAGGCTGCATTAGTGTACGGAAATCCGCTATCGGAACTTTATGCAATGGTCATCGAGGACAGCAAAGAAGAGATGAATGAAGGCGAAGAAGAAAATATTTTCGAAGAAACTTCCTTAGAAGATTATTTTGAACTTTGTTTAGAAATGTGGTCAGAAAATCATAATACAACCAACAAAATCAGCAATTTTGACAAAATAACACTCAATGGCTTGCCTGCTTATTTTGGTTAAAAAAAAGCCATTATTGACGGACTTGACATTTATTATATCATTGCAGTAGCCAAAGGCAAAAACGCTTTTTATCAGATATATACTTGGACACTCGCAGACCAAAAAGACAAATACAAACCAGAGTTTGTAAAAATTATTCATTCATTCAAAGAGTTATGATTTTTTATATAATTCTAAATATTTTTTTATTATATTACTTTATTTTTCTAAAAAATCGTATCTTTGCCCTCGTCTCAAAGGGGTGCCATTCTTGGCTGAGATTATACCCATAGAACTTGGGCAGGTAATGCTGCCAAAGGATAAAGCAATCGCCTATTTATCAGTTATTTTTGTTTTTGGGTAACAAAAATAGCTTTTTTACTAACAATCCATAAATAAATACCCCTTTTATTTACTAAAAATTACAATATGTAATGAAAAATGTATTTTTTATGGGTGTTTTGTGTGCAGGAATTAGCATGCAGGCACAAGAATCAGTTAAAGATTCTATCGAAGTAATTTCACTGGACGAGGTTTTGGTGTCGGCCGTTCGAGCCAAAGAATCCTTGCCAGTAACGTTTTCTAATCTTTCCAAAAAAGAAATTCAACGACAGAATTTCGGACAACAAATCCCGTTGCTTATTGGGCAACTTCCTAATGTGGTTTCATTTTCAGAAGATGGTTCAGGATTGGGTGCTTCGTATTTTTCTGTCCGAGGAAGTGATTTGTATCGTACCAATGTAACTATCAACGGAATAGCATACAACGATTCTGAGTCGCAAGGAACATTCTGGTATAATCTTTCCGATTTTGCTTCTTCGGCAGAGAGTATTCAGTTACAGCGCGGAGTAGGAACATCAACCAATGGTGCGGGAGCTTTTGGCGCAAGCTTAAACGTTTTAACTGATGTTGTTTCAGAAATTCCGTATGCCGAATTGGGCAATTTTTACGGAAGCTACAACACACACAAGCATGCTGTAAAACTCTCAACAGGTAAGTTAAACAACCGATTTGAAGTGCTGGGGCGTTTCTCCAAAATCAATTCTGACGGATATCGCGAGCGAGCCTCTTCCGATTTGAAATCATATTTTCTGCAAGGAACGTACTCGTATGAAACTACGCTTATCAAAGCCTTAGTTTTCGGTGGAAAAGAAAAAACATACCTTACTTACAAGGGAATTGATGAAACTACTTTGCAGTCCAATAGACGTTACAATCCTGCTGGGAAATATATAGATGCCAACGGACAGACACAATTTTACGATAACGAAACCGACAACTATCAGCAAGACCACGCACAAATCCATTGGGTAGAAAAATGGACACCAAAATGGACTACCAACCTTGCTTTTCACTATACCAAAGGACGTGGATACTGGGAACAATACGATAATTGGGGAGATTATTTAATTGTACAATATGGTTTGGATAACGATTTCTACGGAAGTACTTTTTCTGCAAATTATAAATCGGAAAATCTTGACATAATTTTTGGAGGAACTTTCAACAAATATGAAGGTTTACACTATGACAAATTCATTTGGTCAGAAAAAGACATAAAGCCTTATGGAACGATTCTAGATGAAGATACAGGTTACAAAAAAGAAGGTTCTTCTTTTGCAAAAATCACTTGGAAAATAGCTCCAAAATGGAATATTTTTGGTGATATTCAATATCGATATGTAAGTTATCAGGCTGAAAAGTATAATGCCGATGAAGATTTTAATTTTGTCAATCCGAAAATAGGAATAAATTACTTACTAACAAGGAAAAATCAGTTATATTTCTCATTTGCCAAAGCAACCAAAGAACCCAATCGAAGTGATTATAAAAATAGTTACAAAGAGAAACTTAATCGAAGTCCGAAAGCTGAAAAACTCAATGATTTTGAATTAGGCTGGCGACATCAGAGTTCATCAGTGATGTTTAATCTGAATGTGTATTATATGATGTACAAAGACCAATTAGTTCCCACCGGAAAACTCAACGATAAAGGCTATCCTATTCGTAATAATAGTGGTGATAGTTATCGTTTTGGAATTGAGTGGGATGCTACTTTTTTTCTCTCTGATCAATGGATTTGTAAACCCAATATTGCTTATAGTAAAAACAGAAATAAAAATTATCATCAAGCTGATATAAACAAAAATCCGAAAAACTGGGGCGACACTCCCATTGCCTTCTCTCCCGAATGGGTTGTAGGGAATACATTAACCTACTCTCCTATTAAAAATATGCAAGTTTCATTACTATCCAAATTGGTCGGGGAACAATACATGAGCAACACAGGCGAAGAGGCCTCTAAACTGAAATCATATTTTATAAATAATCTGAATTTATCCTATGAAATTCAACCTAAAAAAATTTGTAAATCAATTGTGTTTTCTGTTTTGGCTAATAATATTTTCAACAAAAAATATGTTGCTTCTGGTACGTACGAAGATGGACAATCTTTTTATTTTCCACAGGCAGAGGCCAATTATCTGGCAGGCTTAACACTAATGTTTTAACATCAGAATATACTTTCTGTCAAAAAAAAATTGTATTTTTGCCCATAAAATCATACTTTAATACTCAATGTGTGCTTTTATGGGCTTTTTTACAAACAAAAATTGATATTATATGCACTTTCTTAGATTTTTTCTGATAGGAATTATAAGTATAAGCAATATAGGTTGTGATATTTCTACAAAAAAAACAACCCAAAATGAGCTATTGTTCCCCGAGCAAAGCCATACTATACTGCAAATCAATCGGAAAAATCAATTTCTGAATGCGATTGGCAATAGTAGTTTTTGGAAAACATTATATGCCGATCTGCCCGATACCAATGTACAGAATTTGCTTCGTAGCTTACCTTCTGACACGAATATCTGGCTGGCATATACCGACAAAGCAACGTATTGTATTAGTGGTCAAGACACACTAATTGACAGCACAAGTATTTGGAAAAATGCTTCATCAGGGAAAATAGATTCTCTTGTTCTCAAAAATCAGAAATGGTTTTACACACAAAAACATAACAAACTTATTATCAGCTCCTTATCCTCTATTTCTGATTTCTCAAAACAGGAAAAAAGTCAGGAAATGGAACAAATATACAAACTTCAAAAAACAATTGACACACAACTTCCTGCTAATTTATTTTTGAACAAATCACAAAACGAACGCTTTTTTTCTGAAATATTTCCTTCTAAAACACTACAATATTTTCAAAACTGGGTCGCTTGGGATATTTTAGTAGAAAAAAACAAAATTCGAATAAGTGGAACGGGACTAAGCCAAAAAGACAGCGTAAATATAGCAAGTCTATCAAAGACTTTATCTTCTGATTTACAATCAATTAACTTTATCCCTTCAGAAGTAAATAATGTTCGTTCTTATACATTTGCAGATGCTACAAATCTTAAATTGAAATATGAAATAGCAACCGATTTTCCTAAATACATCAATGAAGTTAGTTTTTTTACCCTTGCCAAAGATACGTTAGTTGCCATTACTTCGTCTGATGCAGAAGAAACATTGCGCCAATTATTGGTTTCCAAAGAAGAAAACTATCACGAACAACGTATTTTGACTTTGGAAGAAAATCCAGATTTGAATCTATTTTTAGCCAATTTTGATAGTCAAATTTCTTTACAATATGTATTTTTGTATCAATCAACACTTATTTTTGCTCAAAAAGAGACAATTTTACACACCATTATCAATCAATTACAAGCCAATGTAACTCTGGCTAATAACCCTTATTACAGGGCGTTACAAGAACAATCATCAAGCAAAGCTAATTATACAGAAATTGAAAATTTGCAAAAAAATACAACTTTTTCTCAAAAATATGGCAGAATAGCAGACAAATATCACTTTGCTTGCTTACAAATAAGCCCTCAAAGCGATTTTTTTGTTTGCACCTTTACAAGTATTCAATCTGAAAACAAAATAAATTCTGACAACATAAATGAAAAATATCAAGTAACTCTTGATGCTGATGCCCAAACACTACCCAAGTGGGTTTTGAATCATCGCACCAAAAATCGAGAAATTGTAATACAAGACATTGATAACCAATTGTATTTAATAAATAATGAAGGGAAAACTCTCTGGAAAAAGAAACTTGATTCTCCCATAAAAAGTACGATTTTCCAAGTTGATTTATTCAAAAATGGAAATCTACAAATGGCATTTAGTACGCATAATTCCTTATGGGTTATTGATAGAAATGGGCAGAATGTTTCTCCTTTTCCTGTAACATACAAAGAAACCATACTTCCATTAGAAGTATTTGATTATGAACAAAATATGGATTACAGATTTGTTATTGCTTGCGAAAATAAAATCCGTATTTTGGACAAAAATGGTAAAATAGTTAGTGGCTTTGAAAAAACAAGCACTCCCAATACAATCACTCAAACTCCGAAGCACTTCCGCTTGGGTGGAAAAGATTACATTGTTTTTCCTGAAAAAGACGGGAAACTCAATATTTTGCATCGAAACGGAAAAGACCGAATTATTATCAAAGACAAATTTGATTTTTCAGAAAATCCTATTTTTCTCAAAGAAGATTGGTTCTGCTTCACAACCAAACATGGCAAACAGGTATTTATTGACCAAAGTGGCGGACTTCGCATCAATGATAGACAGCTATCAGAGCATCATACGTTATCTTATCGTCACCAAACCGAAGCAATTATTTCTGATAATAAGCTCATTATCAACAATAAAACACACGAACTTCCTTACGGAATTTACACTAATCCGTCTATCTTTCGCATAGGGAGAACTATTTATATAGCTATTACTGATACGCAAAATAGCAAGGTTTATCTGCTTAATTCGCAAGGAGAAATTTTACCCAATTTTCCAATTTTTGGTATTTCTGCTCCTGAAATTACCATTGATAATGGTCGTCATTTATTTACTTTTCTGAAAGATAAACAAACTATTTTTGTATATAGTTTTTAAGGTTAATTAAACTCTTTCATTATACTTACATCTAACCAAAGTTTTTTACCATTTTTGACAACTTCGTAAAAATTTTTTGTTATTGGAGTAATTTTGTCATAAATCGGCGTTTTATGATACGGATAAATTCCTATTTTTCCGTCTTTTTCAATAAATAAAAATCCGTCTTTCAGTACAATATGTGTGTATTCGATTGGCAAAAAAGGTGTTCCGTAAAGTGTTTTGTCCTTATATAATCTTGCTTCTTCTTCTTCAAAATATCTTTTTTGTTTTGTAATTTGGTAAGGTTCATTTTTTTCTTTATAATTATATTTAAAAACACCGTATTTATCTCCTTTTTTCACACGAATCAGGGTTGGTTTTACATACATTTGTCCTACAAAATCTGAATTTCCGTCCCAATGAAAATTGATTTTCCCATCCAAAAATGATAATTCTTCATCAGTTGTGCGGTCAGCGAAGATAAAATTTCTTTTTTCAGAATACCCATAAGGACTACTATATTTATAAAACATACGATAGGGAATGCTTGATAGCGAATCTTTTTGAATGATATATTTTTTTCTACTTACTGTGCCACAAACCGAATAAGTTATTGAAATTTTAGATACAGGTTTTCCATCTGCATTGTAATATGAAGCTCCGTTTTGGTTCAGAATTTCAAGTCCTGAGCGGTAAGGATACGCATTTTTGACTTTTCCAAAATTCAGTTTATTTAGAGAGGCATCGTATATATCGACGCTTTTTTTGTTTTTCCCTATCACAAAACGATTGGAAATCAATAGTGTATCATACGATTTTTTCAATACTTTTTTGTCATAAACATTGACTAATTCCTGTTTTTTGCCTTTGGGACGAACGGCTAAAAATTTTTCGGCTCGGTATCCCCAAAATTTTTCGTATCTATTGGTTATTTGTTCAATTTTAGTAAGCATTCCTTCTTCATTATCTACAAAAAGATTTGAATTTTTCAGCGGTAGCAAAAACATTTCAATATTCTCTTCATCATTGAAAAGATATATTTTTCGTCCATTACCAAAATCCATTACCAAAGGTGTAAAATATTCATTATCAACAGGTCTCCATCTTTTTAATGTGTCTACCTCTCTGGTTTCGTATGCACCAAAGCCATAATAACTCGTATCCCTGAACTCTAAATCTTCTTTTTTACATAAATGCTTACTTAAAAACTGAACAATCGTTCTATCTTCGTATTTCTCTTCATTTTTATTTTTTGTTATCGTATTTTTTTCTTTTTCTTCATCAGAAAAAAGCTTCCATTCAAAGGTTTTTCCTTCAAAATCAGCAAATTTTGTCGGACGAATATCTTTTACAAAAACGATAGTTTTATATTTTTGTTTCAATTCCTCCAAAGTTTTGGTTTCGCCATCGGCTTCAAAAAACAGATGAACTGTTTCTATTTCCCCGTAATCTTTGGACTTGTCATCATCGTTTTGTAAATATACATCTTGGTATTTATCCTTACCTACTTTTTTGTAAAAATCAATATCATAATTGTCATTGTACGCCAATAACGAAATATTTTTTGCTTTGATGGTCTGCTGTGCTGAAATGGCTACTGAAGCAAATAATAACACAATTGAGAAAATTATTTTTTGCATAGTTTTTCTAACTTTTTGATTTACAGCAAAAGTAGCATATTTTATTTAGTTATGCAAGCATTTTTTGTATATAGTTTTTAAAATTTTCATCAAAAATAATCCCCCTTTTTGATAATACTTATTTTACTATCAAAAAGGGGGTGATTTTTTTAAGATTTACATTCTACTACTTTCTTCTTCGTTTCTGTTTTGACCTTTGTATTTGTTTTGAGTTGGGTTGAATTGATACATAAATCCTAAAACAAATTGGCGTGAATTGTTGTTTATCACATAGTTACGATTGGTTATATATGGATTTATAACTGCCGTATTATTCTTATAAGTATTAAAAATATCGCTTATTCCTGCATATATTCGTGTTGAGTATTTCGGAATGGTATAGATTCCGAATAAATTAACGTCATATCTGTTATTTTCGTAATAAACATCAGCTATACTTCCTTTTGAACGATAATTCATTTCTAATATTCCCGTCCATCGTTCCGATAAAACAAACTGATTTTCAGAACTTATTGAAAAAATAGGGTCATTTTTTGCAAAAATATTTTCTGCAAATTGTTTTCCATAGACAAACGTAAATTTCGGATTCCAAATTCCAACTTTGTAATGTGTTGAAAATGTGAATTTTAACGTCTGAAAACTATCAAAATTACGAAGCGTTTTTTCTACAACATTCGGTTGTGAAGCCGAAAGCAAATATTCTTGATAAATTCCATTTTTGATGTAAGAGTAATTCACTGAAAATGAATAGTTTTTGTAACTTGTCAAAAGATTAACATCTTCACTCAAACGAGGAACTACATTCGGATTTCCACGATTATACAAGAAAGATGAAGTATATGACGAATAATCGCTCAGCTCGTAAAATGCTGGTCGGCGAATTTTCCGTACATAGCTTACTGACCATTTGGTTTTATCCCAAGGAAAAGAAAGTGAAACATTGGGTAACAAATTTCGGTAAGAACGGCTTTTTACATCGTTTTTTTGGTTATTCTCAAAATATTCAAAATCAGTGTATTCGTAACGCAATCCTGCTTTGAAATTCGTTTTTCCCCAAGGGAATGAATAACTTACAAACACCGCCGATTGCAATTCTTTGTTCTTAATTTCAGGCGAGCTACTGAAATTATCTTGATAATCTTCGTGGCGTGAAAGCGTACTACCTTCCACTCCATAGCTCAAACTTCCTTTGCTAAGTTGTTGAGTAATTGTAGTTTTCATTCCCAACCAATCGGATTTGGCATCAGAATGCGTTTTTACATTTCTTTCGGAAGAAGCGAGCAAATTTTTCTCTAAAATATCCGAATTATGGTCAGAACGAGTTCCTGAATAATCAATATCGGTTTGGAATTTTATTTTTTCCGAAAGCTGTCCTTCGTAATAAGCTTTGGCAGAAAGATGTTTATTTTGATTAAATCGGTCGTAGGCATTGAACCCATTTTCTGTTAAAATTCCATTTTTGAATGTTTGCATTTGTTGGTCAGTAAAAGAATGTCCCGAATACGGATTGATATTCACCCAAACAGACGCTCCTGCCGAATGCTTTTCGTTGAACTCGTGTGCAACACCTATTTTTGTGTATAAGTGTTTTCCGTTATCTTTTTGATATTCAGATGTTTTCACTTGCCAACTATCCATCAAAGTCGCTACCGAAAGTTCATTTCCTTGTTCAGAAACGATGCCATAATGATGATTAGGCACAATAAACAATGACAAATCGGTGTTTCCTGTTCGGTAATTTAAACTTGCAACAGGCTGAACCATAGCACCTTTTCTTAAATGAGTACTCAATGCCAAAATACCGCTGAGTCCATCGCCTTGTTTCTTTTTGAGAATAATACGAATGATAGCACCTACGCTGTTATCGTGCTCGGCACCGGGTTCCGTTTCGATGTCAATACGCTCAATATCTTGGGGCGAAAGTTGTAATAAATCTGTGAAATCACGCACTTTTCGGTTGTTGATGTAGTATATCGGATTGGATTTTCCATACACCTGAACTCCCGATTCAAACGATTGAGAAACTCCCGGTAAAAAGTTAAGCACCATCGAAAGTTGTGGCAAACTTTTCAAAGTCGATTCGGCAATGTTGGTGCTGATAACCGTTCCCTTTTGTTGCATAATGGGTTTTGCAACCGAAACAACCACTTCACCGAGTTCATTTACGGAAGGTTCTAATGAAATAGCTCCCAATTCAGGTTGATTTACTTGAATTATTTTTTCTTTATATTCCAAATGTGTAAATTTAATGACTAATTTTTGTCCATTAGATGAATTGACAAGCTCAAAAGCTCCTTTTTCATTACTTATAGCCCCTTTTATCAAAGTAGAATCAGGTAACGACATCAAAATTACGTTTGCAAATGGTACAGCATGCTTTGTTGAGGCATCTATCAAAGTTCCTTTGAATACATTTTGTCCAAAACTCATCAGACAAAAGAATAAAAATACAGAAAATAAAATTATTTTTTTCATGTTATTACGATTTTAGGTGTTATTTCTCTTGAATTATTTTTTTGTTTTTAGATAAGTAATAAAATCAGTACTTTTTTACAATGCAAAGTTATAAAAATATTTTTATACTATGCAATACAAAGTAGTGTATTTTTAAAAAAAATTCGAATAACAATTCAAAAATCTGATTATCAAAAAGTTATAAATATAAATTTCACACTTCACATTTTATATCTTATCAAACAAAGAGTTTTAAGAAAGATTTTTTTATAAAGATTTTTTTTTATCGTCTAAAAAAATTATTTTTGCACAATTATTTAATTTTCATCAGATATGAAAAAATATGTATTAACATTAACAACATTAGCACTATCAGGAGGGATAGCTATGGCACAGAAAATCAGTTTTGAAGAGTACGACTTGTCCAATGGATTACACGTTATTTTGCATCAGGACAATTCAGCTCCAGTAGTTACTACGGGAGTTATGTACCACGTAGGTGGTAAAGATGATGTGGTGGGCAAAACGGGTTTTGCACATTTTTTTGAACACTTACTATTTGAAGGGACAAAGAATATAGAACGTGGCAAATGGTTCGATATTGTTTCTTCACATGGAGGGAATAACAATGCCTTTACTACTGCCGACAAAACCTATTACTACGAAGTATTTCCCTCGAATAACTTACAGCTCGGTCTATGGATGGAAGCCGAGCGAATGCTTCACCCTGTAATAAACCAAATAGGTGTCGATACTCAAAAAGAAGTAGTTAAAGAAGAAAAAAGACAACGTATTGTCAATGCACCTTATGCTAAATTGGGTTATCGTACAGCCATTAACCCATATTTGTTCAAAAAACATCCTTATCAACAGTCTATCATCGGAAGTATGAAAGACCTTGATTCAGCAACGTTAGATGATTTTACCAAATATAATCAGCGTTATTACAATCCAAACAATGCTGTTTTGGTTGTAACAGGTGATTTTGATAAAGCACAAGCCAAACAATGGATTAACGATTACTTTGCTTCTATCCCAAATTCGGTAGGAAAACCTGTTCGTAATTATCCGCAAGAAGAACCTATTGCGCAAGTTATCAAAGCAGTTGAATATGACAAAAACATTCAAATTCCTGCCAAAGTATATGCGTATCGTACTCCCAAAATGACCGATAGCGATGCAGTTGTTTTTGATTTTATTTCTAATATCTTAACCGGTGGAAATAGTTCGCGTATGTACAAAAAAATGGTGGAAGACAAAAAAGAAGCCTTGCAAGTCTTTGCTTTTAACGATTCACAAGAAGATTATGGTATTTATATGATGGCTGCTTTGCCTCTGGGCAATGTATCTTTGGAACAGTTAGGTAAAGATATGGACCAAGAAATTACACGTTTGCAAAACGAATTGTTATCAGAAAGAGAATATCAAAAACTGCTTAATCAATTTGAAAAAAGATTTGTAAGTTCTAACTCTAATATGGAAGGAATTGCTCTTTCACTTGCAAATGCTTACATGTTTCACAAAAACACAAACCGAGTAAATGAAGTACTTGATTTGTACCGAAAAGTTACTCGCGAGGATATTCGCCGTGTGGCTCAAAAATACTTAAATCCTAATCAGCGCTTGGATTTAGATTATTTACCTCAAATGAACGAAAAATAACAAGTAGAATGAAAAAATTATGTATAATAGGAGCTTTTTTGCTCACATCACAAGCTATGACAGCACAAATAGACCGTTCTCAAATGCCTCATTCAGGCAATACACCAACTATAAATCTTGGTGCTCCAACTACTTATAAACTACCTAATGGACTTACTCTAATGGTAGTTGAAAATCATAAATTGCCACAGATATCGGTTTCTCTATCTATGGATGCTTCACCGAGCGATGAACGTAATAAACCAGGAGTAGCTTTGCTTACATCTTCTTTACTTGGTAAAGGAACTAAAAATATGGACAAAGATACATTCAACGAAGAAGTAGAATTTTTGGGAGGAAGTGTTTCTGTTTCAACAAGGTCTGCTCGTGCCAGTTCTTTGTCACGTTATTTTCCTCGTATTATGGAACTTTTTGCTGATGCAGCGCTTAATCCTGTTTTTTCACAAGAAGAATTGGAAAAAGAACGAGCCAAAGCCATTGAAGGTCTCAAAGCTGGCGAAAACAGCACACAAGCCGTAGCAGATCGTGTTAATAGCGCTTTGGTTTATACCACCAATCACCCATATGGAAAATATGAAACCGAAGCGTCTTTAAAAAATGTAACGCTAAATGATGTGATAAATTTCTACAAAGAGAATTTCTCCCCTGCCAATGCATATATGATTATAATTGGTGATATCAAAGCCGAAGAAGCAAAACAATTAGTCGAAAAATATTTTTTAAATTGGCTTCCTGCTACTGCATTGAAAACAAGTTTATACAAACCTAAAGATGTTCAATATACACAAATAAACTTTATTGATATGCCCAATGCTGTTCAATCAGAGCTTAATGTGTTCAATTTGCAAAACCTGAAAATGGCAGACAAGGATTATTTCCCAACACTGATAATGAATTATATTTTGGGTGGAGGTTTTGGAAGCTATATCAACTTAAATCTTCGTGAAAAAAATGCCTTTACTTACGGAGCAAGATCTTCAATACATACCGATAAGTGGACAGATGCGACATTTTCTGTTTCTACAAAAGTACGCAACGAAGTAACAGGTGCAGCTATTGAAGAAATTATTAAAGAAATAAAACGAATTCAAACGGAAGATGTCTCTGCCGAAAAACTTGCAGAAGCCAAGGCTCAATACTTAGGTTCTTTCATCATGTCTACTGAAAATCCAGCGACAATAGCTCGTTTTGCTTTGAATATTGAAGTACAGAAACTACCAAAAGATTTCTATACAAATTACATCAAAAATATAGAAGCTGTTACTGCTGCTGATGTAAAACGTGTTGCAAATAAATATATAAAAATAAACAACTTACGCTTTGTTGTAGTTGGTAAAAAAGCTGATGTAGCTCCACAATTAGAAAAAATGAAATTCAACGGAAAAGCATTCCCTGTATTTTATTTTGATAAGTTTGCAAACAAAACGAAATAAATTTTTTCATAAATATTTTATTTACCTCCACAAGTGCTTGTGGAGGTATTATTTTTAGATACTTACTTAATGGTTTCTCTTTCGTAAATTCGAAAAATTCATTTTGTGAAATTTTATTTTTTTATATCTTTGCAAAATTTTACTACAAAATTCATTTACTATGAAAAATCGTGCGCAAGAATCAACTAATGCTATTGAGCGAATGTACGTTACAATGCGACATTTGTTTAATCGAGGTTTTTACAAACCGATGGGAATTTCGGGTGAAAGTCTTCGAGAGGCTCTTTTGCTACTTCGTCCTGAAATTTATGGTACTATTGCCGAGAAAAAAACGGAACTTAATGGTCTTTTGTACGTTTTGGATAGGCTACCTATCGGAATAGAAGAATGCCGTTTTATCAATCTAATTTCTGACGAAGGCTACCGAAAATCACAATTTCAGGTAATTATTCCTTCTAAAAGAAGGCGAAATTGCTACCGAATTGATGATGAACAAATGAATATTGAAATTACGCGGGGGCGTTCTGACATTTATGATATTCTGACACACTTGACTTTTCTTTTTATAGAATCACACAAAATTGCCCAGCGGGTTCTTATTGAAGAAACAGGAGGTACAAGTCGCGATTGGCAAAAGATTGAATCTTTCATTCAGAAGAAAAAACTAACACAACCCGAACGAGAAATTGCTCTGATTCATATTGGGAACATTTTAGGACGAACATTTGAAGAAATTGTAGCTATTCATTCGCAGTTTTCAACTAAAGAAAAACCTGATCGTTTTATTCATATTATATATTGGCTTGGCAAATTAGCTCTGGACGAAATCATCTCAGATAAAAAACGTGTAATTACTTTTAGTCCAATATTGCGAGAGCGTTTGGGGCATCATATCTATGGTGAAATATGGGCTAATACAATAAAAAAAGCACTGAAAGACAATGGGTTACTAGAAAGACCACTACATATAATCAGTGCCAATATGCATAGTGTTATGAATTGTCTTTTTGCAAAAAAAGCACTTTCCAAAGAAATGAAAAACACTTCGGATTTGGCTATTTATGAAGCTCTTAGCGAAAAACAAAACGATGCGTTAAGGCAAAAAGTTATTGATTTTGCTCACAAAAATGGTATGATTTCCATCAAAGATACTTCGGGAACAAATATTGATGTACAAATATTTGATACGGCGAAAATTGATTTTTCAGATACTTTTTTGAGTAAAAAACTACAACTTGAACAAAAACCTGTACTTTTTGTAATGGATTATGCCTTTGGCGAACAGGCTTTTGAAACGATTGACGAACTTCTAAAACCTTACAAAACAGCCAATAGCATCGATTTTCTGAATGTAGTCTCAATTTCCATAATGGGAAAAGCGGGAATTCTGGAAGGCGAAAAAGGCGATTTGATGATACCTTCGGCACATATTTTTGAAGGAACAGCTGACAATTATCCATTTGAAAACGAATTTTCCAAAGCAGATTTTGAAGGAAATGGCTTACGCGTATTTGAAGGAACAATGGTAACTGTTTTGGGAACTTCTCTGCAAAACAAAGATATTCTAAACTTTTTCAGAAAATCGACTTGGAACGTAATCGGGCTAGAAATGGAAGGAGTTCATTATCAAAAAGCAATACAATCAGCATCGAAAATACGCAAAAGTATCCGTCAAGATGTAAAAGTACGCTACGCTTATTATGCCTCCGATAATCCGCTCGAAACAGGAAGTACCTTAGCCTCTGGTGGATTAGGAACCACCGGGGTTAAACCAACCTATTTGATTACTGAAAAAATCTTGAAACAAATTTTTAACGATACAAACAATTCTTAACTAAATTTTTCTGTTATTTCAATTCTATGGGAAGTAAAAATAAATTACAACGATTCAAAGAAAATGAAACTTTTGCCAATGTTATTCAGCCTAAACGAGAAGAAGCTCTCTCGGGTAATTTCTCACTCAAAGGGCATTGGGCAAAAGATTTTTTTGGTAATGACAATCCTATCGTATTAGAATTGGGTTGTGGTAAAGGCGAGTATTCTGTCAATCTTGCCAAAGAAAATCCCGGCAAAAATTTTATAGGAATTGATATAAAAGGTGCACGATTTTGGCGAGGAGCAAAAACAGCTCTACACGAAAATATCAAAAATGTAGCTTTCTTACGAACGCAAATTGAACTTATCGAATATTTTTTTGCTACAGCAGAAGTTTCCGAAATATGGATAACTTTTCCTGATCCACAAATAAAATACAAACGAACCAAGCATCGCCTTACCAATGCTGATTTTCTGCTCCGATATGCCAAAATACTAAGCCCTAACGGAGTTATCCACCTGAAAACTGATAGTGAATTTATGCATGGCTATACACTAGGGCTTTTGCACGGACTGGGTTACCAAGTACTCTATGCCAATCATCATATTTATAAAAATGAAGGAGCTCCTACAGAGGTTACTTCTATCCAAACCTTTTATGAACAGCAATATTTAGCACAAGGCAAACCCATTACGTACATCAAATTCAAGCCAAATTAACAACTAATCAAAAGAATTACTTTTCTACGATAACATCTTTTTTATCACGACGTTGTTTTGGTTTCAGATGTAACTGATTGATATCATCTTCTGCTCGATACCCAATGGCTACAGCAAAAAGTACTTTATACCTCTTATCTCCCAAAATTTCAGTATAAGCTTTTTGGTCAATACCTTCCATAGCTGTTGAATCTATTTTCAAAGCAGCACAAGCAGTCAAAAATACACCCAAAGCCAAATATACCTGATTACTCAACCAATTCTTAATATATTCAACTGAAAATTGTTTTCTTTTTTGGTTATAATAATCAATGGCAAATTCTGGCAAATACGTTTTTATCTCTTGCGAGAAAAATTCCATATCATCTACACAGCTAAAAACTACTAAATGTGAAGCGTTTTCTATTTTTTCTTTATTAAAATGGGAATGGAATGCCAGTTGTCTTTTGAGTTCTGGGTCTGAAACAAACGTAAATTGCCAGGGTTGACTATTGATTGATGAAGGCGACAGACGCAATATTTCTTTTAATTCTTCTATTTTTTCTGGAGAAATACGTTTATTCACATCATATTTTTTAGTTGTATAACGTGTATTGAGCAATTCTAAAACATTCATTTTATTTCTATTTAATACATTAAAATTCTAAAATATACATTTTTATTCTAAAAATCAATCTGCTTTTTCTATTTAAAATAACTAAGTGATTTGATAATACCTAAGTGCATTGCCTCATGAGTATTGTTAAAAAGTAGTGCTTCATCAATAGAGTTTAGCGAAAAACCATAACTGGTTGTATAAGCAGTGTATCGAACAAACTTGCCTTGCTGATAGTCTTGCTGTAATTGCTTTTGAGTAGAAATAAGTAATTCTCGAAGTTCTTGTATTTCTTCTTGAGAAGGAAGTGAGCCAGTAGGTATTGTTCCTTTACAATATTTTTGAACCCAAGTATCAGAGATAAGTAGCGGAAGCTCGCTAAACTTATAACAAAGCAACTGCTGAGTCACTACACAATGGGCTATATTCCAAAAAATATTGTTGCGAAAACCCTCTGGTATATAAGCTAATTGTTCTGGCGAAAGCATATCAAGATACGTTATAAGGTGCCCACGTGTAATTTTGTGCAAATCAAAAATAGTATTTGAATCCATATTTCTAAATTTTTTTCAAAGATACGATTTTTTTCAAATAAAAAATCGCTCAGTTGAGCGATTTTTATTTGTTTTAATTTATATTGTTACTTAATGTTTAAAGTTTTTCATTAAAAATGAAAGTTGTCATTTCAAACAAAATCGAAAAATAGCATTTAAAAAAGGTATTGACTTCGCTTAGTCTGACACTAAAAAGTATCATCACACCTTTTATAACACAATGAAAAATTAAACACTACCAATCATAATTCAAAGAATTATGATATCTAACTAATAACCTGGATTTTGAACAATAGGACTATTAGGTACATCTGTTTCAGCTTGCGGTATAGGGAAAGCCAATAATGGATCACCTATATTTTTATTCTTTGATGGGTCAGCTGTACCTTCATCAGTATAATACGGAATAGTTGCTCCCCAACGAAGTAAATCCCAATAACGGAAACCTTCTCCAATAAGTTCTCTAAGTCTTTCCTTTTTAATATCTTCTAAGGTTACAGCCATAGTTGCGGCAAGCCCTCTATTTTTGCGAATCAAATTATAATATTCTAAGGCTTTTGAATTATCAGTACTAACCAAAGCTTCTGCTCCATTAAGTAAAACTTCTTCGTAGCGAACTAACTTAATATTAGAAGAACCTTTTAGGTTTGAAAACTTTTTACTCAAAAAATTTGCTTTTTTATTATCATCATAAACAATAAAAGTTGCTCTAACATCTCTTGTTTCATAAATTGCTTTTACACTTGGTACTACTGCTAAATTAGCATATCCTGCTGGATTAGCTAAATTATCATAACTGGTTACACCTAAGGCTCCATTAAGTCCTAATGCTAATTCAAAAATACTATTTGGAGTATTCTCTTTGGTAAAAGATATTTCTAAATCTCCTGAAGGAATTACTGAATATTTTTCTGAATCTACAATTTCTTCTACCAAAGTAGCCACCTTAGACATATCACTTTTGTATAAATAATATCTTGACATTAAAGCTTTTACCGCCCAAGATGATATTTGAGTTTTATCAGAAACATCACCTGTTTCTCCTAAAAGTTTTATAGCCTCGTCAAAATCTTTTTCAATTTGTCGCTCTGTCTCAGCAATAGTTGCTCGGGCTTGTAATGCATCGGGCTTGTACTCCAAAGGAAGTACAACACCCAATTGTCCAGAGGTATATTTTTGTCCATAAAGGCGTAATAAATCAAAGAAAGCTAAAGCACGCGTAGCATAAGCCTGTCCTTTCAAACGATTTACTTCTTTTTCTATTGTATTTGGATTAGAACTCTTCCCCCAAGTAAGTGCATTGGGTGCATTGATTACGATATTGGCACTTGAAACAACTTGATAAATTCTTTGCCAAGTGTTTTCAGGACCTGCCTTACTTTTATTTAATGCATAAGGCGCCTCATCTTGAAACCTTCCTGACTCTAATGTAGAATATATTTCATCAGTATGCAACTCGGCATAAGCTCTATAATTGGCTCCAAGATAATCTGCTCCTCTCATCTTTACATAAATACCATAAGTGAGAGAAGTTAATTGCTCTACTGTTTTTATATCTCCTGCTTTTTCAGATTGAAAAAATTGAGTTTCTACGAAGTCTTTACTACAAGAACTTGTAAGCAACAAGCTACTTGCTACAACCAAAATTCCAAATGTATATTTAACTATTTTCATTTTATTATGGTATTAAAAATTAACATTTACGCCTAAACTGTATGATTTAAGAGGGGGTAATGCAAAACTTGCATAACCATTCACTTGCATATCGGGATCATATTTGAAGTTTTCATCAAACGTATGTGTCCATACATTATCTCCCAATACATATATTTGGACTCCTTTAAGTTTTGAATTTTCAATAAGTGATGATTTAAGATTATAAGCAAGTTTTATAGTACGCAAACGCAAATAATCTGCCTTGTACAAATAACGAGATGAATGTTCATTTGAACTATTATTACCTCCTGGCATTGGTTTAGGATTACGAGCATTTCTGTTATCTGGAGTCCAAAAATCTAATTGTGATTTATATCCAGGATATATATGAGTAAGACGTCCATCACTAAGTCCATATATACCATAAGTATCATAAATTTTACCTCCAAAACTATAGCTAAATTGTGCATCTAAAGAAATACCTTTATAAGATAATTTGGTATCAAAGCCTCCAAATAGATTAGGATAAGGACTACCCAAAATTTTTCTATTACTTCCATTATAGACATCTGTTATTTGACCATCTTTGGTATACCAAATTGTATTTCCTGTATCAGGATTAACACCTGCCCAATCTACTAAATAGAAAGAATTGGCTGCTTCTCCTTCACGTAATATACGAGTAGAGGATACTACAATATCTTGTCCTCCATAGAGTTTGGTTATTTTATTTTTTAATGTACTAAAATTCGCATTAAAACTCCAATTAAAGCCATCTTTTTCATTTTGGATAATCTTAGCTCCTAATGTTACTTCAATACCAGAATTTTTCATCTCTCCTACATTTACATATTTAGAAGCATATACATTACCATTTTTTACATTATAAGACCCTTGTGAAAGAGGAAGCGGAATATCAAAAACCATATCCTTGGTTAACTTTTCATAATAAGCAACACTAAGAGTTAATCGGTCTTTCCAAAAACCTAAATCTAAACCAATATTAAGCGGATGAATTACTTCCCAACGCAAATCTTTATTATCTACCCCCGAAGGAAAAGCTGCCGCTTTATCATTATAGTTATTGGTATAAACATAAGTAGTATAAGGAATTGCATTTTCAGTAAGGTTTCCTACTCTACCATAAGAGGCTGACAACTTTAATTGTGAAATATGATTAGAATTTTTCAAAGTTTCTAAGCGAGCAAAATCAACACCTACTCCTGCCGACCAAAAGTAACCTGTTTTATTTTCTGGCCAAAAGTTAGATAAAGCATCTTGTCGCCCCGAGAGGTCTAAAAGTATTAACTTATCATAATCATAATGCAAGTTAAGAGCATAACCAGCACGAGAACTTACACTTCTAACCCCTGTTGTCTGACGAGGTACAACAAAATTATCCAGTGTTTCTAAAAAAGTATTCCCTACTACATTTGCATAACCTCCAATAACTCTTCTATCCGATCTATAAGCCTCTTGGGCTAAAAGTATTGAAAAATGATTTTTTTGTTCCAAAGTAAAATCATAACTCAATGTATTTTGGATATTAAAATTAAAGTATCTTGAAGAATAACTCGATTTAGTTCCTCCAAGAGCTTGACCACCTCCGTGAATGGGCGATCTGTACTCATCTTCCTCTATATTGATATACTCAGGAGCAAAAACAAATTTGTAAGTAAGTCCTTTTAAAATTTTATATTCAGCTTGGAAATTACCTAACACACGTGTAGATGCAGAAGTATTATAATTTAAATGCTGTATAGCAGCTGAATTATAAAGCCCATTACTTAATCTTCCATTACCGTAATAGAAAGAACCATCACTATTTCTTACAGGTTCTATGGGACGAAGTAAATATTGCCCTAAGATAGGATTAGAATATGTCCCACCATCAGAAGCAGCTAACATTTTACCAAAACCAATCTGTAAATCAGTAGCTAATGTAAGTTTATCAGTAGCTTTATAATTGATACGATTAGCATTAGTAATACGATTAAAAGAAGAATTTTTTACAATCCCATCTTGGTTATAATACCCCAAAGACGAATAATAAGTCAATTTTTCAGTACCTCCTGATACTGAACCATTAAATTTTTGCAAAAGAGCAGCATTTCTTTCTGTTTCTTTTCTCCAATCTGTACTAATATGTCTTCTATTGTAGAAAGATTGTAATTGACCTGATACACTACCTGCTTCCAAGGCTGCTATTAAACTTTCACGATTAGCGTAAGGATTTCCATTTGTATTTAACTGACGTGCATATAAAAGTTCTAACCATTCAGATGTAGATAAAGGCTCCTCTCCTCCAACAGCACGAGAAGTTAATCCAGTTTGAGCATCAAATGAAAACTTGGCATCTCCTTTCTTACCTGATTTTGTAGTGATAATAACAACCCCAGCACCAGCATCAGCACCATATACCGCAGTAGACACAGCATCTTTCAATATAGTAACACTCTCTATATCAGACTCATTCATATTAGCTAATATATTAGCCGTTGGAGTACTATTCGTCAAATCTCCTTGTGCTATACGTACTCCATCTACAATATATATAGGATTATTACGTCCGTTGATAGATGAAATACCTCGTATACGTAAAAGGGCGGCTCCACCAGGTTGACCAGATGCCATACCTCCTTGTACACCTGCTACTTTACCTGAAAGAGCTTTATCTATCGAGCCAGACGAATTATTAGCAATCTCTTCGCCTACCTTACCTACCGAACCTGTAAGTTCTTTAATTGTACGTTTTTGACCAAAACCAACAACAACAACAGCATCTAATTCTTGCGCATCTTCTTCAAGCACTACGTTAATAACTAATGAAGAACCTACTCTAACTTCTTTTGTTTTCATACCAATGTAAGAAAAGCTCAGTATTTCTCCAACTTTTGCACTCAACTTGAAATTACCATCAAAGTCAGTTTCTATTCCTCGTGTAGTACCTTTAACCACCACACTTACTCCGGGTAATGGTTCTCCCAAAGCATCTTTCACGCCCCCTTTCACTTCTTTTTCCTGTGCAAAAGAAGCTCCTACTACTATTACAAAAAGTAATAAAGCCGAAAGAAATTTTCCTACGTTACTTCTAAAATCCATACAAATATATTAATTAAAATTAAGTTATCACTAACAAGCACATCTAATTGATGATTTTTATCAAGAATTTCATTTTGCAAATCTATTACTTTATTTTGAATTTTTCAAAATTTTTAAAAAAAAAATCTGCTTTTTTTACATTTTAGAAAACAAATACCTTTTAAAGTTTATTTTGTAGATATTTTTTCCAAACAAATAGATATTTGTAAATTATCAAAAATTCAATGAAAAACTATTTTTGAAATATTTTTTTACATTTTTCACATTAAAAAACTCATATCGCTATATTTTTTTCAATGTAATATAGTTTTTTAAAAAAATTTTTCTATATCCTATCGAAAGAATATTTTTCTATAAAAAACAAACTAAATCTTTAATACACAACAAAAAAATATAAAAAATAGAATTATATTTCGTGCTTTTCTATGTTTTTTTGTTACAAATATAACAAAGGCTGAAATCTGTGAAAAAGAAAACAACCAAAATGGCAAGAATAAACAAAATTTTTGATAAAAAAATTTCA
>NZ_BPMA01000015.1:17997-45263 GCF_026005215.1 Capnocytophaga catalasegens | reverse complement strand
GAGTGATTACGGATATACAATATTTTAATTGAATTTCAGAATAAAAAGTCCTTTTTCAGGTTAATAATTTCTCAATTAACAAAGATTTGGTTTTTGTTTTTCTGAAAATTGTTACCTTTGCCTTGAATCATTTTTTAATTTTATAAATATGAAAAAGATTATTTTAACTTTGACATTTGCTATACTAAGTATTATAGCAACCAATGCCCAATCTTTTGGAATAAAAGGCGGATTTAACCATACAAGTTTAATAGGGCAAACAGCTGAAAAATCAGATATAGTAGGCAAACGTGGCTTTTATGCAGGAATATTTTTGGAATTACCTTTGGGAACAATTTTTGCTATTCAACCTGAACTTATTTATGCTCGACAAGGAGCCAAATGGGAAAAAGGGGGTATTTTAACCAATGGTGGAACTTACGAAGCTCGCCTAAATATGAACTATATCAATGTGCCTATTATGGCAAAAATCAAAATTGGAAATTTGGGAATTTTGGGAGGTCCTCAATTCGGTTTTCTTATTCAAAAACCCGAAGTTGAAGTCCCTTCTACAGGAGGAAATTATACTATTGACAAAAGTGCCTTCGGAACATTCGATTTTGGTATTGGTATCGGCGCTGATTTCCAAATTACCGAAAGTCTACTAATTGATTTGCGCTATACACACGGGCTTACCAATACATTCGACAAGAACAATACTTCGCTCAAAACAGCGAATATCAGTTCTGAAAATGATTTTAGAAACTCGGCTTTAACACTTGGTCTTGGGATTCGATTCTAATGTAAAATCATACTTTTTGAGTTTTATATTTTCTTTTCAAAAAAGCACAGATTGCAAAATTTAGGTCTGTGCTTTTGCTTTTTTGTATCCTAAAAAATTACTTAGCTTTTTTATAAAAAATATTTTTAACAAAAAAACATTCATTATTGAATGGTATTTATCAAAAGTGTAGTATATTTGCCGTTGAAAACAAAGGGACAATGAAAACGCACAAACTCTTATGGGACAATGACGTAAATGAAGACTGCCTTGTAGTTTTGCAAACTTCATTACATGCCCATCAGGTTGCTTTTTTGTTAAATCAAACACTTGAAACACGCTTTGTTAGGCGTCATACAGATATTTATGATAATGATTCAAATGCTTCTTTTGCCCTTTTTCAATGGAATAAGACAGATGAAGAAATTTGGTATGTTATTGCCAACCAAAGCAAAGAGGAAAGTCAAAACGAGATAGGACTATTTCGTTCGGTAGAGAAAACACATTTTCTAATCAAAGAACTTTGGAAGATAAATTATTTGCTAATGATTTGTAATCCTTCTGAGAATTTTTATAAAGATAATATTTTGAGAAAACTTCGTGAAAATCCGTTGTGGAGTTTCTTGTACGAAGTTGATATAAATTCGTTGAAATCAAAACATAAACTAATATTCTAAAAGTATGTTCAGTACTAAAAAAACTAAAATTGTAGCAACATTAGGGCCTGCTACTGATAATTATGAAATTGTAAAAGGAATGATTAAAGCTGGAGTTAATGTTTTCCGTATCAATTTCTCACACGCTGATTATGAAGAAGTTACCAAACGCATAGAGATGGTGCGCTCTGTAAGCAAAGAGTTAGAAACCAATGTTGGTCTTTTGGCAGACTTACAAGGTCCCAAACTTCGTGTAGGAGTAATGGAAGACAATGTGATAGTCGCTCCTGGTGATTTGATAACTTTCGTTACAGGTAATCCTTTCGTAGGTACAAAAGATCGCGTTTATATGAATTATACAGCTTTTCCAAAAGATGTAAATCCTGGTGAGCGTATCTTATTAGACGATGGAAAACTAATGTTTGAAGTCGTTTCAACTAATAATGAAAATGAAGTAATTACCAAAGTTATACAAGGAGGGGCTTTAAAATCTAAAAAAGGAGTAAATCTTCCTAATACGAATGTATCTTTGCCTGCTTTAACAGAAAAAGATATAAAAGATGCTATTTTCGCAATGAGTCAAGAGGTTGATTGGATAGCACTTTCGTTTGTTCGCCATAGCAAAGATATTGATGACCTAAAGGAACTTATTCTTGAACATTCAAGTTATGAAATACCTATTATTGCCAAAATAGAAAAACCCGAAGGAGTTGAAAATATTGACCAAATAATCGCACATTGTGATGGACTTATGGTAGCACGTGGAGACCTCGGTGTTGAAATACCTGCGCAAGAAGTTCCTATCATTCAGAAAGAATTGGTGCGCAAGGCAAAAGCAGCTCGTATTCCTGTAATTATCGCTACACAAATGATGGAAAGTATGATAAATAGCCTTACCCCTACACGTGCCGAAGTGAATGACGTGGCTAACTCTGTTATGGATGGTGCCGATGCTGTTATGCTTTCAGGAGAAACCTCTGTTGGAGCATATCCCGTAGAAGTTATCCAAACTATGGCTAATATTATCCGAAGTGTTGAACACTCATCACTTATCCGAGTACCACAAGAGCCTCCTTTCATCAAATCGGACAGATATATAACCAAATCTGTATGTTATCAAGCCTCTGTTATGGCAAATCAAATGAACGCCAAAGTTATTTCAACGCTAACCAATAGTGGTTATACAGCATATCAAATATCTGCCCTACGCCCAAAATCACATATTTTAGTTTTTACTTCAAATGTTCGTATCCTTTCTCGATTAGCTCTTTTGTGGGGAGTAACTACTTATTTCTACGACAAACACGGATCTACCGATGAAACGATTGAAGATGTAAATGACATAGTATGCCAAAGAGGATATGCTGATACAGGAGATATTCTCATTAGCTTAGCTTCAATGCCTGCTCACGCAAAAGGAATGGTCAATACACTTCGTATTACTGAAATAAAAAAACAACATTCTTAAAAATTATTATATAACTTTGTTTTATTTGTTTTTATCATTTTATAAAAAAGAGCTACCTATTTTTTTGGTAGCTCTTTCATTTTTTTCTATTATTATCTAATATTTTATTGACATTATCTATATAAGCTAAAACATCTTCTTTGCCCAATCCCGAAGTTGATGAAGTTATAAAATAAGTCGGTATTTCTTCCCACCATTGAAGAAGTATTTGTTTATAATTTTCTACATGTTTTTCAATAATCAATGGTTTAAGTTTATCCGCTTTGGTAAAAACAATAGCAAATGCAATAGCATTCTCTGCGAGCCATTGCATAAATTCCAAATCAATTTTTTGAGGTTCATGTCGAATATCAACCAATACAAAAGCCAAAACTAATTGTTTTCTTTTCAAAAAATAATCTGTAATGAATTTTTGAAATGTTTTTTTAGCAGATTTAGAAACTTGCGCATATCCATATCCAGGCAAATCGACCAAAAACCATTGATTGTTGATCAGAAAATGATTGATAAGTTGTGTTTTCCCTGGCTTTCCTGATGTTTTTGCAAGTCCTTTGTGATTAGTAAGTCGGTTAATCAGTGAAGATTTTCCGACGTTAGACCTTCCAATAAAAGCATACTCGGGTAAGTTTTGCTCTGGACATTTTCTAACATCGGAGTTACTAATTACAAATTTAGCTTGTTTTATTTCCATCAAAAAGGGTTTCGTTTTTCTCTTTATAAAGCTTTATTTTCAAGCCATTTATCTAAAATTTCATTGAACTGATTAGGGTGTTCCATCATTGCTGCATGTCCACATTTATCAATCCAAAACAAATCAGAATTAGGTAACAACTCATGAAATTCTTCTGCTACACGGGGTGGAGTTACTGTATCATTTTTTCCCCAAATAATACACGTAGGCATTTTCATTTTGGGCAAATCTTTTGCCATATTATGACGAATAGCACTTTTGGCAATAGCCAATGATTTTACAACTTTGGCTCGGTCATTAACCGTGGCAAACACTTCATCAACAATTTGTTTCGTAGCTACTTTGGGGTCGTAGAAAACCTCTTCACATTTTTTTCTGATAAATTCATAATCACCTCGTTTAAGATAACCACTCCCCATAGCATTTTCGTATAATCCTGAACTTCCTGTCAGAATAAGTGCTTTTACTTTATTGGGATATAACTTCGAAAGAAGTAGTGCAATATGCCCTCCAAGAGAATTACCTAATAGAATTACTTTATCTAATTTTTTGTATTCAATAAAGCGAAAAACCCACTGACACAAACCTTTTACCGAAGTAGAGAGTAACGGCAGTTCATACAAAGGTAATTCAGGAACAATAACACGATAACATTTAGAAAAATAATGTAATGTTGTATCAAAATTACTTAATCCTCCCATTATGCCATGCAGGGCTACAATGGGAACACCTTCTCCCATTTCTACATACGAAAACTTATCTTCTTTTTTGAATAGCTTAATCATTCTTTTTCTAATTACGCCACAAATATATGAATAAAATCAATTTCTATAAAACGTTTTTATTTTTTTTTGATAAAATCATTCTTCTTCCTCTTCAATAATTATTTTTCGTTTTTTTGATGGATTGGATTTGTAGTAATATCCTTCGAAAAGAATTTCATCTGTTTGTGATGTATTCCAAAAGTCTTTAAATTTGTATTTTCGTTTTGAAGTTTCGTATTCGTACCCAAAATAATCTACGATATAAGTTGTTTTGTCCTTGAAACATAAGTATTTATCTGAATCATTAGGGATAGGATTATAAGGTTTATAAATTTCTGTGTAAATAGCAGGAATGTGTAAGCGATTAGGAATGCATATTCCCATTTTATCCCCTTTTATTAGTTTGTATTCATTATTATATTCTCTGATTTCATCATATTTCAGCGGAAGCAATTCTTTACCCCAAATGTCAATAATTCCATATTTTCCATCAATTGAAACAATATAAGCAAAAGGCTGATAATAGTCGCTTTCAAGTGTGTGATAGATGGCAGGAATAATCTCTTTATCATCTTCGCCAATGACTCCCCAGTTACTACCTATTCGCATTTTGGCACGGTGGTTTTTAAAATTTGAAATGTAAGAATATGTCGGAGCAGTAATTCGCTCTCTTTGAGCGTTTTTTATTCCTAAAAGATTACCTTCACGATAGGGTTTTACTTGTTTTATTTCATCGGTTTTTTTGTAAATATAAGTATATTTTCCACTCATTCCAGCTCCCATTATTAGTAACCACCCACCATTGTCAAAATAGTGCTCAATCAATAAATTATTGTCTTTATCTTTGCCTATACGCAATCGGCTAATATCTGTTTTGACAAATAAAGGAAATAAAGGGATTAGTTTCCTACTATAATATTTTTGCCAATATTTTTTCTTTTTCTTGCCTTTGATTCCTAATTTTTTCGTGACAAATATACTATCTTTTTCTTCTAAGTAAGAAATGTACAAAGAGTCTCCTTTACTTTCCAATGAAAAATGAATAGGTAGCGAATCTCTTTTATAAATTACCAAAAAGGTATATAATATTTTTACTTCCTATATCACCATTTTCTTCGATGTTATATACAAAATAATCCCCATTCAAAGTTGAAAAATCAGTTATTTTTTCAAATTTAGCTCCTCCACAAGCTGATAAAACGCTTGCTAATAAACATATTTTAATGACTTTTTTCATAATAGTTCTATTTTGTACTGATGAATCATATTTTACTATTTCAATTGATATTTTTAATAATTCTATCGGTATTTTATGAGAATAATTCATATTTTGATTCATCAATTGATATTTTGATAATTCTTTTCATTTTTTAATTAAAACAATGTATATTTTAGTACTACATTTGTTTATTTTAATTATCCGGTTAATGTTTTATGAAAACAATTCGGTATTTTAATTTATCGGTTGATATTTTAATAATTATTTTCGTTTTTTAATTTGAATATTATATGTTTTACATTGTTTTATTGTTTTTGGGCGTATGATTTGCGTTTTTCCGTAGGGGCGTATTGCATACGCCCAATCATATTGTTATTATATGTGTATAATACATATTTATTTATAATTTTATATTTTAGGTCGTATGCAATACGCCCCTACGGTGTGATTTGTGTTTTTTTTGTGCAATATATTGTATTTTTATAATGCTTTTGTTAATTCGGATTTTATTTTTTCTATTCCTTCAAATCCTACCGAATAATAAGATATATTTCCATTTTTATCGATAATTATGTAAGAAGGATAGGCTCTTCTGCTGAATATTTTTTGAATATAAGCAGTTTGGGCTTTATTTAGCCAATAATGATGTCCTTTTATATTGGTTATCATATGTTCCCAAGTGTTTTTATTCGAATATTCATCTGCCAAATATAAAAATATTACATCTTTGTCAGAAAATTCAGATTTTATAGCTTCCATTTGTTTGTGAGCTGATAAACAAGGCATACACCAAGTAGCCCAAATATCTATAAGAATTACTTTTCTTTTAAATGGTTTAATTAGCTCAACTAATAGATTTTCATCTGCATTTTGGGGAGCATCTAATATATTAAAACCCGTTTTTTCCTTTTTTGATTGCATTTCGGCTATTAGAGCATTATTTTCAGCTAATAGGGCTTCCTGAAAAAGTTTTGGAAGTTTTTTTATTTCTTTTTGTTCTTTTTTAGTAAAAGGTTGTTTTTTTGTTAAATTATAACCAATCGTTTGTGATTTAATAAGGTCGATTAACAAAGCATTGTCTGTATTCCATATTTTTGAGAAAAAAGCAACTCCTTCCCTTTCTAATTGGTAATTGTATAATGTTTCTTCGTGTTTTTCATAAATATTTTCAAGTAAATCTATTTTATTGAATGTTTCTTTTCTTTCAAAAGAATTTATGAATTCTTCAAGTAGTAAACGGTCTTCCTTTTCTATTTCTGGCTGATTTGCCATATATTTTACTAAGGGAACGAGTGATAAACTACTCGCTCTTGAAAATTTAAGTCTTTGTGTTTCAGAATTAGGAATAAAAAGAATATTTGGGTCATCAATAGGTAAAATTTTATACAAATTATCCATATTTTCGTCCCAAACGAAAGGAATATAAGATTTATACGCTTCTTCAACAGGAATATTATTCTTTTGAGCATAAACGAGTGAAAAAACATAGTCAATGAGGCTTATTTTATCTAAAAAAGCACAAGTTGTGTTCAGAATTAATATTTTTTTCGATAAAGGATTTATTTTTTGTTTGTTATAATAATTTATAATCGAATCGTATTTGTTTAATAAATAATCCTTATAGTTTATTTCGGATATATTCTGAGAAATGATTTTATGAACAATATTTTGGTCTTCAAATAGTTCATTTGGCGTCAAAACAGACATAAAATCACGATTCACATCAGCAAAAAAGCCCGCATAATATACTTTTTCACCATATTTTTTTGATTTTTTTCGTAAATTACTCTCTTGTCGTGTTTTTTCAGGTAAGTTAATGATGATTTTTGACTCTTCATTGGGAGCAACCTTTAATGGAATGTAAAAAGACTTTTTTAATACGATAGATAAGGTAGTTGGGGAATAAATTGGTATAGAAATTGAAAAATTTCCTTCTTTATCACAATTGATAGTATGTTGAGTGGAATTTCCTGTAATAGGATTCTCATATTTACAAAAAACATCTCCGAAATCGGTTCTATATCCGATTATTTGTCCTTTAATAAGAGCATTTCCTTTTTTGAATTCCGCTTTGAATTTTGGGTTTGTTTTATATTTTTGAGTGTATTCTTTGGGTATTTTAGGGAGTTGTACTTTATTTGTTAAATTTATTCCGTAAATCTTAAAACAATCTTCGCAATCACCTTCTATGAAGTCAAACGAACTCGTATTTTCTGGCAAAAGTTCAAAAAATAACTTGAAAGAAGCCTTCCCTGATTCAGGTATCCAAAATTGTTGGTCGAGTGTAATCCCTTCTCCTTTATGAATCTTATATTTCTTTCCATTAGCATTCAAATAGCTGTCTTTTGTTATTTTTATCCAATATTTTGGAGTGTAATTTACTTCTATATCTAAAATTGTTTCCTTTTTAGATAGAGTTACTTTACTAATTTCAATTGTCTTGGTATTAGCATATTCCACAAAAGGAATTTCTACAATTTTTTGACTCCATAAAGAAAATAAAGCTACAAAAAAGGCTAAAACAGTTAATTTTAATTTCATAATAGTTGATTTTAGTGTCAATGTAATATTTTTTGTTTGATATAATCATTTTTTCGTAGGGGCGTATTGTATACGCCCAATCATATTGTTATTATATATGTACAATACATATTTATGTTATAATTTGTGTTTTTTCGTAGGGTCGAAATATTTTTCGCCCTTTATTTGATTTCATTTCGTTAGGGCAAATGATGATTTGCCCCTACGGCGTGTGTTTTAGTTGTTTTATTATTTTTTGGCGTATGCAATACGTCCCTACGGTGTGTTTTACAATTTAAAAATAAGGGCGAAATATGTTTCGCCCCTGCTATTTGTTATTTTGTAAAAAATGTGTATCCAAAAAATCAATTGTAGTAAATTATAATTTTTTCGATACGCTATTCTGTAATAAGTTCAATTTCTTTGCCTTGCAATCCTTTGCTTTGTGCTGAAAAAGTGATTTTTCCTGCTTTTTCCCCAGATTGTACAATGGCGACTAATTTTCCATTGAATAGATGCATCTTTGGCAAATGAAACTGGTCTGTTGAAGTGGCATCGCCGTTCGCCGAAGCTCGGTACGTACCCATTCCACTGACTTTGAAGGTTATTAAATTGTTTGCCAGAGGACAAAGATTACCGTCCTTATCTATTGCTTCGACGGTTATGAATGAAAGGTCTTTCCCATCGGCTTTTATGGTTGTTCGGTCAGCAGAAAGACGCAAAGCGTGTGGTTTTCCAGCTGTTTTTACGATTTTTTCGGCAACCGCTTTCCCATTTGCATCGTACGCAACGACTTTCACTTCACCCGCTTCGTATTTGGTGTCGAGCCACATCAATCGGTAGCGTTTTTGGCGTTCCAAAGACTTTTGAGCCTCAGTTGTATAGCTTCCGTCAAGCGGAATAGTCAAATCCTTGCTTCGTTTGCCCTGACTTTTGCCATTTATGAAAACCTCTGCCGTAGGATAGTTCGTATATACGAAAATTGGGGTTATCTCATCCTCTCTTCCTTCCCAATTCCAATGAGGTAAGACGTGCAGCGTAGGTTCTTCCTTCTTCCAATGGCTTCTGTAAAGATAAAATCGGTCTTTTGGTATTCCCGCCAAATCTACTGCCCCGAAATACGAACTGTGAGCCGGCCACTCCACATAATAGGGCGTCGGTTCGCCTAAATAGTCAAATCCTGTCCAAATGAACTCTCCAATAGTATAAGGAAGGTCTTCGTGCTGAATCCAATCGTCTTCTGGAAGGTTTGACCAGCCACAATGCTCCAAATCATACGATGAAGTCTGTTGGTCATCGTATTTTGGCATTGATTTTCTTTCCACAGGGAATTTGTAAACGCCTCGGGAGCTGATTGTTGAAGCCGTTTCGCTTCCTAAAATAATCTGTTGCGGTAATTTTTTATATGCATCTTGGTATCGGAACGGGCGGTAGTTAAAACCTGCTACTTCCATTGTTGCAGCCATATTGTTGTTAAAAACGTGGTCAGGCCTGTCCATTCCATTGGAAACGGGACGCGTTGTGTCGTGTTTTTTGATAATATCTTGCAGATAACGCGCTACTTTTGCTCCCTCTTCCACGCTTTGTTCCTCCACTTCGTTTCCGATGAACCACATCACCACAGATGGATTATTCCGATAGTGTTTTACCAAATTGGTTAAATCTTTTTCAGCCCAGTCCTTAAAATAGCGATTATATCCATTTTCCACCTTCGCAATTGCCCATTCGTCGAAACTTTCCACCGCAAGCATCATTCCCATTTCGTCTGCAATGCGTACATACTCAGGTGAAGGCATATTGTGCGAAGTACGAATGGCATTTACGCCCATATCTTGCATAATTCTTATTTGCCGACGAATCGCTGCTTCGTTTACCGCTGCCCCAATCGCTCCCAAGTCGTGGTGCATACACGCCCCTTGAAATTTGATTTTTCGATTGTTCAGATAGAATCCGTCATTGGGTTTGATTTCTATTTTACGAATTCCGAAGGTAGTTGAAGTCTCGTCTTTTAATTCACCATTTTCGTAAATCTTACTGATGGCTTTGTACAAATTTGGTTGTTGAATGTCCCACAATTGAGGATTTTTCACATATATTTCTTGTGAAAAAATGTTATTTGTGATAAAATCATCGTATTTTTTACGCTCCGAAGCGATTTTTTCTCCTTTCGGATTGTAAATATCTGTTACGACTTCTATTTTTGGTGGATTTTCGCTTATAAAATCAGTTTTTATATTGATTTTAGCGAAGTTTGGTGTAATTTCAGGTGTTGTTATTTGTATTCCCCAAATTGGGATATGTGTTTTATTTTTTACAATAAGATGTACATTTCGATACAATCCTGCCCCAGGATACCAACGTGATTGCTGAGTCATATTCTCCAAACGAACCGCCAAAGTGTTGTTTTTTGCTTTAACGAAAGGTGTTATGTCCAAAAAGAAGGTGTTGTAGCCATTATGCCATTCACCTGCTTTTTGCCCGTTTACAAATACTTCGGGATTGGACATTGCTCCGTCAAATTGTAGGAAAACTTTTTTGTCGGCACTGAAATTAGGCACATCAAACGAGTTTCGATACCAGCCCACGCCCACGAAAGGCAATCCGCCCGTGCGTCCCGAATGTTCGATGGGAGCTACTTGCCCATCTTGCTTGATGGCGGTTCGCTGCACGTCGTTTTCAATATCAAAAGGTCCGTAAATTGCCCAATCGTGCGGTACAACTACATTTTGCCATTTTTTGTCATTCACATTGACCTGTGAGAAGTTTTTTTGGTCTTCTCGCGTGAATTTCCAACCTTTTTCGAGCGATTGTGAAGTCTGTGCGATGCCGATTGATCCCAATCCAAATAAAATCGTTGATAAAAATATATTTTTCATAAAATGTATGGTTTTTCTACTGCTAAAATGTATTTTTTAATTATTTATTAAAGTCTTTTGATTTTTGACAAAAAACTATTGTAATATTCTTTTCTTCCTGTAACTTCATCGCCCAACCAATCAGGTTTTTCAAAGAATTGATTTTCATCTTCCAATTCTAATTCCGCTAAAATTAGTCCTTCATTATTTCCGAAGAAAACATCAACTTCATAATTAAAACCTTTGTATTCAACTAAATAACGTTCTTTTTCTATCGGAAAAAGCAAACAAAGTGGCAATAATTGTTCGGCTTCCTCTATCTCGATTTCTTTTTCCCATTCAAAGCGGGTTGTTCCCAAGTGGTTTGTCTTTCCTTTTATAGTTAAAAAAGCACGATTTCCTTTGATGCGTACACGAATAGTCCGCTCGGGGTCAGTGCTTAAATAGGCTTGTACAATTCTTTCTTTGGAAATGGCTTTTTCTTTGAAAGAATCATTTTTAACCAAAAATTTTCGTTCGATTTCAGTGGTTTTTGTCATTCGTTTAAAAAATGAATATTCTAATTACGCTAATTATTTTCTGAACTTTACTCTTGACTAAATAATCTTGTAAGCATTTCAACAACGTTTTGTAATATTAAAAAAAGTAATACTACATTGATGTAAAACTCGGTTTTTTTATGCTTTTTGAATAAGATGACGGCTTCAATAAGTAATAAAACGAAAAAGATAGTGAGTATGATTGGAATTGTCAAATGAATAGCCATATAAGTTATTAGGGAATTGGCGTCAAAAACATAAGAAAAACTTCCTAACAAAACTAACAAACAAAATATGCCAAAACGCAAAAAAAAATGTTTCCCCCAACGAATTTCTGTTGAAAATTCTCGTATAATACAATATAAAATGGTGATATACAACATCCAATTGATAGAGAAAGCTACCTTATGAACAACAAAAAATATAGGGGAATTAGTTGTATAATTGCGAGATAACATCAAAATAAATACAATCCAATTTTCAAGAAATGGAAGCACTAAAAAGTTTAAAACCAGTAATAAAATAATTATCAATGTATTATATTTCATTTTGTCTATTTTTTTGAATAGCAAAGTAACGATTTTTTATTGAAAAATACAAACTAAAACATTCTCAAACAAGATAATTCAAGGTTAAGAACTTCATTTTCAGCTTAATTACTATTTTTTTACAAATCCTATTGATTGATTCTAATAGAAAACTTTTTACAATAGCTTTAAAATTACTTTTTTTAGTTTTTACTTGCATTTTTTCCTTAGCAAATGATAAAATCAATGCAAAGTATTGTGTTATTTCACGAACAAATATCCTTTTTTATTCTGGTTATTTCCTTGTGTGGTTTGATATTTGAGTATATAGAAATACGTTCCTGTCGGAAGACGTTTACCTTTTCGGAAAACACCTTTTACATTGGCATATCCTCGGAAAACTTCACCATTTTTTTGGTAATTTTTCGATTCATACACTTTCTGGCCTAATTCATTAAAAATCTCAATTTGAAGATTTTTATAATTTTCGATAGGTTCAAATTTCAGATAATTTTCCGAACTTGATTCAATAGAAACACCATTATAAACAATCATTTCTTGGGTCCGCTCTATTCCATTAGGTGGCTGCACTCCGTCAGTAGGCGGTGTTGGCTGTGAATTTTTTTGTATTGTAATTTTCTGTATATGAACAGCTTTATTTCCGCATTCATCAGAGGCTTCCCATTTATAGATGATTACCTTATTTCCGTTTTCTCGTTTTTCTTCTTGGCTCTTAGTTACTTGAACATTGGCAGAACAATTATCCGTAGCGGTTAAATCTTCCTGTTCTGGAATTTTTCCTTCTTCTACTGAAATATCGGTGGGTAAAGTCCCTGAAAAAGTAGATTTTACCTTATCTTTTATGGTAATGATTTGAGTATGGGTAACGGTTTTACCACAATCATTAGTCGCTGTCCAAGAGCGTGTTAGCACGTAATTATTTTTACATTGCTCGTTGGATTTCGTCTGTCCATTATAAAACACTTTCGGATTGCAATTGCCTAATACTTGTAAAGTAGGAACTGACGGAATTTCTTTTTTGCAGGAAATAGTTATATTTTTAGGCAATTCTCCTATAAATTGTATTTCCGATGGAATAACAGTAACTTTCTGTTTGTGAGCAATTTTATTTCCACATTCATCAGTAGCTTCCCATTTATAGATGATTACCTTATTTCCGTTTTCTTGTTTTTCTTCTTGGCTCTTAGTTACTTGAACATTGGCAGAACAATTATCCGTAGCGGTTAAATCTTCCTGTTCTGGAATTTTTCCTTCTTCTACTGAAATATCGGTGGGTAAAGGCTCATTGAATACAGGTATTTTGTCATCTCTTATAGAAATAGTTTGCTCAAAATTAACAGACTGACCGCAACCTGTTGCTGTATAAACACGTCGGATGGCGTATGCGTTAGTACAACTTCCGTTTATTTTTATATCGGTATGAGTGATATTTACCGAAGCACAGCCACTGATTTCAAATTGTGAATTATCTGCATTTGGAATAGCATCGCAAGAAGCTGAAATCGAGGCATTAGGAGTTTTTGTAAATGTAAGAATTTCAGGCAGTAAAGGGTTACGAGTAATTGTAAAACCTCCTACTTTGGGGTCGAAAGTGGTAAGTGCATACGCAATTCCGTCAATTTCTTCTATTTTTATAATTCCTGCATTTACATTCCATTTTTGCTCTCCAAAAGCAATAGTATTTACCGAAATATTAGGTAGTTTCAGAGTGTGATTTCCGTCATTTTCCGTAGAAGCAACTAAGGTATATTTAAACGTTTTACCAAAATCGTCCGAGAGCAGAATACGAACTCTACTGGTGTTTTTGTCAAAAATTTTACTATCTACGCTCCAAGTAAGTTTCACTTCCTCTCCCCCTTGATAGGCTTTTTTCATTGAAGAAGTAATTTTAAAAGGCGTTCTATCCTCAATAATCACTTGGGTTTGAGCCATATCATACTGACTGATATAATCACTGGTTTGCTGAGGTTGAGCATCACTCACACCCAACCAAAAAGTAAACTTGCCTGTGGCTTTTGGTTTGGTATTAGCCACCTCATTACGAGTTCTTTCGCTGTATTCTGTTTGAAATGCAACAGGATTGTTGGTAGTGGCTTTTCGTGTTAAAAAACTGGCGATAGAGCGTTCTGTACCTCTGCGAATATCCGTTTGATGAGCCGCATACAACAAAGGCTGATTTTCAGGGTCTTGGGCAGGAATATAAAACTGAAAAAAAGTCTCTTTCGGAATTTTATAATTTGCTTTTATCTTCGTTTTATCAATAGTAGGAGGTTGATTTTGAATAGGTTTCCCATACGGAAAATTAGTCACCGACGAGTTATTACCCACTTTTTGAGTTCGGTTGATATCCGAAAAATAAGGTACATTAACCAACTTTTCTCGAATCATTTGTATGCTTCGTAACGAAAAAAAGTCACGAGGATAACCATACGACATTATGGATTGTCCCGTTAGCATTTCCGTTTTATCACTTGATGGGTCAATTTGGGGTCTGGAAGGCGAAAAAATGGCAAACGTATGCCTTGCCCCGAATAAATGCCCTATTTCGTGCATAATAACAGAACGAGAAATCAGAGACACCGCCGCAGCCTTTTCGGTTTTATAGGCGTTTTCTAAAAGAGCTAAACCTGCCAATTCTGTAATTTTGGCAATATATATTCCCAAGTCATAGTTATTTTCGCCTATTTTTGAATTGATTATTCTTGTTCCGTTGTGAACAATATAATCAGCTCTTCTATCAGAAATTTCATCTTTTTGGGTTGAAATTAGCCTTTCATCTTTCACAACTTCAAATCGGATACCCAAATCACGCACATACACCTCGTTGAGTTCCATTTCTCGGGTCGCCCAAAATGTTTTCACTTCTTCGACTTTGCTACTGAAACCAACATACATATCAGAAAAATATTCATAACTAATCGGCATCGCTAATCGATAGACTCTAAGCACGTTAGTATTTGAAATAGAAGGTGTTGAAGTATTGGAATATGACAGAAGTACGGGACGTTTGGTGGAAGGTTCATTGGTGTGACAATTTCTGTTAGCACACGTACCGCATTTGTGATTGGAACTTTCGGTGTACAACATCAGAAAGCCATCTTTCGATGTTTTTAAAACGATTTCTTTTTCTTTCCAACGAATATTCCCTGAAATGGTGCCATTCAAAATGGAAACAACCGCTACTAAATTTTTATCGTAATACCCTACAAACGAACGAATGCCTTCACTTTGAGTAAATGAAGTATTGCGTTCTTCCCATTGCAATACAATTTTCTCATTGTTGGATACAGGCACTGCCCATTCTACTTTATTCCCTACTGAAAATAAACGAATTACATCAATGGCTTTTGTTGAAGTTTTGATAGCTTCCTGTGAAAAAGCTACTTGCCCAAAACTGATAAAGCTAAAAATGAGATAGATATAGTATTTCATCGAATAATATTTTTTAGAGTGAGATTTTTCATTTTTTTTGAAAAAAGCGAAACTCCCTTTGTGAAACTTTTGTAAAGGGAATTTTAACCATTATCTTACAAACAAATAGCCTTGTTTTGTACTTGATTTTCCTGTAATATCCTGATATTTTAGTATATAGAAATACGTTCCTGTGGGAAGACGTTTGCCTTTTCGGAAAACTCCTTTCACATTGGCATATCCTCGGAAAACTTCACCATTTTTTTGGTAATTTTTCGACTGATATACTTTTTGCCCTAATTCATTATAAATATCAAGCGAAAGATGTGTAAATTGATGTATTGGTTCTATTTTAAAGTAATTTTCAGAACCAGATTCAGTAGAAACGCCATTGTAAACCATCATTTCTTGGGTCGGCTCTGTGTCTTTAGGAGGCTGCACTACATCAGTAGGAGGTGTTGGCTGTGAGGTTTTTTGTATTGTAATTTTCTGTGTATGAACAGCTTTATTCCCACATTCATCAGAGGCTTCCCATTTGTAGATGATTACCTTGTTTACTCCTTCCTGTTTTTCTTCTTTTGATTTGATTACTTGAATGTTAGCAGAACAATTATCCGTAGCGGTTAAATCCATTTGCTCTGGAATTTTGCCTTCTTCTACTGAAATATCAGTAGGTAAAGAAAGTCCCTGAAAATAAAGGTTTTACATCATCTTTTATAGTGATGATTTGAGTATGGATAACGGATTTTCCGCAATCGTTACTCGCTGTCCAAGAACGGGTTAGTACATAATTATTTTTACATTTCTGATTTGATTTCGTCTCTCCGTTATAAACCACCTTCGGATTGCAACTGCCTAACACTTGTAATGTAGCAACTGACGGAATTTCTTTTTCACAAGTAACTACCATATTTTTAGGCAATTCTCCTGTAAATTGTATTTCCGATGGAATAACAGTAACTTTCTGTTGGTGAGTAACTTTGTTTCCGCATTCATCAGTAGCTTCCCATTTGTAGATGATTACCTTGTTTACTCCTTCCTGTTTTTCTTCTTTTGATTTGATTACTTGAATATTAGCAGAACAATTATCCGTAGCGGTTAAATCCATTTGCTCTGGAACTTTGCCCTCTTCCACAGAAATGTCCATTGGTAAAGTCTCATTAAATGTGGGAGCTTTATCGTCTCTTACAGAAATAGTCTGTGTAAAAATAAGAGTTTGATTACAACCTGTTGCTGTGTAAACCCTCTCTATCGTGTAATTGCAGTTGTCTCCCTTTCTAGTATCTTGATGTGTTATACTTACCGAATTACAACCACTTGTTTCAAATTGT
Source organism: Capnocytophaga catalasegens (assembly GCF_026005215.1). Taxonomy (GTDB): domain Bacteria; phylum Bacteroidota; class Bacteroidia; order Flavobacteriales; family Flavobacteriaceae; genus Capnocytophaga; species Capnocytophaga catalasegens. Next base: position 28,501 of record NZ_BPMA01000015.1, on the reverse strand, counting down.
GAATTATCTGCACCTGGAATAGCATCGCAAGAAACTAAAAGAAAAGCATTAGGAGTTTTTGTAAACACCCAATCCGTTGGTGGCGGAGGTGGCGTAGTAGCCTTTTCAATTTCAATATGTTGAACAAAACTTGACGTATTACCGCAATTATCCGTAGCTATCCAAGTTTTGGTAATAAAGTTTTGATTTTTCATCTCCTCTTTTTTCAGAGTCAATGGTGTGCTGTCATTGCTTGTACAAGTTGATACAGCTTCTATTGGCTCATTAGGAATTGCACTTTCATCAGATACTTTAAGGTATTTTGTAGGCGTCTTAGTAAAAGTTATCGCAGAGGCTTCTATCTCAAAACCTCCCTTTCCATTGGTTATGTTGTTATCTGTCAAAGTGAAAGCAATATGGTCAAGTACTTCAATTTTGATAAGCCCTAAACCAGAATGAAAAATTGAAATCCCTCCTGATTCATAATGTACTTTTCTTCCTATGGTGATGTTAGGCATCACAATCTCACAATTTCCATCATTGTCTGTTTCAGGAACTAAAATATGATTGAACGTTTGTCCAAAATCATCAGAAAGCAAAATACGCACTTTATAATTTTTTAGTAAATCATCAACCTCCCAAGTAAGAGTAACTTTTTCGCCTGTTTTGTATTTTTTACTTTGGAAATTGGTAATCTTGAAAGGTTTCCCTTCTACAAATTTGACTTTGGTTTCGTACATATCGTAGCGAGTAGGATGGTTAAGCCTTTCGTCAAAGGTGTTTTTGGTATCATTTACCCCTAACCAAAAAGTATATGTTTTCCCAGAATTTAATTTGTATTCTTTTTTGGCAAAAGTTCCCATTTGCCAATGATTATAAAATGCTTTTGTATTTTCACTAGTTGATTTCTCGGAATCAAACTCAGCATTAGATATATTTATATCCGCTTGATGAAACGCATACAAAAGTGAGTCATTATCAGGGTCTGTTGCCTCAATTTTGAATTGAAAAAAAGTTTCTTTTGGAAGTGTATATTCTTCTTTAAGTTTTGAAGTATTGATTACGGGAGCTTGATTGGTGGTTTGTTTTCCACCGACCTTATTTTCACTATCTGACAAGTTTTTACGAATATAATAAACACTTGGCAATGAAAAAAAGTTAACTGGAGTTCCGTAACTCATTATGGATTGTCCTCGACCTGGTTCGGTTTGATAAGAACCATATCCTCCCTCTGAGAAAGTATGTGCTGAACCAAACAAATGCCCGAGTTCGTGAGCAATAATTTGCGGACTATTATTAGCCATTGCTCTAGCTTTTGTTCTAGATAATTTCACAGAACCTGTAGTTGCTAATCCACCGATACTACTATCACTATTTCTCGAAACGGAAATTCCTGCATCATAACTACTATTGCCAATAAGTTCGTCTATTTTAGCAGTAGTATTAGATACCATATAATCAGCCTTTTGCCCGTCAAAAATTGCCTCTTTACTCTCATCAATAATTAACTCGTCTCTATCAACTATCTGAAACTTAATACCTATATCTCTTGTGTAATATTCGTTGAGTACGGTTTCTAATCTGCTCCAAAAAGCCCTTACGGTATCCTTACTTCCGAATATGTTATAGTAGTGTTTATCCACCAATACAGCTAAACGGAATACGCGTAGCATGTTACTCTGTATGGATTCCACGAATAATTTTTTCTGATTTGGCAGTTAAAGGGCTTCGATGGGATTTTTTGTCGTTATGCGTATCACAATGTCCGTTACGGCAATCTCCACATTCTCCTTGAGGATTTTCTTTGGAAATAGAGAGATAGCCGCCATTGGTGGTTGCTATTTTCCATTGATTTTCTTTCCACGTGAAGTCTCCTGATATATTATCTCCTCCTTTTGAAATAGACAATGTTGCTACAAATAAATCGTTTTCATATCCTACAAAAGTGCGAATACCTTCTTTCTCGGTAAATGAGGTTTTGCGTTCGTACCATTGCAAATTCAGCTGTTCTGACTGCGAAACAGGTATCGCCCACTGCACTGAACTGGTAGAAAAAAGGGCTACTATATCATTGATTTTTAAATGCGTTTTGATGTTTTCTTGTGAGAAAATCCATTGAAAACATACCAAAAAGAGCGTAGTAATAGTTTTGTATTTCATTGATTAGATTTATTACAAAAAATATAAAATGGATACAATCAGGGTACAAAGATATAATTTTTTTGAATAATTTTTCTTTTTTTAACCTAAATATATTTTTTTGAAAATCTGAATTAGTTAAAAATATTTTGTACCTTTGCCCCGAAAATAAATAATAACCTCATTTATAACAATAAAAATTACCCACCTGTTTATAACTCACCAAACACCTGTAACAGTACAGAAATAATCAAATATATAAATACAAATCATTATGAGAAAAGCAATTACATTGTTGGTCGTTAATGGTATCTTACTATTAACATCGTGTGGAAAAGATGAAAATACTCCACAAACGCAGATTTCTGAAATTCAGATTTCTGAAAGGGCTAATTTAGAGCTTAAAATAGGCGAAATTTCAAAATCAATCACAGTTAGTGGAGGAAATGGGAAAGATTTTGAGATAACATCGGAGAATACAGCCATCGCCAAAGTAAATCAAAAAGAAAATAAATTTACCATTGAGGCAATTGGCGTAGGAAAAACAACCGTTTCTATCAAATCGGCAGGAAAAGCAAAGAATATAAATGTTATCGTTTCTATGCCTGATATTTTGCTTTCAGAAAACACTACTATTAAACTAAAAGTAGGTGATAGCAAAACTATTTCAATAACAAGCGAAGGTGATGCAAAAGATTTTTCAATAACTCCATCTTCGGATATTATTAAAGTTGAAAAAAATGGAAAAAACTTCACTATAACAGCTCTTAAAGAAGGTGATGCAACTATTATTGTTAGTGCCTTTGACAAAAAAACAGAACTTAAAGTAAAGGTAGTTAAGAAAGAAATTCTGATTGAAAAAATTGAAATCGAACAAGAAAAATTTAGAATTGGGCAGCAAGGAAATTTCAATGTTACTATAACTCCTTCCAACGCTACCAATCAAAATTTAGAATGGAAATCGCTGAACCCTGATGTGGTAAAAGTAGATATAAATGGCAGATATTACGTACTGAAAAAACAAAACAGACAAGCGACCATCATTGCAACAGCCAAAGATGGAAGTGGTGTTTCTGCTCAGATAAAAATAACTGTGTATAACCCTGTTAAAGAAATTCATTCTATCAACTTACAGAGTAGCCTTTATGAAGTTGGTGTTTCAGGAAAGATAAAATACGATACGATAGGACTTGACAAAGAATCTCCTGCGTCTGATGACACGGTGTCTTGGAAATCAGATAATAGCGAAGTAGTTTCTATCGATGAAGAGGGTAATTACAAACTTTTAAAAGAAGGAACAGCAAACATCATAGGAACAGCAAATGATGGATTTGGTGCAGAAACCACAATTCACATAAGAGTCTTTATTCCTGTTACCAAAATAATTGTAAATGAAGCAACAAACAAAACGCTAACTATTCAAAATAGAACTGAAAAATTAATTACTATTACTTCTTTTAATGACAATAAGAAAGTGGAAGAAATTGTTAAGGGAAAATCTAAAAGTCCTTATGTAAAAGTGCTCTTTAATGTATATAATATGAGTGATAGCTATATGGCAGAAATAACCAAAGAGGGACTTCTTAAAGTATTCAAAAAAGGAACTTTTAAATTACGTGTTTCTTACCAACATAGTTTAGACTCTGATAAACTTATTACACAAGAAATTGATGTTACTGTAAATTAAACATTTGTATAAAGTACATTTGTAAAAATGAGACTCTTCAATAAGATTAGTCTCATTTTTTTGTCTTAATCGTATCAAGAAGTGTTTGATTCTCAATACAAATTTTATCTGTGTTAGCATTCCGATAATTCCACATACTCGCTTTGGCGACTTTACTCGAACTGACGAAAGCCAAAACAATACGTTAATTCTATTTTTGGGCAAACTGCCATTTACTCCTACATTGATGAACTCTATTGCACAAACAGGAATCCCCTTTTACTTTGGTTGTTTCCTTGTGAGGTTTGATATTTCAAAATATAGAAATACGTCCCTGACGGAAGTCGTTTTCCTTTGCCAACCACACCATTTACGTTGGAATATCCTCGGAAAACCTCTCCTTTCTGTCCATAATGCTTCGATTGATATACTTTTTGTCCCAATTCATTGTAAATTTCGATGTGCAAAGCTCTAAATCGGTCTGAATTTCCTATTTTTAGATAATTTTCTGAACCAAAATCAGTAGAAACAGCATTATAAACGATAATTTCATTTCCGGTACTATCTGCCGCACGTTGGGCATTATTCGTACCTCCTTCGGATTTGGGTTTGATAGTTATTTTTTGTTGGTGTACCGCTTTATTTCCGCATAAGTCGGTTGCCGTCCATCGGTAGATAATTATCTTGCGGTCTGCTTCTTGGCTGTTTTCTGTTGATTTTAAAACATTTACATTGGCAGAACAATTGTCCGTAGCGGTCAAATCTGCCTGAGCGGGAATGCTTTCTCCTTCCTCAATAGAAACATCTATCGGCAAAGTCCCACTAAAAACGGGATTAACATCATCTTTAACGGTAATGATTTGCGTGTGAGAAATCAGGGAGCTTCCACATTCGTCCGAAGCAGTATAAGTACGCTCAATGGTATAACTATTTGCACAAGATTGGTTTTTAACAACCTCTCCGACCGCCACTTTGGGATTACATCCGCCCGTAACTTGCAGATGCTCTTTGGCAGGAATGTTTTTGGGGCAACTAACTGTTGTATTCTGAGGCAAATCGCCCACGAATTGCAACGCAGCAGGAGGATTATTTCCATCAGAAACGATTCTGAATCCTCCGTAAGGGACATTCTTATTATCTACTTTTTTGTACGGAGCGATATTGGTAATCGCATAGGCAATATGGTCAATGACCTCCACCTTAAATACCCCCGCAGGGAGGTTAATTTTCTTGTTTTTACCAAATTCTGTTTCGCCTATTAAAATATCAGGAATGGTGATTTCACACTCTCCATCGTTCTCGGTAGAAGAAACCAAGATATGTTGGAAAGTTTTGCCCAAATCATCGGAAAGTAGAATTCGGACTTTGCTATTTGGGTCGAAAATATTGTCATCTACTTGCCATTTTAGGGTAAGTTTTTCGCCTACTTTGTATTCACTTTTGGTGTTGGTCAGTATATCGAAGGACTTCCCCGCGACGAATTTCACTTTGGTTTCAAACACATCGTACTTTACGGGTTTTTGCTCGGCTGTGTTGGCATCACTCACGCCCAACCAGAAAGTAAAATCGCCCTGCTTTACATAATGACGCGTGTCATCGAAAGCTCCGTTATCGGTGTACGAAGGTTGGAAGGCAATCGTATTACGATGTGTCGGCTGATAGGTATAAAACTTGGCTTGATTTTGTTTGTTTATATCGGCTTGTTGTGCCATATACAGCAGCTGCGAATCATCGGCATCGGTGGCGGAAATTTGAAATTGGAAGTAGGTATATTGCGGAATCGTATATTCTTTTTTGAGCTTACTTCGGTCAATTACAGGAGATTGATTGGTAAGTTGAATACCATAAGGATGGTTGATATGGTCAAAATTTTCATTGATTTTTATCAAATTCGTTCTTTTCGTATCGCTGTAATACCATAAATCGGCTAACTTATTTCTGATGGCATAAACGCTCACTTGTGAGAAGAAAGTCCCCGGAGAACCATAGCTCATCAGCGATTGCCCCACGCCCGTTTCGGTATAATAACTGATAATTCCGCCCGTGGTGAAAGTATGCTTCGAACCAAACTGATGCCCTATTTCGTGAGCGATAGTCAGTGAATATGGATACGAAACCCCCGCTCCTTTGTTCCAGCCGTATGCCCCATCAAGACTTGCCAATCCGCTGTAATCATTAGAAAGATAGGTAGTGATAACCATACCCAAATCATAGTTTTCTCTCCCGATAAGTGCATCGATTTGAGCCGTAGCATTGTTGATAATATGGTCAGCATCACGATTGTCGAACAAATGATTGTCTGTTTTTATAATCAGCTTTTCGTCATTTATTACCTCAAACTTGATACCTATATCACGCATATACACCTCGTTGAGTTCTGTTTCTACTCTTGCCCAAAAATGTTTGACGCTCTCTGTATTTGAGATAAACTTATCGGTAAAACTTTTCTTTGAAACAGGCAATGCCAATCGATAGACAAAAAGCACATCACGATTCGTTATTTTATTAGAAGTTCCGGTAGTGTGTGCTGCCAAAGCTGGGGACGGCTTTCTATGGGTGTGCGTTTCACAATTGCCTTTGGTACAAGTACCGCATTTGTGTTCTGCTGTGGCTGAGGATAGTTGCAAGAATCCCTTTTCGGAAGTATGTATCTGTATTTGTTTGCCTTGGTACGATACTTCTGCTGTTACAACTTCCTTGCGAATCGACAACGAGGCTATCATCGCACTTCCCTGATACCCCACAAAAGTACGAATCCCTTCTTTTTCAGAGAAAGAAGAAGAGCGGTAATGCCACTGCAAAGTAACGTGCTCGGTAGCACTGACAGGAATGTCCCATTGCAGATTTTCTGCTGAGAATAACGCACGGACTTCTGAGGATTTGATATTGGTTTGAACCAAATGTTGTGCCGTGATATGCTGCACCAAACAGAAGAAAACAGCAATAAACGATGTGTATTTCATTGTAAATATTGTTAGTAGCGATTACAATGTAACCGAATGTTTTTATTCTATTGTGAAACTATTATCAAAGTCGGTGCAAAGATACGTTTTTTTTGTCAATTGGCTATGACAAGTCCCTTTTTTGAAACAAATACAAATAAAAAGACTCTGAACAAAGCCATTCAGGGTCAGAAAATCTTTTGCAAGACTTTAGAAACTATCTTTTTTATTCCAAAGTAAATCGGGTTTGCGTTTTCAAATCAGCAGATGAACTCCCGATGATGGCTTCGAAATCCCCTTTCTCGGCTGTCCATTGATGTTTTTTATCATCGAAGAAAGAAAGGGCTTCTTTGTCAATTGTAAACTTAATTGTTTTGCTTTCTCCTGCTTTCAGATATACTTTTTCAAAACCTTTTAACTCTTTATAAGGACGCAACACAGACGATTCCACATCACGAATATAAAGCTGAACTACCTCAGCTCCGTCTCGCTTTCCTGTATTTTTGACTTTGACAGAGAAGGTAATCTTGTCGTTTTCGGACATTGTTTTTCTGTCGGCAGAAACCTTTCCGTACTCAAATGTCGTGTAAGAAAGCCCGTGACCGAATGCAAATAGCGGTTTGATATTTTTCGTATCTGCCCAGCGGTAACCTACCAAAATGCCTTCTTTATAGGTTTCATTCTCTCCACCAGGGTACTCTCCCAAAGCGTGGGCTGAGTTATCCTCCAATTTTACAGGAAACGTAAAAGGCAGCTTCCCCGAAGGATTCACATCACCAAGCAAAATATCTGCCAGTGCATTACCTGCTTCTGAACCTAAATACCAATTCTGAACGACAGCAGGAACTTCTTTCACCCACGGCATTGCCACGGCATTGCCCGAAATCATTACCACCACCAGATTTTTATTAGCTTTTGCCAAAGCACTAATCACGGCATCTTGCCCGTAAGGAAGTCCGTATGATTTGCGGTCGTTGCCCTCACAATCTTGCCCGTCGTGTTTGTTAAGACCACCTACGAAGATAACATAATCTGCCGTCTTGGCTACTTTTACTGCTTCGGCGATTAGTTCGGCTGCGGGACGTTTATCTACAATGTTTTGCCCTGCACTGAGTCCGTCTTGGTCTTTGTAATCATCGCTGGCATACCCCCGAGCAAAAACCACTTCTGCATCGCTGCCGATACGTGCTTTCAGCCCATCAAGTGGTAATATTTCGTGAACGGCTTTCAGCGAGGAGCTTCCTCCGCCTACGGTCATTACTTTGATAGCATTCTCCCCAATTACAGCAATGCGTTTTGCTTTCTGGAGGTTGATAGGCAATACATTTTTATCGTTTTTAAGCAGAACGATACCCTCCTGCCCTACTTTTCGAGCTACCGCAAAATGCTCAGGAGAGGCAAACGACCCAAACGGACGATTCGGATTCATATTGGTACGGAAAACCAGACGCAAAATGTTGCGAACCTTTTCATCGACAACTTCTTGCTTTATTTCTCCTGATTTCAATTTGGCGAGAAAGGGTTGTGCCAGGTAGTAATTATCATACGCATTGGATTTGTTTTCGGTAAGCCCATCAGTCCACGTTCCGAATTCCATATCCAGCCCGTGTAAAGCCGCGTGGTCGGTATTATTCACTCCGCCCCAGTCCGATACTACAGCTCCATCAAATCCCCATTCACCACGGAGAATATCTACCAAGAGGTATTTATTTTGGCTCGCCCATTGGTCTTTGTATCGGTTGTAAGCACCCATAATTGTCCACGTTTTGCCTTCTTGTACAGCGGCCTTAAAAGCAGGTAGATAGATTTCGTACAAAGCTCTATCGTCTACAATAACATTGACTGTATGGCGGTTAATCTCCTGATTGTTCAGTGCGTAATGCTTCACGCAGGCAGCTACGCCGTTGGACTGAACCCCTTGAATGTAAGGCACTACCATTTTGGACGCCAAGTAAGGGTCTTCGCCCATATATTCAAAATTACGTCCGTTCAACGGGGTACGATAAATGTTAATCCCCGGCCCTAAAAGTACATTTTTGTTTCGGTAACGAGCTTCTTCTCCAATGGCTTTTCCGTAAAGCTCCCCCATCTGCGGATTCCACGAAGCGGCGAGGCACGTTAGTGCAGGGAATGCCGTACAAGCATCGTTTGCCCAGCCTGCTTGATTCCACTCGTCCCAAAGAACTTCGGGGCGTATGCCGTGTGGCCCATCGGTCATCCAATTCTCAGGAATACCGAGTCGAGGCACTCCTGGTGAGCTGAACTTGGATTGTGCGTGGCACATCGCTACTTTCTCCTCCAAGGTCATTCGTGAAAGAGCATCTTCAATACGCTCTTCAATGGGCTTGGAAGTATCTAAATACGTGGGTAGTTTCTCCTGTGCTGATAGCGTAGTGGCTACCAAAGCGAGGAAAACAGCTTTCAAAGATATTTTCTTCATAGTATATTTTTAATTTTAATTTAATCGTGGGTATGTTTAGTATGTAACATTCGTTATTTCGAATGATTTGTTTCACTTTGCTATGCAAATCGTATCGAAAAGTATTAGTTCTTGATACAAATTTTATCTACGCTATTACTCCAATAAAATTCAATCGAACTGACGAGCATCAAAACAGAATGTGTTTGAACTCATCCGCTCCTTATTTCAGTACTGCTTCAAATTTTTCGTGCATTTGATAGGCAAAACATTTTAAAATCGCTTCGTTTTAAAATCAGTTTTACCAGTTTTGCAAGAGAAAGACTTATGGCTGATGAAAGTACCTTATTGTTATAATAACTTTAAATTATGAATAGGTCTCCTCCTGCATCACTGATAACTATTACAATTTTAAAAATCACACATATAGTGTACCGTTAATCACTAAAAGAAATATATATTCATCAGTGATTGTTCTTTTATCTTGTTATAATTAAGATGAATTCTTAGTTTATCAAATAGGGTTTTATAATTTCCGTCCAGAGGCGATACCCTTCGGCGTTCAGATGTAGGTTATCCTCCACGAAAATATCTTTCCGTAGGTTGCCCTGTTCATCATACATCACTCGGGTTATATCAATGTAGGTGTAGTTTTGCTCTTTAGCATAGCGTTCGAGCATTCCGTTGACCAATAGTTGGTCAGCAAGCTGGTCGGCTTTGTGTTCTGACGGCTTTAACGACACTACATACAGCGGTACATTCGGATGACTCTTCTTTAATTTTGCAATAAAAATACGAAACAAATCAAAACACTTCACTGCCGAAACGCCCTCTTTGTGAGCTCCCAAATCATTTTCTACGTACAAGACGATTTTCTTAGGTTTGTAAGGCTTCGCTATCACTTTATAATTGTAAATCATATCGCGTAGGGCAGCCCCTCCGTAGGAACGACGAATGATTTTCAGTGGAGCAAAGTCTTCGTAGATGGTTTTCCATAAGTTGATAGAAGAACTACCAAGGAAAAGTACATCACAACTTAGGTCTATTTGCTTGTTTTCTTTCTTATAGCTATCTATATCGTGCTGATAACGTTTTATCCACGCTGTTTGGTCGGTTTGTGTAAAAGGAATCTTTTCTTTTATGGTTGTGGTCTGTGCCGATGCGGTCAAAACCCAACAGATAGTTAAGAATGTTGCTATTTTTTTCATATTATGTAAAATTATTTATTATTTTTCATCTCTCTATTATGTATAAAACATTTTGGTTTGATGCTTTTAATGTGGATGTAAAAGTATAAAATCACTCAGTTTAAGGCTTTTATGACCACAAAACTTTGTAAATCCGATAGGTTTGAGACTT
>NZ_BPMA01000015.1:0-17898 GCF_026005215.1 Capnocytophaga catalasegens | reverse complement strand
ATCCGATAGGTTTGAGACTTTTCTGTGCTAAAAACATTACAAATCTGTAAAGATTTATCAATTTACCTCCCCCTTCTTACTCCTATTTCCATCGGAAGGAAGCCACCGCATTCTCCGGAATGGTATATTTGAAGCGTTTTACTCCGTCACTTATGACGATTTCTTTTGCACTCTGATTCTTGTTCAATACCACTACTGCATAACTTCCGTCTTTATTTTCGAATGCAGAACAATCTACCCCCGAGAGGTTGCTTATCGTGTGTTTGATACGCACTGCATTAGGCTTTATCACAGACGAAAGATGCCCGATGACGTAATAATGTGAGTTTTTGGTCAAAGTTTCATAATCTTTCGAATTAATATCTACCGCACCAAAGCAGGTTTTACATCCGTGTTCGCGATTTGGAGCCCCATTTTCATCAAGCATCAAGTTCCAAACAATCACTGCTTGACACCAATTATTAAGCAATCCTGTACCTATTTGCTCCATATCCTCTACCAAGTGGCGTCCCAGATTTCGCCCATCGTTCCATTCTCCGATAGAAGTTTCGGTAAAGATGAGTTCTTTGTCGGGACGCTGAGCGTGTATTTTGTCCAGCTCGTTATAATTTCCTCCGTAATTGTGGTAGGCAGCTCCTGCTACCTGCTGTGCTACCTCAGCATCTTGGTAGATATTCAGCGGATAATCCTTTTGGTCAGCCATATTATCGTAGTTGAAGTTATGGTCAAACAGATATATTTTGGTCTTTAGCCCACTCTGTGCCAGTTTCTTCCCTAAGGCAGTTTTGATAAATGCCAACTGCTCTTCCCAGCCCATAAACATCGAAGCCGAATTGCCCCGGTTGAGCGGTTCGTTTTGAATGGTAATGGCATCGACTGTTATGTCATAACTTTTCATCGCTTGAATCCATTTCACGAAGTAGGTGGCATAATCGTCGTAATATTTGGGGTTTAGATGTCCGCTTGTCCACTGATAATGTGGTTTTAAATCGGTGAGATTATTTACTTTCATCCATCGAGGGGCTGTCCACGACGAACCGATAATCTGAATATCAGGATTTATAGCCAAAATTTCTTTCAGAATAGGAATAATGTACGCCGTTTCTTCTTCCGTAAAGGCGAAATTCTCTATACCTTCCTTATCACAGCACGTATATTCGCTCAGAGAGAAGTCCGAACAGCCTATTGGCACACGGATATAACTCTGCCCAAGCCCTTCGGTAACCGAAAAAGTCTCTTTGAGGAAGTTTTTTCTGTCTTCAGGGTTCATTTTTAGCAAATTATAGCAGGTAGAACCCGTTATAGCAGCACCAAAGCCGTAAATGGTTTGGTACTTTGTTGATTTATCTATGAGAATATTTGAACCACCACTTGATACTTGTATCAAATCCTCAGTGTTACATTCAAAAGTTTTGGCACGATTGCCTGTACTTACCATTATCGAGACCTTACCCTCTTGTAGCTCATTGATTGTACAAGTAGTTTTTATTAGAGGTATTTCTTCTTTTCTATCCTTACTAGTGGTGTTATCATTGTTGGAACAAGACACAATCGCCCAACAACTGATGAGTATTGTTATGATTTTTGTTTTCATCTTATTATAAATTGGATACAAATGTACGTATAAAAATTATTTTAGATTATTGATTTTAAAAAAATCTGTTAGCCCACTGTTACTTGAAGTGATTTGTGTAACGAAATGGAACAAATCGTATTGAGAAGTGTGTTGTTCTCGATACAAATTTTATCTACACTATCACTCCGATAAAATTCACTCGAACTGACAAGCCTAAAATAAAATGATTTGAATTCATTCCTTCTATTTTTGATATTGCTTCAAAATTTTCGTGCGTTTGACTTGCTGAGAGTTTCTACTTAGCGGAAGTGCTTACCTTAGACTTCCGCCAAGTAGATGAACTTTCCAAGTAATTGATATAAGAAATAAAATGATTTTAATACACTTTCGTAGATTTTATAGGGTTTAGTACCCTGGATTTTGTTTCAAATTTGTATTTTTTTCTATTTCTTCCAAAGGAATAGGATACAAAATTGTATTCTCGTTAAGTTTATATATCATTTTCAAACGCCCAGAGTCTCGGGAGTTGAGCGAATTGACCACCTCAATAGCTTTATCATTTCGCACCAAATCAAACCAACGATGTCCCTCAAAAGCCAATTCTAAACGGCGTTCGTCTAGTACCGCTTGCTTCATTGCATCGGCAGAACTTGTTATCGCTGATGAAAGGGCAGGCAAATGCACTCTTGCACGCACCTGATTTATCAATGTAGCAGCTCCTGTAAGGTCGCCCGTAGCTACCAAGGCTTCTGCTTTGAGCAATAGAATGTCTGCTAAGCGAATTTTGATAATACTACTATGACTTGAACGTATTTTATACATAAACGGATAATTGGTTGATGGATAATAAATTTCCCACGAAGGTTGTCCCCATACGATAGCTTGATTTTTACGAATAGTATCGTTTTGTGCATCGAAAGCTGCAATGAGGTCACGCGAAGGAGTTACCCATTTTGCCCAATCATACCGACTATTAGGATTCAAATAATTTTTACCAAACAGACCTGGTAGCCACGTACCTCCTCCTTGATAAGAAATTTCAAAAATTGATTCCGAACTATTACGTAGTTTTACATCTGTTTTGGTATCATTGAGCTGAAATAAATCTCTGTAATTGGGTAGCAATGTAAAACCATCGGCAATAACTGCATCACAATATTGAATGGTTTTGTTATAATTACGTACTGGTTTCTCGGCATATACTTTGGCTAAAAGAGCATTGGCAACAGCCTTACTAAATAAAAACTTATTAGAAACATCTACATTGGGAGCGTGTTTTAGAGCTTGCTCCAAGTTGTCTATAATCTGATGATATATTTGCTCAACAGGAAGCCTTTCGGGGTATAATAATTTGTAAACCTTATCTATATTTTCAGACGAAATGATAGGTGCCTTATCAGCAGGTATGGGTAAATCTCCATAGAATCGTACCATATCGAACAAAAACCAAGCTCTCATTATCAAAGCTTCTGATTTCCATAAGTTTCTATCATTGGCAGTCAAACTTGGGTCAGGAACATCGTCTATGTAAAAAATTACATTATTGGCTCTGTTAATACCCGATAGGTAAAATTTCCAATCACGCACTACGTTTTTGTTAATCGGATCGGTTGCATTTTGCTCAATCGCCACGATTTCAGCAGATGTAGCCCCCGCATAGGCATTATCGGCACGAGTTTCAGTATTTTGCAAAAAGTCTAACATCCAGCCTTCTTGTCCAGAACCTTTCACAAAGGCATAAATACCTTCGTAAGCCGCTTTCATCTCTGCATATGTGGAATATCTTGTCCCTTGATTTGATTCTTCTGATTCTATTGTTATTTCACTGAATTGGTCAATGGGGTCTTTATCTAAATCACACGATACCAGCAAAAATACTATCAGTGTGGTTGTTAAAATACATCTTTTCATAACATTCGTTTTTAAAATTCAACATTAAGTCCAAAAATAAAGGTTTTCACCTGTGGGTATGTACCCCAATCTACACTTTGTATAACACTATTACCCGAGAATTGATTGACCTCTGGATCAAAGCCTTTGTATTTTGTCCAAGTAAATAGGTTTTCGGCTGTTAAGTATGGTTGTATTTTGCGAAGTCCATAACGTTTTAGCTGTTCGATAGGTAAGTCGTAAGACAATGTAACCTGTTTTACACGAAGGTACGACCCATCTTCTACCCAGCGAGACGATGCTTTTATGTTCTCTACCGAAGAAACAGCACGAGGTATGTCAGTAATATCACCTGGGTTACGCCAACGTCTTAGCACTTCGGTTGATTGATTATTCTCGTTATACATACCTTCGGTTTCAATTCGTGAAGCGTTAAATATATCATTTCCGTACGAGCCTTGTAAGAATACGTTAAGCGTAAGGTTTTTGTACGAAAAATTATTTGTCAGACCAAAAGTAAAGTCTGGATTCGGGTCACCGATGTAAGTTTTGTCTGTTACGGATATTTTTCCGTCTCCATTTATATCTCTGTACATAATGTTTCCCGTTTGTGGATCAACTCCGTCACTGATATATCCCCAGAATTTTCCGATAGGCTCCCCTTCGGCAATACGCACGATAGATTCAGCCATTGCTTCCGAAGTATTTCCGTAATAGTATATTTTTTGTAACGAAAGTTTTGTCAATTTATTTCTATTGAAAGAAATGTTGAATTGAGTATCCCAATTAAATGTTCCGATGAAGTTGCGAGTGTTAAGTCCTACTTCAAATCCTTTATTGGTCATTTCTCCCTCATTTCTGTATATATTTGGAATTGGGGAAGTGGCAGGGAGTGCTACATTCATCAGCAGGTCTGTTGTTTTTTTGTAATAGGCATCTAAGGTTAATGCCACGCGGTTGTCAAACAATCCTAAGTCAAGTCCTACGTTGGTTTGTGTGGTAGTTTCCCAAGTGAGGTCTTTATTGGAAAACGATGATGGTGATAAGGTAACCAAAGCGTGTTCTTTGCCAGCTTCCCACCAATTTTGTCGTGTTACGTTGTATTTTTGCAAATATTCATAAACTCCAATACCAGCTTGATTACCTACTTGTCCCCAACCACCACGAATCTTCAATTCAGAAAGCCAATCAATCTCTTTTAAGAATTCCTCATTAGAAACTCTCCAACCTACCGAAATTGACGGAAAGTAACCCCATCGTTTGCCAGGTGCCAATTTAGAAGAACCATCGACACGGAAATTAGCTGTTAGCAAATAACGACTATCATAATTATATGATATACGCCCTAAATACGACATCATAGCCCATTCATTCGCTTGAGTTCCGCTATTTTGTTCTATTTTATTAGCTACATTAAGCGTTTTTATATCTGCCGAAAGAAAATGTGAAGCATACATTGAACTTTGAGACCATTTTGAAGTTGTTCCAGAAGTACCTGCCAAAAGTGACAAAGAATGTTTTCCGAAAGATTTGTCATAGGTCAATAAATTATCAAATGTAAGCACCGTATGAGTACTTCTCACATCAGATGATGTACCAAAGTGTTGTCGTCCCCAACTTGTAAGGAGTGGGTCTAACCATTGATTAGATTTATAATTATGTCTTTCAAAAGCAACTACAGATTTGAATTTCAAATCATCAGTAAAATGAATTGTAGCTGAACCATTCCCGATAAATCTGTTATTAGTTGTAATATTACTTGAAGTTCTTGAAATATTGGAAACAGGATGTGTAATATTCGCTCCATAGAAATTATAATAATACCAACCTTCTTCGCCTACTTTATCACTCCAAATAGGGGCATACGTAGGAGTGTTAATTACTGAAAGTACCACTCCTGCTCGATTAGACCCTTGCCCTGTGATAATTCCGTTAGACGAGTAATCAGAATAGGACAAGTTTGTACTTAAAGTAAGCCATTTTTTAGTTTTATTTTCTAAGTTTAAACGAACGTTATAGCGCTCAAAGAATGTCGTGTTAATAACTCCATCATTTTTGGTATAACCTCCTGACAAATAATAACTTGTTTTTTCGGTAGCGTCAGAGATTGAAACTTGATAATTCCGATTGAAACTTGTGCGGAATGTCTCTTTGTACCAATCAGTACGGTCAGTAAGTCCTGCAGGGAGCGTTATTTTTTTCATCTCATCCATAAGTTCTTTATACTGAGCCGTATTGAGCGAATTGATTTTATTGGCTACTTCTGAAACTCCAACATACGAATTGATAGAAATCTTAGCTTCTTCGTTTTTACGACCTTGTTTGGTAGTGATAAGTACCACTCCATTTGCTGCACGCGAACCATAGATAGCTGATGATGAAGCATCTTTCAAGATTTGCATATCTTGAATATCTGTCGGAGCAAGCCCATTGATGTCCTGCACTGGCACACCGTCCACTACATAGAGTGGTTCGTTCGAGGCACTAATAGATGTGTTTCCGCGAATACGAACCGATAGCCCCGCACCTGGTTGCCCACTGGGCTGTACTACTTGCACCCCTGCTGCTTTCCCCTGAATGGCTTGTGCAGCTGATGTAACAGGACGCTCGTCCAAATCTTTGGTAGAAACTGAAGTGATGGCGGTGGTTACATCTCCTTTTTTCTGAGTTCCGTAACCAATGAGTACAACTTCTTCTAATTGTTCTGTTTCTTCTTCCAAACGGATATTCACTTTTGTAGATGTTATTGGCATTTCAATGGATTTAAACCCTATATAAGAAATTTGTAAAATAGCTCCACTAGGAATGTTGCTAAGTTCAAATTTCCCATCTATGTCCGTAGAAACTCCTTTGGTTGTTCCTTTCTGTACAACAGAAACTCCCATAAGTGGCATATCTGCTTGGTCAGTTATTATTCCTGATACCTTTGAATACGTTTGGGCAGTTGCCCAAGTAATTATTCCAAAGAATAGGACACAACTCCATAATAAATGTTTCTTTAATGTGTTCATAAAGTTATTTTTAATTTGTTTGGTAAATATAATTTTTCACGAAAAGTTTTTCTTTCAAATCACATAACAAAATTATTCTATATATCTTCCTTAAAAAACATATAACATAAAAAAAGTACTAATCAAAAATAATAAAACACTAATAATCAGTTAATTGTAAATTTTATTTAGTAAAAAAAAGTACTTGTTTATGAATTTTTATTCCACTAATAATCTAGAAGAAAACCTTTTTAACATGCTTTTTTCATAAATTTTTGAGTAAAAATAGAGCTCCTAAAATAGTATTTTTAAGCCAAAAGAAATAACTTCTATTTATCTTTTATAATTACTTCTGTTTTACTCGCCTTCTTGTATTGATTATAAAAAAACTTTCTATTTTTTCAAAAATTTTTTCGTAAAATGCCTATCTTTGCGCCAGAAAGATAATTTTTTTTCATTGAAAATGGAATTACATCGTTATAAAAATATATATCTGATAGGGATTGGTGGAATTGGAATGTCAGCTTTGGCACAATATTTTGCTAAAAATGGCAAAAAAGTATCTGGATATGACCGAACTAAAACTGACATTACCGAATTTTTGCAAAATCAGGGGATTGAAATTCATTTTCAAGATGATATCCGCTTGATACCAGCAGCATTTAAAAATTCATCTGAAACATTGGTTGTATATACTCCAGCGGTTAAAAAACTTTCAGAGTTAGATTATTTTTTACAGAACAATTATCAAGTAATGAAGCGCTCAGAAGTACTTGGCGCTATTACACGTAATACATTTTGCCTTGCCGTAGCAGGTACACATGGCAAAACAACCACCAGTAGTATTTTGGCTCATATTTTAGTTGAAGCCAAGGCGTCGATAAGTGCTTTTTTGGGAGGAATTTGTGAAAATTTCAATAGTAATTTGGTGCTTCACGGAAATGAAATAACTGTAGTTGAAGCAGACGAATTTGACCGTTCTTTTTTACAACTTTCTCCCGATATTGCTTGTATTACAGCAATAGATTCTGACCATTTGGATATTTACGGAAATGAAGAAGAATTTGAAAAAGGTTTTTATGATTTCACAAAACAATTGAAACCTAATGGGAAATTGATTGTTCGTAATAATTTGAGTTTTAACGGATTGACTTATGGAATTGAAGAATTGTCTGATTATATAATTAAAAATGTTTCTATACAAAATGGAGCATATCTTTTCGATATTGAATATCCTGATTTGCAAAGCAATGAGCGAAAAATTATAAAAAATTGTATTTTTGCCAAACCAGGAAGGCATAATTTGCTCAATGCTTTGGTTGCTGTAGCGATGGGGCATCAAGCAGGGTTTTCAATTGATATTTTAGCAAAAGCTCTAATTACCTTTAAAGGAGTAAAACGTCGATTTTCATATCAGATTCGCACTGAAAATCAAGTATTTATAGACGATTATGCACATCATCCGACGGAACTCAACGCTTTATATCAAGCTGTACGCGAAATGCACCCAAATAAAGAGGTTACTATTATTTTTCAACCGCACTTATATACACGCACTCGCGATTTTGCAGACGGATTTGCTAAGAGTTTAGCACAATTTGACCAAATTGTTTTATTAGACATATATCCAGCTCGCGAATTACCTATCGAAGGTATTTCTTCTCAATGGCTATTGGAGAAAGTTCTTTCAAAAAAGAAAATTTTAATCAGAAAAGAAGATTTGTTGGATTGGATTAAGAAAAATCCTTCAGAAGTGTTAATTACCGCAGGAGCAGGCGACATCGGTGCAGAAGTTGAAAAAATCAAAAAACAATTACTCAATAAAAACAAATGAATCACAACGAACCACAACTAACGGCAGCGTATATGCAAACTCTTTTGGGAGAAATGTTAGCTATTTTTAAAAATGCTACTTTATGCCTTTTGGAATACACTGATAATCAGAAACTTCAAAAAACACAAAGTAATATTGAAAAATATTTTGGAGAAAAAATAAACTTTGTAGAAAATAATTTTTCAGAACAATTACAAAATGAACTCAATGCTTATTTTGACCAAAAACTTACTTGTTTTTCAACGCAACTATCTCCTATTGGAACATGTTTTCAGCAAAAAGTATGGCAAATTTTACAAACCATTCCATATGGACAGACCATTTCATACAAACAGCAGTCACAACAATATGGAGATCATAAAGCCATTCGTGCAATAGCTTCGGCTAATGGGAAAAACCCAATTTCTATCCTAATTCCTTGCCATCGAGTGATTGGTAGTAACGGGACATTAGTCGGCTATGCAGGAGGTCTTTGGCGAAAACAAAAATTATTAGAAATAGAAAATGTTTTGACTTCTTCATTGTTTTGAAAATTTTTAAATGTTTAAAAGTATGATTTGTTTTGCTATAAATAATCTATATAAATCTTACAATTTCATCAGTATAAAAATAAAATATAAAATTACACTAATATGCGGGTTAATATCCACAATCGTTTTTTCTCAAGAATATGAATTTAATTGGCGGGAGAATCTTTTAAATGGAAAAGTTAAATTTGTTAAAACAATCACTTATCAAACTTTTAAAAAAATGGACAGATTGTAAAAGGACAAATAAATAATCACTTAAATAGCCATATAGCTATATTTTTCAATGAAAAAGGTAACAAAACCCGATTCGAATATCGTTCTGTTTCAAATACGAATTTTTATACAACGATGGTGTATTTGTATGACAATGACGGAATTTTGAAAGAACGTAAACAAAATTAGAAAAGATAATAATACCATTTATGAAATATCTTTTTACACAAAAACAAAAAATCAGTGGGTAGAAACTATATACGATTGTATTGAAGAATGTGAAAAAAAAGAATTATCATATAAAAACACATATACTTATAACAATTACGGAGATTGTATTAGTATAAAGCAGGAAGATTTTACTGAACATCAAGAATATAAACAAACATTGAAATATAATTCCGACAGAAAATTGGTATATTTTAACACTGGTTTTGGTCGAATCTATACCTATTTTTACGATGAAAAAGGAAATCTTACTAAAATGCAAATGCAGGAAGATGATTATACAGAAACGGAATATTATACATATCTTTCTTTTGACAATTATGGAAATTGGTTACGCCGAATTCAAAAAATTACCTTTAACAACGACCTTAAAGATTTAATTTATATACAAGAACGAGAAATCGAATATTATCTGGGAAATGAATCGAACTATTAAAATTCTAAAAGTTATAACTATCATTGTACTTCCGATTCTTTTGCAAGCACTTGCTTCTTTTCGAAGTGAAAAACGGCATATAAAGGAAGTACAGATAGATTATTTTGGAAATCAAAATGTGTATATTACAGATGAAAATATACGCGAAATTCTGTTCAATGATATTGACCAAGAAACTTCTTTAAAGAAAAACTTATTGAAAATAAACACTTTAGAAAATCGATTGGATAATAATCCTATGGTCGAAAATTCGGAAGTGTATATGACTATTGACGGAATTTTGAAAACCAAAATCAAACAACGAGAACCTATTGCCCGAGTTTTCAGTGGTAATAATTTTTACTATTTGGATAATAAAGGAAAACAAATGCCTTTATCTAAAGCATATTCAGCACGTGTTCCTTTAATCATAGGAACATTCAGCGACCAAGAATTAGAAGACATATATAGAGTTGCCAAGCATATTTATGATGATAAATTTCTGTCAGAAAACATAACTGAAATCATTGTTGATAAAAAAATATTTCGATTGAAGATGAGAATTGCCAATTTTGATGTAATTTTGGGCGATGTAAGCAATTTGAAAATAAAATTTGACAATCTGAAAGCCTTTTATAAAAAAGCTAACAAAGATAATATTTTGGACAAATACACACGTGTTAACTTGCGATATAGTAATCAAGTAGTTTGTACCAAAGCGACTCAACTATGATGTATTTTTTAAGGCTGAAAAAACTAAAAAAATAATTAGAAAAAAGGCTCTAAAATTAATTTTATTTTTAAAGAAATCATAAAATTCTAATTTTTTATTTTTAAAAGATTATTTTTGCACTTTCAAGGTTACAAAATAAAAATTAACTTTTGGAATTTTTGTAAAAACAAATAATTTTTTAAGCTAATCATTCACAAGTAGTTATGGCAAAATATACGGTCGGATTAGATGTAGGAACTACCAAGATTGTTGCAATGGTAGGAACTGAAAATCAGTATGGTAAATTAGAAATTATAGGCATTGGTAAAGCTAAAAGCGAAGGCGTGTCGCGAGGAGTAGTAACCAATTTCGCCCAAACAATGCAATCTATACAGGCAGCGGTACAACAAGCAGAAGCTAATGCAGGAGGTAATTTGACCATTACTGAAGTTGAAGTTGGTATCGCAGGACAACATATTCATAGTACAGAATTTTCAGATTATATCGTACGTGAAGACCCCGAAAAAATGATTGATTTCTCTGATTTGGAGCAACTTCGTCAGCGTGTTTTACGTATGTCAATGCTTCCAGGTGAAGAAATTGTACATATTCTTCCACAAGAATATACAGTCGATGACCAAGAAGAAGTGCGCGAACCTATCGGAATGGCAGGAAGCCGTTTAGAAGCTGTTTTTCACGTTGTTCTTGGACAAATGTTTGCTATCAAAAACATAGGGAGATGCGTAACTAATATTGGGCTAAAACTCAAAGGATTAACCCTTGAACCTTTAGCATCGGCAGCAGCAGTACTTAGCGAAGAAGAAAAGGAAGCTGGAGTAGCCCTCATTGATATTGGTGGAGGAACAACTGATTTGGCTATTTTCAAAGATGGAATAATTCGCTACACAGCTGTAATTCCATATGGAGGAAATGTTATCACACAAGACATTAAGGAAGGTTGTGCAATCTTGGAAAAACAAGCCGAAGCACTCAAAATCAAATTCGGTTCTGCATGGCCTGAATCTACTCGTGATAATGAGATAGTAAGCATACCTGGACTAAAAGGACGCGACCCTAAAGAAATATCCATAACAATGCTCTCTCGGATTATAAAGGCTCGATTGGAAGAAATCATTCAGCTTGTATTCAACGAGATAGAAAATTACGGACACAAAGACCCTAAAAAGCAACTCATTGCAGGAATTGTTCTTACTGGTGGGGGTAGTGAACTCAAAGATATAAAACAATTAGTTGAATATATTACAGGCATGGATACTCGTATAGGTTACCCTAATGAACACTTGGCCTCTGGTACAAGTGAGGAAATAACCTCCCCTATTTATGCTACTTCGGTCGGATTAGTAATGACTGCGATTGCCAATGAAAAAGAGAAATTACGTGAAGAAAAGCTAAAACGTATTTATCAAACAGAACACACTTCTGATGATAATGATAAAGAAGTCTCATCAGAAACCAAGGCTAGTTCTGATGTAGCATCAAATATTTCTGAACCTATAGAAGATAAAAAATCAAGTAAAAAATTCTTCGGGAGAGGACTTTTGGACAAATTCAAAGATTTTTTAGATAGCGCTGAATAATTCAAATTATTGATTTACAATGAAATACAATTAAAAATTATTTGTTTTTAATAAATTTCGTTTTTATACAAAATTAAAATATAATTAACATAACAACTGTTTTTAAAAATAAAAAAATACGTATTTTTGCCCAGAAAACAACATCTAACAATTTTAAAGAAGACAATTTTATGGAAACAGTAACGGAATTAGGAGATATAGCATTTGATATGCCCAAAACACAAAGCAGTATTATCAAAGTCATCGGAGTAGGAGGTGGCGGTGGTAATGCTGTTAATTACATGTTTAAACAAGGCATTAAAGGAGTAGATTATGTTATTTGTAACACCGATGCGCAAGCCCTTGAAAAAAGTCCTATTGTAAATAAAATTCAATTAGGAATTTCTCTTACTGAAGGATTGGGTGCTGGTGCTGACCCCGAAATAGGGGAAAAGTCGGCAATGGAAAGTGTTGTTGAAATACAAGCAATGCTTGGTAGTAATACCAAAATGGTATTCATTACAGCAGGAATGGGAGGTGGAACAGGAACAGGAGCAGCTCCTATTATTGCAAAAGTTTGTAAAGAAATGGGGATTCTCACCATCGGAATTGTAACAAGTCCATTTAAATTTGAAGGGCAACCTCGTTTCGAACAAGCACAAAAAGGTATTGAAAAACTTCGTCAATATGTAGATTCACTTATTGTAGTAAATAACAACAAACTTCGCGATATATACGGAAATTTAAGCCTAAAAACATGTTATGTAAAAGTAGATGAGGTATTGACCATTGCAGCCAAAGGTATTGCAGAGGTTATTACCAAACACTTTGATGTGAATATTGACTTACGCGATGCTAAAACTGTGCTTTCTGATAGTGGAACAGCAATTATGGGGTCTGCACGTGGTAAAGGTGAAGGTCGTGCATTGCAAGCCGTTACTGGAGCGTTAGACTCTCCCCTGCTTAACGATAACAAAATAGTAGGAGCCAAAAATGTTCTTCTACTAATTGTCTATGGTAAAGATGAAATTACGATGGACGAAACTGAAGAAATCAACGAGTATATACAACGCGAAGCAGGAGGCAATTATCAAACCAATATTATAATGGGAGTCGGTGAAGACGAAACACTTGATGATGAAATAGCTGTAACAGTTATTGCTACTGGATTTAATTCAGAACAACAACACGAAATCATTGATTTAGAACAGAAAAAAATTGTTCACACTTTGGGTGAAGAGCAACTTGTTATTCAAGATTTGGATACCAAAACAACATTTACAGATATTACCTTTGAAAATTCAGTAAAACAAGCTCAAGAATTCACTCAACAGAAAGTAATTTTTAATTTAGATGATACAGCTCAAGAACAAGATGATGTACCCGTCGGTATAACAACTGAAACAATAGCCAAAACTTCTATAATTAACAAGAAAACAATTGAAGAACCTATATTTGTTACTAAACCAGCACAACCTATTGTACAAAAAGAAGTTTCTCAACCCAAAATAGATTTTGTAACTCGTATAAAAAATAATCCATTATACAATATACCTGTTGATTATGAAATAATTACAGCAAAAAAAGAAGTTGAAGTACAAGAAGAAGAATTCGTTATTTATTC
Source organism: Capnocytophaga catalasegens (assembly GCF_026005215.1). Lineage (GTDB taxonomy): Bacteria > Bacteroidota > Bacteroidia > Flavobacteriales > Flavobacteriaceae > Capnocytophaga > Capnocytophaga catalasegens. The sequence continues at coordinate 4,309 of NZ_BPMA01000015.1, read as the reverse complement.
TTCAGTTGATACAACATCTAAAACAGAAACACAATCTAAAGAACAAATACAGACTAAAGTTGTAGCAACTTCTTCTACTATGATAAAAGAAGAGCCACAAGTTGTAACATTTGATCTTTTTGCTGATATAGAAGAAATAAAATTTCCTAAGTCAAAAGAAAAGAAAATAGAACAAACTGAACCACAACCTGTTATAACGGAATCGGGACAAATACGCCACAATTTAGAGGAATATATGCAGATGGAAGAAATGCTCACCCAAGCAACTGTGGATTCTTACAAAAGTCAGCAAGTTATCCAAGAGTCTCCCGAATTGCAATTTCAAACAAGAGTAGTTGCTAATTATCAACCATCAACCACTTTGGAAGAAACAGAGATAAATCCGAATTCGTCATACCTTACTGAATTAAAAGCAGGGGCAGATAATCGGCGGAAAAAATTCAAATCATTTAATCATACTTTCAGCCAATCGTCTAACAGACTAATACGCGAATTAGATGAAATTCCTGCTTATAAAAGACAAGGTGTTCAAATCAATTCGTTGTCTGAAAATCAAGGCAATGTTTCACGTCTTTCATTAAATTTTGATAGTAATGATACACTACAAATTCGTACGAACAATTCATTTTTACACGATAATGTAGATTAAGGACCATTTTGTTTATTTAGATTACTCAACAACATTAACTCTTTTAAATTTCTAAAGAGTTAATGTTTTTTATATTCTATGATAAAATAAATTTATAATTGAGTTGTAATTTTCAGAATTCGCCGAGTTTTAGAAGTTATTCTGAATCGATGGTCTGCACGCATACCTATTATCCAAATAATTGCATTGGTTGCATCAGTTAATAACCACTGATTTTCTTTTTGCAGAAGAGAATATTTTTCATCTTTAAAAAATTTACTCAATTTCTTTTTTTTACCTTGCATTCCGAAGGGAGCAAAAACATCTTGCTCCTGTTTTTTACGAAGTTGCAATGGAAATTCAATTGTATCAGCATCAACAAAAATCGTATTGAAGAGAGTCGTATCCATTTTTTCGACCCATTCAAAACTTAGCGAAATGGGAATCTCTATTTTAGGCAATTCGTTGGGAATTACATACCTTTGAATATCCTCTTGAAAAAGAGGAGAAATAATCCACTCATTCCTGTTTTGGATGATACGATGTGTTGATGAAAACAGCTGTTTTCCAGAACTTTTGGTTTTTAATAATTGTTTCAAATCAACGGTATTGGTAAAGTGAAACTCTTTCATCAATTCAAAAATAATAAACTCTTTATTCGGATTTTCATTTATTTGAGAAATATCAAAATAAATAATATTATCTTGATATGTGAAATATTTTTTTCGAAATATTTCTAATTGAGTAACTATAAATTGCTGTGTTTGATACAAAATTTGTTGAGTTTTCAAGAAATTATTCAGAAATTCGCTATGAATCTTCTTCAATTTAGGTGAAATATGATGACGAATTTGATTCCGTACATATTTGTCCGAAGCATTGGAACTGTCTTCTCTCCATAAGAGGTTATTTTTTGTAGCAAAAGTAATTATTTCTTTCCGTGAAAAATTTAGCAAAGGACGAATAATGTTCCCATTTTGTTTAGGAATTCCTATAAGTCCGCTAAGTCCCGTACCACGTGATAGATTTATGATAAAAGTTTCTAAATTGTCATCCGCCTGATGACCTGTGGCAATATATTGACAATTAGCCTCTTGCGCTATTTGTTCAAACCAATTGTAACGAAGCTCACGCGCAGCGAGTTGTGTATTTAGTTTCTTTTCTTTAATGTAGGTTTGTGTATCAAATCTAACCACGTGCAGAGGCAATTTGTGCTTTTGAGCAAAATCTCTCACAAATTGTTCATCAGCATTGCTTTCATCACTTCGTAGTTGAAAATTACAATGTGCCAAAACAATAGGAAGTTGTAGTTTTTTAAGCAAAAAACTTAATACTATACTATCTACTCCTCCACTGATAGCAACCAAAATTTGTTTCCCATCAAGGTCTGGGAAATCAGCATACAGATATTGTTCAAACCGAGCAAGCATTTGTTTTTGTTTGCAAAAATACATAATTGTAGCCTAAATATATCTTTTCAGAGAATCTTTTTTAGAAAGAGAAAACTTACTTCTGAAAATTTATTCTTAGATTTTTAGCTATTTTATTATCAAAAAATTGTATTTTTGCCCAAATTTTAAAAATCGGAAATGGAAATTTTAATTAAAGCATCTCAATTACTTCTTAGTTTATCAATTTTAGTAATTTTGCACGAATTGGGACATTTTATACCTGCCAAATTATTTAAAACTCGGGTTGAAAAATTCTTTTTATTTTTTGATCTAAAATTTGCCTTATTCAAGAAAAAAATAGGAGAGACTATTTACGGAATAGGTTGGCTTCCTTTGGGTGGATATGTAAAAATTGCAGGAATGATTGACGAGAGTATGGACAAGGAACAAATGGCACAGCCGCCACAACCATGGGAATTTCGTAGCAAACCAGCTTGGCAACGCCTTCTTATTATGATAGGAGGTGTTACGGTCAATATTATTGTTGGTTTTCTTATTTATATCGGAATTCTATTTACTTGGGGAAGTGATGTGATTCAAGAAAAAGATATTCCTAATGGATATGCTGTGAGTTCTGTAATGAAATCGTATGGATTTCAAAATGGAGATATTCCACTGAAAGTTAATGACGTAGAACTTATAGATACTTACAAAATCAATCGCTATTTGCTCCTGCGCGATGTACAAAACGTAACTGTTAGACGCCAAAATGGTACAATAGAAACAATCGCTCTTCCTGATTCTATCGGAAATCAACTTTTTCACAAAGGAGAATTAATGGCTTTTATGCCTTTTCGCAAAAATATAATTGACTCGGTATTAGCTAATACCCCCGCACAAAAGGCAGGATTGCGTAAAGGTGATAAAATAGTATCTGTTGATAATCAACCTGTTGTACATTTTGAAGATATAAGAACGATTTTAGATCGCAATAACGAAACTCGCCTTGTTTCGGTAGAGATTATACGCCATGGAGAAACAAAAACACTATCTGTTACCCCCGAAAATGGAATAATGGGTATTCATTCTGAACAACTAATCGATGTGAAAACAACTCATATTTCATATCGTTTTTCAGAGGCTATTGGGCAAGGTATCAGCTATGGATATTGGACGTTACGCGATTATATTGCGCAATTCAAATTTGTTTTTACCAAAAAAGGAGCAACTCAACTGGGCGGTTTTGGTTCAATGGCAAAAATGTTTGCTCCAAAGTGGGATTGGCAACGTTTTTGGGAAAGTACAGCGATTATTTCTCTCATATTAGCTTTTATGAATATTTTGCCCATACCAGCGCTTGATGGCGGACACGTAGTTTTTCTTTTGTATGAAATGGTTACAGGCAGAAAACCTAACGAAAAAGTACTCGAATACGCACAAGTAATAGGAATATTGCTATTGTTTGTGCTCCTTATATATGCTAATGGGAATGATATATATCGTTGGATTACAGGATAGGACTATATTTTGAAGCAAATGAAATAAAATTTGTCATAAAATTATAAAAAATAATTGTTCAAACAAATATTTCTATATAACTTTGTAGTTGTCAAATACATAATCTTATGTTTACATTTATAGACCAAGATGATATTTATCACCTAATAAACGGACGGACCCCAATGGCTTTATCAAGAGCTTTGGGAGCTTGTTTTAAACAACGAAATATCCCAATAACTAAAGAACAGTTTTCTATTTTGGTTGTTTTGTGGAAGAAAGACGGATACTCCCAGCAGTTATTGTCAGAACTAACTTTTCGAGATAAACCTGGCATTACTCGCTTGATTGACAATTTGGAAAGAGAAAAGTTAGTCATTCGTAAACCAGACCCTTTTGATCGTCGTTCCAATTTGATTTTCCTAACAGAAAAAGGTAAAAATTTAGAAAAAGAAGTTACCGAAGCAGTCAAAAAAGTTATCCAAAAAGCTTCACAAGGTCTTTCAGAAGAAGATGGAGAAAACCTCAAAAGAATTCTGGGCATTGTATATGAGAATTTAAAACAATAATTTTTCAAATCGTTTAACATTTAAATAGCACTAAACACTCCCTATATAGGGAGTGTTTGCGTAAAATTAAAATAGAATACTTTGTATGGTTAAGAAAATATGGTCTTTGGCTGTTGGCGGACTTGCTATTGGAACAACCGAATTCCTTATAATGGGAATTTTGCAAAATATAGGGCAAAGTATGGGTATTTCTGATGCCCAAAATTAAACGGCAAAACCAAATG
>NZ_BPMA01000014.1 GCF_026005215.1 Capnocytophaga catalasegens | reverse complement strand
ACAATCTGCTTCTGTACCGAAATGTGCCATGAAACTGAAAATATTCATAACTATTGATTTTGAGGCAAATATACAAAATTATTTTTAATTACGGATATACATATATTTTTTTAATAAAATAGAAGTAATGAGATAATAATTTCCTAAAAATTTGAATATTCAAAATAAAAATAGTATATTTGCAATCGTTTTAATATACACATTATTTTATAGATTTATGAGTGAAGAACTTAATCAAAGTCAGCAGTATTCCGCTGATAATATTCAGTCTTTGGAAGGAATGGAGCATGTACGTATGCGTCCGTCAATGTATATTGGCGATGTAGGCACACGCGGATTACATCACTTAGTATATGAGGTGTTGGACAACTCCATTGATGAAGCACTTGCAGGTTATTGTGATACAATTTCAGTATTTATTAACGAAGATAATTCGATTACTGTTGAAGATAACGGACGTGGTATTCCTGTGGATATTCACAAAAAAGAAGGCGTCTCTGCCCTCGAAGTAGTAATGACCAAAATTGGAGCAGGAGGGAAGTTTGACAAGGGTTCTTATAAAGTTTCAGGAGGTTTGCACGGAGTAGGTGTTTCGTGTGTCAATGCCTTGTCTATACACCTGAAAGCTACCGTTTATCGTGATGGGAAAATATGGGAACAGGAATATTCGCGTGGGAAAAAATTATTCGATGTTAAACAAGTAGGTACAACCGATAAGCGCGGAACCAGAGTAACATTCAAACCCGATAGCGAAATTTTCCAATTGATTTTAGAGTATAATTATGATACCTTAGCGGCTCGTATTCGCGAATTGGCTTATCTTAATAAAGGAATAACGATTACATTGACCGATTATCGTCAAAAAGATGATAAAGGCGAATTTATTACTGAAAAATTTTATTCACAGAATGGATTGGTCGAATTTATCAAATATCTGGACGGAAATCGCCAACCTATCATTGCCGATGTTATCTCAATGGAAGGTGAAAAGAATGAAATTCCCGTAGAAGTGGCAATGATTTATAATGATTCATATAACGAAAATTTACATTCGTATGTGAATAATATCAATACACACGAAGGAGGAACGCATTTGGCAGGTTTTCGAATGGGGCTTACTCGTACTTTGAAAAAATATGCTGACGAATCGGGTCTTTTAGAAAAATACAGCAAAGATAAGAAAAATCCGCTCGAAATTTCAGGTGATGATTTTCGTGAAGGATTGACGGCTATTATTTCCGTAAAAGTTGCTGAACCACAGTTCGAAGGGCAAACCAAGACCAAATTGGGTAACCGAGAAGTTACAGCAGCAGTTTCGCAAGCGGTTTCTGATATGCTCGAAGCCTATTTGGAAGAACACCCCAATGATGCTAAAATAATTGTTGAAAAGGTAATTTTGGCAGCACAAGCGCGATTGGCCGCTCGAAAAGCACGTGAAGCTGTACAACGCAAAACAGTAATGAGTGGTAGTGGGCTTCCAGGTAAATTGGCTGATTGTCAAGACCGAAATCCTGAAAATTGCGAACTATTTCTTGTTGAGGGAGATTCCGCAGGTGGAACAGCAAAACAAGGGCGAAATCAAAAATTTCAGGCCATTTTACCATTACGAGGAAAAATTCTCAATGTAGAAAAAGCAATGAGACACAAAGTGTTTGAAAGTGATGAAATTAAAAATATTTTTACAGCACTTGGGGTAACTATTGGTACAGAAGAAGATTCCAAAGCATTAAACCTTACCAAATTACGTTATCACAAAGTAATTATTATGTGCGATGCTGATGTAGATGGTTCACACATAGCTACACTTATTTTAACATTTTTCTTCCGATATATGCGCGAGCTTATTGAAGAAGGACACGTATATATTGCTACGCCACCACTTTATTTGCTAAAACAAAATAAAAAAGAACAATATGCGTGGTCTGATGAAGAACGTGACAGACTTACTGCTGAATTTTATGAAAAATCAACAGCCAAAGTAACTATACAACGCTATAAAGGTTTAGGTGAAATGAATGCTGACCAACTTGCCGATACTACTATGGACCCTGCATTCCGTACGTTACGACAAGTAACTATTGAAAATGGTAGTGAAGCCGACCGCATTTTCTCAATGCTAATGGGTGATGATGTACCACCGCGCCGTGAATTTATTGAGAAAAATGCAAAATATGCAAATATAGATGCGTAAAAATTAAAGATTTCTTTTCATAAGGATAAAATTTTTTTTTAGAAAAACCTCGCCATAAAAAAAGCGAGGTTTTTTTGTAAAAATCAATTATGGTTGTATTTTTTCAAGTCCATTAGCTGTCATTTTGGCAACTCCATTTCTGCTGATATTTATCCAAGTATTGGTTCTCTCTTCCAGTACGGAGAGTTCTTCACTCGGACTTGTAATGTTCATTCCCTGAGGAAGATACACAAATACTTTCACACGTTGGTCTCTAATTTTAGGATTTTTGCCCAGAGAAAATTTCGCTGGCATAGTAACACTTGCTCCTTCTATTCTCAAATCATATTTTATTTGTGTAGCTCTTTCTTTGGCATCGGTAAGGTTTCTTCCTCTCGAATGTTTTTGTAACAAAATATAAGGTTCTTTTTCAGAAGTTTCCCTTACAATAAAGCGTTCTTCTCCTTTTTTTATAATTTCTCCCTCATCTTTCAAAAAAAGATTATCAAAATCCATAATCGAATATTCGTAAATGTTTCCAGAAGGAGTTTCTTGATAAGATAACGAAATTATATCCGCCTGAGTATCAATATAAATTTTTTCTTCAACGTAATTATCCGTTTGGAAATTTTTTAGTATATTGGTAATTACGAAAAAATTTCCCATTACCCCTAAGAAGAAACATAGGACATTGAGCAAAACCCATGCTCGTGGAGTTCGGTAGCCATCTTTGGATAATAACTTGAATACCAATATTGTAACGATTGATATAGGAAGGAAGAATAACGAAAAAATAGACAAATAAGCCAACCATAAATATCCATCATTACTGACAAGATATGGAAGGTAGTCCGATGCGGCAAGGGCTGAAACTCCTATTCCCCAACCAGCAATTCCTACACCAAACAAGGATAAAATCAAACTAATTAGTATGATAGCCAAAATAAAAGTAACAAATCCGACTAATAAATAGAAAATTCCTTTGAAAATCGCTCTTATAAAGACCCAACAACCTTTTTGTATTGAAGTTCCTTGTGAGCTTTCGTTTTTTATTGACAAGTCAGAAACATTGGTATTAGTCTCTGAGTTATCATTCTGAAAATCAGTAGTATTACCTGCTTGAAGGTTATTTTTTTGTACTAATTTTTTCTCAGGAAGAACTATGTAAAGAATAAAATACAAAACGAATAATATTCCTGAAATACGCCCGTTTAATATTGGAATTATTCCTAGAATTGCCAATATGAATACAATTCTAATAATAGAAGCATCTGCAGAAAAATATTCTGATAAGCCACTAAGTACTCCCAAGAACATTTTCTTCTGAGTATTTTTATACAATTTTTTACTGGTTGATACACTTTCATTTTTGAATGATGACAATGTATCAATATTCACTGATTTTCCTTGCATTTCAAGCTTTTCGGCAGAAGTTTTAGCCGCAGGGACAACCGCCCAAAAAACAATATACAAAACAAACCAAGTACCACTTGCCAAAGGCATAAATGATTTGAAAGTATCAACAAATATCAAAGAAGAAGGTACTGACAAAAATAACAAAATATAAATTATTCTCACCCAAGTAACATCAACATTTATGTAATAAGAAAATCCTGAGAGTACGCCTGCAAGTTTCTTCCCGTCTATATCGCGATAGAGTTTTCGATTTTTCAGCAGGTTATTCATTCGACCCAAAGTACTTGTATCTGATTTAGAAGTAGTTGCATCGTTGGTTTGGTCATCATCAATGGTATATTGTTCGGGAGTTCCTAAGACTTCTATTAAGTAACTAATATCTTGGCTTTCAATAACTTCTCTTCCTTTCATTTGATTTTTGAGAAGTTCCGCCATACGTTGTTCTATATCATATATAATCTCCTCAGTATCAGGAGTATCGCCTAAGAATTTGCGAACATTATTCAAGTATTGAGACAATTCTTGATAGGCTTTCTCTTCAATCACAAAAGAAAAACCGCCCAAACTGATATTGTGTGCTTTGTCCATAATTTTAGATAATTTTGTTAATAGTTTCTTGTAATTCGTTCCAACTTTTTACAACTTCTTGCAAAAATAATTCACCATTTTCCGTCAAGACGTAATATTTACGAGGAGGTCCTGAGGTTGATTCTTTCCACGTGTAACTCAGTAGTTTAGCATTTTTAAGCCGCGTAAGCAACGGGTATAATGTCCCTTCAACGACAATCATATCTGCTTGTTTGAGTGCTTCAATAATGTCAGATACATAAGCCTCTTTATTTCTACGAATTATGGAAAGAATACACATTTCCAAAATGCCTTTACGCATTTGAGTTTTCATTTTTTCTGTGTTTATCGTCTCCATGATTATTCTATAATTTGATAAGGCAAAGATATAAATAAAATAAATACTATGCAATACAAAGTACCTATTTTTTTGTTTTTTTTATAAAATACTGATTTTTAACGATATAAATAAAAATAAATAAAAAAAATCTATACAAATAAATACTATTATAGCTAAAAATGATTATTTTTGCAAAAAAATTATTTATTATGAATCACAAGTCGGGATTTGTTAATATTATAGGTAATCCAAATGTTGGCAAATCGACACTAATGAATGTTTTGGTGGGTGAAAAATTATCTATCATAACCTCAAAAGCTCAGACTACACGGCATCGCATTTTTGGAATTGTTAGTGGAGATGATTTTCAAATTGTTTTTTCGGATACACCTGGTATTATCAAACCTTTATACGAGTTGCAAACCTCTATGATGGATTTTGTAAAAAATGCCTTTGAAGATGCTGATATATTGCTATATATGGTCGAAATAGGAGAAAAACAACTCAAAGACGAAGATTTTTTCAAAAAAATAAATACCTCAAAAATACCTGTATTATTGCTACTTAACAAAATTGATAAAACCACGCAAGAAGAATTGGAAATACAAATTGCTTATTGGCAAGAACAGGTGCCACATGCTGAAATTTTCCCAATATCGGCACTTAACAATTTTAATATTTCGAATGTTTTTGATAGAATTTTGGAGCTTTTACCTGAGAGTCCTGCATTTTTTCCAAAAGACCAACTTACAGACAAACCAGAACGTTTTTTTGTGAATGAAACCATTCGAGAAAAAATATTATTAAACTATCAAAAAGAAATTCCTTATGCAGTTGAGGTAGAAACAGAAACATTTGCCGAAAGTGAAAAAATTATTCACATACGTAGTGTTATAATGGTTGAACGCGATACTCAAAAAGGAATTATTATTGGACATAAAGGAGAAGCTCTCAAACGTGTAGGTATGCAAGCTCGTACTGACTTGGAAAAGTTTTTCGGTAAGCAAATTCACTTAGAAATTTATGTAAAAGTTAATAAAAATTGGAGAAGTAATTCACAACAACTTCGGCGATTTGGATACTTAAATAAATAATTTAAATATTTTAATGTATATTGTTGATAATAAATATGATACAGAAATTTTTAATTAGTCGTTTCAAAAGTATAGGTTACGCTTTAAAAGGTTTTTTTATCCTAATTCGTACCGAAGAAGCTATTATTTCACACTTACTTATCGGGTTATTATTTGTAGGATTGGGGTTTTATTTTGATATAACAACAACCGAATGGTTATTTCAATTAGTTGTATTTGCTATTGTTTTGATAACAGAAGGATTGAACACTGCTGTCGAAAAAATTTGCGATTTTGTACATCCAGATTTTAATTCTCACATAGGCGAAATAAAAGATGTATCGGCAGGAGCAGTTACTTTTGCTTCATTCTTTGGAATGATAATTCTTTTGATAATTTATTTCCCATACATACAAGAATTATTTAATTAAATAATATAAACTATTATATTTGTTATATAGCTAAAAATGAGGATATTAGTACTTAATTATTTTATGTAAAGATTTAATTTTTTCTGAAAATGGAAAATTCTCTTTTTCAATGGACTCGAACACAGCGCAATGGAGTACTTGGACTTATTATATTGGTTGTTTTGGGACAATTTTTGTATTTTTGGATTGATTTTTTACCCAATACAAATTCTTCATTCCAACAAATGGTTGATTTTCAAAAAAAAATAGATTCAATCAAACAAAATGCAGAAAAAAATCAAAAAATATATCCTTTTAATCCTAATAATTTGACCGATTATAAAGCCTATCAATTGGGGATTTCAGCTGAGGAATTAGCTCGTATGGAGGCATTTCGTAAAAAAGGGAAATTTGTAAATTCTGCACAAGAATTTCAGCAAGTAACACAAATATCAGATTCGCTTTTAGAAAAAATTTCGCCTTATTTTAAATTTCCCGAATGGGTAAATCAGAAAAAACAATTTTCGCAAGATAAATTTATAAATTATTCAAAACCAGGAACTAATAATCTATCTAAAATAGATATCAATGTCGCTACTATTGATGATTTAAAGAAAATAAATGGAATAGGAGAGAAACTATCTGAACGAATTATAAAATATCGCGAACGTTTGCAAGGATTTTCGTTCAAAGAACAAATAGATGAGGTTTATGGCTTAGAAAAAGAGGTCATAGCAAGAATTTGGGAACAATTTGACATAAAAACACTTCCTCAAATTGTTAAAATAGATGTTAATATGGCAAATAAAAGAGAACTTATAACCATTCCTTATATTTCTTACAAAGAAGCCGAAGACATTATTCTGTTACGCTCCAATGTCGGATTTATCAAGGATTTAGATGAGTTATTGCAGATAAAATCTTTTGATGAAGCCAAAATTAAAAAAATTAGACTATATTTGTACGCTCAAAATTGAAACATAAAATATAATGAATTTTAGTTATTCGGAAGAACAAAAAATGATAGCACAAGCAGCAAAAGATTTTGCAAATCAATATATACGCCCATATGTTATGGAATGGGACGAAGCGCAAACTTTTCCTGTAGAAGTCTTTGCTAAGGCGGGAGAACTTGGCTTTATGGGAGTTTTAGTACCTGAAACTTACGGAGGTTCTGGGCTTGGCTATCACGAATATATTGCAATTATCGAAGAAATTTCAAAAGTAGATCCTTCCATAGGACTTTCAATAGCTGCACATAACTCGCTATGTGTCAATCATATACTTTCTTTTGGGAATGAAAAACAAAAACAAAAATGGTTACCAAAGTTAGCATCGGGTGAGTGGATAGGAGCGTGGGGGCTTACCGAACACAATACAGGCTCTGATGCAGGAGGAATGAATACAACTGCGGTCAAAGATGGTGATTATTGGATACTTAATGGAGCTAAAAACTTTATAACTCACGCTATCAGTGGAGATATAGCCGTAGTGGTGGCTCGTACAGGCAAAAAAGGGGATAAACACGGAATGACAGCTTTCGTTATTGAAAAAGGAACAGAAGGCTTTTCAAGTGGAAAGAAAGAAAATAAACTTGGTATGCGTGCCAGTGAGACCGCAGAACTTATTTTTCAAGATTGTAAAATACACGATTCCAATAGGTTAGGAGAGCTAGGTGAAGGATTTATTCAAGCGATGAAAATTTTAGATGGTGGGCGTATATCCATTGGTGCTTTGTCTCTAGGAATAGCCAAAGGGGCTTATAATGCTTCGGTCAAATATGCCAATGAACGTATTCAATTCGGTAAAAAACTAATTGAATTTCAAGCAATTGGTTTTAAAATAGCCGATATGGCTACCGAAATAGAAGCTTCTGAACTTTTACTTCACAAGGCCGCTTATCTCATAAATAAAAAAGAACGCGTAACCCAACTAAGTGCTATGGCCAAAATGTACGCTTCGGAAGTCTGCGTAAAAGTTTCAACTGAAGCGGTTCAAATACACGGAGGATATGGCTATACCAAAGATTTCCCTGTGGAAAAATTCTTCCGCGATTCCAAACTTTGTACCATTGGAGAAGGAACTACTGAGATACAAAAGTTGGTTATTTGTAGAAATATAGAAAAGCAAAAATAATGAAGTTCTTTGTTTGCCAAATTGTATTTTTAATCCCAATTAAATAATATTTTATGAGTGCGATAGTAGCCATAGTAGGACGTCCCAATGTTGGGAAATCAACCTTTTTTAATCGACTTATTCAGCGAAGAGAAGCCATTGTTGATGCTATAAGCGGTGTTACTCGAGACCGTCATTATGGAAAAACCGATTGGAACGGACAAGAATTTTCCGTAATTGATACGGGGGGATATGTTGTAGGTAGCGAAGACATTTTTGAACAAGAAATTGACAAACAAGTAGAATTGGCTATTGAAGAAGCCGATGTTATTTTGTTTATGGTCGATGTAGAAACAGGTGTTTTGGGTATGGACCAGGCGGTTGCTCACTTGCTCAGACGCTCAGGAAAGCCTGTTTTGTTGGTTGTTAATAAAGTAGATAGTTCAAAACGTATGCTTGACGTTACGGAATTTTATGCTTTGGGGTTTGAAGAAATTTTCCCCATTTCGGGAATAAACGGAAGTGGTTCGGGCGAATTGTTAGATGCATTGGTCAAAGTACTTCCCAAGCGAGATACTATACAAGAAGATACATTGCCCCGATTTGCCGTAGTAGGACGTCCCAATGCAGGAAAATCATCGTTTATCAATGCTTTGATAGGCGAAAACAGATATATTGTAACCGATATAGCAGGAACCACGCGCGATGCGATTGATACCAAGTATAATCGTTTTGGTTTTGAATTTAATTTGGTTGATACGGCCGGAATTCGCCGAAAGGCAAAGGTTAAAGAAGATTTAGAATTTTATTCGGTTATGCGTTCGGTTCGAGCTATTGAAAACGCTGATGTTTGTATCTTGATGATTGATGCAACACGTGGCTTTGAAGGACAAGATTCTAATATTTTTTGGCTGATAGAACGCAATCGAAAAGGAATTGTTATTTTGGTAAATAAATGGGATTTGGTAGAAAAAGAAACCAATACAGCCAAGCAGTTTGAAGCCAAAATTCGTAAAGAAATAGCTCCTTTTACCAATGTGCCTATTATTTTTATTTCTGCATTGAATAAACAACGTATTTATAAGGCTATTGAGCAAGCTGTTCAAGTGTATAATAATCGTTCCAAACGTATTAAAACATCTGAACTGAATGATTTTATGCTTCCGATTATTGAAGCAACACCTCCGCCCGCTGTAAAAGGAAAGTATATCAAAATAAAATATTGTATGCAGCTTCCCACAGCACTTCCTCAATTTGTGTTTTTTGCCAATTTACCTCAATATATTAAAGATCCTTACAAGCGTTTTATAGAGAATAAACTTCGTCAACAATTTGATTTTGAAGGTGTTCCTATTGATATTTATTTCCGTCAGAAGTAATAATATTTTGTGCAAACCAAACTATCAATGAAGATAAATCGTTACATAAGCTTTGGATTTTTAATTAGTTTGTTTGTAATAGGATATTTTGTTTTTAAATATTTGCAAAAAGAAAACGTATATACATCTGTGGAAAAAATCAATTATACACAAGAATATGTAGGCTCTTCTTCTTGTAAAGAATGTCATCAAGTTGAATATGACCAATGGAAGCAATCAGATCACTACCAAGCAATGCAAGAAGCTGATTCGATTTCAGTATTAGGCAATTTTGACAATGTAACTTATACTGCTGATGGTGTTACATCTCATTTTTTCAAAAAAAATGGAAAATATTACATCAATACGCAGGGCGATGACAGAAAAAATAGAGATTTTCAGGTACTTTACACCTTCGGATACTATCCTTTACAACAATATTTGACCGCTTTTGAAGGCGGACGATTACAAGTTTTCAGACAAAGTTGGGATAGTCAAAAAAAACGTTGGTTTCATCAGTATAAAAATCAAATAATCCCACATAATGATTGGCTTCATTGGACAGGCAATGCTCAAAATTGGAACATGATGTGTAGTACTTGCCATAGTACTAATTTGCAAAAAAACTACAATCCACATACCGATATATACCAGACTTCATATAGCGAACAAACTATAGGTTGTGAGAGTTGTCACGGAGCAGGAGCCAAACATATTTCTTACATAAAAAGTGCTGATTATCAGCAAGGTGTATCTTTAGATTTATTTATAAAGGCACAGAAATCGGAAGAACAAAATGCTTCATTACAAACTTGTTTTCCTTGTCATTCCCGTAGAGGTGAACTAAGTGCTGAAAAAATAGCTTCCGCAGAAATATTGGACAATTATATTTATGAAATACCTGCCAAAGATTTATATTTCCCTGACGGACAAGCTCTTGACGAGGTGTATAAATATTCATCTTTTCTGCAAAGCAAAATGTATCTCAATGGTGTGAAATGTATCGACTGTCACAATCCGCATAGTGGCAAATTGAAATTAGAAAAAGACAAAGTTTGTATGCAATGCCATACGCCCAATTATGCTTCGTCAAACCATACATTTCATCTTGAAAATACAGAGGCTTCCGATTGTCGTAGTTGTCATATGCCAACGCGCGTTTATATGGGAAATGATGTGCGACATGACCATAATTTTGCAGTTCCCAGACCCGATTTGTCTGAAAAATACAATGTTCCTAATGCTTGTAATCAATGTCATACCGATAAGTCAGCCCAATGGGCGCGCCAGGCTATCGAAAAGTGGTATGGCAAGGATAGAAAACCACACTTTGCCGAAGATTTGATACTGGGAAGTTACCGCAATGAGAAAAGCCTTTCGCATTTGTCCAAACTGTTATCCGATAAAAATACGCCTGCTATTATCCGTGCTACAGCAGTTCATTATCTGGCGGACATTCCCACACAAGATAGTTTTCGTCTGATAGAAAAAGAATTGCAAAGTACCGATGCACAAACACGCTATCGCGCATTACTTTCTTTGATGAACTTTCCCATTAGTTCGATACAAAATAAAATAATTCCTCTACTAAAAGATGATGTACGTGCCGTACGGATAGCTACTGCCAATTTGTTACTTACTCAATTAGGAAAAAAACAAGCTGAGCAACTTTCAGATTTTGAAAAAGCACGAAAAGAACTTGAAACATTTGTTTTATTTCAATCTGATTTTGCAACGGGAAGCGCCATTGCAGGTGATTATTATGTGAAAATGGAAAATATTCCGCAAGCTATTTTTTTCTACAAGCGAGCTTTGAAAAAAGACGCAAAACTTACGTATGTACGGCTCAATGTTGCCACACTATACAACCAAATAGGTGCTAATGACAGGGCTTTGGAAGTATTACAACAAGCGCTTACTTACCAGGCAAACAATGCGCAAGTACATTATTATTTGGCTTTGTTATATAATGAATTAAACCAACTTTCGATAGCTAAAAATCATTTTGAAAAAGCCAAAAAATGCGGAATGAATACTGAATCACTACAACGTAATTATCTTCTTTTGTTAGAAAAAATGAGAGAATAAAATTTTCAGATGTAATGATAAAACTACATACAAAAATTCTACTCATAGTGAGTGGAGTTTTTTGTAGAATAGCGTTTAAAAAAGTAAAGCTACCCGAAGTTTTCAGATAGCTTTTGGTTCTTATAGTGTAAGAAACTATGATGCCCAAGCGGGTTCTCCTGCTTCATTTACAAAACTTAGAGCGATGGCATCTGCTCCATCTTGGTCATCTTTTTCATCTTGACGCCAAGTGTGAGCCGATTTTATAAGCCTATAAATGCCTCTACCACCTTCGTACTCTGTACCATAACTTGTTTCATAGCCATTTCTATTTAGAAAGTCAGCCAACTCTTTTGCTGACATTTTTAAGTTATTTTCATTTAAAAATAACGCTAATTTGTAAACTAATTCTTTATTACTCATTTACGCCGTTTTTTTCATTAAAAATTAAATGATTTAAGGTTTACGTTCTGTTAGGTTGCTTCGTCACTTCGAGTGATTTGTGTAACGAAGTGGAGCAAATTGTATCGAGAAGTGTTGTGTTTTTTGTTCTCGATACTAATTTTATCTCCGTTATTACTCCGATTAAAATTGACTCGAACTTGGCGTATTCCATTTAATGTTCAATGTTGTAGGGGGACCCGGACAAAGTGAATTGGTGGAGCAATTACATACGCCCCTACGTGGTTCGTGTCAGACTGATACAATGTTTTACACCTCCGTTGAGTTTCTCAGCGTGGTTAGGGTATGTTCCTAACGTAGTTTCGATATGTTTTTTATGCCGCTGTTGGGGTTTTTAACGTGATTCGGATATATTCTAAACCTACTTTGGGTACGTTTTGAACGTATTTCCACTATGTTTTTTATGCCTCTGTTGAGGGTTCTGACGGAGTTGCGTTTGTCTCGTCTGTCGATTTGGTTTTGTTTGAAAAATGCTTTTTCAAATCTTGAAATACCGAAGTTGCCCCTGCTTCATTTTGTGATGCCAAAAATTTCACATAATTATAGCACGCTAGTGAAGCATTATAATTGTCGAAATCGAGCAACGTTTTAGTGTCAGTGAGCATTTGCACAATACGAGCCATACGTTTAAGAGGTACATCAACCGCTTGACGAGCATTATAATCACGGTCAAATTCGGCTTTATCAAGCGTTGGCGGAATGAGTTTTGGGTCGCTATCCATATAGGTTTTACACTTATCAACCCATACTTTGTTGCGATCAGCAATACTTCCATATTGCTTTCGTTCATCGGGCGAGAGGTTAAAGGTTTTACCTTTCAATACAGCCTCAATTTCTGCAAGGCTATCGCTAATTTTCTTCAATTCTTCAGAAGAAAAAGTTACGGAAATTAAATTGTCTAATGCCATAAAAAAAATATTTAGTGATTAGGTTTTAGGAGTTAGGAGTTAGCGTATAGTTGTTATCCCCCTAAATATTATTTGATACTTAAATTGGGTGTCGAGCTTCTCGACCTTGGTTCTTGATATAAAAAAATCCTGAAAGATATGCTTGGGACATATCTATTCAGGATTTTTTTATATGTATTTTCAGCTACTTTTTTAGAAAAATGGAAGTTAGCTGAATTTGGAAAATTCAGAAAATTTGTTATAAGGGCATAAGTTGTGCGGTGCGGTTTTCCAATACAAAGATACGGAAAAATCAATATGTTATACAAGTTTTTTGAGGTGTTTTTTCCAAGAAAAAGCATAATTTTTTGATAGTTTTTTTAAAGTAAATGGAGTTAAATTTTTTGCAAAGATATAGGCTATTTTTGATAAAAACAAACAAAAAATGTTAAAAATTTCAGATTGGTCAAAATAATACACTATTAAAAAAAGAGTAAGTTATAAAACCTACTCTTTTTCAATTAAATAAAAATACTATGAAAAATTTTTATTGAGCGATGCCTGTAATTTCAATATCAAAAACAAGGTCTGCATTGGGTGGGATAACATCACCAGCACCCATTTCTCCATAAGCCAATGCCGAAGGAATGAATGCACGTACTCTATCGCCAACACTCATAGTAAGAAGTGCTTCTCTGAATCCGGGGATAAGTTGAGCGCTTTGGTTAAATGGAATAGGGAAGGGGCGGTACCCCTGCATAGCATCTCTTCTTTGATCATACATATGATATTGTTCGGCGATGGCTTTTTCATTTGAATCGAATAGAGTTCCATCTGAGGCTAAAAATCCAGCATAATTTACCAAAACATTTTGGTCGTGAGTAGGTTTTTGTCCATTTCCTGTTTTGATGACAAAAACTTTAACTCCCGAAGGTAGTTGTGTAGCTTGTGGTAGTTGGTCTTTTATTTCTGACAAAAATCGGTCTTTGAGTATTTTTTGTTCTTGTTCTTTTTTTCGAGCAAGTTCGTCTTGTTCTTTCATATATTTGTCAAAAACTTTCGCTGCATCAAAAGATTTGGCTTCTTTGCCTTGACGAATAATCTCAATTTTTTTGATAATTACATCGTTAATAGGCTTACTCGCTGCATTTACTTCTACATTGGCTATAGAATCAATAATACTTTCTCCTTGTACTACTTGTCCAAAAATAGTATGATTTGCGTTGAGCCAATCGGTAAGTACTTGTGTGATAAAAAACTGACTTCCGTTAGTAGCAGGTCCAGCATTAGCCATTGCCAATTGCCCTTTTTTGGTAAAACGTAGTGTATCAACAATTTCATCTCCGAATTTGTATCCAGGACTTCCCATGCCTGTTCCGGTAGGGTCGCCACCTTGAATCATAAATTCTTTAATAACACGATGAAATATCGTACCATCATAAAAAGGTTTGTTTTTCAACGAATCAACTACATAAGTATTTTTTCCCTCAGCCAAACTTACAAAATTGGCAACTGTAACAGGGGTTTGCTTGTAATATAATTCAACAAGCATATTTCCTTTATTGGTTTGAATATCAGCATACAAACCATCTTTCAAATTCGGATAGCTTGAAGATTTACATCCAGCTATCATCAACGACATGGCACAGCCTGTCAAAAGCAACATTTTTCTCATAAAATGATATATTAGTTAGTAATAATTTCATTATTTTCATCTTTTTTTAAGTCATTTTTTTCTAACTCTTTTTCGGGAGTTATTTTCAGAATATGTACTTTGACCATAATCGGTTCATTGATACCTATTCGGTCTTTATCTCCATGATAACCAAAAGCAATTTCCGAAGGGAAAAAGAATACAGCTTGTTCATTGACTTTCAGAAGTTTAATAGCTGTACGCAACCCGAAAAACAATTCTTCTTTATCTACGTGATAGGTAATAACCTTTTTTTCTTCTTTGGAATAAATTTCTTTTCCGTGAATATGCGAAATATTGTATGTAAATTCGACTACATCACCAAATTTTAAAACGTAATTATTGTCCGTATTTTTGTCAATATAATAGTATTTGAACCCATCTTGCGAAGTTAGATATGTATGTAGCGTATCTCTCGAAGTGATAGAATCTATAATAGCCTCTTGTTTGGCAAGTAATTTTCGGTTTTTTTCAGCAGATTCTTTCAGAAAAGTATTGGTTTTTATCATCACGGGCTTGCGTGCTTCTTTTCTTGCGCACGAGGTAAGTAATGACAAACTAAAAATAATGATATATGTAAAATATTTCATATAAAAAATACTTAAATAGTTGAATTATATGCCTCGGGCAAACTCAAAAATTCGGGTAAAATTTTCAAAAAGTAAGCCAATGTATCTTCGAGCGATTCTTCAGAACGCCCTCCAGAAGCATTGATATGTCCTCCTCCTGAAAAATATTTTCGAGCTAGCACATTTACGTCTAAATTACCTTTGGAACGAAACGAAATTTTAATAATTTTTTCGTTTTCTTCTTCAATAAAAATAACGGCTAAGTCCGCTTGCTTAATACGTAACCCATAATTGACAACGCCTTCGGTATCTCCTTTTTGAAAATTAAATTGTTTTAAATCATTAGCACTCAGTGTTATATATGCTGTTTGATACTGCTCAATAAAAACCAAATTATCCAACGCCTTTCCCAAAAGTTGCAATCTATCAATAGAATAACTATCAAAAACATTGGTGCTAATAAGTGAAGGATTTGCTCCTTTTTCTATTAGTGAAGCCACAATACGATGCGTAGTTGCCGTAGTAAGACTATATTTGAAAGAGCCAGTATCAGTCATAATTCCTGTATATAAACAAGTGGCAATATCTTGATCAATTAATTCCACATCGCCCAATTTTTCTATGAATTTGTATATTAACTCACAAGTAGAGCTTGCCGTAGAGTCAGAATAAGTAACCGCTGCATAGGTATCGGGTTGTTGATGATGGTCAATCATAACAAAATCAGCCTTGGAAGCCTGCAAAGCCTCTGTCAGAGTATCTGCACGGTACAAACTATTGAAGTCAAGCGTAAAAATAAGCTCAGAATTAGCTATCTGATTTAGTGCCTCTTGCGAATTGTTTGTAAATACCAAAACAGAGTCGTTGTCGGGCAACCATTTTAAGAAATCAGGATAATCCGTAGGCGAAACTACACACACATCGTGTTGTTTCTTACGGAGATACTGATAAAGTGCCAAACAACTTCCAATAGCATCTCCATCAGGGTTTTTGTGAGGAATGATACTAATTTTAGGACGTTTGACCAGTAGCTCTGTAAGGATTTTTATATCTTGTAAATTCATAGGGGCTAAGTTACAACAAAAATATGGATTAAAACTTATTTAAGAATTTTTTTTTGAAAAATTGTTATTTTATCAATTTTGAACGTTTTAAAAGTGCTTCAACAGAAGGTTTTTTCCCTCGAAAACGAACATATAAATCCATAGGAGGCTCTGAACCACCTTTACTTAATATATTTTCTTTGAAACTTTGAGCTGTTTTTGTGTCAAAAATCCCTTTTTCTTCAAATACTTCAAAGGCATCGGCATCAAGAACTTCTGCCCATTTGTAGCTATAATATCCTGAGGAATATCCACCACTGAAAATATGTGAAAAAGAGGTACTTACATTATTTTTTTCAATATCAGGATATAATTCCGTAGGTTTTATAGCTTTTTTTTCAAAATTTTTAATTTGTTCAATAGAATCAATATTGGGATTGGTGTGCCATGCCATATCAAGTAAGCCAAAGCTGAGCTGTCGTAGCGTTTGTAAGCCTTCCATAAATGCAGCTGAGGCTTTTATTTTTTCAACATATTCCATTGGTATCGCTTCTTGTGTTTGATAGTGATAGGCAAAGAGTAGCAAGGCTTCTTTTTGATAACACCAATTTTCCATAAGTTGGCTTGGTAGTTCGACAAAATCCCAAAAAACATTTGTTCCGCTCAAATTAGGATATTTCGTATTGGCAAGAATTCCATGCAAAGCGTGTCCAAATTCGTGAAAAAGCGTACGCACTTCATTGAATGTTAAAAGCGAAGGAAGCGAAGTTGTTGGAGGTGTAAAATTGCAAACAATTGATATGTGCGGACGCGAATTTTCTCCTTTGGGAGTGATATATTGTCCTTTGAAGGAAGTCATCCAAGCACCATTACGTTTTCCTTTTCGCGGATAAAAATCTGTGTATAAGATAGATACGTAATTATTCTTATCATCTGTAACTTTGAATGTTTTTACATCGGGGTGATAGGTTTCTATATTTGTAATTTCTTCAAAATGAAGTCCATAAAGTTTTTGTGCAATCGAAAAAATGCCACTTAAAACACTTTCTAACTGAAAATAAGGTTTTAGAACTTCATCACTTAGTGAAAAAAGAGATTGTTTAAGTTGTTCGCTATAAAAGGCTGTATCCCATTTTTGAAAATCGGTGATTCCGTCTTTATTTAGAGCAAAAGTTTGTAACTGGTCGAATTGCTTTTGAGCAGAAGGTAAAGCCTTTTGTAATAATTCGTTTAGAAAACCGGCAACGATTTCAGGCGACTGTGCCATACGCTCTTCCAAAACGAAATCAGCATGCGATTTGTAACCAAGCAAAGTGGCACGTTGTTGTCTAAGTTGTACGATATCAAGTATATTTTGTCGATTATCATAGGTTGATTCATAGCATTTCCCTGCATTGGCAAGGAATAATTCTTTGCGCAAATTCCTATTTTTGATGTATGTCATAAAAGGAATAAAACTCGGAGCATCAAGCGTAAATACAAATCCGTTTTTTTGGCGTTTTTGAGCAAGTTCTTTGGCAGCTTCTTTGGCAAAATTGGGCAATCCGTCCAAATCGTTCTCATTAGTAAGAAATAATTCGTACGTATTGGTTGCTTCTAATACATTTTGAGCAAAATGCAGTGTTTTGACAGACAAATTTTTATCAATTTCACGTAATATTTGTTTGTTTTCTTCTGAAAGATTTGCCCCATTGCGCACAAATTGTTTATAGGTTGTCTTCAAGAGCATTTTTTCTTCCGCAGTAGCGGGAACATATTGGTTATAAACTAATTTGATACGTTCAAAAAGTGCTTGATTTAAATAAATATCATTCTGAAAATCAGATAGTAAAGGAGCTATTTCTTGTGCTTGCTCTTGAAATATTTCATTGGTTTCAGCATTATACAAATTATAAAACATAGAAGTTAGCCTATCAAGATTTTCTGTAGCATAGGCGAGAGCTTCAATCGTATTTTGAAAGCTAGCAACTTCGATATTTGTTACGATTGATTTAATAGTATCTAATGCTTGTGCAATGGCTTTTTCAATAGCAGGTTTATAATCTTTTGCTTCAAATTTTGAAAAAGGAGCTGCTTGATAAGGAGTATCGAACATTTTATATTAGTTTGATTTACAATGAATTATAATTCCGAAGTGAAATGTAATTTTACACTTGGATATTTTTGTTTTACCATTTCAATCGAAAATGCCGAATCGGCAAGAAAAACAAGTTGTCCTTGTTTATCGCGAGCCATATACTTTTGTTTGACACGCAAAAAGTCTTGAAATTCAGCATCTTTTGAGTTTTCAGGTTCTTCAACCCAACAGGCTTTGTATATAGGGAAGGTTTCATAGCTACACTTGGCTCCATATTCGTGTTCCAAGCGATATTGGATAACTTCATATTGTAATGCACCAACAGTACCTATAACTTTTCGTCCGTTATAGTCAAGTGTGAATAATTGCGCCACACCTTCGTCCATTAGTTGATCAATACCTTTTTCTAATTGCTTGGATTTGAGTGGGTCAGCATTGTTAATATATCGGAAATGTTCGGGGGAAAAACTTGGAATTCCTTTAAAATGAAGCACTTCACCTTCCGTTAGTGTATCACCAATTTTGAAGTTACCCGTATCGTAAAGTCCCACAATATCACCAGCATACGAAATATCAACCACTTCTTTTTTTTCAGCAAAGAAAGCATTTGGACTTGAAAATTTTAATTTTTTGTTGTGCCGAACGTGCAAATAAGGCTTATTGCGTTCAAAAGTTCCTGAAACAATCTTCACAAAAGCCAGTCGATTTCGATGGTTCGGGTCCATATTGGCATGTATTTTGAAAACAAATCCTGAAAAAGTAGTTTCTGAAGGACTCACTAAGCGCTCTTCACTGGCTTTGGCACGTGGTGAAGGTGCTATTTGCACAAAACAATCTAATAATTCGCGAACTCCAAAATTATTCAAAGCTGAACCAAAAAACACAGGTTGCAACTGACCTTCTAAATAAGCCTCTTGGTCAAATTCTGGATATACTTCATAAACCAATTCCAAATTATCGCGTAGCGTAGTTGCCGATTCTTCTCCGATAATGGTTTCTAATTCAGGATTGGAAATATCATCAAAAGCGATTGTATTGTCAATATCTTTACGACTATCATCTGAAAAAAGCTGAATATTTTTTTCCCAAATGTTATAAATTCCTTTAAAATCGTATCCCATTCCGATAGGAAAACTCAGTGGAGTAACTTTTAATCCTAATTTTTGCTCTACTTCATCCAATAAGTCAAAAGCATCACGTCCTTCTCTGTCTAATTTATTGATAAACACTATCATAGGAATATTACGCATACGACAAACTTCAACTAATTTTTCGGTCTGTTCTTCGACACCTTTGGCTACATCAATCACCACAATAACGCTATCAACAGCCGTCAGAGTTCGAAAAGTATCTTCAGCAAAATCTTTATGTCCTGGCGTATCTAAAATATTGATTTTGTTATCTTTATAATTAAAGGCTAATACAGAAGTAGCTACAGAAATTCCTCTTTGACGTTCAATTTCCATAAAATCGGAAGTAGCTCCCTTTTTTATTTTATTACTTTTAACAGCTCCTGCTTCTTGAATAGCTCCTCCAAAAAGTAATAGTTTTTCTGTTAACGTAGTTTTCCCTGCATCGGGATGTGAAATAATACCGAAAGTACGACGTTTTTGGATTTCTTCTAAAAAACTCATTTTTGAAAATTTGGTGCAAAAATACAAAACTATTATGAATTATCAAGGAAAAATGTACTCATAAAAAAAGCATCTAAAAACTTAGATGCTTTTTTCAGAATAAACAATTTTAATTACTTGATACTTGTTTTATGGGTATTTTAGCTTCACGTTCTTTTGCTTTTTTGAGCCATTGCGGAACAAGCGTTTTCATAAATTCTTCTTTTTCAGCACGTTCTTTTTTCATATCTAAGCCGATATATGCTTGAAGAACATCTTTTTTAAATTCGGGAAGTTCAACATCTTGATTGTAACCTAATTTTGAAAGTACTCTTGAAAGCCCCAAACGAGCTTCACGAGCATATCCTAATCCAGAAGTTACAATACGTTGTACTTCAATAGGTGAGTGAAAAGAAGCACCATGTGAAGCCACTGAATAATCCCAACGCCATTGAGCTTTACGTATGTCGTCCAATATTTTAGTCATTTGTTGTTCAGTTGCTCCTAATTCCCATGCTTTTTTAGCTTCAATATGAGCAATTGCAACCTGGCGAGCCAATTGAGAAGTACCTTCTTTTACTTTTTTCTGACGTTCATAAACATCAGCCATCAAGTCATTTACTTTTTCTCTATGACATACAAAACATGAATTTTCAATATTAGTCAAAGGAGAACCTATATGGTGATCTGTGAATTTTTGTCCGCCTTCCGATTTGTATGGCATATGACAATCTGCACAAGAAACCCCTCTTTTTGCATGGACACTTGTTTTATAAATTTCATAATCTGGATGTTGGGCTTTAAGCATTTTGGCTTTACTAAGAGGATGAATCCAATCATAAAAACCAATAGCGTCATAGTATTTTTCAGCATCTTCCATAGATAGACCATTGTGCCATGGAAATACCAAATAGCTAGCCCCTTCGTGTTTATTTTTGTCAAAATAATACTCTACGTGGCATTGCGCACATACTAAGTTACGCATTTCTTGATGAGGTTGTTTATTGATATCTTGCCCCATTGCTTGGAATGCTTCAACCAAAGCAGGACGTGTAATGGTTAGATTCATTGTTTTAGCATCATGACAATCTGCACAACCAATAGAATTTACCATTTCGCTACCTAAGTCAGACCATTTTTTGCTATAAAATTCTTTAACTCCAAGTTCTTGCATCATTCGAGGTACATCAGGTCCTTTACAAGTCCAACATGTTGCAGGTTGTG
The DNA here is from genome assembly GCF_026005215.1 of Capnocytophaga catalasegens. Lineage (GTDB taxonomy): Bacteria > Bacteroidota > Bacteroidia > Flavobacteriales > Flavobacteriaceae > Capnocytophaga > Capnocytophaga catalasegens. Next base: position 118,874 of record NZ_BPMA01000014.1, on the reverse strand, counting down.
GTCCATCGCCATCAAATTTTGGAGCACCTGTACGGAGTATTTCTCTTAAATCTTTTATAGCATGAGCATGTCCTCTTGGTTGATTATAATCTTTACTAAAAGCATATCCCGCCCATAGTAATACCATCTCTGGGTTTTCTTCCAGAGCATCTCTGAATCCGCTCGAAAGATAAGGACCACTATATGTAGTATCAGCAGTTTTCAAATATGACTGATATTGACGAGGATAGTTTAATCCCCAAACAGAATCACGAGGTTCTATTTTGTCTGTACTAATTTCTACTTTTGGCTTGTAAGCAAATTTTGCTTCTGCCTTTCTGTCTGTGATATTTGAAATAAGCCAACCTAATCCAAATACCAAAATCATTGTTCCGATAAAAAATACCCAATTTTTCATTGCTTGTTAGTTTTAATGTGATTTTTTATTTCTTTTGCTCTTTATTTGTTTCTTTTAATTGCTGATTTAACCACTGTGGAATTGCATTTTTATTCTGTTCAGGGTCAAATTGTGTAGGTTCAATTTGAAAACCGACTGATGATAAACTTTTTACTTTTCCGTGAGGAACTCCCTTGTGGCAATCCCAACAAAGTCTATCTGTTCGATTTTCAATATGATACGCTACCATTCCGTCTGTTTTTGCATCGGTTACTTGGTCTAAGTGACAGCGAATACAATTATTATGTATCACTTCTACCGAAGCATCTTTGGCGCGAATAACCTGAGGCTCTGTACGAGTAGTAAATACATACGAATGATACGCTCCGTCTTTAGCTTTGAAATAATATTTACTAAAAATATTATCCTGAGGCACGTGGCAATCATTACAATGTGCCACTTCACGATGCGAACTTTTGTCCCAAGTCATATAATGCGGTGTCATTACGTGGCAGTTGATACACGCTTTGGGGTCATCTGACATATAAGAAACCGCACGACTAAGATATAGCGCATAGAATCCCAAGCCTATTAAAGCTCCGATACCTATTGCTGCGGGTAATCGCCATTTTTTAGGTGGAATTAGAGTAAATCTCTTTTTCGTGTTTTTATCAGTTGCCATTTATTGTGTTTTTATTGCTACAAATATACATAATTATTTTAGAAAAAGACAAATAAAACTTTTATTTTTTTTGTAATTCATATACAATCTAAATAAACTTATTAAAATTCTAAAAATCAACAATTTACATTATTGAAAATAGACGAAATATATGTAAAACGAATTTGTAGCAAGTGGAATTCGAATTATTTTTTTGCAGATACATTAAGATATAAATGAAAAAAACTCTCTACAAATACGTAGAGAGTTTTTTACAAAATCTAAAAATCATTACATTTTTATAATAAGTTCTTGTCCTGAACGAATAGAAGGTGTAGTCAAGTTATTTATTCGCATAAGTTCATCTACTGATACACCTGTTTTGCGAGAAATAGAATACAAAGTATCTCCTGCCTGAACAATGTAAATAGTTTGGTCTCCTAATTGTATAGGTTCAGAATGATTTTTTTGTGAATGATATATTTCGCCCAAAACTTGTTTGTCATACTTATGAAGTTCGTATTTGTCAATCAAAAAAATCAATTTACTAGGATATTTCGGATCGGTTGCATACCCTGCTTTTTTTAGTCCGTGAGCCCAACCTTTATAATCACTTGATTTGAGTTGAAACAAAAAGGCATAACGAGGTCGATTGACCAAAAATAAAGAATGATCTTCAAACGAATCTTCTGGGCGAACATATTTTCGAAAACATTCTCCTTTTTCATCGTCATCATGGTGAATAATTTCTCCTTCCCAGCCCAAATGGCATTTGATTCCAAAATGATTTCGAGCAAGTCGAGCCAATCGGCCTTGTCCCGAACCACTTTCTAAAATACCTTGTGCCAAAGTAATACTTGCAGGGATATTATATCGCTGCATTTCGACCATTGCAATATCTTTATAATCTTCTATATATTGACGTATAACGGCAGGTGTTACTTTTACAGCCGATGTAGCTTCGAGTGTTTCTTCTGCTGTATCGGTTTTGTAAGTAGAGGCCGCTTGATTGGTTGAGATTTCCTTTCGAGGAGATGTCGTTATCACAGATTTTGTGTGATTTGTTTTGCGTATCGAACTTGATTTTCTTCGTGAATACTTCGATGAGCAAGCCGATATGACAATTAACAATATCAACAAATTAACCAATTTCATTTTCATAAATTAAGCAATTTTTATTTTGTTTTTCTAACTTTTGATTCATTCCATAAATACCTTGCAAACCACCTGTATGTATGGCTAAAATTTTTGATTGCTTTGGAAAAAATCCTTTATCAATTAAATCTATTACTCCCCAAATCATTTTCCCGGTATATACAGGGTCTAATGGAATAGCTGTTTTTTGATAAAAATTATTCAAAAAAGCAATAAACTCATCATTTATTTTGGCATATCCACCTAAATTATATTGGTGTATTAACTTCCAATTCGATTTTTCAGCATATTTTTTTATTTCTTCAGACAAAAAATAACCTTTTAGAGCTGGAAAACCTAATATTTTTTGATGTTCAAAAGAGGCGTTAATTATTCCTGATATTGTACCTCCTGTACCAATAGCCGTAGTTATGAAATTGAAAGCAGTATCGCAGGGAGTGATAATTTCTTGACAACCCTTTACTGCCCAATGGTTCGTTCCTCCTTCGGGTACATAATAATACTTCCCAAAAATATTTTCTAAATAGATTTTAAATTCAGGAGTGTGTTTCTTTCGAAAAGCTTCTCGGGATACAAAATGAAACTTCATTCCACATGAAGCAGCATATTGTAAGGTCGGATTTTGAGCAATTTTTGAAGCTAATTCATCTCCTCGAATAACTCCTATGGTTTCTATATTACATAATTGCCCTGCTGCTGCCGTTGCTGCAATATGATTAGAATACGCCCCACCAAAAGTTATCAATTTGGTAAAACCTTGTCTTTTAGCTTCTTGCAAATTATATTTGAGCTTTCGGTACTTATTGCCTGATACCTTCGGATGCGTCTTATCTTCTCTTTTTATATGCAATGTTATTCCATCTCGAAATGAAATAGGTACTGGTTCATTCGGTATATTTGGAAGTTGTATTTGCATTTGGAATCGCTTTTATCAAAAGGGCAAAGAAAATATTTTTTTTTGACAAATACAACAAAAAATCAATTAGTTTTATTTTGATATGAAAAATCTTTGAAAATATTTATTCTATCGTGAAAAAAACGTATTTTTGTACATTGTAAAGAAATAGAAAAAATGAAATATATAATTTATCTTACTTGTATTTTATCTTTTTTTACAGGATTTTCACAGGAAAAAATAGAGAAACTACAAGACTTAACAGGTAAAAATCTTAAAGTAGGATTAGTGCTTAGTGGAGGAGGAGCCAAAGGATTGGCACATATAGCTGCTTTGGAAGCTATTGAGAAAGCAGGTGTGCGCATTGACTATATTGGAGGTACAAGTATGGGGGCTATTGTTGGAGGATTGTATGCCATAGGATATAAAGCACATCAATTAGATTCTATTTTTCAAAAAATTGATTTTGAAAAACTTATACAAGACGATGTTTCACGTTCTTCACAGACTTTTTATGAAAAAGAAAACAGAGACCGATATATGCTATCTCTTCCTTTTGATAAAGGAAAGATAGGTGTTCCTGTGTCTTTTACCAAAGGGAATAATTTGTATAATTTATTAGCACAACTGACCTATCCTGCGCGACATATTGATGATTTTTCTCAATTTCCGATACCTTTTCTATGTATAGCTACTGATATAGAAAAAGGGCAAGAAGTTATCTTAGAAAATGGAGACCTTGCTCACGCTATAATGGCAAGTGGCTCATTTCCAACACTTTTTTCACCTGTTGAAATAGATGGACAATTACTAACAGACGGAGGAGTTTTAAATAATTATCCCATTGATGAAGTCCGTGCCAAAGGAGCTGATGTTATTATAGGAGTTGATATTCAAGCCCCACTTCATAAACGAGACAAACTAAATTCAGCAATGGGGATACTGTTACAAATAACAAGTTTCAAAATAGCTAATGATATGACTGAAAAACGGATAAAAACCGATATTTACATAAAACCTAATATGGCTAACTACAATGTAATTTCTTTTGCTGAAGGACAAGCTATTATTGACTCTGGACGAGTTGCCATCGCTAAAGAATATTCTAAATTAGAAGCATTAGCCAAGAAACAAATTCCTCGTGTATTACCTCCTGTACAACTAACAGATTCACTACATATTACTGATATTACTTTTTTAGGAAATAATCATTTCTCAAATGCGTATTTACGTGGGAAATTACGATTCAAATGGGGCGAAACCATTTCTTTTAACAATTTGAAAGAAGGTGTTCAAAATCTTATAGCTACACAAAATTTTCAATCAATTCGTTATCAGATTTGCTCAAACGAACAAGGAGATGATATTAACTTTCGATTGATTGAAAATCCATACAGAACACATCTGAAAATGGCACTTCATTATGATAATCTATTCAAATCAGGAATACTTTTCAATTTTACCAAACGTGGATTTTTTCAAGGAGATAATATTCTTTCGGTAGATTTTGTAGCAGGCGACAATATTCGTTATAAAGTTGATTACTATGTAGATAAAGGTTTTTATACAAGTTATGGATTACGTTCTGTTTTAAATCAATTTACGCGTGAAGTATCGTACGAACAATTTCGTCATGCAAGTGGAGTCAATCTAAACGAGGTAGCAGAAATAAATGCCCAAACTTTTGATATAAATAATCAAATATATATTCAATCTATTTTTAGAGAAAAATTTTTGATTGGACTTGGTTTGGAACATCGTTATATTCGTTATCGTACCAATACATTACAAGATAATCAATTGTTTGAAAATACCCACTTTGCAAGTCCATACGGATACATAAGATATGATTCTTTTGATGACAAACTAGTTCCAACTACCGGATTTTATTTCGATGCCGATGCTCATTGGTATTTGCTCTCTTGGGGGATGAAAGAAAAACAAAATCCATTGATTTTGACAAAAGCAATGGTAGGTGGCGCTATCCCGATAACGTCTCGACTTTCGAGCAGACTAATGTTTTCTTCTGGGTTTAATATCGGAAATCCTGATACCAGTTCGCTTGCTTTTATTTTGGGTGGCTATGGAGAAAATTTGTTTGGAAATTTGATTCCTTTTGTAGGATATGATTATTTGAGCTTTGGTGGATATAATTTTTTAAAGGCAGAAGCCGTGTTTAATTATCGTTTTTACAAGAAAAATTATATAAACTTTACGGCTAATTATGCCAATCTGAGCAATGAGTTTTTTTATTTGAACAATTGGATTTCTTTGCCTCGTTATTCAGGTTATGCACTGGGAATTACCTCACGAACAATCATTGGACCTATTGAGATAAAATACAGCTATTCTCCTGAAATAAAACGTTCTTTGTGGTTCTTGAATTTGGGATTTTGGTTTTAAAAAATTCTTTTCTTTATATAAATTATTGTTAAATAACTTTGAGATGTATGTTAATTGAATAAAATAACTTAATTTTACCCCCGTTAAACAAAATTCTTAATTAAAAGAAAATGAGAAAAATTGTAGCTTTATGTTTCGCTGTGATGCTCCTTGCATCTTGCGGAGGAAATGTGGTAAAAAACACCAAAGGGACTCGAACTGCTAACAAAGTAATCAAAGGAGAATGGACGCTTTCTTCTATTACTTACAATCAGTCTGGAAAGTATGATATTACTTTGTTACGAGACACTTCTAAGGAATGTTTCGAAGGTAGCTATTGGAAATTTGTTCCAAATAATTATCGAGGGACATACACCATCAACAACGTAGGTTGTGCTGACGGACAACGTCATTTTATATTCGTGGTACAAGAAGTTGACAGAACTACGGGGTATTATGACTTTTTGTTAAAACCTACCAATGAGAAATATCAGTCTTCAAATAATGAGGGTATTCGCTTACATTTGGCTTATTTGACTGATAATGAAATGCGATGGGAACAAACTGTTCACGTTGACGGAAAACCGTTTGTCATTTCAATGAACTTTACAAAATAATTTAATTCGTATAATAAAACATTGACATAATGAGAAATATTTTAAAAAGAATAGGCATTTTAAGCCTTGCTGCTTCGTTTTTAATTAGTTGCGAAGCATATAATAATTCTAACAAAGCGCAGAGAGGAGCTGTCATAGGTGTTGCAAGTGGTGCATTGCTTGGGGCAATTCTGGGCAATAACGTTGGAAGTGGCGACAATAGTGAGTTAGGAGCGGTACTTGGTGGTGTTGTTGGTGGCGCTGCGGGGGCTATTATCGGTAACCAAATGGATAATCAAGCAAAGAAAATTGAAGAAGAAATACCTGGTGCTGAAGTAAAACGCGTTGATGAGGGTATTGTTGTTACCTTCGATGAAAACAGCGGTGTTACGTTTGCAACTGGGAAAGCAGATCTTACTACCGAAGCAAAAGGACTTCTTGATAAATTCGTGAAAATTCTAAAAGAATATCCCGATACGAATGTTCTTGTAGTAGGACATACCGATAGTACAGGAAGTGATACTTTCAATATGACGCTCTCTGAAAAAAGAGCAAACTCGGTTACAAGATATTTCACTACAAACGGACTTTCTGCTTCACGATTTACAACTAAATGGTATGGCGAAACACAGCCTGCTTACGATAACTCAACACCAGAAGGTCGTTCTAAAAACAGACGCGTGAATATTGCTATTGTTCCGAATGAAAAAATGAAAGAACAAGCTAAACAACAAGCTGGACAATAAACAGACATTAAGAAAATTTTGTGTCATTTATAAATAAAGTGAAAAAAGGTACGTAAATTCGTACCTTTTTTTTATAATAACCAGTGCTTTGTATAATAAAATTGGTGAAAGATAAATAAAAAGAATTGATTTGTAATAAAAATTTATAAAAAGTATAGACAAATCATCATATTTTATTTATTTTATTTGTGAATGAAAAATAAAAAAATAAACTATTTAATCAAACTTGTACATACTTTTTTTAAATATAGATTTTAGATATTATCTTTTATATAAAGTAAATTAAAAGTAAAAAATAATAACTATATAATTTATTAGTTTTATGAGAATAATTTATTTTTGCTATCAAATCTATCTATTTGTAAATAAAAATATATAATATTTTAAATTATTTATGATTGAGTTAATATAAAATAGAGATATTTGTAATAAACTTTGTATTGATTTTTATAGAAATTGTAATATTTTAATTCTATTCATAGTTGTATTTTTATAAAATAATGTGCATTGTAATAAACTCATACTTGAGTTTATTTAAAATAAGTGTATTTCAAATGAATTCAACAATGAATTTGTTTAAAATATAGTAATAAATAATACTATTAAGTGATATAAATTAAAAATTTATTTTTCTCCATAAAGAACTTGTCATATTTTATTTAAATATTGTATCTTTGTTGAGTTTTCAATTGAAAAATTTTGTTTCTGATGATGTTAAGATTATTAAAAGGAATGTTTTCGACCAAAATGTCTCTACTTTTGCTACTAATTTTAATTGTATCAATGGCAGTAGCTACTTTTATAGAAAACGATTATGGAACATTGGTTGCACGTACAGCTGTGTATGAAGCCTGGTGGTTTGAATTGATTTTAGTATGGCTTTCGGCTAATTTCTGTTTTCATATTCGAAAATACAAGCTGCTCAGTAAGAACAAATTGTCCATTGGGTTGTTTCACTTGGCGTTTGTTGTAATTGTTATCGGTGCAGGAATTACACGATACATAAGCAAAGAAGGTATCATTCATATGCGTGAAGGTCAAGTAGTTAGCCAATATACTACCAATGAAAAATATATGCTCTTCAAGTCGCCAACCAATATATACGAGAGACAAGTACAGCCCATTCCGTATCGTTTTGAACAAGAAACACTGCATATTGATGACCAAAACGAATCATTCGATTGTATTTTGACCGAATATATTTCTAATGCAACCCTAAAATATGTTGATGGCAATCAAACTTTTGTCGATATTACCACTTCTTTTCAAGGACAAGAGCAAAGAAAGTACGTGTATGAAAATTCGTATATTGTCATGGACAATTTTCATATACATTTTGCACAAAATAATTCGCTTCCGCTTCTTGATGAGCTGCACTCTATAAACGAAGAACCTTTTTACGACATTTATATAAACAAAAGAGATGATTTGTGGCAATTTTTCAGTGAAACTTATTTGCATAGCATTCAGCCACATGCGCAACAAATGGCAACAATTCCCAGCAAAACCTGGACAGATATAAAACCCAATACATTATACAAATGGGGCGAAAATTCATTTGTCATCAATGGAATTTATGAACGAAAGAAAATGATATATGTTTCTGATAATCAAAATAAAAAAACACAGAACGATACTGATAAAGTAAAATTAGAAATATACAAAGAAGGGCAGTTGCTCTCTCAAAAATATTTTGATGCTAAAAGCCAAGAACCTCAATGGGAAACATTTCATTACAAAGATAAAGAATATGCATTTGCGTATGCTTCTAAACAGGTTCCGCTTCCGTTTGCGTTGAAGTTAAATCGTTTTGAATTGAAACGTTACCCAGGTAGCCAGAGCGCTGAGAGCTACAAAAGTTATGTACAAGTGATTGACAAACATACAAATGGTACTAATGATGAAGATAAATTTGATTATCAGATATATATGAATAATGTTCTTGACTATAAAGGATATAGATTTTATCAATCTTCGTATGATTCTGACGAAAAAGGAACACTTTTGGCAGTAAATAAAGACCGAATAGGTACGTGGCTTACTTATTTTGGGTATGCATTGCTTTTTGTTGCTATGTTTTGGACATTGTTTAGCAAAGCAAGTCGCTTTCAATACATAAATAGACGTTTGCAGCGTATTAAAAAACATTTGTTAGTTGCCTTTGTACTAATCAGTTTTGCAGGATATAGTACTGAAAAAAGCAAAACGGCTTCTTTGAATACAATAGCAGAAGAACCAGCTCCTTATTTTGTTCCATTGGACAAAGCGCAAACATACGGAAGACTCATTGTGCAAGGGGCTGATGGACGTATGAAACCACTGACTACACTTGCTTACGAAATTACTCGCAAACTAACTGGGAAAACGTCTGTTATGGTTGGAAAACGACTATTGACACCAGAACAATTTCTCTTGGCGATACAACTTGACCCTGAGTTTTTCAGCCAACAACCATTGATTCAAGTAAATAAAGACAAATCAACTTTGATTGTTCAAAAATTGAATCTACCGAAAGTTAGCGTACTTCGTTTTGTTGATTTTTTAGATGAAAATGGAACATATCGACTCAAAAATGATGTAGAGCAAGTCAATCAATTGAAACCTTCGCAGCGTTCCGAATTTGAGAAAGAACTCTTGAAGGTTGATGAACGATTTAATATCTTGTATGCACTTTTCTCAGGAAATTTCTTGCGTTTGTTTCCCAATGCGAAGGCAGAAAATAATCGCTGGTATGCCGCCAAAGATTTTATGGAGTTTGCTGATGAAGATGCCAATTTCGTTAAGGATATTCATGCGTATTACCTGCAAGGAATTGCCGAAGGAATCGCTACAAATAACTTCTGGCAAGCCGATGAAGCGTGGTCTTATATGGATACTTTTCAGAAAAAAATGGGCAATAAGGTATATCCGACCGAAAATGAAATACGCGCTGAGTTATTCTATACTCGAACCCGAGTGGGCAATTATCTTTTTGCGGTGTGTATCGTGTTGGGAGCTATTTTGCTTGCAGTTAGTATATTACATTTGTTTTTACAGCGACAAATTTTTGCTCATATACTGCGAGTTGGTGCTATTCTGACATGGATTTTACTACTTGCTTTCACCTTTGACCTGCTTTTGCGTTGGTACATAGCCAAACATCCACCTTGGAGTGATGGTTTTGAGATGCTTTTGTTTGTTTCGTGGGGAGTTTTAGCCTTCGGATTGTTTTTCTGGCGCAAATCATCATTTACTTTGCCACTTGGGTTATTATTTTCAGGTGTATTGTTATTGGTTAGTTTTCTCGATTGGCTTAATCCTGAAATAACAACACTCAAACCGGTACTTTATTCGTATTGGCTCAAAATACACGTAGCGGTTATTGTCAGTAGTTACGCACCTTTGTCACTTTCGTGTGTTACAGCATTGCTTTCACTTTTATTACTGATATTCAAACCTTTGAAACCTTCAAAAAAATGGTGGAAAAGTATGCAAGAATTAGTCATTGTACAAGAAATGAGTATCACAATTGGACTTTTTTTGCTCACAGCAGGTACTTTTTTGGGCGGTATATGGGCCAATGAAAGTTGGGGGCGCTATTGGGCGTGGGATCCGAAAGAAACTTGGGCGCTTATTTCTATTCTGACCTACGCCATTGTGGCTCACTTACGCTTAATACCTTCTTTTAAAAATAGTTTGGTCTATCACTTGGCTACGATGTGGGCTTTTTCGGTCATTATAATGACTTCGTATGGGGTAAATTATTATCTGGTAGGCTTACACTCGTATGCTACGGGCGATCCTGTGCCAATACCTTCGTGGGTATATATTTTGGTAGGAATATTGGTTATTATAAGTTTATTTGCCACTTGGCAATATCGTAAATTGAGTCGTAAAGAGCGCAAAATGTTATATTAAAATTTTTTTCAAAGGAAAATAGTTTCTTTCTGTTGTCTTTTTATAATTTGTAAAGACAAAAAAATCTTTTGTTCATCAATTTATTACATTTTTTAGGCAAAAAATGTTTTGTACTTATGTGATTTGTATTTTTTTCAATGAAAAAAGATACTTAATTACCTCAATAGGCGAGGGGAGAGACCAATTAGCATGCTAAATCTGTTTAATGGGCAACTATTGAAGCTGTTTAGCGTGCTAATTTTTATCAATAGGCAATGATTGAGTCGATTTAGCAAGCTAAATCGACTCAACGGGCAGACGTTCTAAAAATATAGCGTGCTACATTTTGTCAATTAAAAATAAACAATACGTTTATACTGATAAATTATCTTAATGGGTGAATGTTTAACTAATTTAGCTTTCTTTTTTAGTTTATTTTTCTTTTTAAATAAAAATAAAGAATTCTAAATCATAACATCTTTTGATATTGAGAAGGAGTGAGTCCAAATTCTTTTTTGAACATACGAGAAAAGTAATTTGCATCAGCAAAACGACAAGCGTCAGAAATTTCAGTAATGGACATTGTGGTGGTGTGTAACATTCTTTTAGATTTGTTCAATTTTACTTTATTTCATTTGATATGAAGAATTCTCAAAAATAATTGGTCATAATTGAAAAAATTTATACCTTTGTTAGCAAAAAAAAGACAATGACACTTATCAAATCTATTTCAGGAATTAGAGGTACAATCGGAGGACAAATTGATGACAATCTTACTCCGATTGATGCTGTCAAATTTGCTTCGGCATACGGAACTTGGCTGAAAAATTCGCTCAACAAAAACAAAATAAAAGTTGTCGTAGGGCGAGATGCTCGTATCTCGGGCGAAATGATTCACAATTTGGTACAATACACATTGGTTGGTTTAGGAATTGACGTAATAAATATTGGGCTTAGTACAACACCTACCGTAGAGATTGCTGTCCCTCTCGAACAAGCTGACGGAGGTATTATACTTACAGCAAGCCATAATCCTAAGCAATGGAATGCACTCAAACTTCTTAACAATAAGGGTGAGTTTTTAAGCGCTCAAGATGGAAGCGAAATTTTACAAATTGCTGAGCAAAATATGTACGAATTTGCCTCTGTTGATAATCTGGGACAGGTTCAAGACAATGATGCTTATATGGATATTCATGTAGATGAAGTACTGAAACTTCCTTTGGTTAATATACAAGGAATTCGAGAAAAGAAATTTCGTGTGGTAGTTGATGCTGTTAATTCATCAGGAGGAATTGCTATTCCAAAACTATTGGAAGAGCTGGGCGTAGAAGTTATAAAACTATATTGCACACCCAATGGTCATTTTCCTCATAATCCAGAGCCTTTAAAAGAACATTTGGGTGATATTTGCCAAAAGGTTATACAAGAAAAAGCGGATTTCGGAATTGTTGTCGACCCCGATGTGGATAGATTGGCTTTTATTTGTGAAGATGGAGAAATGTTTGGTGAAGAATACACATTAGTTGCTTGCGCCGATTATGTACTTAGCAAAACCAAAGGCAATGTCGTTTCTAACTTGTCTTCTTCAAGAGCTCTTCGAGATATAGCACATAAATACGGCGTGGAATATTTTGCTTCGGCAGTAGGTGAAGTGAATGTTGTACAAGAAATGAAACGCGTCAATGCCATTATAGGAGGTGAAGGAAACGGCGGAATTATTTACCCTGAACTTCATTATGGGCGTGATGCGTTGGTGGGTGTTGCCTTGTTTCTTTCTCTTTTGGTAGAAAAAAATATTTCTGTGAGAAAACTACGCGAGAGTTATCCTGCGTATTTTATGTCAAAAAATAAAATAGAATTGACCCCAACTGTTGATGTTGATTTGATTTTGCAGAAAATGGCTAAACAATATGCTCAAGAAAAGATATCAACTATTGATGGCGTTAAGATTGATTTTGCTGATAGTTGGGTACATTTGCGAAAATCTAATACAGAACCTATTATTCGTATTTATACCGAAGCTCCTTCACAAGACCAAGCTGATAACTTAGCACAGCGTATTATGAGTGAAATTAAAAAAATTTCATAATCAAAAATTGAAACAAAAAAATCTATCTAGAATAAATAATATTCATTCTGGATAGATTTTTATTTAAAAAGAATTGTATAAACATTAAAAATTTATACAGATTTTATTTATACTAACGGATATTGCGTCATTTCTTCGGGTTGCTCTACGCCCATTAGTTTTAGAATTGTAGGAGCAATATCTCCTAAAATTCCATCTTTCACAGCAATTTTATCTTTATCAACCAAGATAAAAGGTACAGGATTGGTCGTGTGAGCTGTATTGGGAGAACCGTCTTCATTTTTCATCACTTCGCAATTTCCGTGGTCGGCAATTACAAGTGTTGTATATCCGTTATCAAGCCCCGTTTCGATAACTGCTTTGGTGCAAGCATCAACAGCTTCACAGGCTTTAACCGCAGCTTCCAAAACTCCTGTATGACCTACCATATCTCCATTAGCGAAATTCAAACATACAAAATCAACTTCTTGTTTTTTTAGTTCAGGAATGATAGCATCTCGTATATCGTATGCACTCATTTCAGGTTTTAGGTCATAGGTTGCCACTTTGGGAGAAGGACAAAGCAAGCGTTTTTCTCCTTCAAAAGGTTCTTCTCTTCCGCCTGAAAAAAAGAATGTTACGTGCGGATATTTTTCAGTTTCTGCAATACGAATTTGTTTTTTGCCTGCTTTGGAAAGAACCTCACCAAGTGTATTGGTCAAATTGTCATTATTATAAATAACTCTAATTCCTACAAAATTTTTGTCATAATTGGTCATTGTAACGTAATACAACGGAAGTTTTTTCATTCCTTGTTCAGGAAAATCTTGTTGCGAAAGTGCTTGTGTAAGCTCACGCCCGCGGTCAGTTCGATAGTTGAAGAAAATTACTACATCATCAGGTTGGATAGTGGCAAGCGGTTTGTCATTAGTCCCGACCATTACTATTGGTTCAACAAATTCGTCAGTTACTCCTGCATCATAGCTTTCTTGCAAAGCTTTTACAGCATTTGTAGCGTGTTTTCCTTCACCTTTAACTACGACATTGTACGCTTTTTTAACACGTTCCCAACGATTATCTCTGTCCATTGCATAATAACGCCCAACAATTGATGCAAGTTCTCCTGTGGTTTCTTGCATATAATCTTGCAAATCTTTGATAAAACCTACCCCCGATTTTGGATCACAATCACGTCCGTCAGTGAAAGCATGAACAAATACATTTTTAGCATTATTCTCTTTGGCCACTTTGAGCAATCCCTTCAAATGGTTAATATGTGAATGAATTCCTCCATCAGAAACCAAACCTAAAATATGAATACTTTTTCCATTTTTTTCTGCATAAGCAAGTGCATCAAGAAGTACTTTTTCTTTGCCCAAAGTATTCTCGCGGAGTGCTTTATTTATCATTACCAAATTTTGATAAACGATGCGCCCAGCACCCAAATTCATATGTCCTACTTCACTATTTCCCATTTGTCCGTCAGGTAGTCCTACAAACTCTCCATCGGTACGTAAAGTTGCGTGTGGATATTCTTTTTCAATAGCATCTATAAAAGGAGTTTTCGCTTGAAAAGGAGCTGAAACAGCTGGGTTCTGTGTAATTCCCCAACCATCTAAAATCATTAAAATTACTTTTTTATTCATCTTGTAATAATTTTTTTATTGTTCAAATTTTGCCAAAATTACGATGATTTCCTTATATTTGGAATATTTTTAGCGAAAATCATAGAAAAAAACTACTTTTAGGATTTCGTGAAAAATTTCTTTCTATAAAATCCAAAAATTTATTTTAAATTTGCAATAATTGTTTTGCGTGTTGGCGTGCTGTTTCTGTAACTTGTTTACCACCAAGCATTTGTGCTAATTCTTCTATGCGTTCTTCACTTGTTAATTGTTTTAGCAAAGTAGTTGTTTTTCCATTGATATCTTCTTTGAATACTTTAAAATGCTCGCTTCCTTTGGCAGCTACTTGTGGCAAGTGCGTAATGGCAAAAACCTGCCGATTTGTACTCATTTGTTTCATAATTTCTCCCATTTTTTGAGAAATTTCTCCTGAAACTCCTGTATCTATTTCGTCAAAAATAATTGTAGGAAGTGCTATTTTTGTTGCTAATATTGACTTGACACTCAGCATAATACGCGAGAGTTCTCCTCCCGATGCTACTTTTTTGAGCAATCCAAAATTACCGCCTTTATTAGCTGAAAACAAGAATTGTATTTCATCATTTCCATTAGTTTGAAAATCAGAAAGCGGACTTAGTTCTATCTGAAAACGAGCATTCGGTATTCCCAATTCGCTAAGCATTTGTTCAAGCATTTGGGTTAGTTTCGGAATAATTTTTTGCCGTCTTTCGCTAATTTGGAGAGCTAATTTTTTAACTTTTTCCAAGGATTGAGAAACTTCTTTCTCTTGCTGGGCAAGGGTATCTTCGATATTTTCAATTTGCGCAAGTTCTTCTTCTAACTGATTCTGAATAGCGATAAGTTCTTCAACAGACCCTACTTGATGCTTCTTTTGTAAATCATAAATTTTTTGTAATTTTTGCTGTACAGCTACCAATTCTCGTGGGTCAAAATCAACATTTTCAGCAAAACTATATATTTCTTGCGCAATATCGTCTAACTCAATAAAAGCATTCTCAATACGTTCTGAAAGTTCCGCATAGTTATTTCCGTAATTATTTAATTGTGAGAATGTTATCTTTAAATCTCGTAACTGATTTACAATTCCGATTTCTTCATCAGAGAGTAATTGTTCTGCTTGTGAAAGTCGTTCTTTTATATCTTCTACATTTGAGGCTTGCTCGTGGATTTCTTCCAATTCTTCTTGCATACCTTCTTCCAAATCAGCATCTTGTAATTCATTGAAAATAAAGGTATTATAGTCGTATTCTTTCTGTGTGTTTTTCTGAAAATCTTGTAATTCTTTGAGTTTTTTGATATTTTTTCTATGGATTTTCAATTCTTCTTGATATTGATTTAAAATAGCTTCATTTTGAGCTAATGTATCTACAATATGAAACTGAAAATCCTCATTACCAAGTAGTTGTGTTTCGTGTTGAGAATGAATATCAACCAATACTTTTCCTAATTGAGAAAGTACATCGAGTGTTACGGGGCTGTCATTGACAAAAGCACGCGATTTTCCCGAAGGAAGTATTTCCCTACGAATAAGTGTAATATCTTCATAATCAATATCTTCTTGGTCAAAAATAGGCTTTATGTTATAGCTTTTTACAGCAAACTCAGCCTCAATAATACATTTTTCGTCCGTATTACGAAGAGCTCCCAAGTCGGCACGCTTGCCCAAAATAAGCGAAAGCGCATCTAATAAGATAGATTTTCCTGCTCCTGTTTCACCTGTAATGATTGTAAAACCTTCTGAGAATGAGACTTTTATATCTTCAATCAGAGCGAAATTTTTAATAGCTAATGTTTGTAACACAATTTTTAATTTTAGAAAAAATCTATTTTTATTGCGGATAATTCAAATTGTCATAAGAAAGGTTGCGAAGTACTTCTTCCAAATATTTTTTGGCTTCATATTTTGCCATTGGCAAATTATTATTGTAGAAATTACCACATTCTAACGCCGAAGCTCCCGGTATTTCTCCTTCAAAATTAGCCATAAATTCAAATAATTGCGTTATCATTGGAACAATATCTTGTGATGTATAATCGCCAGCAAGTATAAGATAATTCCCCGTCATACAACCCATTGGTCCCCAGTAGATTATCTTATCTTTCCACGGGCTATTACGTAGCCAAGTAGCTGCCAAGTGTTCTATTGTGTGGATTTCTGCACCACCCAAAACAGGCTCTCGATACGGAAGTTTCATACGTATATCGAATGAGGTTATTACTTCACTGCCAACATAATCTTTTCTGGAAACGTAAATACCTCGTTGTAATCTTAAATGGTCTATTGTAAAACTTGCTATCTTGTCCATAAATGTGTCATTTTTTTTATTTTACAAATAATCTTCTTCTTCTAAGTCATCTAGATACATTTCAAAATCTTGTAAAGAACGAAATTGTTTAAAAATCAATTTTTTCTTTTGTTCTTTGACCTCGTGTATCAAATCTTTCAAAAGTTGTAAAGGAAGTTCTTCATGTCCGAAGAGTTGAGCATCAAATTCAATTCCAGTAACAACTTCATCATCATACATACCTAAACACCATAATTCCATAAACTCAGTCAAAGGAATCGCTTTGGGTACAAATTCAGCCCACTCGTCTCTCTGACAAGCCAATGCTTTGGCTTTTTCAGACCAATATACCAATACAGCAACGGGTTCCTCGTCTAATTCGTATTTATTGGAGGGACATACTGCCACAGATTGATTATCTTCTAATGTATAAATTATTTCGGTTTCTACTACTTTTTTTACAAAAGAATGATATCTATCAAGTAAAATTTGAGTGTTTTGTAACATTATTTTTAATCTTCAAAAATTAGTGAATTTAAGTATTTATCAAAATCTTGTACAGAATTAAATTTTTTAAAAGAAATCGATTTATTTTTTTCTTTTATTTTTTCTAATAAATCAAAAACTAATACGATGGGTTTTTCTTCAAATCCTATAAGTTGTGTATCAAAATCGAGCCCAACGATAGCATTATCAATCAATAAACCAAAGCACCAAATTTCCATAAACTCTCCCAAGGGAATAGCTTCAACTTGAAATGTTTTCCATTCGTTATTTCGACAAGCATCAGCTTTTGATTGGTCTGACCAAAATAAAAATACAGGTACTTGAAATTTATCTACTTGGAAATAACTTGACTGACACATAGCTATTTCTTCTGTATCTAACAAAGTATAAATTATCTGATTATCAACTACTTTTTCTATAAATAGATTGTAAATATCGGGTGTGTTGTTTAGTTTATCAGTCATTCGAATAATTTAGGCTCGAGGCATTCCTCCTTGCATACCCTTCATCATTTGCATCATTTTTTTGCCTCCACTTCCTTGCATCATTTTCATCATTTTGCTCATTTGTGAGAATTGTTTTAACAATTGATTTACTTCGTTAATATCTCTTCCACTTCCTTTAGCAATACGTTGTTTTCTTGATGTATTTATAATTGCAGGATTGGTTCTTTCAGTAGGTGTCATTGAATGAATAATTGCTTCGATATGTTTGAAAGCATTGTCATCAATATCAATATCTTTGATCGTTTTACCTACGCCAGGAAGCATACCCAAAAGGTCTTTCATACTTCCCATTCGTTTTATTTGTTGAATTTGAGCTAAGAAATCATCAAAACCAAATTGATTTTTGGCAATTTTCTTTTGAAGTTTTCGTGCTTGTTCTTCATCAAATTGTTCTTGTGCGCGTTCTACAAGCGAAACTACATCGCCCATTCCCAAAATACGGTCAGCCATACGTGCTGGATAAAATACATCGATGGCATCCATTTTTTCGCCCGTACCAACAAACTTAATCGGTTTATTCACTACCGACTTGATAGATATTGCCGCTCCACCGCGTGTATCTCCGTCCAATTTGGTAAGGATAACTCCGTCAAAATTAAGTACATCGTTAAACGCTTTGGCAGTATTTACCGCATCTTGTCCTGTCATCGCATCAACAACAAAAAGGGTTTCTTGTGGTTTAATCGCTTTGTGAATATTCGCTATTTCATTCATCATTTGCTCATCGACAGCCAAGCGCCCTGCCGTATCGACAATAACGACATTAAATCCTTTGTCTTTGGCGTATTGAACAGCTTTTTGAGCGATATCTACAGGATTATTATTTCCTTTATCAGAAAAAACATCAATACCAATTTGCTCTCCTACGATATGTAATTGGTCTATTGCGGCAGGTCGATATACATCACAAGCAACCAAAAGCGGTTTTTTATTCTTTTTATTTTTCAGAAAATTAGCCAATTTTCCTGAAAAAGTTGTTTTCCCTGAACCTTGAAGCCCTGACATTAGTATCACAGACGGCGTTCCGCTAAGATTTACGCCTGCAGCATCTCCTCCCATAAGTTCGGTCAATTCGTCTTTTACGATTTTGACCATTAGTTGCCCAGGTTGCAAGGTAGTAAGTACGTTTTGTCCAAGTGCTTTTTCTTTAACTTTGTTTGTAAAGTCTTTGGCTATTTTGTAATTAACATCGGCATCAAGTAAGGCTCTACGTACTTCTTTGAGCGTTTCAGCAACGTTAATTTCAGTAATTTGTCCATGTCCTTTCAGTATATGTAAGGCTCTATCTAATTTATCACTTAAATTATCAAACATAATCAATCAATTTTCTTTAAAAAGGCAAAAATACAAAATTTTATGAAAAAAGTAAAAATCTATAAAATATTTCAATAGCCAATAATAAAAATAGTTGGGCGTTTGTGCAACTCTATTTTTTCATTTTTCCATTCTGAAATTTTTTGAGTTTTAATAAATTCAGTAGGAAGTGTAATATCGGTAGCTACACAAATTTTCATTTCGTTCGGGAGAAAATGAAGCATATCTTGCAACAATTTGTCATTTCGATAAGGTGTTTCAATAAACAACTGTGCTTGATTTTCGCCTCTGGCTTTTTGTTCCAATTTTTTCAAGACCATTTTTCGTTCATTTTTATCAATGGGTAAGTATCCATTGAAAGCAAAATTTTGACCATTCAATCCACTTGCCATTAGTGCTAAAATGATAGAAGAAGGTCCAACCAATGGTTCTACTTTGATATGTTTTTGATGTGCCAAAGCGACTATATCGGCACCAGGGTCAGCAATGGCAGGGCAACCAACCTCAGAGATAATTCCCATTGAAAATCCCTCTAAACAAGGTTGCAGAAAAGTAGCAAATTCTTGTACAGAAGTGTGTTTGTTTAGTAGAAATAATTGAAGTTGAGATTGCATTTTTTCAGGGCAGATTTTTTTGATGAAATGCCTTGCTGTTTTTTCGTTTTCAACAATAAAATGATTACAAATCATGATAATTTCTCGGACTTTCTGCGGAAGTACATCAGGAATTTGGGTTGTTCCCAAAGTAGTCGGAATTAAATACAAAGTTCCAAAAGTTATCTTCATTTTTTATTTCTTTTGACAATGTTCTCAAATAACACGTACACTCTTAGGAACAAGTACTTTGTAATCACCACAATGGCGAATAACATCGCGTACAATGGACGAAGAAATATGAGAAGTTTTGACCGCTGTAAGTAAAAAAATAGTTTCAATACCGCTCAAATCACGATTGACGTGAGCAATGGCTTTTTCAAATTCAAAATCGGCAGGATTTCGCAAACCCCGCAAAATAAATTGTGCATTTACTTCTTTGCAAAAATCAACTGTAAGTCCTTGATATATAACCACTTTTATTTTTTTTTCATCTTCGAAAGCCTCTTCAATAAATCGCTTTCTAACTTCGGCAGAAAACATATATTGTTTATCAGTATTCTCGCCAATAGCTACAATAATTTCATCAAAAAGATGAACTGCACGGCGAATAATGTCATAATGTCCTAAGGTAATTGGGTCAAAAGAACCAGGAAAAACTGCTTTTTTCATTATTATTTACTATCAAAATTATAAATTTCTTAAAAAAATCATTTGTTACAAAACCTCTTCGATTGCATTGGCAAAAAGTTCCGAAAGAGAAATACCCGCTTGAGCTGCTTGTTGAGGCAAAATACTTGCTTTGGAAAGTCCCGGAGTTGTATTCATTTCGAGTAAATAAGGCTCGTTATCGACAATGATAAACTCACTCCGGCTGAAACCTTTCATTTGTAATATTTTGTAAATTTTCCGAGCTAAATTACTGATTTTTTGCGTCATTTCAGCAGAAATTCGCGCCGGAGTTATTTCTTTGGATTGGCCTAAATACTTAGCTTGATAATCAAAAAAATCATTTTCCGAAACTATTTCGGTAATAGGCAAAACTTTTATTTCTCCTTTGTAAGTAATCACTCCCACCGAAACTTCGATTCCTTTTAAGAACGATTCGATAAGAATTTCGTTATCAACTTCAAAGGCTTTTTGTATAGCAACTACCAGATTTTCAGTATCATATACTTTATAAACACCAAAACTACTACCAGACTTATTCGCTTTGACAAAACAAGGTAAGCCAACTTTTTCAATAATTTTTTCAGTTGAAAAATTATCACCTTTATTCAAATAATAGGCTGTTGCAGAGCGTATATCGTAAGGTTTCAGTACCGAAAGCATATCACGTTTGTTAAAGGTCAATGCCGAAGCATACATACTACACCCTGTAAGTGGCACACCTATCAAGCTAAAATACGCTTGTAGATATCCGTCTTCGCCTGGTGTGCCGTGAATGGCATTAAAAGCACAATCAAAAGTGATTTTTTCGTGATTTATATGTAGCGAAAAATCATTTTTGTCAATGGGAAATTGCTGATTTTGCTCATCTATATACACCCATTTTTCACGTGTTATATGAATAGGATAAGGCGTATAAATTGATTTGTCTAAACTTTCTATTACAACTGCGCCACTTTTGTAAGATATTTCGGCTTCATCGGAATATCCGCCCATAAGAACTGCTATTTTCTTTGTCATTTTATATTATTTTAAGTGCAAATGTATAAAAATTTGTTGAGTAATTATTATTTTATTCTACTTGTAAGCGTTTTATTCGGTTAATACACCAATACAATATATTTTTTAAAAATCCATTAGATTTTCGGTACAAAAATATTAAAATAGATAAAGTAGTACTAATAATTTCAGCTGAAAAATGAAAATAAATACCACAAACTACTGATAATAAAACGATTATAGAACTTCTGAAAATCAAATTATAAACCGAAGAAAAAGGCATCGGAATAACAGAAAAAATCCCTAATAGTAATAATAAAAATAATGTAATTTTGCCCACTTCATAAGAGAATGGTTGCAACTGATTATTGCGATATACAAAATAAATTTTGAGCAAATTGTACAACAAAAAAGCGATAAAAGTAGCTATGGCTGCACCCACAATTCCCCATTTTGGAATAAAAATTATGTTAAAAATAATCATTAGAGCAACCAATGCTATTCCTAAGTAAAGTACAATTCGATAGTACGAAGCATTGAGCAAAACAGCATTGGAAGTACCCGTGAGTGTATCCAAAAGTTTCACTACCGAAATAAGCCACAAAACCTCGATTCCTTGAGCATAATTGGTAGAAGGAATAAGTGTATATATATCTTGTGCATTGAGAACTATCAAAAGGAAAATAATACTTCCTACAAAATATACATTATCGGTCGTTTTCTTATAAAACAAACGCAATTCTTGATTTTTATTTTGGTTTAATAGTTGGGCTATCATTGGACTAACAAGCTGATATACAGCTCTATTGGGAACAGAAATTACTGTTGCTATAAAAACAGCTACTGTATAAATGGCTATTTGAGACAATGGTAAATACTGATTAAGCATAAATTTGTCAATATCAATAAAAAATGTAGCTACCGACCCAGCTAAAATAAGAAAAAGTCCGTACCAAATAAGCGATTGATAATTAGTTGGTATTTTCAATAATATAGTAGGCTTTTTTATTTGAAAAGAAATCAAAATCATAAGTAGTGTTCGTAGCAAATACACTCCACACAACGCCTGTATAAATTGTTCAAAATTTATCCAATTGATATGTACCAGTACTAATAACAAAGTAGTAAAAACACGAGGAAAAACTTCTTTAAGAAAATTACCTTCTACCGTTTTAAATTGAACGCGTACCCAAGCATAAAAAACTTCAAAATATGCCATTATGGCTGATAATCCAAATATAGTCCAAATATAATAACCTACAATTTCATTTTTTTTTGATATAAATTCATATATATGTTGATATAATAACAAGGTTATTAGTCCTGCTATTAGTATCATAAATAATGGTAATATCAACATAAAGGTAACAAACTTATTTTGTTCTTTACCAATGGAATATGACCAATAATATTTAATAAAAGTAGTATGTACTCCAAAAGTCAGAATAGGAGTTAAAATCGTGCTTACTGAAAGTACATAACTAACAAGTCCATATTGTTTATCGCTTAGAAATGAAGTAAATAAAAACAATACATTCACTGCCCCGATTATAAAACCGAGATAGGTTACAAACATATTTTTCATTGATTGTCGAAGTACAATACCCATTTCTAAAATTTGCGACAAAGATACTGGGTTTTTCTAAATAATTTGTATTTTTGCATTCAAAAAAACAGAATGCAATTTGAATTATTATATACAGATATAGCAACCAAAGCCCGAGCAGGGAAAATCACTACAGACCACGGCGTGATTGAAACACCTATTTTTATGCCCGTAGGTACGGTAGCCTCTGTCAAAGGGGTGCATCAGCGTGAACTCAAAGAAGACATCAATCCCGATATTATTTTGGGCAATACATATCATTTGTATTTACGTCCGCAAACGGCTATTTTGGAAAAAGCAGGAGGTTTGCACAAGTTTATGAATTGGGACAGAAATATCTTGACCGATAGCGGCGGTTACCAAGTGTATTCCCTTTCTGCAACCCGTAAAATAAAGGAAGAAGGCGTCAAATTCAAAAGCCATATTGACGGTTCGTATCACGTATTTACACCCGAAAATGTAATGGAAATACAGCGTAGCATTGGGGCTGATATTATGATGGCATTTGATGAATGCACACCTTATCCGTGTGATTATCAATATGCTAAAAAATCTATGCAGATGACACACCGTTGGCTTGACCGCTGTATTTCGCATTTGGAAAAAGTTCCTCCGATGTATGGCTACTCACAAAGTTTATTCCCGATTGTGCAAGGGTCTGTTTATAAAGATTTACGCAAAGAATCCGCTGAATATATCGCCAGTAAAGGAGCCGATGGAAATGCCATTGGTGGGCTATCCGTAGGCGAACCAGCTGAAGAAATGTACGCTATGACCGAAGTGGTTTGTGATATTCTCCCGACAGACAAACCTCGTTATCTGATGGGGGTCGGTACACCTGTAAATATTTTGGAAAATATCGCTTTGGGAGTGGATATGTTTGATTGTGTGATGCCTACGCGAAACGCTCGTAACGGAATGCTATTTACTTCGCAAGGAATTATCAATATCAAAAATAAAAAATGGGAAGATGATTTTTCACCCATCGACCCTGATAATCACACCTATGTGGATACGTATTACACCAAAGCTTACTTGCGACATTTGTTTGCAGCTAATGAATTTTTAGGCAAACAGATAGCTTCGATTCACAATTTAGGATTTTATTTGTGGTTAGTTCGTGAGGCACGAAAACATATTTTAGCAGGTGATTTCAGTGTGTGGAAAGAGCAAATGGTACGACAGATGAGTACACGCTTGTAAATTTTTAATATACTGATTATTAAATGTTTAATATAATATATTTCTACTAAAAAATTAAAGGCAAAACTATAAAGTTTTGCCTTATTTTTATTTTAAAATGTAATATTATTTTTTAGCCGTAAAATAATAAGCTAACATTTTGTAATATAGTTTGGCTGCTAAAAAAGCTGTAGGTTTTGGATTGGCAGAATCCATTAGCTCTACAATATCAAACGCAACAACATTACATTTTTCAAAAACTTTTCGCAAAAGTTCCAAAGTTGGATACCATTGTAGTCCACCTGGTTCTGGTGTGCCTGTTGAAGGAGCAAAAGCAGGGTCAAAGGCATCTAAATCAATCGTAATATACACATTATCAGATACTTTTGCTAAAACATCATCAATCCAATTTGGATTTTGAGCAATCTGATGTGCAAAAAAACATTGCCCTTCTGGGAGATATTGTTTTTCTTCAATGTCCATTGAACGAATACCTACTTGTACTAAATTGTGTTTTTGATTAGCTTCAAAAACAGCACAAGCGTGATTACAAGCCGACCCGTGAAACTCTGGGCGCAAATCGGTATGGGCATCTAATTGTAAGATGGTTAATTTATCATATTTTTCGCCCACAGCTCGAATTGAACCAATAGAAACCGAATGTTCACCACCAAAAAGAGTAAATAATTTGTTGTATTCCAATAATTCTTTCGTTTTTTGATAAACGGCTTCGGTCATTGCCTCTGGAGAAGAATTCTCAGAAATTACACCAGCTAAATAAACTCCGTGTAAGTAAGGCTCTGAATCGGTTTCAATATCATACAGTTCCATATTTTCCGAAGCATTTAAAAATAATTCAGGTCCTTTATCAGCTCCTTTCCCCCAAGTAGAAGTACCATCATAAGGCACCGTAATTAGCGTTACTTTCGAGTTTTCAAAAGTGGCATTTTCTTCAGGAATTCCTGCATATGTTCTCTTCATTTGTCTAAAAGAATTTTAATATCCTAAAATTTTCAACATTTCATCAGCTTTTTGTTGTTCCATAAAAAGATGAGAAACTATATTATCATTTTTATCTTTGTCAATAAGTACTATTTTGGGTTGCGGAATCAGACAATGTTGCAATCCGCCTACACCTCCTATAGTATCTTGATAAGCTCCTGTATTGAAGAAACCTATATATAAAGGTTTGTTTTTGTTATACTTAGGTAAATAAATCGCATTAAGATTCTGTTCGCTGTTATAGTAATCATCGCCATCACATGTAAGTCCGCCCAAGAGTACTCGCTCATATTCGTCGTACCAACGATTGATAGGGAGTAATACAAAACGCTTGTTAATAGCCCACGAATCGGGTAGGGTAGTGATAAAGGAAGAGTTAATCATATTCCACTTTTCGCGGTCGTTTTGTTGTTTTTGATACATTATTTCATAAATAGCTCCACCTGCTTCGCCCACAGTAAAACTTCCAAATTCTGTAAAAATATTGGGAACAGGTACTTTTTCTTGGTCGCACGTAATTTTTATCTGGCGAATAATCTCATCAACCATATAAGCATAATCATAGTCAAATGCCAGCGAATGCTTGATAGGAAAGCCTCCACCAATATTCAGACTATCTAACTCAGGTGCTGCCTTTTTGAGTTGAATATATACTTTCAAACATTTCAAAAGTTCATTCCAATAATAAGCATTGTCTTTTATCCCTGTATTGATAAAAAAATGTAACATTTTAAGCGTTACTTTTTTATTATCTTTTATTTCTTTGTTATAGAATGGAACAATATTTTTATACCCGATGCCCAATCGGCTGGTATAGAATTCGGAACGTGGGTCTTCTTCCGAAGCAATACGAATACCGATGCTATAATCTTTTTCAATTTTTTGATCTAAAAGGTGAATTTCTTCGTAATTGTCAATGATAGGCATGCATTTGTCAAATCCGCGATTGATTAAATCGGCTATACCATCAATATAAGCATCGCGTTTAAAACCATTGCAAATAATATAATTGTCCTTGGTCATTTTGCCTTCTTTTATCAAATTGTTGATAATGTTAATATCAAAGGCCGAAGAGGTTTCTAAGTGAATATCATTTTTCAAAGCCTCAACCATAACATGCTTAAAATGAGAACTTTTGGTACAATAACAATAATTGTATTCACCTTTGTATTTGTGTTTTTTGATAGCTTTTTCAAACCAGCGTTTTGCCCGTTGGATATTTTCTGAAATTCGTGGTAGATACATAAATTTCAAAGGAGCACCATATGTACGAACAAGTTCCATCAAGTCGATGTTGTGAAAACGAAGTTCATCTCCTTCCAATCTGAATTCATCTTGCGGAAAGTAATAAGTCTGGTCAATTAAGTCAATGTATTTATTTTTCATATTGATATATTTTTTCTATTTAATTTTTAATTTAAAAATAAAGCGATAATCCTTTGATTTATAAGGATTTTTTAGAAAAAATACATCTCAAATACGAAGGTAAGAAAAACTTTTTTGTGGAATATCAAAAATGTTTTTTTCGGTCAAAAGCAACAAAGAGACTTGACCAAATAAATATTTTACCTTAAAATGAATTGTAGTGAAATAGAATATTTTACTAAGAGGCATATTCATATATTACTGATAATCAACAAAATACAATATATTTAATAAGTATATTCTTATACAAGAATAATTGGGCAAAGATACTTATTTTTTTGAAAAAACAAATAGATTTCATTTAGTTTAAAAATATTTTTTGATTATTGACGTGTAACTTGTGTACTATTGAGGCTACCAACTCCAATGACTCTATCGTACAAAGCACCTGTTGGACGATAATATACCAATATCGTATAGTTATTTTCGGTCTGATAATGATTTCCTGAAAAAGCGTTATAATCAACTTTTCCTTTTGATTTCAAAGCAAATTTGTAATTATAAAATCCTTGTTTTAGATACACTTTCCCTTCAAAAATATTTTTATCCGAATTATAATGCAGACGATAGGCATCTGTCAATCTATTTTCTGAAAAACCTCCGTATACATACACTTCATCTGTAAGCCATTGATTATAAGCCTCTACACTAAAATATACTTGCGAATATTCTGCTTCAATAGTTGGGTTTCCTTGTGTGGTCAATATACGAAAATCTCCATCAATATCAGGATTATAAGTGTATGTTTTGTATCGTCTATAAGGCGCAGTATAAAGCACTGAATGATACATATTATTGGTTTGTTCAACGTGATAAACTCCTGTGGTTGCCAATCTTATATCTTTATTTTCGAAATAAAAATATTCATTCCCTCCCCAAAAAGCTGTTTCTTTATCATATTTATATACCAATTCGTTACCCAAAACATATTGTGGAGCTACATTGGTAATCATATTATTCCAATTAAAATTTTGTAAAATAGCAACTTTAATATTGATTTGAGGATTTTCAAATTGTAATGACTTAGAACTAAGTTTGAATTGTACAACTTGTTTTTCTTCAACAAATTTTAAATCTCGATTTTGTTTTATAGTCATTTGTACCAAAGCTGTATTAGAATATACAACAAATCGGCGGGTGAAAACAGGCTTTTGCTCAGTGTCGGTTATAGTTAAAATATAATTTCCTGTCAGAAGAAAACCCGTGTCAGAATTGGGCAATGTAAGTTCATAATGTGTGTAAGGTTGTAAAGTAGCATACGAATTAGTAAAATTTGTAATACGCATGTCATCCATTCCACTAAGATATTCACTTTTTATAAGTTGAGAAGGTTTCCAATCGTAATCACAATGAGTTATTACATAATAATAATCATTTTCTTCGGCACGCAAATCATCGAAAGATAATCGAAACGACTCACCTAGCTGAACAATAGGGAATTGCATATCGTTTTCCAAAGAACGAAAAATAATTGATTTGATATAATCAGGTTCTATTTTTTCTTGCGAAAATACATTTTGAATAACCATAAATGCTATAATCAAATTCAAATATAAAAACAATTTTTTCATAATTTATAACTTATTTTTATTGATACATGCCATACATATAAAATTAATTATTGCCAATGGTATCCATACAAAACTCATTACTACAAAGGCAAATGGAAAAAGAACAATCCCTTCAAGAAATTCTAACTGATTTTCATTAACTATTCCTGCTATAAAACAACAAACAATAAGCATTGCCTATCAGAGACAAAAATATTGCCCATAAAATCAATTTTAAAATAGTATATTTTTTTGGGATTTATGATGATTTTATAAAAAATATAACTATATAGTAAAATAATAATTAGATTATTCGCTAAAAAATAAAGACTTAATTCTGGTAATAAGATGAAAACAGTACTATTGCCAATTAACAAGTTAATACAGGTACATAAAATTGCCAAAAAAAAATCCATTTTCATAATTTTATTTTTATAAAAATCGACTATGCCAACTATCTTCAAGTGGAACTTCCCAATCGTTACGATATTCGTAAATATTAGTAACCAAATTATTGAAAACAATCGTTTTTGCCGAAACAGATTTCTGTTGAACCATTTTTTTAAATTCGTTCAAAGGTTTATAGGCGATAAATTCGCCTTGTTTGAAAGAAACATTCATTTTGTCAAGCAAATCTACTTGATATTTTTTCTCTAATTCTTGAATTATGCGAACCATATCATCAATGGAACAACCACCCAAATGCTGGTTCTCATCGGCAGCTACAATCAGAAAACGTTTGTATCGAAGCTCAAAAGAGGCTCTTAAAGACGTTCCATGTGAAGTCCAATTATTTATATATTCTTTCATAAAACCTTCTATTTCAGCAAGTTCTTCTTCGGTAAAACTGCGATTCGCTTGGAATATCCATACACGGGAAGTCTCGGAAAGTTGGTCAAAATCTACATACATAATTTTTTTATTTTAAATAATATATTTTTTTCTAAGTAAAATAATTATATTTTATATTTTAATATTCTACATTATCTATTTTATAAGATTGATTTTCTTTTGTAATGGTTAAGTTAATAGCAATAAGTTTATTAGTAAATTTATCTAAATAGTGAACAATATAATGTGTATCATCTACTTTTTTGATTTTCAAGGTTTTTAACCACTCAGAAGAAGCATCTTGTGCATTTATGAGAGGATCCCAATCTAATTCTCCATACTAACATCATTTTTTAGTTTTAAAATCAACTTTTTTGTTAAATATTTTTGTTTAATTTTTTTGCTCTATCTCCGAAAAATTCGAACTGATTTTGTATATAATGATTATCCATTATTGTTTCATTAGAAATTTTTAGTTTAAAATGTTCATTTTTGAGACCATTTATTTGATATGCATTTTTTTCTAATTTTTCTTTTTCTGAAAAAATATCTCTAATATCATTCCATATTTTTTCAGGTAAAGTTCCCATAACATCATCAAAATTTTTATACATCAAAACAATATCTGGCAATATATTATCTGATATGTCTTGTCAGGTAAAGTTATTTTGAAATCTTTATTGTCTGCCGGAGAAAAATGTAAAACTCTATCAATCTCTATTCCTTGTTTCAATAATCCTTGTACAATACCTTCTGCATGAGCTCCACCCATACCTTCGTAGTTAAATCATTTTTTAAAAAAGAAAACTCACTTGGCAAAAAAAAATGATATTCAAACATTTTTTTAAAAATATTCAGCATAATAAATATATTTTTAGTTCTCATCTATATAATCAGCTACCCAACTCCTAAGTATCCTCCTATACCAAAAATGATTGCCCCTGGACCTGTTTCTATTCCTAAAAAAGCCCCTCCGACAGCCCCTATCTTTGCTCCTGCAATTGCTCCTCCCCAACCTCCTACTTGTCTAATAGTTTCAGCTGCAATTGGTTTAATTCTCTCTTTTTTTATAGATTTTTCAACAGCTTGTTCTACTTCATACACTGATATTAAATTCCTATTACATTTAAAACTCTCAATCCTTTTGTTATTTTCATTGCATTAGAAGATTTTATAGCTTCTGGAGGAATATCTCCTTTTATTAAAACTTCTTGTTCAACACTTGATATAGTTTTTATTAACTTTTCTAAATTTGTTTTTGCATTTAAGGAAGGTGCTTCATTTTGCATTCTTCTTAAATCCAAAATTATTTCTGCTGTTGTGTATATTTTGCAGCCAGCAGCTTTTGCCTTTGCTATATCAATATATTGAGATTGCCCCATAATATTAGGAGCTCCTTTTGGAAGAGTGCTAGCCGATAAGTATGGACTTGGTTTTATGCCAAAAGCGTGTTCTCCTATCGTAAGATTTGACAATGGATCTGTTGCCTTCATACCAAAAATTTCAAATTGATTACTTCTAATAAAGTCAAATATTTTTTTGACGGAGGAACAACTACTTTTCTAACAAGTTTTCCAGAAGGTAAAAGTTCATCTGTTAATATAAACATCATAGCTCTTCCATAATTAAAAATATTCACCTTCACCTTCTTACTCACTTTTTCTTCATTGGGTTTTACCAAATAAGGCATTACGATAATTTCTTTTCCTGCCCATTCTTCTTTAATGGTGAGTGTGAGTTTCTCGCCTTTTTCTTTTAAAACTTCTTGTTTGTCATCAATTTTTATTGACCATTGTATGCGTTTTTTGTTGTTTTCGCTAACTTTTTCTTGGCTGTATTTGGTTACTGTAAAAGTTACTTTTTCATTGGGTTGCGCTTCGGCTTTATCGGCTTTTAAATTTGTCACATACAAAATAGAGCTTGTGTCTCCCTTTTCCTTCTTTTCTTTGGTTCTTTCCACAGGATAATAGTACGGTTTTATAAAAAAAGCTTCATTATAAACCAACATTTTGTTAGCCGAAAGCGTCATATTGATAATCAAACCTTTTTCGTGATGAAAAACACTTTCGTAAGCAATCGGTTTGGCAATAAAATCATATTGTTATATTTTTTTATCCAATCCCGAGCTGTCATAAATCACAATTTTTCCTCGCTCGTAAAATCCACATTCTTGTGTTTTTTCATCTTTTAAAAGCATCCAATTTAAGAAAACTTCATCACCAAACTCTTGAACAAAACTAATGTGAAGTTTTTCACTTCCCAAAGTAAAAGACAAAGGCTTGCCATCAAAAGCTGTATTTTTGTGGTGCGAAACATTGAATGAAAGTAAGGTTCTTTCTCGTCCTAAAACAGAAATTATTGTTTTCATATTATTATTTTTGAAATTAAAAATCTAAAAAAAACATACAAAATCATCTAAAATTAGCGAGCAAAAATTTTTTACTTCATTTGATTACATCAAACAGTAGAAATTTTTTAACCGCTTCGCTTCATTGAATTTTTATCACATACCCTGCTCATTACCCCTCCAATGCCGCTTGCCGTACGGAAAACACGTGTTTTATACATTTAAAGTTTTAATTATTTAACTTACTATTTTCTACAAGAATTTCGGCAATATCTTTAACCTGAATTGTTGTTTTTTGCTTGAATTTCAGTCCATCAGAAAACATGGTGTTGCAAAAAGGGCACCCAGTAGCAATAATATCTGGTTGAATGTCAAGCGCTTGTTCGGTGCGTTCAATATTAATTTCTTTATTTCCTGCTTCCGCTTCTTTAAACATTTGTGCGCCACCTGCGCCACAACACATAGCATGTGCTTTGCATTTTTTCATTTCAAGTACTTGAGCTTCAATGGTTTCTAATAAAGAGCGAGGTGCTTCATATTCATTATTGGCTCTGCCCAAATAACAAGGGTCATGAAATGTAATTCGTTTTCCTTTGAAAAATCCACCTTCTACCTTTAAGCGACCTTCGTCAAGTAATTGTTGCAAAAGTTGCGTATGGTGGAGTACCTGATAATTTCCTCCCAAGGAAGGATATTCGTTCTTAATGGTGTTAAAACAATGCGGACAGGTAGTTACGATTTTTGTAACTTCATAATTATCAAGCACTTGAATATTTGTTAGAGCTTGCATTTGGAATAAAAATTCATTTCCTGCACGTTTAGCAGGGTCTCCTGTGCAACCTTCTTCTGTACCCAATACTGCAAAACGTACGCCCGCACGATGCAAAAGCGTAGCAAAAGCACGTGTTATTCGTTTCGCCCGTTCATCAAAACTTCCTGCACACCCCACCCAAAAAAGAATTTCAGGTTTTTCTCCTTTGGCAAATAGTTCTGCCATCGTAGGGATATATATTTTTTGCATTTTAACTAAAAATAATTCGTTAATACAAGTATATACTAATTTTTCAAATTACAAATCTTTTTTCAGTTAGAAATGAATGGATTAACCATCTGAACTTCTCCCAAATCAATCATTGCATTGATAATTCCTATTTTTTCAAAATATTTTATATCTGTTTGTTTTATAGGTTTTTGCTGTATTTTTCTTTCAAACAGAAGTCTTTTTCTACAAGTTCCATTTAGTAAAAAACTATTGGGCGTAAACCATTGATTTTCTTTATAAAATACCAAATTAGAAAAACTTGTATCTGTTACTAAACCATTTTTGATTATAATAATTTCATCAGCAAAACTTCTATTTTTCAATTCAGAGAAAATAGCTCTATTAGTTGATTTGAAAGGATAGCTAATTGTATCACAATGTATAATTTGAATAGTTCTTATTGTTTTTATTTGATAAGGAAAAATTTCTATCTTATAGCTTGTATGGTCATATTCCAAACGAATTTTATACAATCCAATAGGAGGGAGGGCTATTTTTTGCAATTCGTGTTCCAAATTTAATACATTAAAATTAGAAAACATTGTTAAAAATGTCTTTTCAACTCGTTTCTGATGATATGACAAATGATAAATTTTCCCATTTTTTAATTTTATACTTTCGATAAAGCGCACAATAACTGAATTTAACAAGTTGGGATATATATTTTTTGCTGAATTTCATCGTATTCTGTTTGTGCATTACTTTGTGAGGTAATTCCTCCACCACTTTTGTAAAAATACTGATTTCCAATACGTTCTATAAAACGAATAAGCACGCAGGTATCAAGTGTGTTTCCATCAAAAACTCCTGCTATTCCTGTATAAAATCCACGTTGATAATTCTCCGCCAAATGTATAACTTCTAATGCTTCTGCCTTGGGAGCACCTGAAATAGACCCAGCAGGAAGTATTTTCTTTAATAAATCTCCTAATGAATTTTGCCAATTGGTAGGTAAGTTTCCACAAATTTCAGAACTGGTTTGTATAATATCTCCTCGTTTTCGTTTAATTCTTTCTGTATAACGAAAATTTATAACTCTCACATTATCAGATATTAACCTTAAATCATGACAAAGTAACTCAACAACATCACGATGTTCTTCTATTTCTTTTGGATTTTGCAAAAGTTCTTGTTCTGCATTAGGTCTTGTAGCATCAATTGTACCTTTCATAGGATATGTAGATACTTGATTATCAGCATTTATTTTAATGAAAGTTTCAGGAGAAAAGCACACCCATTTGTCTTTGTACAAAACTTTATACTTAGCATACGATTCTTGATAAACCAATTGCAAATCAATAGGTTGTAAAGGTGTTGCAAAAGTTAAATTGACTAAATGAGATGTTCCTTTTTCGATAGATTTCATAACGATTTCAAATGATTTGGAAAAATCTTTGAAATCAATTGGTTGCGAAACTATTTTAGGAAAAGAGACTGTATTTTTTGAATTATTTTTACCTGAAAAATCAAAAAAAATATTGCTTCTTTCTATATTGTCTAATGAATAAACTTCTCCTATATTTCCTTGAAAATCAATAATAAAAAAACAAGGTTTTCTAAGTATTCCATAATAATTTAATTCTTCTACCCAGTTTTTCATTTTAAAATTTAATTTTTTTCTTCTCGATTGAAATACACCAAATAATAATACATTTGACGCTCTTCGTCCCAACCTTTTTCAACAAATTTTTCTGCGGATTCGGGATTGATAAAATCTAAACGAATTTGAATATTTGTATCCAAATCAATTACATTTTTAATTTTCTTACGTGCATCACTTACCGCTTTGTTAGCAATAGGAAAAGAGGAAACATCTTCAATATTATATTTTTTTCCTTTTTGTTCTTTGAAGTTACGAAACTCGGATACAAAATCAATTGTTTCAGCACTTTGTGGAGCAAATTCTTCTTGTTCAGTGGGAATATAATCTCGTTTGAAAACTTTATCTCCCAATACATCATTTAAGAAATTTGTCTCTTGAAATTCGTCATTTTTAGCAAAATGATTTACAGCGCGATTCATAAACAAAATTTCTTGCTGTTTATCTTCGGCAGGGAGCACTACTTCTTTGGCAAAATCTTGACAAAATTTCAAATATTTTTTTGTAAAAAAAGTTTCATCAACCAGAGCATCAATATTTAGAAAATTATTTGTCCAATATTTCGTATCATATCGATTACTATCAATTGACAAAACTTTGTATCCGTCATCTTTATTGGTATTGAAAATCAGGCAACCTTTGTCCAATTTGTGAATATTTACACCCTCTTGAATGATAATATCTAATTGGCTTTCGTCTTCTTCAAATTGTAAAAAATTGTGCTTCATTTCTGATTTAAAAATTCCAATAGCATCAACCATTTCATTATCTAATGTGATGTTGGTCAGATACGTAACATACAATTCGCCAGATTTGATATGTGGGTGATTAGATTGTTCAAACAGATGTTGAGCAATACGTAAAGAATGAGTATGAATTGTATTTGGATTAGCAAAAACTTCTTCTGCAATGGTAAATAACGGATTGAATTCTAAATCCATCTCGTGTGTAAATCGGAAATAATTTTCTTCTTTTTCTCGAAAAGGTTTGAAGAAATATTCTTTGAGAATACCGATAATTTCATCATTAAGTGAGTAAGGGTGTTGCGAGAGGAATAGATTTTCTCCTTTTTGCATATTTCCTACCCGATGAATAGAAAGATTTTCAATATGTGTATTATATAAGTTAAGCATTTTTTATTCTGATTTGTTGAATTTTTGTGTCAAATAAATCGCTTTTGAGTTATTTATTTTTTCCTTGATTAGCTACCGATTCCATTAGTTTTTTTATTTCTTCTGGGTCTCCTAAGAAATAATCTTTGATAAAATTCAAATCATTATCAAATTCAAAAACATAAGGAACAGCTGTTGGCAAATTAAGTGATACAATATCTGTATCAGAGATATTTTTTAAATATTTTATAATACCTCGTAAAGAATTGCCGTGTGCAGCTACTATTATTTGATTATGAAACATTAAGGATGGGAAGATAATCTCTTGCCAATAAGGCAAAGTACGTTCGATACAAGTTTTTAAAGATTCTGTATCTGGAATATATTTTTTAGGAATATTATTATACCGAATATCGTTAAAAGCTGACCGAACATCTGTTTTATCTATTGGAGAAGGGGCTATATCATAACTTCTACGCCAAATAAGCACTTGTTCTTCTCCATATTTTTGAGTAGTTTCACTTTTGTTTAATCCTTGCAAACTACCATAGTGTTTTTCATTTAAACGCCATGATTTTTCGATAGGGATATAATCCAAATCCATTTTATCTAATATCACATTCAGTGTTTTATTAGCTCTTTTTAGATATGAAGTGAAGGCTTTTTCAAATCTAAATCCCGAATTTTTTAATAATTCTCCTGCTTTTGAGGCTTCTTCTACTCCAAAATCGGTTAAATCTACATCAGTCCAACCTGTAAATCTATTTTCTTTGTTCCATTGACTTTCTCCGTGTCGGATTAAAACTATTTTTTTCATACTATTATATTTTATATTTAATTATATTCTTCTTCGTTATAACCATAAAGTTCGTCAAACTCATCTTGGTCAAATTCAAAATCGTTGAATTCACTTTCAAATTCGTCAAAATCTTCGGCTTCAAATTGTTTTTCAGGAGCCTCGTTGGGAACAAATCCGTGTGACGAAAGTACGTTCGGATATGAGACCCCCAACTGATAATCAGCCACTTCCATTAGTTCAACGAAAAAAATCCACATATTGAAAAAATCATAAATATACAAAAGATTACGCTCTTGCTCGCTAACTACTTCCTGCAAAATAGTTTCAGACATAAGCGAAGCTTCACTCATCTCAAAAAGGCTATATTCTTGACCTTGATGCCAATTATCGTCACTTTTGTAAAACGATGCCATTTCATTTCCGTCAAAGCCAAAAGCCTGTACGATAACATTGTGAAAATCTTCCAAAGTAGTTTCACTTTCTATTTCAATATCACGGAAAACATCTGTTTCCACATCTAAAATTACTCGAAATCTGTAAATCATAAATACTTTTTGTTAGAGATAATTGAGGGCAAAGGTAATGAAAAAAAATAAAAAATTATCTTTTTCCTATGTCTTTTTCTTTTATTTTCTTATAAAAATTTTCTCGAAAATTTCGTGATTTACGATTATAAAATTTCTTTTTATTGCGTTTATTGTTCCAAATTACAATCAATAATACAAAAAATAATCCTATGAAAATTAAAATAACATCTCTCATAATTTTATCGTTTAATTTTTAAAAGAAAAATATTCTTTTTTTCTAGCAAAAGCAATTAAAAATATACCCACAGCAATAAAAATAGCCATACGAGCTATATAATCTCCATATTTTACATAGAAAGTTATTTTGTCATTGAGCAAAATAGTTGCTTTTAAACTTCCCTGAGTACCATAAGGCAATGTTTTTCCGATGAAATCTCCTTTTTGGTCAATAAAACATGATATTCCGGTATTGGCACTTCGAGCTACACTTTTGCGCGTTTCAATGGCACGAAGTCGTGTATAACTGAGTAATTGTTTATGTCCTTGTGTATTTCTCCACCAAGCATCATTGGTTAGAATTCCTAAAAATTGAGCTCCTTTTTGCACATAGTTGGTAACATATTGACCATAAACCGTTTCGTAACAAATGATAGGTGCCATAGATTGATTATTATTACTTGTAAAAACACTTGGTTCGGGTTGGGTTGTTTTCAGTGCTACTGTACCACCAAGGTCAATCATTACATTGCCAAGAATTGGTTTTATAAAATTTTGATAGGGAAGATTTTCTACACCAACAACCAATTTAGATTTGTGATACAAAGGTATCGAATCATTTTTATTAAGCAAAAAAGCCGAATTATAATCATTGAACCAAGCATTTTTATTAGGAAATTTATTACTCTGTGCAGTAGTTTTACGCTTATCAGTAATAATTTGATACATCGCTACACCACCAACAAAATTTACTTGTGGATATTTTTCTATCAAATGGCGAATTTGTTGTATTTCTTGTAAATAAGGCAAATAATTATACGGAATATTCTGTG
Organism: Capnocytophaga catalasegens; assembly: GCF_026005215.1. GTDB lineage: Bacteria > Bacteroidota > Bacteroidia > Flavobacteriales > Flavobacteriaceae > Capnocytophaga > Capnocytophaga catalasegens. Next base: position 81,525 of record NZ_BPMA01000014.1, on the reverse strand, counting down.
CAAAAACCGTCTCGGGAGTTATTACAAAATCAACTTCTGAATCTATTTTCTGTTGGGTCAAATCAATCAACAAATCAGCTACTTGATTATTAGAGAGTTCATATTTCTCAGCATATGGGTCTATATTGGGTTGAAGAACAATTACTTGTGTAGGTTTGCCTTGATTGGTATAATTCTTATACATAAAAAAAGATATACTAATAGGTATCGCTATAACAAGGGTTGCTTTGGCAAAACCTAAGGTTACGAATTTTCGATTTTTAGTTTTTTCAAATTGTAATAAACTGATATACACAATACTATTGACAAGTAGTACCCAAAGTGTTCCGCCAAATGTTCCTGTATATTCATACCATTGAATCCATAGGATATCTTCTGAAAAAACATTTCCTAAGTTCAACCAAGGCCAAGAAATATCCCACCATAAATGAAATTTTTCAAAAGAAATCCATATAGCAAGCAAAAAAATAAGCGATTGTATAACCGAGACACGTTTGGCTATTATGTGATAAAACATAAAAACAATTGTCATTAGCAAACTATTAACCAAAATAGCAAATAAAGCACCTACTTGTGTTGAATACCAAATCCACCAAGTGGTTATTGCATTCCAAATAACAAATGTACTATACGATACAATAAAAATAGTTCGTTTTGTTTTCACGCCACGCTCACGAACTTTTTTCTCTGCCCAAAGTAGCGGAACAAAAGCAATAAAAATGCACAAAGACACTCCATACGTAGGCCACGAAACAGCCAACAATACGCCTGAAAGAATAGCTAAATATAGGTTTTTCATATAAAGACATTGGATAAGTAGCCGACAAAGCTACGAAATTTTATGATAAATAAAAAGAAATTGAAAAAAATGATAATCTATACAAATTTGGGCATTGGGCAGCAAATATTCTTCATAATGCATAATACGTTCTTTTTTTATAACATTTGAAGCGTCTTTAGATAGAAATAAAGATACATTTACATAACAATTATAAGCAATTTACTTATCCAAATAAGCAGAAAGCACGTAGATATAAGCAATTTACTTATCCAAATAAGCAGAAAGCACATAATTATAAGTAATTTACTTATCCAAATAAGCAGAAAGCACATAATTATAAGCAATTTACTTATCCAAATAAGCAGAAAGCACATAAATATAAGCAATTTACTTATCCGAATAAGCAGAAAGCACATAAATATAAGCAATTTGCTTATACAAATAATCAGAAAGCACATAATTATAAGTAGAAATACAATAAAAGAAATATTTGACAAGTTTTACCTTTACAAAAATTAGATATTCATAAAGATATTGAGTATTCAATAAATTTTTTACATAAAATGATTTATTATTGATAAAAATTTGTACATTTGCCGAGTTTTATTAAGTCCCCAATAATGAAAAATATACACTATTACAACAATGTATTGGAATTAGTCGGTAATACACCGCTTATTTCTTTAGAAAAAATTACGAAAGATTTACCAGGGCACTATTTAGCTAAGGTAGAAGCTTTTAATCCAGGGCATTCGGCTAAGGATCGAATAGCTCTTTATTTAATAGAAGATGCTGAACGTAATGGAACGCTCAAACCAGGAGGCGTAATTGTTGAAAGTACTTCTGGAAACACCGGTTTCAGCCTTGCAATGATAAGTGCTATAAAAGGGTATCGCTGTATTTTGGCAATTAGCGACAAATCTTCAAAAGACAAAATAGATATGCTTAGAGCTATGGGAGCAGAAGTTCACGTATGCCCTTCAAATGTACCTGCTGACGACCCACGTTCGTACTACAAAACAGCCGAACGTCTACACAATCAAACCCCTAATTCTATCTATATCAATCAGTATTTCAATGAGAAAAATATTGATGCTCATTTTCACTCTACCGGAAAAGAAATTTGGGAACAAACAAACGGAGAAGTAACTCACGTAGTGGTTTGTAGTGGAACCGGTGGAACTATTTCGGGAATTGGACGCTATCTCAAAAGTAAAAACCCCAATGTAAAAGTGTTAGGTGTTGATGCCGATGGCTCTGTTATAAAAAAATATCATGAAACAGGTGTGCTTGACCCCAACGAGTTACATTCGTATCAAATTGAAGGCTTAGGGAAAAATATGATTCCTTCGGCTACCGATTTTGATATTATTGACCAATTTGTCAAAGTCAATGATAAAGAAAGTGCCTTAGCTGCTCGCACTATTACCACTCAAACAGGTATTTTCTGCGGATATACCAGCGGTTCTGCTTTTGTCGCTACTGAAAAATATGCTCAAAAAGGTACTTTTGACTCCAATAGCGTTGTTGTTATTCTATTTCCCGATCATGGCTCTCGATATATGAGCAAAATTTATAATGATGAATGGATGAAACAACAAGGTTTTTTGTAGAAAAATTAGCTTGAATAACGATAACCATACATAATAAATGTATTAGAATCGTTACACTATGTTTTTTTGCTAAATTTACCCAATACTACATAGTAGCCTATGTTTAGATACGATATACAAAAAGCCAAAATACAAGACTTCGATACCATATGGGATATTATTCTCTTTGCCAAAGAAACCAGAAAACAAGAAGGAAGCGACCAATGGCAAGACGGATATCCAAGCAAAGAAACCATTGAACAAGATATACTCAATGGATACGGCTATGTATTAACATCACCTACCAATTCAGAAATTTTAGGATACATGGCTATTATAATGGATATAAAAGAACCTCCATATGCTTTTTTAGATGGCTATTGGCTAAACGAACAACCTTATGCTACCGTACATCGTATGGCAGTATCCAAAAATGCAAAAGGAAAAGGAGTGGGTAAGATGTTATTAACTATAGCCGAATTACTTGTAAAAGAAAAAGGCATTCATAATATACGTATTGATACCAATTTCGATAATTTGCCAATGCTTCGAATTCTTGATAAACTGGGATATACATATTGTGGTATCATTTATCAAAGAAATTCACAACGAAAGGCTTTTCATAAAGTTTTGGGAGATATAGTTTATTGGAATACATAAATAGAAGAAATATAATTCTATCAATGTTGGGGAAAATAACTATTTACCCTATGTGAATTCATAGATTATACAATAAAAATACAAATTTTCTGAAATTAATTTTTAAAAACACTTTATTTTATAGAAACAAATACAAAAGAATTAATACAATAATATTAAAAATAAACAAAAACGATGACAGATTTATTTGAAAGAATCAGAGAGAATAAAGGAAATATCGGGCGTTGGGCATCTCATGCTGAGGGATATTACGTATTCCCAAAATTAGAGGGCGAACTGGGACCACGAATGAAGTTTCAGGGCAAAGAAATCCTCAACTGGAGCATCAATGACTATCTTGGGTTGGCAAATCACCCAGAAATCCGTAAGGTAGATGCAGAAGCAGCCGCTGAATACGGAGCGGCGTACCCGATGGGAGCCAGAATGATGAGTGGACACACTTCGATGCACGAAGAGTTGGAAAGAAAATTGGCTGAATTCTCACAAAAAGAAGCTGCGTATCTGTTAAACTTCGGGTATCAAGGAATGGTTTCTATCATCGATGCGTTAGTAACCAAGAATGACGTAATCGTCTATGATGTGGACTCACACGGATGTATTATCGACGGGGTTCGATTGCATTTTGGTAAGCGTTTTACGTATAAGCATAACGACGAAGAGAGTTTCTTGAAAAACATCGAACGTGCTAAGAAGATTGCCGATGCTACGGGCGGAGGAATTCTGGTAATTACCGAAGGGGTGTTCGGAATGCGTGGACAACAAGGTATTTTGAAGGAAATTTTGGCTCACAAAGAGAAATATGGTTTCCGAATTTTGGTAGATGATGCTCACGGATTCGGTACACTTGGCAAAACGGGTGCTGGAGCAGGTGAAGAACAAGGTGTTCAGGACAAAATTGATGTTTATTTCTCTACTTTTGCCAAATCAATGGCTGGAATTGGTGCTTTTGTTTCCGGAGACAAGGAAATTATCGACTATTTGAAGTACAATTTGCGTTCGCAGATGTTCGCCAAAGCCTTACCGATGATTTATGTGAAGGGAGCATTAAAACGTTTGGAAATGTTACGCACAATGCCCGAGCTGAAACAAAAACTTTGGGACAATGTGAACGCCCTGCAAAACGGCTTGAAATCCCGAGGGTTCAACATTGGTAATACGAACACTTGTGTAACGCCTGTTTTCTTAGAGGGAAGCATTCCGGAAGCAATGGCAATGGTAAATGACCTACGCGAGAACTACCGTATTTTCCTTTCTATCGTAGTGTATCCCGTAATTCCGAAAGGGATGATTCTGCTACGTATGATTCCGACTGCATCGCACACGATGAAGGACATCGAAGAAACCTTGGAGGCTTTTTCTGCTATCCGAAGCAAATTGGAAAACGGTCAGTATCGTGAGCAAAATGCGGAACTTGCTCAGCAAATGGGGCATATGTAATTTTTGGATTGTTTAGTAACGATTTTAATAAAAATGAAAAATTTATTTTGCTTAAGCATTAGATTCAGATTGTTCAAGATTACGTAAATTCTTGTAAATAATAAAATTTTAATAGGGGCTATTTCATAAAATAGTCCTTATATTTTTTCTTTAATTTTGTATTTTACAAAAAATACTTTAACTTCTATAAAAATGAATTTTTAGTAATAGAAGATTTCCTAATTGAAAACATAAAACACTTATATTTTTATTTGTATATTTGCTTTCTATTTTTGATTTTTGTTAAAAGAGAATTTACAATGTACAAAAAAATAATTTACGGATTTTTAATTTTAATTGTTAGTTGCTCTTCATCTTCTGAATCTATCAGTATAGACGATTTTGAATTAGGAAACTTTGACAAATGGACTATTTCAGGAAATGCTTTCTCTCAAAAGCCAGCTAAATCGACTGATATATCACCCAATATACAAGGATTTGAAGGTAACTATCTCGTTAGTAGTTATCAAAATCAAGACCTACAAGGAATACTTTATTCCAAAGAATTTGTTTTGAAACGTGATTATTTGAACTTTCTAATTGGCGGAGGTGTTTCAAAAGAAATGTATATTGAACTAATTATCAACGGGAAAACTATTTACAAATCAAGCCCTACTATCAATAGTGAGACCTTACAATGGCACACGTGGAATATTAAGCCTTATCGTAACCAAACGGCGTCACTTCGTATTGTTGATAACCAAAAAGGGGAGTGGGGATATCTACTCATCGACCAAATTGAGCAAAATAATTTACCTAAAAATGTGGAAATGACAAATTATTTTATGTATTTTGACATTTCAAAAAAATACTTATTACTTCCTATCGAAGAAGAAGCTCCCGAAATTTTGATTCAACTTATGACAAATCAACAAAATAAAGAAGAACCAATACATATTCGCCTTGCTAAAACAAAAATTGATTATTGGGTGCCTATTTCCGTTGAAAAATTTGAAAATCAAACCATTGCGATTGCATTTAGTTATATCGAAAAATCAGATATTGGTTTTTCTCAAATACAACAAGCCGATACATTTGACTTTAATTATTACGAAAAATACAGGCCATCGTTTCATTTTTCGCCTTATTACGGATATATGAACAAACCTATCGGAATTTTTTACAAAGAGAATTATCATTTATTTTTTCAGTATAATCCATATGCATCTGTTTTAGGAAATGGGCATTTAGGACACGCTATTAGTTCAGATTTTATCGACTGGAAATATATGCCTATTGCTATGAGTCCTGACAAATTGGGAGCGATTACCTCTGCAAGTATTGTCTCTGATAAAAATAATACAGCTGGATTTGGTAAAGAAGCTCTGATTGCTATTTATACAGTTGGCGAAGAACAACAAACGTTATCTATTGCATATAGCCTTGACGGTTGTACCTTTGCCAAATATACCAAAAATCCGATTTTGATTGATAAAAATACAGCAAGTTTCGATGGATTAAAGATTTTTTGGTATGAACCTACCAAGCAGTGGATTATGGTTGCAGCTTCCTTACAAAACATTGATTTCTATGGGTCTAAAAATCTGAAAAAATGGAATAAATTAGGTGAATTCAAACAAAATACGACACATCATTGGCAGTATCCTGATTTGTTTCCATTGCCTTACAAAGGTAAAAATAAATGGGTTTTACTTGTCGGTGAAAAAGAAAAGAATAGTACACTATATTTTATTGGGAATTTTGACGGAAAAACCTTCACACCCGACAATTCGTCATATCCGCAACTACTTGATTATGGGAAAGATAACTATGCAGCTACCACGTGGAATATACCTTCAAAAAATGGAGAAAAATTACTTACTGGCTGGCTGAGTAATGAGCAATATGAGTACTTTATTCCTACCAAACATTTTCGAGGAGTAATGACTCTGCCTCGTAATTTATCATTGGCAAGCGTTGAGGAACAATTATTTTTGCAAAATGCACCTACCCAAGAAGTTACTTTATTTCGTCAAGAAGTTTCTCCTTTGCAAGATATGGAAATTATCAATATACAACAAACAATAATAAATAGTCAAGGGGCTTCTTATGAAATCGAATTTTCTATAACTCCTACTGAACAAGCTCGTATTTTCGGATTTGTTTTGGCTAACAAACATTCGGAACAAATTAGCGTACAATTTAATTTGGATACTCAAAAACTTTTAATTGATAGAAGTCAAAGCGGAGGTAATCTTAAAGATTCTTTTACAGAACCTATCGAAGCGCCCATCAAACAAAAGATAACTTATAAAATTCGTCTCTTCGTTGATATTGCTTCAACCGAATTATTTATAAATGATGGGGAAATAAGTCTTACCAATCTTGTTTTTCCCACCGAACCTTACAATTTACTTTCCTTTCAAACTAATGAAGGGCAAATCCAAATAAGTAAAGGTTTTATTTATAAACTCAGTCGATAAAATATTTTCTGTATATTTGCACTTGACTTATAAAAAATAAAAAATGTCTATATCAAAGAAAGATTTAAAACAAATAACAACATCTACTTTGTTAGAAATGAAAAAATTAGGTAACAAAATTTCAATGCTTACTTCATATGATTATTCGATGGCAAAAATTGTAGATAAAGCAGGAATTGATATTATTTTGGTAGGAGATTCTGCTGCTAACGTAATGGCAGGGTACGAAACCACACTACCTATTACACTTGATATGATGATTTACCACGGAGCTTCAGTTGTTCGTGCGGCAGAAAGAGCATTGATTGTTGTTGATTTACCTTTTGGAACTTATCAATCAGACCCTTTGCAAGCTTTACATTCGGCTGTAAGAGTAATGAAAGAAACAGGAGCTCACGCACTAAAATTGGAAGGAGGTGAGGAAATTGAAGAAAGTATTCAGAAAATTTTAAATGCTGGAATTCCTGTTATGGGACATTTGGGACTAACTCCTCAATCTATCAATAAATTTGGAGGATATGGATTACGAGCCAAAGAAGAAGCTGAAGCGGAAAAACTCAAAAAAGATGCTAAATTATTAGAAGATTTAGGTTGTTTTTCTATTGTTTTAGAAAAAATTCCTTCAAAACTTGCTCAAGAAGTTGCTCAAAATGCTCATATTCCTATCATAGGTATTGGTGCAGGAAATCAAGTAGATGGACAAGTACTTGTAGCTCAAGACCTTTTCGGAATGAATATAGATTTTAAACCTAAGTTTGTTCGTCGCTATGCCGACTTGAACGAAATCATGTTCAACGCTGTACAATGTTATATTGATGATATAAAATCAGGTAATTTCCCCAGTGAAAAAGAATCTTTTTAAGAAGTTTTAAAAGAAAAAGCGACTAATTATTACAATAGTCGCTTTTTTGTTAGTTTTAAAAAATTAAACTTTTTTCTTATTTTTTTGTATCCGCATATTAACAAATTCTACAAAAAGTGAAAACGCAATAGAAAAATACAAATAACCTTTGGGAATAGAACCTATTTCATTTCCAAAAACAACCGTATGAGAAAGGTATGCCGCTTCGGTAATCAGCATAAATCCGATCAAAATAAGAAACGATAGTCCCAATATCTGCATTGAAGGATGTTCATTGATAAAATTGCGTATCGGATTGGCAAAAGCCATCATAATTCCTATCGAAATAACCACCGCTGTAATCATCAGAATAAGAGCATAATTCGGATTTTCAGAAATACCATTGGTCATACCCACAGCTGTCAGTATAGAATCTATTGAGAAAATAAAATCGATTATCATAATCTGTGTAATAGCTCCACTGAGCGAATGTATTTTCTTAACAGCCTCATTGCTAGCCACTTCTGCTTTTTCATCAACTTTGGTGTGAATTTCGTGTACGCTTTTGTACAACAAAAATAACCCACCCACAAACAGAATTATTGTTTGCCCACTTACAGACGAGTTAAGCCAACCCCATCGTATATGAAAAAGAGGCTCTTTAAGACTTGTGAGAAATGAAACGAAAAATAATAAAATAATTCGTTGTACCATAGCTCCAATCAATCCCCAATTGGTAGCTTTTTTACGTTGTTCTTCAGGCAATTTATTTGCTGCAATTGAAATAAACACAATATTGTCTATCCCCAAAACTACTTCCAAGAAAGTAAGTGTTACTAAAGCGCCCCAAACCTCGGGAGTCGATAAAAATTCTATCATAATTGTCTAAATTTAAAGTTTACATTTGTAACATAGATTTTTTATTATTTTTTCTAATATAAAACGCAAATATAAAACTAATTTTCATATATTTCAAAAGAATTATCATCATAAAAGAAAATTATTTTTTGTATCTTTTTATTAGATAAATGTTCTTCAGATTTTTCAAGAATTTTCAGTATATCTAATTTGTTTTTTTCATTAAGCGTTGCATATGAAAATAAATCGAATGTATCTTGTTTAATATTCTTATTTTCAGTTTTTTGTAAAGAGCTATCTACACTATCAATAGGAGGGAAGTTTCCTTTTCCTTGTGTAAGCCATTCGATTGTTACTTCTGGAAATTTTTCATTCATTTTCAAAACAAAATCAAGACTTGGTTTGTTTCGCTCCGAAAGCAAATGTGAAATTCCTGAACGCTGTATTCCTAATTCATCTGCAAGAGCAGAGGCACTTAATTCGTAATAGTTCATCACTTTAAGTAATCGTTCTGTAAAAGCTGTTGTGTTTACCATTGTAACCAAGATTTAATTCAACCAATATTTTACAAATGTAATATTTTATTTTTAATTACACAATATTATAGTTACAATTTTATACACTTTTATTTTATCTCATTTTTTTATTTTAATATATTGATTTTAAGTTATTTGTTATTATTATACATCTTATATATTATCTATTTATTTTTAGGGATATTGGAAAATGCTGTCAATTTTATTACAAAAGTAAATCGCTTTATTGCTTACATTTGTAACCTGATTATTATTTACATTTGTAAAAATATTTATAACTTATGTCATTTCTTAAAAAAGATACTCGAATTACGGGGCGATACATAACTTTGGAAAAAATAACACCTTTATTAGCTGATTATAAACATTGGAAAATGGAGCAGGAGGGAAGCTCTGTTTTAGGTTTACCAATTCCTTTATATAAAATAGGAAATGGTGCTACAAAAATCTTAATTTGGTCACAGATGCATGGTAATGAAAGTACAACTACCAAGGCTTTGTTAGATGTTATACTTTTTATTAAAGAAACCATACCTAATATATTGAATAAGTGTTCTTTATATATTATTCTTATCCTTAATCCTGACGGAGCTAAAAATTACACAAGAGTTAATGCCAATGGCGTTGATTTGAATCGTGATGCGCAAAACTTAACTCAACCTGAAAGTCAATTTTTACGACAGATATTTGATACTATCGAACCTGATTTTTGTTTTAATATGCACGATCAACGAACTATTTTTAGTGCAGGAAAAACAGCTAATCCAGCAACTATTTCATTTTTAGCACCCGCAGGCGATTTACAACGACACGTTACTGAGGCTCGAAGAAAAAGCATGCAAGTTATTTCGGTAGTCAATTCGTATTTGCAAGCATTTATTCCAAATCAAATTGGGCGTTTTGATGATAGTTTCAATATCAATTGCACAGGAGATCAATTCACAACCAGGCAAGTACCCACGATACTTTTTGAAGCGGGACACTATCCGAATGATTATCAACGAGAACAAACTCGGCAATATGTAGCTATGGCTATTTACAAGGCGATTGAATGTATAGCAAATAACGAATTTATCACCGAAAATTATACAAATTATTTTCAAATTCCTGAAAACGAGAAGCTATTTTGCGATATTTTAATAAAAAATGATACAAATCCGAACGAAAATTTAGCCATTTTCTATCAAGAAGTACTAAAAGATGGAAAATTAGTAGCTGTTCCTCAAATTCTTTCCGAAGGAAAACTTGAAAATTTACACGGGCATTTAACTATTTTATTATCAGATATTTACAAAGAAGATATTTATAATTTTGATAATATAAAAAATAATATTTTACATATAATAGAAGAAAAAATAAAAGATACTATTATTTTTTAGCAAAAAAAATACAATTATTTTAATTTATTTACTATCTTTGCTAAAAAAAATTATGGCACGATTTAAACTTGATGAAACAGACCATCAAATTCTTGATATGCTTATTGAGAATGCAAGAACTCCGTTCACTGATATAGCCAAAGCTTTGGATATTTCGGCTGGAACGGTACATCTTCGAGTACGTAAGATGGAAGAAGCAGGTATTATACAAGGTTCGACATTAACTATTGATTATCAGAAACTTGAATATACTTTTGTTATGTACGTAGGAATTTACATTGAAAAAAATCACCAAACACAATTTGTGATGGAGCGTTTGTATAATATTCCGTACATAACTGAAGCAAGTGTAATAAGTGGTGTGTATAATATTTTCTGCAAAGTGCGCGCACGTGATACCAAACACGCTAAAGAAATTCTTTTTCAAGTAGATGATATACAAGGTGTTACACGCACAGAAAGTATGATTTCACTGGAAGAAATTATCAATGACACAAAACGCCTGATGCATACCGTTTTCAAAGAAATGAAAGACTAACAACAATTATATAAATAACAAAAAATACTAATTAAGAAAAGATATGATTTTTTACAATTTGCCTTTGTATAGCCATACTAATGGAACAGTTATGATTCTTGTGTTTGCGCTTGTTTGTTTATTACTAACATATGCAGTAGCTTCAATTATCAGCAAAAATAAAAAATAGTTTTATTTATCAATACTTTAGCAAGTGAAAAATAGTCTTGTTTTATTAATATAAAAATTTTATTTTACATAATATAAATTATAGGACAAATTAGAAATGTAAATTATTCATAACTACGGATAAATATTAATCTTTTAATTTTTAAAAAGCTGTTTTTTTCTTTTCAAAAAAATTGTATTTTTGCCAAAAAATTATTTTAAATAATGTATATAGCACAAGGACGCAATTCAAGCAGAAAATGGATGTATTGGTTTTTTCCTTCATTGTTTTTTTTAATGGTAATTTTCAATTATTTAGTAAGTTTAACTATCAAAATTGATTATAAAGAACTTATTGCCAAAACGGGCGAAATTCCTTTTTTAATTATAATGATTTCGCAATTTGCTTTTTTCTTATTTGTTTTATTTTTAATTGTAAAACTTATTCATAATCAGCGAATTACATCTTTAACTACAAGTCGAAAAAAAATTGATTTCAAGCGATTTTTCTTTGCTTTTGGTGTTTTAGGATTTTTCCTAATTACGATAACACTTATCCAGTATAGGTTTTCTCCGCAAGATTTTGTTTGGAACTTCAAGCCACTCCCCTTTTTCTCTTTGGTAATTATTTGTTTTTTGCTACTTCCGTTGCAAACAAGTTTTGAAGAATATTTTTTCAGAGGATACTTGCTACAAGGCTTGGGAATTATTTGCCAAAACAAATGGTTTCCGTTGCTTTTCACCTCTGTTATGTTCGGACTGATGCACATTGCTAATCCTGAAGTAGAAAAAATCGGTTACGGATTTTTGAGTATGTATATTGTCATTGGGCTTATTTTTGGAATTGTAACCCTGATGGACGAAGGGCTTGAATTGGCTTTGGGTATGCACGCATCAAACAATATTTTTGCAGCACTTTTAGTTACTTCTGATTGGAGTGTTATTCAAACTCCGTCTTTGTTTAAAGAAGTCTCAGAACCTGATTTTAATTTTGCTTATATCTGCATTACATTATCTGTTTTTTTACTGACTTTATTTATTTTTGCTAAAAGATACAAATGGACTAACTGGAAAGAAAAATTATTTGGCAAAATAACCTTTTCTTCACAAGGGAATAATTAAAAAACACTTTTTTTATGAACAAAATAACGTACAGAACCATTAACTCAGCTTTGAAAATCAACGGATTTTCTTGTGATTATGACCGCCTACGTATTATTGGGATTACCTATATTAAAGAAGGTTATCCGTATATGAAACAAATAGGCAATTTTTTGCTCAGTTGGCTGGACAATAAAGACTATATTGATATTAGCACCTCAGGAACTACGGGAGTTCCAAGGGCTGTTCAGATAAAAAAACAACATATGGTCAATTCGGCTTTAGCTACTGGCAAATATCTTAACCTCAAAGAAGGAAATACAGCGCTCTGTTGTCTGCCAGCTTCGTTTATTGCAGGAAGAATGATGATTGTTCGTGCCATTATTCTCGGGTTAGAAATTGATTTTATAGAACCTTCTTCTATTCCGATGAAACTAACTAACAAATCATACGATTTTGTTGCAATGACTCCTATGCAAGCCTCAAAATCGATTGAAGAATTACATCGTATCAAAAAACTTATTTTAGGAGGTTCGCCTATTAGTAATGATTTAGAAGAGAAACTACAATCTGTTGATTGTCAGGTATATGCCTCTTACGGAATGACAGAAACCGTATCACATATCGCCATTCGTAAGGTCAATAATCGCAAGAAAGAAAAGAAAACATACAAGGCAATGCCTCACGTAAGTTTTGAACAAGACAATCGTAATTGCTTGGTTATCAACTGTTTCAAAGTAAGTGATAAACCTATTATTACCAATGATGTAGTAGAACTTATTGATGAAACCGAGTTTGAATGGAAAGGACGCTATGATAATGTTATAAACTCCGGCGGATTTAAAATTTTCCCTGAAAATATTGAAACAAAACTTATAGGATATATCAAAAACAGATATTTTATTTGGCACGAAAATGACCCAATATTAGGGCAAAAAGCAGTTCTTCTGATAGAAGGCAAAGAAGACAAATACCCCAATTTGCTCGAAAAGTTACAAGAAGATAGAAAACTTTTGCGTTACGAAATTCCTAAAAACGTGTATTTCGTACCCAAATTCATTTTGACCGAAACGGGCAAAACCAAGCGAGAAGAAACTGCCAACTCAGTAATTACTTCTTAAATATGCTGAATATCAATGATTTTTACTTAAAAACCCAAAAAAATATTTAAAAAATTTGGTTGTCTGAAAATTATTCGTATCTTTGCAATATCATTTAACAAATTAAATTTAAAAAAAAGATGAAAAAATTTTTGTTTTTAGTTGCAGTAGCTCTTACAGGAGTTACCTATGCACAAACCGAAAAAGGTGGCTGGATGGCAGGTGCTGACTTAGGTCTTTCTTACACATCTACATCAACAACTGTAAAAAATGGTAGCTCTTCAAATGATTTGGGTGCTACTAATGTATTCAAATTCACTCCTAATTTGAATTACTTTGTAATTGACAACTTGGCTGTTGGTTTAGGTTTGTCTTATACCAATACAAAGAAAAAAAACACCGATGCTGTAAATGAATTTGCTGTTATGCCCAATGCTACGTATTTCTTCCCATTAGGAGGTGATTTGGCTCCGTTTGTAGGTGCTGGAGTTGGTTATGGAACTTTTTCTAATGGAAGTCAGGATTCTCAAAAAGGTAGTGGGCTTATTTTTGGAGTAAAAGGTGGGATTGCCTACTTTGTTAACTCTGGGGTTGCTCTTACAGGCTCTGTTGGGTATGACTACAAAAACTACACTAACAAAGCCGATAGTAACGCTAAATTAAATACAGGTACTTTGGGAGTAGGTATTGGAGTTGCTGTATTCTTCTAAAAAAAAATACTTTTTTATAAAAAAGCTGTCATAATTGACAGCTTTTTTTGTTTTTCCTCCCCTAACCCCTCCGAAGGAGGGGAATTGCGGTGCGTATTCCGTACCTAAAAAGTTGGGTGTAGCTTTCCATTCTGCGCCCTCTCTCCTTTGGAGAGGGCTGGGGAGAGGATTTTATATTATTTCCATTTTTACCTTAAAACCTTCGTAAGCACGTATGTTAAGTACCGTTCCATCTGCAAAAATAAGGTATTGCCCTTTTATTCCCTGCAAAGTTCCTTGATAAAAAGGTGTTTTTTGCAAATTCAAACTACTGATTTTTTTCGGATACACAAGCACCGGAAAGTTTATATATATATTAGGTTCATTTTCCAAAAAATACGATGCTACTAGGCTAGGCAAGTGTGGTTTTAAAAGTTGTTTTATATGCTGTAAATCAACAAGCTGTATATCATTGGTTAGCATTTTACGCCAGTTTGTTTTGTCTGATATATAGTTTTTAAAAGCCACTTCAGTAATGCCAGCCAAGTATCTATTGGGAACTTCAACCAAAGGTAAAGCCTCGTGAGCACCTTGATCAATCCACCGTGTGGGAATTTGCGACTTGCGAGTAACTCCTACCTTTACATTACTCGAATTAGCCAAATATACAATATGAGGTTGCAATTGCGCTTGTTTTTCGTAAGCCAAATCTCTATCTTCAATGCCTAAATGAGCTTTGCTCAGTTCGGGTTTCATAATCCAATCGCCCACTAAGGGAGATTCAAAAAAACATTTTTTACAAAACCCTTGTCTGAAAATTTCTTTTTCTTCTCCACACGAAATACATTGATAACCAATGTGTTGTATCGATATTTTTTTTTGTAAAAATGTATTTACGTGCAAGAAATCGGCTCCCAAAATCAAATAATATTGCACAGGAGCAGAAAATTCTGTCTTCATTTTTTGTAAAACACCTTCAAACATATCAATTTTTTTATTATTTTTACACTCTCAAATTTTAAGCGGTAAAATTAGTAAAAAAATGCCACTAACCATAATAAATTCGATTGCTTCTTGGTTTTTGAAAAAAAGAATTGACCAAATAGAAGAATTTGTAGAACGCCCACACGAAGTTCAAGAGCGTGTTTGTGCCAAATTGTTCGAAGCAGCACACAATACCGAATTGGGTAAATTATATGATTTTACAACCATTCGCCATTATGATGATTTTGCCAATCGCATTCCTATTTCTCGATATGAAGATTTGGAAACGATTATTGAACGCTCTCGAAAAGGTGAACAAAATCTATTTTGGAATACGCCCATCAAATGGTTTGCCAAAAGTAGCGGAACAACCAACGCTAAGAGCAAATTTATCCCTGTGAGTGAAGAAGCCTTACAACATTGCCATTACAAAGCAGGCAAAGATATGCTCTGTCTTTATTTGCATAACAACGAAAATTCAAATCTTTTCAAAGGGAAAAGCCTTCGTTTGGGCGGAAGTAAAGAATTATACGAAGAAAATGGAACTATTTTTGGCGATTTGTCAGCCATTTTGATTGATAATTTGCCTTTTTGGGCAGAATATAGTTGTACGCCTTCAAGCAAAGTTTCTCTAATGAGTGAATGGGAAACAAAAATGAAAGCCATTATAGAAGAATCTCAAAAAGAGAATGTTACAAGCCTTGCTGGTGTACCTTCGTGGATGCTCGTTTTGATAAATCAGGCATTGGAACTTACGGGTAAAGATAATTTGTTAGAGCTCTGGAAAAACTTAGAAGTTTATTTCCATGGTGGTGTCAGTTTTGTTCCTTACAAAGAACAATATAAGCGAATTATTCCTTCCGATACGTTTCAATACTACGAAATTTATAATGCTTCGGAAGGTTTTTTTGCCATTCAAGATAGAAATGCAAGCGATGAAATGCTGCTGATGTTAGATTATGGTATTTTCTACGAATTTATCCCAATGGATACTTTCGGTACGAATAAACAGAAAGTCATACCCATTTGGGAAGTTGAACAAGGCAAGAATTATGCAATGGTTATTTCAACCAATGCTGGACTATGGCGCTACCTTATCGGTGATACAATTCGCTTTACCTCTACCCGCCCCTATCGTATCAAAATTACAGGAAGAACCAAGCATTTTATCAATGTTTTTGGAGAAGAATTGATTATCGAAAATACTGAACAAGCACTCAAAAAAGCCTGTGAGCAAACCCAAAGTTCTGTTATTGAATACACATTGGCTCCTATTTTTATGGAAGGAAAAAGCAAAGGCGGACACGAATGGATTATCGAATTTTCTAAAAAACCTACTGATATTCATCTATTTACACAAGTACTTGATGATGAACTCAAAAAACTCAACTCCGATTACGAGGCTAAACGCTATAACGATATGACACTGGCTTTTCCTAAAATACATATAGCTCGAACCAATCTTTTCCACGATTGGCTCAAAGAAAATAATAAATTGGGCGGACAACACAAAGTACCTCGCTTGTCCAATAGTCGCGATTTTTTGGAAGTTTTGCTACGTATGCAGTAGGTTTTATAAATAAAGGCATAGTTTTTGATAAAATTTTGATATACCTATCATTGATTATCAAAAAACAGAAAAAATGAAACATTTATTATTTATCACAAGTTTTATATTTTGTCTGCTAATAAGTGACAAAGCAAGTGCCTGTTCCCCTATAAAACCAGATATTGCAGATTTAATTGCAGAATATAATAATGGTAACCT
Organism: Capnocytophaga catalasegens; assembly: GCF_026005215.1. Classification (GTDB taxonomy): domain Bacteria; phylum Bacteroidota; class Bacteroidia; order Flavobacteriales; family Flavobacteriaceae; genus Capnocytophaga; species Capnocytophaga catalasegens. The sequence continues at coordinate 64,652 of NZ_BPMA01000014.1, read as the reverse complement.
TAGCCTTGTTGAGGGATATTTTGTACCTTCTAAAACAGGAATTTTTACTTCCACATTTGTAGTTACTCGCTCTTCCGACGCGAATATAAAACCTGAACAAGCATATTATACTCTTGAATATGGCCCCTTTGGTAGCCAATGTGAAGATTATGAAATGGAAGTAGGTCTTGATAATAAAGAAGCCCAAAAAAACAAACTACGAGTACTTTTTGTTTATAAAGATAGAAGCAAAAACGGCAAGTTAGTAACGCCTATTTTTTGGGGAAGTGGAATTAAAATAGTAGAGCATAAACTAATAATCAAAGGAGAAAAGGAAGAATATGATTCAAAAAAAGATAAATTTATTCGTATTCGTTATCAATATTCCATTCCTTATATAGTTTTTTGGAAACAAATTTTGGAGAATAGAAAACTAAATTTTGACGATTGGAAAAAAGAAGAAATCATTGAAAAATAATCTTTGGTTTTGGTATGTTTTTAAAGTATATGTAGAGACACAATATTGCACCTGTACGTTTTATATGGAAAAAGATAATGGAACTAAAAAAGCTATCTCACAACAGAGACAGCTTCACTTAGTTTAATTCATAATTTTTTTACGGTGCAAAAATAACATTTTTTTTTGATATTACAAACTTTTTATGTGTTAAAATTTTATTTTTTTGTAAAAAACACTAAATATTATACAAATTGTATTTGTTTGATTTTATAATTTTTGTTGTATCATATATTCTTTGAGAAGATTTTCAAGTTCTGAGGAGGCTTCAACCAAAGGCAAACGAACAAAATTGGAAGTAATATTTTTTAGTTTCAGTAACGATTTAATTCCTACAGGATTTCCTTCTTTGAAAATTAAATCAAATCCATTTAATAATTTGTATTGAAAAACTAGTGCTTTATCAATATTATGATGTAACCCCTCACGAATCATTTGAGAGAAATCATAAGGTAAGCCTTGTCCAATGACTGAAATAACGCCATCTCCGCCCATTAGAACTGTTGGGAGTGCTGTGCAATCATCACCTGAAATTACAAGAAAATTCTGGGGTTTTCGTTGTATTATCTGCATAATCTGTACGATATTCCCCGAAGCCTCTTTTATTCCTATAATATTTGGGCAATCATAAGCCAAACGAAGTGTCGTTTCAGCAGTAATGTTAGAGCCTGTACGCCCAGGCACATTATAAAGCAGTATATCATGTGATGTACTTTGAGCAATCGCTTTGAAGTGCTGATAAATTCCCTCTTGCGAAGGCTTATTATAATAAGGAGAAACCGAAAGAATGGCACTATAAAGAGTCAAATCGGTTTGAGCTATTTCGTCAATAATAGCCTGCGTGTTATTTCCTCCTATGCCAAGAACCATAGGCAATCGCCCATTATTAGTTTGGGTAATTGTGCTTTTGACCAATTTTTTTTCTTCTTTGGTCAAAGTAGTTGTTTCGGCAGTTGTTCCTAATACGACTAAGTACTCAACCCCTCCTTCTATTACATAATTAACCAATTGTATAAGTGACTGTTTATCAATAGTTTTGTTCGACTGAAAAGGAGTTACAAGTGCTACTCCTGTTCCTCTTAATAATTTGTTTTTCATTGTATGGTTTGAATTACTTTTTTTACTTCTTGTACAAAAATATCTTTTTCGATTGGCTTTGAACTAATAATCAAATCGTTATATATTTCATCTATTCCATAAAAGCCAATGCGTAACTTAGCTTTGATAGACGAAGAAAGCAAAAGCAAAGGGAGTTTAGGTGTGTTAAAATAATTTATCAGGATATCATAATCAAGTTCCGAAAGTCTATCGGCGTGATAATTACGAATATTTCCCGAAAAATTGATATCTTTCCACGTAAAAACAGGTGTTCCATCTAAGTGTGTATCTAAACTTTGCTCTTTATACCCCAAAATAATATAATTTTCAGCACGAATTTCGTACGAATGAATCAAATTTTCTAAAAATTGTACATTAGAAACTTGGTCTAAATCAACAATACATGCTATTTTTTTGATATGTAATGAGCTAAAATTAGACGATTTAGAAGTGATGTTTTTCAAATTCTTACGTATTTTCCTCTGAATGATTTTGTCTTTAAAGAATTTCACAATACTAATTTTATATTGATTTATTAGCGCAAATGTAAATATTATTTCTTAATTTCGCACAATAATTTAATTCTCAATTAAGATGAAAAGAATTTTTTTTGTTGTATTTGTAACAATAAGCACTCTTATATCTTGTAAATCAAATAGATACCACATACAATCTATTGAAGGAAAACAGATAAATATCAATAAAAAAATAGCTTCTGATACCCAATTTTTGGAATATATTGCCCCATATCGTACCCATATTGAAGAAGAACTCAATACAATTTTGACATATAACCCAACAGACTTGGTTAAAGATATCCCACAACTCAATACACCTCTTAGCAACTTGATGGCAGATGCCGCTTACGAACAAGCACAACCTGTTTTTTTGGGTAGAACAGGCAAAAATATTGATTTTGCTATGTTCAACTGGGGTGGTATTCGTTCCGATTTGCCCAAAGGAAATGTAACTACACGCTCTGTTTTTAACCTGATGCCTTTTGAAAATCGACTTGTTATTATAGAAATGACAGGTGAAAAAATAATGGAATTGGCTCATTATTTGATACAAATGAAAAAATCACATCCACTTTCAAAACAAATAGAATTACATTTCGCCCAAGATACAATTATTTCTCTGAAAATCAACGGAAAAGATGTTAAGAAAGACCAACACTATTTTGTCTGTACGTCTGATTATTTAGCAAACGGAGGCGATAAAATGGATTTTTTCAAAAATCCGATTAGTTTGTTAGATATTGATTATCTTTTCAGAAATGCACTCATTGATTATTTTACAAAAATTGATACCATACAAGTTCAGTCTGATAATCGTTTTAAACAATTATAAATATATTTCTTATGAAAAGACGACTTTTTATACAAAATATAAGTACTTCGGCTTTGTTTTTAAGTCTTGGAGGTTGGTCATTTGCACAAAATAAAAAACAAGGCAAACATATCACAATATTACATACCAACGACACACACAGCCATATAGACCCATTCCCAAGTGATGACCCCAGAGTACCCAACCAAGGAGGCATAGCACGCCGTGCTGTACTTGTTGAGCAAATTCGCAAGGAAAATCCCAATACTTTATTGCTTGATGCAGGAGATATTTTCCAAGGAACGCCTTATTTTAACTACTATGGAGGCGAATTGGAAATAAAACTAATGTCTATGCTTAGATACGATGCAGCAACAATGGGAAATCACGATTTTGACAATGGTTTGGACGGATTTTTAGCGCAACTTCCACATGCCAGCTTTCCATTTATCTGCTCTAATTATGATTTTAAAAATACTATTTTGAACGGACATACGATACCCTACAAAGTTTTTGTAGTTGATGGAGTTCGTATCGGAATTTTCGGATTGGGTGTAGCACTCAAAGGCTTAGTCGATTCACGATTGTACAAAGAAACCCAATATCTTAACCCCTTGGAAATTAGCCAAGATATGGAACAAAAACTTCGATTTGAACAAAAATGCAACTTGGTAATTTGCCTTTCACATTTGGGATATGAATATAAAAACGACCAAGTTTCTGACCTTATTTTAGCTAAAAATTCCACAGAAATAGACCTGATTATTGGAGGACACACACATACTTTTTTGCCTTATCCTACAATAGTTAAAAACAAGCAAGGACGCGATATATTAGTCAATCAGGTAGGGTGCTACGGAATCAATCTTGGACGTATTGATTTTTACTTGAATACACAAATTCCTACACAGGGAGCAAGCATTGCAGTTTGAAATAAATTTAAAAATTAAAAAAATAAAGCTGTCCTGCAAAAAAGACAGCTTTATTTTAATTTTTAGTAAGCCTTAGCAAAAAGTACACGCCTGTTAGAAGGTTTCCCTGAATAAATACACACACCTTTTTCATTTTTTACATCAAGAGGAATGCAACGAATAGTTGCTTTGGTTTCTTCCTGAATAGCCGCTTCGGTTTGAGGAGTTCCGTCCCAATGTGCTGAAATAAATCCACCTTTGGTTTCCAAAACCTCCTTAAACTCTTGGTACGAATTGACTTCGGTTATATGCGTATTTCGATAAGTAAGTGCTTTTTGATAAATTGTATTTTGTATATCAACTAATAGATTTTCAATATGTTCTACAATATTTTCTCCTGAAATAGTTTCTTTGGTAAGCAAATCACGGCGTGCTACTTCAAAGGTATTATTCTCCAAATCACGTTGTCCAATAGCCAAGCGAATAGGTACTCCTTTTAATTCATATTCGTTAAACTTAAATCCAGGTTTTTGGGTATCTCTATCGTCAAACTTAACCGAAATATTACGTTTTTGCAATTCGTTTATCAAAGGTTGTATGCGTGCTCGTACAGCTTCTAATTGTTCTTTACCTTTGTATATCGGAATAATAACTACCTGAATTGGAGCTAGTTGTGGAGGAAGTACTAACCCATTATCATCACTATGTGACATAATGAGCGCTCCCATAAGCCGTGTTGAAACACCCCACGAGGTTGCCCAAACATAGTCTAATTTTCCTTCTTTATTGGCAAATTTCACATCGAAGGCTTTAGCAAAATTCTGCCCCAAAAAGTGCGAAGTTCCCGCTTGAAGTGCTTTTCCATCTTGCATTAAAGCTTCTATACAATAGGTTTCGTCTGCTCCTGCAAAGCGTTCCGTTTCGGTTTTTAAACCTTTTATTACAGGAACGGCCATATATTCTTCAGCAAATTTGGCATATACTCCAAGCATTTTCTCTGTTTCTTCAATAGCTTCTTCTTTGGTGGCGTGAGCTGTATGTCCTTCTTGCCAAAGAAACTCTGCTGTACGCAAGAAAAGACGCGTACGCATTTCCCAACGAACTACATTCGCCCATTGGTTAATCAAAATTGGTAAATCACGATATGATTGTATCCAACCTTTGTATGTATTCCATATAATAGCCTCACTGGTAGGGCGAATAATGAGTTCTTCTTCAAGTTTTGCTTCGGGATCTACCATCAATTTTCCTTTTTCCTCAGGATTATTTTTAAGACGATAATGAGTAACTACAGCACATTCTTTGGCAAAACCTTCGGCATTTTTTTCCTCAGCTTCAAAATAGCTTTTGGGAACAAATAAGGGAAAATACGCATTTTGATGTCCTGTTTCTTTGAACATTTTGTCCAAAATCTGTTGCATTTTTTCCCAAATAGCATATCCATAAGGCTTTATAACCATACAACCACGAACACCCGAATTTTCGGCAAGTTCAGTTTTTACAACTAATTCGTTGTACCATTTTGAATAATCTTCACTTCTTTTTGTTAAATTTTTACTCATATTGAAATATTTGGCATAAATATTGTACTTTTGTATTCGAATAAATACACGTGTGCAAAAGTACACAATTTAATACTAATAAAAAAAACAATGATGAAAAAAAGAATCTTAAACTATGTTTTGAAGGGAACAATTGTAGTTGCCCTTCCGTTGCTCTTGGATTCGTGCATTGGTTATTATGGTGTAGGATACGATGATGGTATCTACGGAGAAAGACCTGTTCGGTATGTATCGGAATCGCCTCGTTATGAAACACCTGACCCACGAGGGCAACATTCACAAGGAAGCTATAAGGCTTATTTGCAAGAAAAAGCCAATGGGTATCAAAAGTTTCAAAATGAATTACAACCTTCTTATACACCATTTGCCGATGTAAATAATTATCGCACACCTGCTGATAACCAAAGACCTACGTACAACTCATATGCTGGTTGGGGAGAAAATCCGAGACAAACCTCAGTAAATATCTACAACTATGCTGGTGGTTGGGGTTATGACCCGTATTGGGATTGGAATTACCACCATTCGTACTTCTGGGGTGCAGGTGCTTGGTATCCTTATAGTTATTATTATCCATATTACGGATATAATTACTATTATCCATACCGAAGTGGTTGGAGTTTCTCAATAGGAACTTATAGCCCTTATTGGAGTTGGCGCTATGGTTATGGCGGTTACTATAGAGGCTATTATTATCCTGATTATTATCCATATTATAGAAATAGATATGATAATAATCGTTATTACAGAAATTATCAAGTTGATGGTTATTATTATGATAATAACAAAAATAGATATAGAGCCGATGAATATCGTAATTATTATCAATATCAAAATAATAGAACTCAATCTTATGATAATAATAGAAGTTATAATAGACAACAAAATTATGATGCAGGAAGATTTGAACGAAGCTATAATACACAACAACCTCAAACCAGACCTCGATATCAAGAAAGCCCCTCTCCTTCATACAATTCAAATAGAAGCTATGATGCAGGAAGATATTCGTCACCTTCTTCAAGTTCGTCAGGAAGTGGTGGTAGTACAGGAAGACCTCAAAGAGATTATTAAAATTTCAAACTACTGAGATAACAAATTTAAAATCTGTTAAATCTTGAACAGAAGATTTTATTCTTAAATATTGAGTTATTTATTATAAGTTCCAAGAATGAATAATATTTCAAAATAAAACATTTTTATTAGTGATTTATGGAGATCATAATAGAAATTATTTCTACTAAGAAAATTTATAGAAAAAAACTTAAAAACAACTTTGAATTTTAATTTTTTAAAAATGAAAATAATAATATTATCAATAACAATACTCATAAGTTATTTTGTTTCAGCACAAAACGTAACTAATATCTTGCAATATTCCGTGCAAGACTTAAACGGAACAGCCCGTTACAAGGCAATGAGTGGAGCTTTTGGGGCTTTGGGAGGAGATTTTTCTGCAATTGGATTAAATCCTGCTGGAAGTGCTGTTTTTTCAAGTAGTGAAATAGGTTTTTCATTTGGAAATGTATCGCTCAAAAACGAAAATACTTATTTTGATAAAAAAACAAATAATAAAACCTCCGATTTTGATGCAGGACAATTTGGGTTTGTATTCACAATACCCAATAATAATCAAAATTCTCAATGGAAAAAAATATCCTTAGGCTTTAATTATCAAAAAACTAATAATTTTGATGCAAAAGATTTAAAATTTGAAGGAATAACCTCAGAAGCCAATTTAGGAGATTATTTTTTATATTATGCTAACGGAATAAGACAAGGAAATTTTTTGTTAGAAGATGTAAATGATAGAGGAATAATAACAAAAAGATATACATTAACCGATATATATAGAGATATGGGAAGATCTCCAAATAGAGTTGCTTTACGGAATGCTTTCATAGGACATTATGTAGGTTTAATAAATCCTAAGAATGGTTATAATATTGAATCATTAGACGAAAGAAAACCTAAAAAAAATATTACAAATTCTAACTATACAGATTATTTAAAAGGGTTATCGGATAGTGAACGGAAAAGTATTGATAATAAAACCAATGTAAATGAAAAAGTAGCTCTTTTAAGACAAATTGTAGCAAATAAAATAAAAGAAGAGACCAACTATAATAGTGGCGTATTAACTAATTCTACTCTACAAGAGTTTGAAAAAACAACTAAAGGAGGAATAAGAAAATATAATTTTAACATTGCAGGACAATATGGTGATAATCTATTTTGGGGATTAAACTTAAATTCTCATACAGTTAATTATAAAGAAACACTTAAACATTGGGAGAGTTATGGCATTAGTGGAAATATTACAAATGCTTTTTTTCAGAATGAAAAAAATACAATAGGTAGTGGATTTTCGTTCCAATTAGGAGCTATTGCCAAAGCAACTAATAATTTACGATTAGGATTAGCGTATGAATCTCCTACTTGGTATAGTTTAGAGGAAGAATATCTTCAATATCTTAGTACAAATAATGGAGTTTCTTATGCAAATCCTAATCATATAGCTTTATTAAAATACAAATTCCGTACATCAGGAGCTTGGAATGCAAGTGTTGCGTATATTTTTGGTAAAAATGCTATCATTAGTTTAGACTATATTTACAAAGGATACGGAAATACCTATTTTAGAACTGATTATCTAAAAGGTGAAAATGATATTATACAAAACGAATTGGGTGATAGTAATGCTATTCGTTTAGGAGGTGAATATCGTTTTATTTTAAATCAAAAGAATTCTTTTAGCCTTCGTGCTGGATATCGTTATGAACAAAGTCCGTATAAAAACACCAAATATATAGGCGATTTGAATGGATATTCATTGGGTGCTGGTTTTGCTTTCAGTGGGATACGCCTTGATGTTTCGTACGATATTGCTAAACAAGATAATCAATATCAAATGTACGAAAGTGTGCTAACAACACCTGTTAAAGTAGCTTCTACTCATAACAATTTGTTATTCACTTTGTCTGCAAAATTATTTTAAATCAAAAGATTTTTTTATTCACATAAAAATAAAAACACGAATGAAAATTCATTCGTGTTTTTGTTTGAAAAAACTAAATTATGCTTTTTTCTTTTTGTCTTTGCAACAAGATTTTTTTCCATCTTTTTTAGAACAAGATTCAGCTCCAGTAGAGGCTTTATCTTCTTTACTACATGATTTTTTACCATCTTTTTTGCAACAAGCTTTCTTCTCAGTTGCAGGTTTTTCTTGTTGTTCTGGGGCAGGTTTCTCTTGCGCATTGGCGAACGAGACAGATAATACTCCCACTACAAATAATGCAAATAAATTTTTCATTGTTACTAAATTTAAAAGTTTAACAAGGCAAAGATAGTATATAAAAACCAATAAACCAACAAAAAATAAAATTTTTAACTATTTTTTATTCGTTCTCAACATAAGCCATACAAGCAATACCTATTGTTACTCTTTCTGCTTGCAAAAGGGCATTGGCACAAACCTCTATGGTAGCTCCTGTAGTAATTACATCATCGACCAAAAGGATGTTTTTGCCTATGATTTTTTCTGTATTCTGTATTGTAAAAAGATTTTGATTATCTTTTTGGCGTTCAAACCAATGTTTTTTTGCCTGAGCTGTATTGCTATGTGTCTTTATAAGTACGTTATCAACATAGGTTGCATTTAACGATAGAGCAAGTTCTCTTGCAAAAAGTTCTACTTGATTGTAGCCTCTTATTTTGAGTTTTTTCGGATGAATAGGCACTGGAATGACCGTATCTATATGTTGATAATACGGAGATTGTTGTAATCTATTACCCAGCCACTTACCCAACCATTGTCCAATATTTTCTTGCTTATGATACTTCAAATGATGTATCAATTGTTGTGTAACACCTTGTTTTTGAAAATAAAGTAAAGCTGTTGCACAAGATAATGTTATTTTTCCAAAAAATTTATGATATAACGGATTTTTTTCTAATAAATGAAAATTTGTTTCTTTAAGTTTGTTACTACATTCAACACACAAGAAATCTTCAAAATCATTGATTATTGTATTGCAACCCAAACAATATTTTGGGAAAAATACAGAAAAAATATCCTTAAATATGCCTTTCATTTGGTATTTTTAAAAAAAAGATACTTCTAATATTTTATTTTTTACAATTTACAAAAATATAAGTACCTTCCCTCCTATTTCATATTTATTCTTTTTACTGATATGGATTTTCTTCAAATAAATCAGGAATTGACCAATAACGTTCCCCTGTATCATAATTAAATGTCAGAATTTGAGCATTTTTTTCAAATTTATTTATTTTTTGAACAATTGCTGCAATAGATGTTCCTGTGGAAATTCCTGCCAAAATACCTTCTTCTGTGGCTAAACGCTTTGTGTATTCAAAAGCTGATTCTTTATCTACCTGAATAACTTCATCATAAATACTTGTATTTAGCACTTTTGGAACAAAACCAGCGCCAATACCTTGCAAAGGGTGTGCACCTGCCTGTCCTCCACTAAGTACCGGCGATGCTTGAGGTTCTACGGCAAAAACTTTTAGTGAAGGAAATTTTTGTTTTAAAATTTCTCCTACACCCGTAATATGTCCTCCTGTCCCCACTCCAGTAATTAAATAATCGAATCCGTTAGGAAAATCTGCCAGTATTTCTTGAGCCGTTGTTAATCGATGTATTTGTGGGTTTTCAAGATTTTCAAATTGTTGAGGCATCCAAGCATTGGGAGTATTAGCTACAATTTCTTTTGCTTTTTCCACTGCTCCGGGTGTCCCTTTTTCTCTTGGAGTTAGCACAAATGATGCTCCATAAGCAGACATTAGCTTGCGACGCTCCACACTCATTGATTCAGGCATTACAAGTACTAATTTGTATCCTTTCACGGCGCAAACCATTGCCAATCCTACTCCTGTATTACCCGAAGTAGGCTCTACTATAATTGTGTTTTTGTTGATAACTCCTTGTTTTTCAGCTTGATCAATCATAGCCAAAGCAATTCGGTCTTTGATACTCCCACCTGGGTTTGTTCGTTCTAATTTTATCCAAACATTATTTTTTGGAAAAATTTTCTCTAACTTGACTATCGGAGTTTTTCCAATAGTTTCTAAAATACTAACAAATTTCATAATATGTATTGTTAAAAATTATTTAAAAAAATTAAATTGAAAAAAATATAGGTTGTGATGAAGTTTCTTTTTGCTTTATAATCATTTCACTTTTGTAATAAACAATTGTATAAGGCTCAATACTTTCAGTAAGCCATACATTTCCACCAATAATACTATCGTGTCCAATTTCGGTATTGCCTCCTAAGATGGTTGCCCCCGAGTAAATTACTACATTATCACCTATTTTGGGGTGTCTTACTTTATTGGCTTTATCTTTGGATACAGACAAAGCTCCCAAAGTAACTCCTTGATATATTTTAACATTGTTGCCTATTATTGACGTTTCTCCAATAACAATTCCTGTTCCGTGATCTATACAGAATTTTTCTCCAATACTTGCTCCTGGATGTATATCAATACCCGTTTTGCTATGAGCATATTCTGACCAAAGGCGAGCTAATAATTTTAAATCTATTTCCCAGATACAATGTGCCAATCTATAAACAACTGTTGCATAAAACCCTGGGTATGATATATATATTTCTTCTAATTGTTGCGTCGCAGGGTCATTTTCGTACAAGGTTTTGGCATCTTCTAAAAGTAATTGATACAAATGAGGTAATTGTTTAAAAAAATAAGAGGCTTTTTCTTCTGAAATATGACTATTGTTGATATTTTGATAAATAATTTCAACTAATTCTAATTGTATTATTTTAAGTTGTTGTTCAATTTCATATTTGCAAGAACAAGAATTAACATCAAGACGGAAAAACAACCTGTATAATTTATCTACAAATTGTTCAGCTCTTTGTTTGTTAAGAGCGACTTCTAAGCCCTGATGTTGCTTGTGTAATAAATCAACCAATTTTTCCATCTTTTTATCCCAAACACTTTATTTTCAATTAGTAAACAAACAAATTATATTATAAATTTTCCGAAAAAACATGAAATATTGTTTTTAAATAAAATTGATTCTTACTAAATCAATTTTAGATATTTTTTTCCTATAAAATCAATCCATTGTTGAAAAATATCTTGCTTTTTTAATGTTATAATATGCAAATATGCATTATGAGCCATGGTTTGTTTTAATTCTGTAAGTTTAAAAAGAATTAACACGTTTTCTTTGTAAAAATCTACTTATATTGTTTTATTTTCCAACAAATATGCCATACTTTCAATTATAGTATTATGTTTTTTGACAAAATTATTTTGTTCGTCCCAAACATAACCCGCCAAAACAGAACATATTTTTTCTTTAATTTCTGGATTTTCAGGCTGATGAAAAAACAATGTTTGCAAATTACCCGTATACCATTCTTTCACATACGAAGTAAAAACGGCAATGCCTCGCTTCATATAATCGGAATATTCTTTTTCCCAATCTACTTTTTCGCTACTAAGTTGTCGTTTTACTAGTTTAGCGGCCAACATTCCCGATTCGGTTGCAAAAGCCACTCCTGAAGAAAATACAGGGTCAAGAAACTCCGTGCTATTACCTGTTAGAACATACCCTTTGCCGTATAATTGTTTTACCGAACACGAATAACTTTCTATTTTATGTGGTTCAAATAGAAAATCAACATTTTCAAAACGATTTCGGTAAAAATCGGAAGAACGAATTACCTTTTTAAGTGCTTGGGTTGTATTTCCGTTGGAGGAAAGCGAATTGATATAATGTGTAGGACCTACCACTCCAATACTTGTATTTCCGTCAGAGAACGGAATAACCCAAAGCCAAACTTCTCGTTCGAGAATATCAAACGAAATCAATGTTCCTTCGCTTCCTTCGGGTCTATTTATATCCTTCACATGCGAAAATATCGAAGAATGGTCATCAAGTTTAGAAGGAGCATTCAGATTGAGCAAACGCGGAAGCACACGCCCATAACCGCTGGCATCAATTACAAATTTTGCTTGTATTTCACGTATATTTCCTGTTTTATCTTTAACTGTAACTACCTGATTTTCATCAGAAAAAGAAACATCTATCACTTCGGTTTCAAATTCGACATCTACCCCTTTTCGAATTACCTCTTCAACCAAAGTATTATCAAAATCAGCACGAGGTACTTGCCAAGTCCAATCCCAACCTTGGGAGAATTTTTTGCTAAAATCAAAAAGACAAATCTCTTTGCCTCGAATAAATCTCGCTCCAAATTTCTTCTGATACCCCTTGGCATCAAGCGCTGGAAATAAACCTGCTTCGTCAAAATGATCCATAACACGCGGGATAAGACTTTCACCGATAACCAAGCGAGGAAATTTGGTTTTCTCAACAACTTTAACTTTTACACCATTATTGTGCAAATATGCAGCAGATACACACCCCGAAGGTCCTGCGCCTATTACCAAAACTTCAGCATTTTCTAGTTTCATAATTATTTCTTTTTGCTTTTAAATATGTTAATCTATTGTATTTTGTCTTATCAAAAAGTTACCTTATATTTGCACACAAAAATACAACTTATTTTTTAATCGTAAATTAATAGTATATTTAAATTTATTTTTCACAGATGAAAAACCCTGTTTTTATGACTTTTGACCAATTCAAAGCTATTATTTTTAAAGGAAAAAAAGTAGAAATAACTCCTGAAACACAACGAAAAGTTGAAGAAAGTTTTCTTTTTTTAAAACAATTTGCTAAAAATAAAATTATTTATGGTGTAAATACAGGCTTTGGACCTATGGCTCAATATCGTATCAATCAAGAAGAGCAGTTACAATTACAATATAACTTGATACGAAGTCATGCATCGGGTATGGGTGACTATTTTGACACCGAAGTGGTAAAAGCTGTTATTTTGAGTCGCCTCAATACTCTTTCGCTCGGCAAATCAGGCGTTCATTTTTCAACTATCGAACTAATGAAAGAACTTATCAATCGAGATATAATTCCACTTATTTTCAAGCATGGAGGTGTTGGCGCAAGTGGCGATTTGGTACAACTGGCACACTTGGCATTGGTGCTTATTGGCGAAGGAGAAGTTTTCTATCAGGGCAAACGCTCTTCTGCTGCCGAAATCTTCAAAAAAGAAGGATTGAAACCTCTACAAATACATCTTCGTGAAGGGCTTTCACTAATGAACGGGACTTCGGTTATGACAGGTCTGGGAGCTATCAATATTTTTTATGCTGAAAAATTGTTAGATTGGTCTATTAAATTCTCATGTGCAATCAACGAAATCGTACAAACATACGATGACCATTTCTCATACGAATTAAATCAAGCAAAACAACACCAAGGACAGCATATTATAGCTTCGTTAATGCGTAACTATTTGTCAGATAGCAAACTAACTAAAAAAAGAGCAGACCATTTGTATAATGGTGAGCGAAACGAAGACATTTTCAAAGAAAAAGTACAAGAATACTATTCGCTTCGGTGTGTTCCGCAAATATTAGGTGCTGTGTATGAAACAATTAGTTCTGCTAAGGAAATTGTTGAGAACGAACTAAATTCAGCAAGTGATAATCCTATTATTGATGTAGAAACAAAACAAGTTTATCACGGAGGGAACTTCCATGGTGATTATATTTCGCTAGAAATGGACAAACTCAAACTAGCCATTACACGCCTCTGTATGTTATCAGAAAGACAACTTAACTATTTGCTAAATCCTAAAATAAACGAACTCTTACCTGCGTTTGTCAATGCGGGAAAACTTGGTTTTAACTTCGGTATGCAAGGAGTTCAATTTACTGCAACATCAACAACTGCCGAAAACCAAACACTCTCTAACTCTATGTATGTGCATAGTATTCCTAACAATAATGATAATCAGGATATTGTAAGTATGGGAACAAATGCTGCTACACTCACGCACAAAATTATCGAAAACACATTTGAAGTATTAGCAATACAAGCGGTAACCATTGCACAAGCTATTGATATTACAAAGAATTACGAAAAACTTTCATCAACAACCCGACAATGGTTTGACAAGCTTCGGCAAATAATTCCTTTTTTTGCAGAAGATATGGTAATGTATCCTTATTTAGAAAAAGTAAAAAATTTTTTAATGAAAAATAAAATTTAATTTTTTATTTTGTACAAAATCATATTGAAATCAACAACGTAAATTTTATGCTTAAACAACAATTTATAATCTTTATTGGCTTTTTTCTGTTGATTTCATGTCAAAAGAAGATTGACAAAACCGCACACTTGAAAATATTTCGATACAACGAACACGCCAATATTTCATCATTAGACCCTATTTTTGCTCGAACACAAAGTAATATTTGGGCTGTTAATCAGTTATTTAACGGATTGGTACAACTTGATGATTCACTAAATATTCTTCCAGATATTGCAAAAAAATGGACAATTTCAGACGATGGAAAAACCTATGTTTTTACACTTCGCAATGATGTTTTTTTTCATAAAAACCAATGCTTTCGTACCGAAAATAACACGCGAAAAGTTACAGCGTATGATTTTCTATATAGTTTTAACCGCCTCAAAGACGATAAACTTGCCTCTTCGGGTCGTTGGATTTTGCAGAATGTAAAACATTTTTCAGCTCGTAATGATAGTATTTTTCTATTTGAACTCAAAGAAAATTCTCCTGCTTTTTTAGGACTTTTGACAACAAAATATGCCTCGGTTGTTGCCCGCGAAGCTGTTGATTTCTATGGGAATGATTTTCGAAGAAATCCGGTAGGTACAGGAGCGTTTCGGTTTCAATTTTGGGAAGAAAATACCAAATTGGTTTTACAAAAAAATCCGTTGTATTACGAAAAAGATGATAAAAATGAGCCACTCCCCTATCTGGACGGAATTTCAATTACATTTTTGAGTGAAAAACAGAGCGAATTTTTACAATTTGTACAAGGCAATTTAGATTTTATCAATGCGGTAAACGCTTCGTACAAAGACGAAATACTTACCACGCAAGGAACTCTACAACCCAAATACAAAGATAAAATCCAGATGATTAAATCGCCATATATCAATACCGAATACTTAGGAATTGTAATGGACAAAACGGATGATATAGCTACTAATAAGCAACTTAGAGAAGCTATCCATTTGGGATTTGACCGAGAGAAAATGATGAAATACCTGCGAAACAATATTGGAAAACCTGCCTTAGGTGGATTTATTCCCAAAGGGTTAAACGGATTTACAGATACTATTACAAAATATCAACCTGAAAAATCTCGAAAAATTGTTTTGGATTTCACTAAAAAGAAACAGCGAAAACCCATGGTTACTATATCTACCGATGCCAATTATGTTGATGTGTGCGAATATATTCAAAGAGAATTACAATCTATTGGTTTTCTGTGCAATATCGATATTGTTCCATCGGCTACACTTCGACAAAGTAGAGCCACAAGCAAGTTACAAACCTTCCGAGCTAGCTGGATTGCCGATTATCCGGATGCTGAGAATTATTTATCCTTATTTTATAGTGAAAATTTTGCCCCAAATGGTGCAAATTATACACATTTTAAAAACGAAACTTTTGACCAATGGTATAAACAAGCAATCAGCGAAAATTCTTTAGAAAAACGAGTTTTGCTTTATCAGAAAATGGATAGTTTAGTAATGCAACACTTGCCTGTAATCCCTCTTTATTATGACGAAAACATTCGGTTTGTACAAAAAAACATACAAGGACTAACGCCCAATCCTATCAATTTATTACATCTGAAAAAGGTAATCAAAGAGTAAATCAGTTTTTCATTTTTTCTTCTACAATACGATTCAATTCATTGAATAATCGATGTGTAGGAAACCCCACAACATTGTTATAAGAACCTTCAATACGGGTAATTCCAACAAAGCCAATCCACTCCTGAATGCCATACGCTCCAGCTTTGTCATAAGGTTTGTATGTTTGCAAATAAAAATCAATTTCTTCTTGAGAAAGTTCTCTGAAAGTAACCAATGTTGTTTCGTTGATAGTTCGCTGCGAAAGAGTGGTTGTAAAACACACCGAGGTAATAACTTGATGCGTTCTACCTGATAACCATTTGAGTAATCTCTCAGCTTGATGATAGTTAGAAGGTTTGCCCAATGCCTGATTGTCAATCCACACGAGCGTATCGGAAGTTATCAGAATATCCTTCTCAGTAAGTTCTTCGTAAAAAGCAGTTGCTTTTTTTTGAGCAATATAATCAGTTATTTGACTAGCTTTTAGCTCTGAAGGATATTGTTCATCAATCGGTTTTACTCGCGATTCAAAAGCAATATTCAAATCTTTGAAAAATTGATGTCTTCTTGGTGAAAGTGTAGCCAAAATAATATTGAAATGAGCTAATTTTTCATAAAGTGATATCATTTTTTTCTATTTATTATTTAAAGAAAATTAAATATATTTGATAATCTGCTATCAATTTTTTTTAAAGTCTTATCATGTTGTTTTTTAAAATAAAATCAAATTTGTCATTTCGAGTGAAATCGAGAAATCTTACATGCTTAAATGTAATTATACAAATGGTTTCCATAAATCGGGAACGGGAGCAATTATATGAATTTCTTCTTTTTTAATAGGATGCAAAAAACGAATTTCGCGAGCATGCAAGTGAATGCTTGCATCGGAATTTATTCGTTTCGCTCCATATTTTACATCTCCTTTTATAGGACATTGCAAGGTTGATAATTGACTCCGTATCTGATGATGTCGTCCTGTAAATAACTGAACTTCAACCAAATAATATCTATCCAAAGTTTGTAAAATACGATATTGTAAAATTGATTTTTTACTATCTGAAACTTCTTTATCAAATGCTTTCGATTTGTTCTGCTTAGGATTACGTACAAGCCAATGTGTCAAAGTTTCAGTTGTTTTTAGGGTTTGGTTTTTTTCCAAAACTGCCCAATATTTTTTCAAAACTTTATCTTTATCTGCAAAAAGACTATTTAGTCGAGGCAATACTTTGGAAGTTTTAGCAAATACGACAATTCCCGTAGTAGGGCGATCAAGACGATGCACAACCCCCAAATATACATTTCCTTTTTTATTATATTTCTCTTTTAGATATTGCTTGGCTATTTCACTAAGAGGTACATCTCCTGTCTTATCTCCTTGTACGATATCTCCTGCACGTTTGTTAATTATCAGTATATGATTATCTTCGTACAAAATTTGTAAATTGTCTTTGGTTGAAACCATTTTTAATAAAAAACATTCAAAACAAGACAAAGATACGAAATTCTGAGAAATAATCTATACTTTTTCTATTTTGAAACAATAAAAAAGAGATTTCTTTTTGAAATCTCCTTTTATTTAATAAATCCATCTTTTATTTTTTTATTATTTCAAAGTTTGCCATTTGTTAGTTGCCAAAGGAACTAACCTTTCTAAGGCAGATTTTAGCTCTTGCATACCTGTAATGGTTTTTCCCGATGAGAAAATCTGTGCTATTTCATCTGATTTGGCATCAAAAAATAGTTGTGGTAACATTCGATTTAATCTATTAGTATTTTTTTTGTCAAATAGCAAAATAGTTTGCTTAATTACTTCTTTGCAAGCTGTTTCATCAGTTGTTAATATATCCAATCCTTTACGATGATAATTATACAATACTTCATGAAAAAAATCATTTTCGGCTGCTAATAAATCTGTTACTAATTGCCAACGATTATTATCTCCTGATTGTTGCCAAGCTGCATTTCCACTAACTTGCGCATTGAGAACAACCGAATGTGCCTCTCGATAATATGGATTTCCGCCACCAAGTGCAAAAGTATCTGCATCGAAGCCTATTATCAAAAGTGCATAATAAGCAACTAATGAAGTAAGTTCCGATGTATAGGTATTGAGATTAAAAAACAAAGGCTCGTTTTCCAAGTATGTGAAAACTACCGATTTCTCTCTGTAATTCAATATATTGGACTGATACACACTATTATAAACAGGACGTGAAGATTGTATTTGAACATCGGCAGTTATTCGATTGTTTTCATAACCGGTTATTGTAAAAACAAGCGAACATTGTATTTTTTCATTGGGTAATACTTTCAGAGAAGTCCATTGCGTACGATTGACCAATTCTTGTACCGATTTTTCCAACGTTTTAAATATTTGCTGATTGGTCTGATTGACTTGTTGTGTATTTACAGTTATTTGACAAACCAATTCTTGTCCTGAAACAATAAGACTTACAAAACAACATAAAAATAAATATATCTTTCTCATTTACAATACTTTATTATTAAATTTATAATCTCATAAGCAAGCTCTGTTTTAGGTTTTAAAGGTAAAGGATATTCTTCCATTTGAGCTGTGATAAACGTTACCTTATTAGTATCTGTGGCAAAACCTGCGCCTTGGTCATTGAGCGAATTCAAAACAATAGCATCTAAATTTTTACGGAGAATTTTATCTTTGGCATTGTCCAATTCGTTTTGAGTTTCCAATGCAAAACCAATAAGTTTCTGATGAGGTTGTTTTTTTTGCCCCAGAGAAGCCAAAATATCTTTTGTTTTGACCAATTCAAGAATTAAATTTTCGCCTGATTTTTTTATTTTATGTTCTGCTTTTTCTTTTGGAGTGTAATCTGCCACTGCTGCTGCCAAAATAGCGATATCCATATAAGTAAATCGTTCATTAACAGCCTTATACATATCCGAAGCACTTCGCACTTGTATTACTTGCACACGTGGATCAATATATTGTTGCGAAACAGGGCCTAAAACAAGCTCCACCGAAGCCCCCATAGCTGCTGCGGCATTAGCAAGAGCTATTCCCATTTTTCCAGAAGAATAATTGCCTACAAATCGTACAGGGTCTATATTTTCGTAAGTAGGTCCTGCCGTAAGAAGTACTTTTTTACCTACAAGCATTTGATTATCCGAAAAATACGCTTCAAGGCGGGTCAATATTTCTTCGGGTTCTGCCATTCTCCCCTCTCCTATCAGTCCGCTTGCAAGTTCACCATAATTACTTGCAATAAGCTGATTTCCAAAAGATTGTAAGGTTTCAATATTCTTTGTAGAGGTAGGATGTTTGTACATATCTAAATCCATTGTAGGAGCAAAAAAGACAGGACATTTTGCTGATAAATAAGTGGCAATTAGTAAGTTATCACATATTCCATTTGCCATTTTGGCTAATGTATTAGCCGTAGCAGGAGCTACGACCATTGCATCAGCCCATAGACCTAACTCTACGTGGCTATTCCACTGATTATCAGTAGTATAAAAAGTATCGTATATTTTATTTTTGGAAAGTACCGAAAGTGTAAGCGGAGATACAAATTGTTTTGCATTTTCGGACATAACGACCTTAACGTTTGCCTGTTTTTTGACAAGCAAACGTACCAAATTCGCTATTTTATAAGCGGCAATACCTGCCGATATTCCCAGCAGTATATTTTTGCCTTGTAGTGAAGTCATTACTTAGTTTGCTTCTTTTTCATCATCGGTATAACGATAATAAATTTCGCCATCTAACCATTCTTTTACAGCAATAGCTTGTGGTTTGGGTTGTCTTTCGTAATATTTAGAAACTTCGATTTGTTCTTTATTTTCAAAAACTTCTTCCAAACTATCGTTATACGTTGCAAATTCTTCCAATTTTTCAACCAATTCTTTTTTAATTTCGGTATTTATTTGAGCAGCTCGCTTAGAAATTACAGAAATTGCTTCGTAGATATTACCTGTTGGTTCATCAACTTTATTCTTATCGTAGGTAATGGTAGATTGAGGTACTTCTTTTCTTTTTAATTCACTCATAATATATTATAATTCATTTATTCTTTTAATAATCAAACTGTTCATCTTGTCTGCTTTTTCCTTGAAGTGCGTTTCAGGATAATTTTTTACAAACCCTTCATAAATCAATTTTGCATCTTGCAAACGTTGCTTTTCTTTACTTGCTACACTATTGATAGCCAATTCATAAGCCGAATGTAGTTTTAGGTACATTGCCTCTTCTTTGAATGTAGTACCTGGATTTTCTATCAGAAAATTGTCCAATGCCTTGATAGCTGCTTGATAATCTTTTATTTTGTTATATCCTTTGGCTATTTCAAAACTTTTTTGTTGCAATTTGGTCAAAAGCTCAATCATCATATTATTAGCTTCGCGCATATACTGCGAATTTGGATAATAATCAATAAAATTCTGTAATTTATCCACTGCTTTGTAAGTATCTGTTTGGTCTAAGCTATATCGTGGTGATTCTATAAAATAGCATTTGCCTTCTAAAAACATTGCTTCTTCAGCCTTTTCACTTCGAGGATATTGCTGTACAAGTTTTTCATAAGTAGTGGCAGCAAGCAGATAATTTTTTTTCTGATAATAAGTATCTGCAAGCATATACAAAATACGTTCACCTTGTGGTTTTCCTAAGTAATGGCTACGAATTTGGCTAAACAAGCGTTCGGCACGCGAATAATCGCCCTGTTTGTAGAGCTTCTCTGCCATTTCGTATTTAACTGCCATATCTTCTGTTTTGAGAACTTTTTGATATTGTCCACAAGAAGATAACATTACAGCAGTTATTCCTAAAACAATGTATATTCTTTTCCAATTCATTCGGCAAAAGTAATTAAAATATTCGTATTATTCAAATAATATTTTTTCCTTTATTTTTTTTCAAATCAAAAAAAACATAACTTACTGATTACCACCATTTTTTCTTTTTAAAAAACCAAAACATTCCCAGTACAATGCTTACCATAATACCCCACACAATAGGGTATCCCCACGGATGATGCAACTCTGGCATATAGTCAAAATTCATACCATAAACCCCAACAATGAATGTTAATGGCATGAAAATCACGGAAATAATGGTTAGTGTTTTCATTATAATATTCATTTTATGACTCATCGAACTCATATACATATCCATCAGTCCCCACGTAATTTCTCGATACACATCAATCGTTTCAGTTATTTGCAAAATATGATCACCAAGGTCAGCAATATATGTTTTGGTTTCGGGCAATAAAAACGGATGTGATATTCTTTCTAATCGATTAATAACCTCTCGCATCGGGAATATAGCTCTACGTATAGCAATGATTTCCCGCTTGAGTTCTTGTATTTGAGGAATTAGTTCTTTGCTTGGATTTCCAATCAAATTATCTTCCTGATTTTCAACTTGTTGAGATAATTTTTCAGAAATTATATAATAATGGTCAATCACAGCATCAAGCAATCCAAAAACTAAATAATCAGCTGATTTTTGTCTAATATTTGTACCTTCACCTTGTGATAATCGCTTACGAAGTTGTCCAAAAACATCTCCATCGGCTTCTTGAAAAGTAATAACGTAATTCTCTCGAAGCAATATTGCTAAGTGTTCTATTCGGAGCTGTTCATCATCTGTGAAATATAACATTTTGATTATCAAAAATATATTTTGGTCAGATACTTCAAGTTTAGGACGATGCTCCGTATTAAGAATATCTTCCACAAAAAGAGAGTGTAATTGGGCATATTTACCCAATTCTTCTATTACTTCCGTTTGTGTAAGTCCATTGACGTTAATCCATGTAACGGAGTTCTTTGTCAAATACGAAACAGCTTCTTGGACAGTTGTTACATTTTTAGATATACAAAAATCTTTATTGTAATTAAAAACTTCAATAACTGCATTTTTATCAGTTTGATTTCCGATATAAACAAGCGAACCGGGAGGCATTCCTGTTTTTCGTGATTTTGATATTTTCCGTTTTTGTTTTTTACCCATTTGAGTTAAAATTTGGGCAAAGATACCATTTTTTAATCAAAAAAACATTTATTTTTATTTTTATAAATATAAAATACTGATTTATAATAAAATAAAATATATTATTTAAAGTTTTAAAACAAAATAATTAATAATTAAGAAACATAAAAAAAGTATTATTTTTCATTATTAAAATAGTTTAAAACATTAAAAATCAACATATTAACATAAAAACACTTTTTATAATTGAATTATTTATTTATATTTATACATTTAATAATTTGAAAATCAATATTTTAAAATTAAATTTATATTGCAAAAAAGTTATTTTTAAGACTTATAAAAACTACAAAATATTTCAGCCTTTTCTTTTTTAATTTTATATTTCAGAGGTAAAAAATAATTAAAATAAAAAACGAAGTAAAGTATATCTACTCTACTTCGTCTGAATAATAACAAAACTATTTCGTTAATTTATTAACATTTCTTCGTGCTATGATGTATTATATTCTTTTTAATAAATTATTTTTTAAAAGTCAAAATAGGTTTATTTTCTTTATTTAATAAAATTAAATTTTCTTGATCTACTTGAAAATAATGTGTTTTTTCTAATAACATAAAATATTCGTTTTCAATATTTTCTTCATAACACATTTTTTGAGTTGAACCAATAACACCAAAGAGAAGAGTTTTAGAATTAACTTGTTCTATATCTGCAAAATAAAGATTACACCCTCCCGTGCCATTAATTCTTTTTTCTTCTAAATTTATTTCCAATTCTGGTCGATTAGTAACTATTATAGAAGTATTGGCCATCTTTTCTAATACCCATTTTCCTTCGAGAAATTTAGTTTTTTCTTTATTTTTTTCAATTTCTTCTACCATACATTCTGATTTTATACCATTTATCCTATAAATTTGTTTATAGGTAGATGTATTTGTTGTACAAGAGGTTAGCCCCATTAAACTCATCATCAGAGTTATACTTTTTAATCGCTTCATTTTTTTTTCTTATTTTTTTATTTAATATTATTATTATAATTTTTATTACATTAATTATTTATTATCGTCAAAAAAACTATTCATTTTTAACAATAATAAATCGAGCCTTGTACCCTGCAGCCAAATTCCACAATTCATTGACCAAGGTTTGTCCATTTTCATCAATAACTTTGAACTGAGCTGTATTAGGCTGATATTCACCTTCATTTATAGCTCTAACTTCAATTTTGTTAAACCCAGGTTTTAAGGGTATGTAATACCCTACAAAATTTCCTGTTAGATATACATTACTTATTACAACCTCATCATTGAGAAGAATATCAACCAAATCACCATCTATAGTTGAATGATCTCTGCAGTAAATATTAACTATTTTGCCATTATTAACATATTCTCCAAAATATTGATCTTGTTTAGTAGCTTTATAATCTGAATCTTTTTTCTTTTCGACACCTGTGGCATTTTCAGGCAATTCAAATTTTTTCTGTATATATTTACTTTTATTAGCTCCTATGAAATCAATTCCTTTTTCTGTTGATTTCATAAACTGATTTTCTTTTTTGTCAATATATGCTTTCCACCATGACATATTTGTCTTGGGAGCCTGCCAAGTAGCATCTTCTTTGGGAGTTACGACAATAGTTTGTTTCGACTGATTTTCAATCGGTTGGCTATAAACTCCAATGCTTATAAAAAATAATCCTATAATTAGTAACTTTTTCATACTTAATTCAACAACAATAATTATGCCGAAATTTCATTATTTTGTTTTCTTTGTTCTTGATATACAAAAATTAGTAAAATAACTCCAACAAAAAAGAACATTGCTAAGAAAATCAGCGAATTACGCATACTTCCTGTTAATTGGTCTATAAGTCCATAAATACCCATACCTATAACAATACCTATTTTTTCAGCCACATCATAAAAACTAAAAAAAGAGGTTGTATCAGTCGTTTCAGGCAAAAATTTGGAATAGGTTGAACGACCTAAAGCCTGTATTCCTCCCATAATAATTCCTACAAAACCAGCCATTATGTAAAATTGCAAAGGCGTTGTTACCCAGAAGGCCAATATGCATAATATAGTCCAAACAATATTTATACCTATTAGAGTAGATATATTTCCATATTTTTCAGAAAGTATTGCTGTACATTTTGCACCTAAAATAGCTACTAATTGAATTAGTAAAATACTGATTATCAAACCTATTGCTTTTTTATTTTGTGTTTCCCAAGCAATTTCTTGTTCTCCAAAATATGCTGCAACAAGCATTACAGTTTGTACTCCCATACTGAATACAAAAAAAGCAACTAAATATTTGCGTAATAACTTGTTGTGAAACAATTTTTTTTGAACACTTACTAACTCTTTATACCCGTTGAAAATAATATTGGTTTTAATCTTATTACCTGATTTATTTTCTGGCAAATAATAAAATGTATATTGAGCAAAACCTATCCACCAAATCCCCACCATAAGGAACGAAATAGGCATTACTTGTAATACAATATCGTTTCCTTGGGAGGAAAATCCGAAATATGTTGGATTCTGTATCATTATCAAATTGAATATCAACAAGATAACACTTCCTATATATCCCATTATATATCCTTTGGCACTTAAATTATCGTATTGATGAGCAAAAGCTATATCAGGCAAATATGAATTATAAAATACAATACTGCCCCAAAATCCAATTACTCCAAAAAAATAACAACTAAGTCCAAAATAAATATTTTCAAGCGAAAACCAATACAATCCTATACAAGAGAATCCCCCTAAAAAACAAAAAAATCGCATAAACGATTTTTTATTTCCTAAATAATCGGCTATTCCACTAAGAATTGGAGATAATACAGCCACTACACCAAAAGCTAAAGCAGTTACGAAAGTAATTACTGCAGTACTTTTGAACATATAACCAAAAAGTTGTATCTGATTTGTTTGAGCTATTTTGAATAAAGCTCCATAAAATACAGGAAAAATAGCAGAAACAATTGTTAAACTATATACTGAGTTTGCCCAATCGTAAAAAGCCCAAGCATTAAGTAATTTTGAATGCCCCTTAGGCAAAACTTTCGCTGTTTTCATTTACAATCTGATTTTTTTTGAAACTTGAAATAAAATCCTTAACAAAAATAACTCCAATACCTATAATAATGCCCAAAAAACTCCAAATAGCCAGAATCATAATTCGCTTTGGTTTTGATTTTTGAAAAGGAATGCTTACTGGTTCAATTATTGTAAATACAGGTGTATCTTCTTTAACTTGTATCTTCTGAGTTTCTAATTGTTTTGCTAATTCTGAATATACATTGTAAGCCAAATTATACTCTGATTGTAGCTGTGTTACACGTGTCTGCGAAAGCGATGAAATAAGTCCGCGATTACTATCTTGAAACGAAGCTAATCGTATTTGTTTTTCTTTAAAATCTTTTTGGGCCTCGTCGTAACGTCTCTGAATAAAATCAAGTTTTTCTTTAGCTCTTTGAATTTTGTATTCAGTAATTGTTTGTTGTAAATACTCCTGAGCATGAATAGCCATTTGAGCAGCAGCCAAAGGCTCTTCCATTGAAAATGACAATATTACAATACCTTCTTTTTCATTAACATTAAGTTGTAACTGCTCTTGTAATTTATTAAAAATTACTTCTTCCTCACTAGATATTTGATAAATTTGAGTTTGTGATTGTGTTTGAGATGTTGATGTTTTTCCACTTTGCAAAATAAGACTAGGCAAACCTATAGTATATTTTTGAATTGTTGTCAATACATTTTTAGGTGGATATTTTTGATAATATTCGGTATATGAAATAGGTTTTTCAGATACTTTTACTTGTATCAAAGTCTCTGATATTTTTCTTAAAAAAGGAATACTTTGAATTATTTTAGGGTAAATTGATGGTGATATTTCTTCACTTGCTCCACCTGTTAAACTTATACCTGCCATAGCAGCCAACCCTCCTAACCCACTTGATAACTTATTCCCCGAAGATAATTGTGGTACAAAAATTGTTTTAGCTGTATATTCTTTTGGAGAAAATATAGCAATAAATACTCCCAAGATAAAAAAAATAACAAACCAATAAAGAATTGTTTTACGCCCTGTCCATATTTTTGCCAGAAGTTCTAATAAATCTATTTCTTCTTTTTTTTCAATATCTTGTTTCATTTTATTTAGCAAATGTATTATATATTAAGATAGCCAATGTGGTTAAAGCTGTTGTAATACTTACAGTTTCGGTAGCTGTAAGTCCTTTTCTCTCTGGTTTTTCAGGAACTACTACAACGGCTCCTGGAGCTACTTTGGGATAACCTTTGAAAAATAAAAATTTCTTTGTCCCTTTTACATCTCCATTAGCGTAAATAACATATACAGAGCGTTTTTGGGCATTATTTGCAAATCCGCCTGCATTGTTAATGTACGAACGTGTTGTTTTTCCTTTTTGATAACGAATCATTGAAGGAGAAAGAACATTCCCTTTAACCTCAACAGTTTGTTTTTCAGATGGAATAAGTAATACATCATCTTCTTTTAAAATCAAATCTTGGTAAGAACCTTTATTTTTAATTATTTGTTCCAAATTTATCCCTACACGATAAGTTGTTTTTTCTTCTTCTAACGAAGTTAATTTTCCTTGTGAAGCAAGTTTTTCAAGTTCTTTTATTAGTTTTTCTTGTTCTTTTTCACTTACATCTATTTTTTTACGAATAAGAGTACCTCCTTGCAGATACGCATATGGAGAAAAGCCTCCTGCACGTGCAATAATATCAGAAATTCGTTCATCTTTGTTTTTAATCACGTAGAATCCCGGATACAAAACTTCTCCTTGTATATGTATAGTTTGTTGTTTTGTATATCCTTTTTTATAGCGAACTGTTACTATATCATTAGGTAAAAGTTCTATACTATTAGAAGAATTTTTCATATCATCAGAAAGGGATACGTCATACACTTCACTAATAGTTTTGAATGTTTCATCATTGGTTTGTCTTCCCACCTGAATCGTTGTAGGATCTGCTCCTTCTTTAAATCCACCTGCAATAACAATTAAATCTTCTATTTTTATTCCTTGCATATAAGGAATTCGTTGAGGATTTCTCACGGCTCCCTCTATACTTACAAAATATCGTTTGGTAATACTATCTCGATGAAAAATATGAATACTATCGTTCTGTTGCAGTAAAATATTTTCTGATTTATTTAACAAATTACGCACCGAAAAATTGATAGATTGTTTTTCAACACCATCATTCAAACGGAAAATAATTCCTCTATCTAAATAGGCTTCTTGACGAAGTCCTGCCGCTCTTTGTATTAAATCTAAGGCAGACATTCCCTCGCTATATGCATAATTTCCAGGTTGATACACGGCTCCTCCGATACTTAATCGGTTATGGAAAACATCGGATAATTCGTGTACTATGAGTTTATCTCCACCTTTCATTTCAAAAGAAGAAGCTAACGAATACGGAATTTCTTTCACTTCGCGTCTAGCACCTGTAATACGTTCTATAATTAAATTTTCTTTGTAAGCATTTGATTTGAATCCACCAAAATAACGCTCTAAGTTCGTTAATGTTTCTCCTGCTTTCAGTTCGTAAATTCCTTCTCGTTTTACATTTCCTTTAACTTCTACCTGATTTTCATATGCAGGAACTAGTATTACATCTTGGTCATTGAGAGATAAATTACCCTGCTCAGAGCCTGCCATCAAAAATTCATAAATATCAAATATAGCTATTTTTTTTCCATTACGAATAAGTTGTACATTACGAAAAGAACCCGATTCGGTTGGACCTCCACTAGCATACAGAGCGTTAATTACCGTTGATAATGCACTAAGAGAATATGTACCTGGCGCTGCAACTTCTCCTATAATATTCACTTTGACCGTACGAATATTAGCAAGTGAAACACTTGTATATACTTTATTATAACTTCCGTCAGCAGCTCCTATTCCTGAGTATATTTGTCGTAATGCAGATTTTATTCTTTCTTTGGATTGACTAAAAGTAAGCCCTCCTACACGAATTTTTCCAACCATATCAAATGTTATATCTCCCTGATTATCAACCTTCTGTGTGGAATTACTTTCAGTTGCTCCCCATACTTCAACCAATAGTTCATCGCCAGTACCTATTACATAATTTTCGGGAGTAGGCATATTTTGATTGGGAGTAAATGATATCTTAGGATTTTGAAAAAAATTATAGCCAAAAATTTTACTTTTATGGTTTTTATAAACAGAATCTTTGGAAATAGAATCTCTTTCATATCCTGTTAAACCAAAAGAATCTTCTTTTTTTATATCTGATTTTTTTTGATTTCGAGAAGTTGTTGTAGTAACAGGAAGCCTCAAAATACGTTGTTTGAGTTTTGTAATTTGTATTTCGGGAACTTGTTTTATACGAGCTGCCATTTCCAAATCATCAAGAGTGTATCCTCCTTTTTGGGCTTTTTCCCAATATGCACGTATCTGATTATCAGATAGTTTATCTACATTCACATTGGAAAATTGCGACAAATCTATCTCTTGGGCTGTAATTTGCCATATTCCCAATATGAAACTAAACAAAAATACTAATCCTATTTTTTTCACTTCAAAAGTCTTATATAGTAATGTGCAAAAGTAAAAATATAAACTGAATATTACAAAAAAAAATCATTTTTTTATTTAGTTGCATTTACCACTAAAATTTAAAAAATCATTTTGTAAAAAGAAGTTGCCTTACATTTGAAGCAACTTCTTTTTCAAAAAAATAATCAAAATGTTTTAGGTCCTGTAAAAATAGTTGTTGTGCTTTCGATACGCTGTTTTTCACTATAAACTTCTATTTTTACTTTTATTTTTTTCTTATCAAGAAAAGCCTCATCAAGTCTTATAAAAAGAGTACCTTGTGCTAATCCTTGTTTAGGAAGTGTTATATTCTGATCTCCAACAATTTGTATTGTTGCTTGCTTGGGTTCTACGATTTTGAAAGTAATATTATCAAAACTATGTGTGGTTTTATTAATAATTTTGTAAGTATAAACATTACTTATTATTTCTCCTTCTTTCTGATATAACTGCCCAGGTAATCGGAGTATATTGGCTTGTACATCACTTCTTAGGAAAAGCATACCGATAAGTATCCCTATAAGAATAGAAAGTACAGCAGTATAGCCTTTCATACGAGCTGTAAATCGGAATTTTTCTTTTTGGGCAATTTCTTTTTCGCTAGCATAACGAATAAGCCCTTTGGGCATACCTGATTTTATCATTACTTCATCACAAGCGTCAATACAAGCAGTGCAATTGATGCATTCGAGTTGTGTTCCATTACGGATATCAATATTTGTAGGACATACGTGTACGCATTGGAAACAATCAATACAATCGCCATATCCAAGTGCTTTTCTATCTTCATTTTTACGGAACTTTTTGCGTCCGTTTTCAGCTTCTCCACGCTTGTAATCATATGCTACCACTATCGATTGTGTATCTAAAAGTACCCCTTGTAATCGCCCATAGGGGCAAGCAATTATACATACTTGTTCTCGAAACCAAGCAAATATAAAATAAAAAACACCTGTAAAAATAAGAAGAGATACAAAAACACGCCAATGATTTAACGGCCCTTCACTAATGTACAAAAGTAATTGATCGCTACCTATCAAATACGCTAAAAATATATTGGCAATTACAAACGAAATCAGGAAAAAAATCAGCCATTTGAGTGCACGTTTGCGTATTTTTTCAGCATTCCAGGGTTGTTTATCCAATTTCATTTGTGCATTTCTATCACCATCAATCCAATACTCAATACGGCGAAAAACCATTTCCATAAAAATAGTTTGCGGGCATATCCAACCACAGAAAATACGACCAAAAGCCACTGTAAAAAGTGTAATAAAAACTACTCCTATGATAAGTGAGATTACAAAAAGATAAAAATCTTGTGGCCAAAAAGGAAAACCAAAAATATTAAACCGCCGTTCCAAAATATTGAACATCAAAAACTGATTTCCATCTATTTTAACAAAAGGAGCTGCAAATAAAAAAATCAATAATAAATAACTTACATATTTGCGATATTTGTAATATACTCCCTTGGGTTTTTTAGGAAAAGCCCAAAGTCGCTTTCCGTCTTTATCAACCGTTCCTATCGTATTGCGAAATTCTTCTTCTTGAATGACCATAATAATCTTACTTAATACGGGGCAAAGGTACATATTTTTCACATTATTAATTCAAGTTTTACCCAAATTTTTCAAAAAAAATAGCTTATTTGGAATAAATCTATTTCCCAAAAAGATTTATTTATATTTCTTTCAATACATTTTATTTTTTATGTATTTTTGTCGCTTGCTAAATTTGGATTTAATCTTAAAAATACAATGAAAGACATACATAACAAAACCTTACAAGATTTAGAATTTGACACACTTCTTTCTTTTGTTTCACAATTGTGTATCACTGATTCTGGGAAAGATAATACACTGAATATCAAACCTTTTGTAGATAGAGAACAACTCTTAATCGCTTTGCAACAAACCAACGAATATCTCTCTTCATTTGAAAATAATAATAGTATTCCATCTCATTATTTTGATTCTATTTCGACTGAAATAAAATTTTTGGCAATTGAAAATACAACCTTAGAAATAACAAGTTTTCGCAAAATAAAAACGATTTCGGAAACCGTTAATACGCATATTGCATTCTTAAAAAAATTTAACGACTACTACCCTAAGCTATTCCAGCTCTCTGAAAATGTGATTTTTACAAAAGATATTAGTACTGAAATTGATAAAATTATTGACAAATTTGGCGAAATAAAAAACAATGCTTCGCCTACATTATCTTCTATTCGAGAGCAAATTAGTAATTTAAAAGTTAAAATTAACCAAAGTTTTTCGAAAGCTTTATCTGAATATTTTACAGCCGATTACTTAGATGATATTCGCGAATCAGTTATTGAGCATCGACGAGTTTTAGCTGTCAAATCTATGTACAGACGCAAAGTAAAAGGCTCTGTATTAGGAACTTCCAAAACAGGAAGTATCGTTTTTATTGAACCACAAACAACTGAACATTATTCACGTGAATTGAATAATCTTTTGTTTGAAGAAAAAGAAGAAATCTTGAAAATTCTTCAAAATTTAACTAATTTTTTACGACCCTACGCAGAATTATTACAAAATTATCAAGCGTATTTAACTCAAATTGATACGATTTCAGCCAAAGCTCAATTTGCTCAAAAAACGAACTCTCTGTTACCAGAAATAACCCAAGAGCGCCTTTTGGAATTAAAAGATGCTTTTCACCCTTTGTTATTTTTGAACAATCAGAAAAAGGGCATCCAAACATTTGCTCAAACCATATCATTATCAGATAATTCACGTATTATTGTGATTTCAGGTCCTAATGCTGGAGGGAAAAGCATTACTCTAAAAACCATTGGATTATTGCAACTAATGCTCCAAAGCGGTATGCTTGTGCCAGTGCATCGCCTTAGCAAAATGTGCCTTTTTGAGCTAATTCTAACCGATATTGGTGACAATCAATCCATTGAAAATCACCTTAGTACATATAGTTATCGCCTCAAAAATATGAATTATTTTTTGAAAAAATGTAACGATAAAACACTTTTTCTAATTGACGAATTTGGAACAGGTTCAGACCCTGAACTTGGTGGTGCATTGGCAGAAACATTCTTGGAAGAATTTTACCATCGCAAGGCTTTTGGAGTTATTACAACCCACTATGCCAATCTGAAAATCCTTGCTGATGAACTTCCCCATACAAGCAATGCTAATATGCTTTTCAATAACAAAACGCTCGAACCTATCTATAAGCTAATTGTCGGTGAAGCTGGTAGCTCTTTTACCTTTGAGGTGGCTCAGAAAAATGGTATTCCTTTCGGGCTTATCAATCGGGCAAAAAAGAAAATTGAAACAAACAAAGTCCGCTTCGATGCTACGATTGCACGCCTGCAAAAGGAAAGAAGCATTATGGAAAAAAACTCTTCATCGCTCAAAGAAGAAGAAACCAAAGCTCGGGAAGAAGCCAAGCGATTGGAGCAACTGAATGACAAAATTCAGTCGAAACTCGTTAATTATCAAGAACTTTACGACCAAAATCAGCAGCTTATTTATTTAGGTAAAAAAGTAAATGATATTGCCGAAAGATATTTTGAAGATAAAAAAAGACGCCCACTTATTTCTGATTTTTTGAAAATTGTTGAAACAGAAAACAGCAAACGTAAAATCAAAACTAAGCAAGAGAAACAACAACAAAAAGAGTTACAAAAATCTCTTGAAAAAGAAGTTATTCAAGAAATTAGCATTATCCGTGAGCAAAAAAAAGTAGAAAAAAAGAAACAAGAACTATCAGAGAAAAAAGAAAAACTACAACAACAACGAGCTCTAAAAATAGGCGATAGAGTACGAATAAAAGAAAGTAAATCTATCGGGACAATTGACAAAATAGAAAAACAAAAAGCTGTTATCAACTACGGACTTTTCACAACAATGGTTGATATCTCTCAATTAGAATTTGTAGGAAAATAAATTCTATCTAAAAGTTTTTCACTTCTATTGACTGGCAAATAAAAAAACTAAACCTCAAAATGAGATTTAGTTTTTCAAAAAAATTTAAAATCAAAAAATTATGAAACTTCTATTTATCTATTGAGCCAACAACACGCTTCATAAACGTATTGAGTGCTTCTTTCTGCGGAATACCTTGTTTTATCATTGTATCAACTTCAATAGCTCCATAAAAATTGGATAACAATTCACCAATAACATCAAGCTCTTCATCTTTCAAATTATCACACTCTATCAAGTTTTCGAGTGTTTCAATAGTTTCAATGATATAATCTTGGTCATTATCCGCAATAAATTGCGTAATATGCTTAATTAGCGGTAATTTCATCAATAAATTGTTTTAACGATTCTGCTTTATTTGTTTGTACTTGACATACAAGTGCTCCATTTCTGAAAGCTGCAAATGTTGGCAAGTTATCGACCTTAGCTAACTGGCGCGATTGAGGAAATTTTTCAGCATCTATATAATAAAATTTTGCAGTTGTTATTTCAGAAGCGAATTTTTTAAATTTTGGCTTCATTATTTTACAATTTCCACACCAACCTGCTCCGTATTGAACAAAAATAATATCATTTGAAGCAACAATTTCTTGCAAATTGTCTTGTTGTAATTCTTCCATACTTAGTGTGTTTTTAAATAATTAGCCACTCCATTTCTATCGGCATTCATCGCATCTTTACCTTCTTCCCAGTTAGCAGGGCATACTTCTCCGTGCTTTTGCACATGAGTATAGGCATCAATCAGGCGAAGATATTCTTTTACATTACGTCCAAGAGGCATATCATTGATACTTTCATGGAAAACTTTTCCTGTTTCATCAATTAGATAAGTGGCTCGATAGGTTACATCATCACCTATCAATTTGTACGTTTGTGTTGTTTCATCAAAAACTTCTTCTGAATCTAAAATTCCGAGTATCCGAGCCAAATTCCGATTGGTATCAGCTAAAATTGGATACGTAACTCCTTCTATACCTCCATTATCCTTGGTAGTATTAAGCCACGCAAAATGAACTTCGGCTGTATCGCACGATGCACCGATAACACGGGTATTACGTGCTTCAAATTCGCTAAGAGCTTCTTGAAAAGCATGTAATTCAGTGGGACAAACGAAGGTAAAATCTTTCGGATACCAAAAAAGAAGTACTTTTTTCTTTTTATTAACTGCCTCTTCAAAAACATTTATTTTGTGAGCATCTCCCATTTCGCTCATTGCATTTACATCGATGTTTGGGAATTTTTTTCCTACAAATGACATATAACTTTATTTTTTTAATTAAACTTTTATTTTCGATGCAAAATTAAAACTTTTTTCTTAGTAGAAAATCATATTTATATTGATTTATTCTATACGTAAATAGATTTTATTTATATTTTTATTTTTGAAATCATAATACTTTATAAAACATCAAATAGTAAGACGTTAGCGATTCTCACTTGGAGAAATACAAGTTTAGCTAATAATAAACTGAAATAACAAATAAATTTTAGTTACTAAAAAGTTTTTATATTTATTTCTCATATACAGATACAAATAAAAAATACTAGATAATAATATATTACTACTTTCTTTTAATTATTTACTTTCTTTTAGTAATAATTCCCAGTGCTTCAAGGTCTTGGTCGTGAGAGAAAGCAATTTTGGCATATGCTATAAACTCTCTATACTTTGGATAAAGTTCATCGAAGAATTGATTACGAATTTTTGTCGATTTCTGAGCTTGTGCGATTTCTTTTTTCTGACTTTCTTTTAGTTCGATAATTTCTGAGAGCTTATATTGTACCAACTTTAAATCTTCTTCTTTGATATTTATTGTTTGGAGTTTAGTCATAAATACTATGTTTTTAAGTAATTGCGAATAGAAATTACTAACTTGTACAAGCCAATCACCGTATGCCATTTTTCGTTTACCAGAGAAGTCTAATGAAGTTCTTGCTAACATATCTCCCTTGAAAAGTATCTTACAGAATGCTAAATGTTTGGTATATAAATCATTGATTTCTTTAAATTTTTTATCAAATTTCTGTGTTTCTACATATTGCTCTGCATATTTAGTTTTTTGATTTTGATGTAATTCTTCTAAATGAATAACTTTTAATAATAGTTCATCTAGTTTTTGAGGTGTATACCCTAATAGACTTAGTTTTTCCTGAATATTAGGTAATTTTCCATTTGAAAATGCTAATCTCATCTTCTGAATCCATTCTTCTATTGAAATTCTTTTATTTTTATTTAGAACTCGTGTATTATTTTCTCTCATAACTTAATAATTTTTATATTATACAATAAATTTACGATTATTTACAATAAAATAATTATATCAAATAGTATTTTACCAGTAATAATTCATTTATTATCTGTAAAAATTTATTTGTAATAGATAATAATTTATATTTTATTAGAATATATCAATTTGTCATCTATAGTAATTCATTTATAATCAGTAATAATTTATTTTTAATTAGTAATAACTTAATTATTTTATATAAAAATTGTTTATTACTAATTATTACTTCTATTAAATAGAAATAAACTTAAATATTTTAAATATCTATTAAGATATTTGATATAATAATAATTTATAATAGATATTTCTAATTAAATAAGTAATTCTATTTAAAATATTTATAACAATATTCGTGCCATAAATAGTAAAATTTATAAAAATAATTGTAAAATACTATTGAAAAGATAACATGTGAACCAACATTCAAACTTTATTTTTAATAAAGAACTTTTGAGCAATTTTCGGTAATTTTGTCAGATTTCAATATAAATTATATACTATTTTAAATATTTTCCCTACTTTTGTCCCCTAATTTTAAAATAATATTCGTATCATATGGCAACAGAAGGTGCAAATAATTATAGCTGCTTTTATGATGCCATTGATAGAGCAGTAATAATGGCACAAGGAGGTGAATTTGCTTTTGTTTTGTTTGCTATAGCTGATAATCAACGAATTGCTGAATTGCTCTTGAAGAACAAGGTGATGAATATTCAGCTTGTGCACTAGTTCTTAAAAATACCGATGATAAAAAAAGAATAAGCTCTGAAAAAGCGAAAATCATTCATAAAAATAATAAAAAATATGCATGTACATTTTATATCAATAGCAGGAGCCGCAATGCACAACTTAGCTTTGGCTTTACATCAAAAAGGAATATACGTTACAGGAAGTGATGATGCTATTTTTGAACCCTCACACTCACGTCTATCAAAAGCAGGATTACTCCCTGAACAATTAGGCTGGTTTCCTGAGAAAATAACTTCTGACATTGATGCAATTATTATAGGAATGCACGCCAAAAAAGATAATCCAGAGCTAATTCAAGCACAAAAATTAGGTATCAAAATATATTCTTATCCCGAATTTATCTACGAACAAAGCAAACATAAAACTCGGGTAGTTATCGCAGGAAGTCACGGAAAAACAACCATTACTTCAATGATTTTACACGTAATGAAATATCATGACAGACGAGTAGATTATCTGGTTGGAGCTCAATTGGAAGGATTTGATACAATGGTTCGTCTTACCGATGATGCTGAATTTATCGTTTTAGAAGGCGATGAATATTTGTCTTCTCCGATTGACTTACGCCCCAAAATACATTGGTATCTACCCAATATTGCGCTTATTAGTGGTATTGCTTGGGATCATATCAATGTATTTCCTTCACAAGAAAATTATCAAAAGCAGTTTGAAATCTTCATAAAACAAATTACACAAGGAGGAATTCTTATTTATAATGAAGAAGATACTATACTCAAAACGCTTGTGAAACAAACTGAAAATGCCATTCGGAAGATTCCATATTCTACTCCTGAATATATCGTTGTCGATGGACAAACCTATTTGCTAACTCCTGATGGACAAATGCCTTTGACTATTTTCGGGCAACACAATATGAATAACTTGGCAGGAGCCAAATGGGTTTGTCAGAATATGGGTATTGACCAAGAAGATTTTTACGAGGCTATTGCTACATTCAAAGGGGCTTCTAAGCGTTTAGAAAAATTAAAAGATACTCCACAACTCATTGTTTTTAAAGATTTCGCTCACGCACCAAGTAAAGTTTTTGCTACGCTTAGCGCTGTACGTGAACAATTTCCAAAACGAAACTTGATTGCTTGTTTGGAACTCTATACATATAGCAGTCTGAATCGTAATTTTTTACAACAATACAAGCACTCTTTGGATAAAGCCAATCAAGCTGTGATTCTTTACAATCGAGAAGCCTTGTCTTTGAAAGGTAATTCAGATATAAGCGAAGATGATATACGTACAGCTTTCGAACGAACTGATTTACAAATTTTCACAAACACTACTGATTTTCAAAAATTTATATATTCTTATCCGTATCAAAATGATGTCTTACTGCTGATGAGTAGTGGAAATTATGGAGATATTGATTTTTCTTTAATCGGCTA
The DNA here is from genome assembly GCF_026005215.1 of Capnocytophaga catalasegens. GTDB lineage: Bacteria > Bacteroidota > Bacteroidia > Flavobacteriales > Flavobacteriaceae > Capnocytophaga > Capnocytophaga catalasegens. The sequence continues at coordinate 27,488 of NZ_BPMA01000014.1, read as the reverse complement.
ATAAAATAATAATGAAAATCTGGCGAGAATGAGAAAAAGTGTTTTTAACCTACAAGTAGCTCCTATTGAAAATTTATCAGTTGGTTTTATAGGAATTGGTGTGCGAGGAATAGAAGCCGTAAAGCGCTATATGCTGTTAGATGTTACCATTAGAACAGTTTGTGATATTGAAGAAAAATATGTTGAATTAGCAAGGCAAATCACTAAAAATCAATCAATTATTCCTATTTTTTACACGCAAACAAATGATTGGCAGAAGCTCTGTCAATTACCCGAAATTGATTTGGTTTATATTTCAACCCAATGGGATTTGCATACCGAAATGGCAATTTTTGCAATGAAACAAGGCAAACACGTAGCCATAGAAGTTCCATTAGCAATGTCCGTTTCTGATTGTTGGAAAATTATTCGTACTGCCGAAGAAACACAACGCCATTGTATGATGCTTGAAAATGCCTGTTACGACACCTTTGAGCTTATCACATTGGAACTTATCAAAAAAGGATTGTTAGGCGAGATTATCCACGGAGAGGGTGCTTACATTCACGATTTGCGACGACTGAATTTTCAGCAAAACGATCGAGATAGCTTACGTGGCGAGTGGCGCATCAAATATAGCCAATCTCATAACGGAAATCCGTACCCAACCCACGGAATAGCTCCTATTTGCCAAGCTATGAACATCTTGCGAGATGATTATTTAACGCATTTGGTTTCAATGTCTTCACTATCTTTGGGAATGAAACGTTATGCCGAAAATACTTTTGGTAAAAATTCGCCCCAAGCTCAAATACCTTTTGTAATGGGCGATATGAATACAACTTTAATCAAAACTCAAAAAGGAAAAACCATACTTTTACAACACGATATTACCAGCCCTCGCCCCTATTCTAGAAAATATTTGTTAAGTGGTACAAAAGGTTTCGTACAGAAATATCCTTCGTACGAAATAACTTTTGACCCAGAGGGAATGCAGCCTATTCCCATCGAAAAAATAAATGAACTATTTGCTGAAAATGAACCTCTTTTGATAAAAGAAACTTCATCACTCTGCCAAAAACTTCCTGAACAAAAACCAATGGACATTCGTATGGATTATCGTTTGGTTTATTGCCTAAAAAACGGATTACCTCTTGACCAAAATGTATATGATGGAGCGCTTTGGTCTTGTCTTGCTGAACTGACAGAACAATCGGTGAATAATGGTAATGCTCCCATAAATATCCCTGATTTTACACAATAATAATCTGTTCATATCCTCAAATACGAGGGTCTAACAAGCGATATAGAAAATCAACCAAAATATTTATAAAAATAAAAATAGTTGATATTACCAGAACAGCTCCCATAATTACAGGCAAGTCCAACGTGTTGAGCGCTGTTACGATTTCTTTACCAAGTCCGTTCCATCCAAAAATATATTCAATAAAAACGGCTCCTGCCAACATTCCTGCAAACCAGCCCGAAAGTGCTGTTATCACAGGATTTAAAGAATTTTTAAGTGCATGTTTGTAAATAACTTGCCAGGTTGAGAGACCTTTGGCATAAGCCGTACGTATATAATCTTGTGAGAGAACCTCCAAAAGCGAATTACGCATCAGTTGAGTAACTACTGCAAGAGGACGTATTCCCAAAGCAATCGCTGGAAGTAGTAAATTACTTATTTTCAAATATTTATCTCCCGTATAATCATCTATTTCGTATAGACTTCCGCTCATTGATAACCCCGTATAATCTCGAAGCAAAAAACCAAATATCCAAGCAAACAATATAGCACTAAAAAAAGAAGGAATGCTCATTCCTAAAGTACTGATTACCTGAATTGTTCGGTCTATCCACGTATCTTTTTGCAAAGCAGAGACAATTCCGAACAAAATACCTATTAACAAGGCTATAAAAATAGCTGTACTTGCCAAAACTAAGGTATTGGGTAAAGTTTCGGCTATAATTTGAGTTACTTTTTTTCCATTTTTCTGAAACGATTCGCGAAGATAAGGCATTTTTATTACAATATTTGTATTTTTGATTGAAAAAATAGATACTCCATTATATTTTTTTGAATTAAAAAATGTATAATCTGCTTTCTGTTTTGAATGAAATGAAATAAGCGAAAGATCGTTAAGGTAGTAAGCATATTGAGTAAGCAAAGGTTTATCAAAACCATATTTTTGTTTTACCACACGAAGTTGCTCGCTATTTTCGTTTTGGTCAAGCATCATTCTGGCAGGATCACCCGGTAATGCGTGAAATAAGAAAAAAATAGTTGTTACAACTCCCCATAGCGTTATGATTATTGTACTAAATTTTTTCAAAACTAAATTATATAATATTGATTTTTTATTATTTTTTCAATGTAATCGTTGTAAATTTTCTCTGAAAAATTTGTCCTTTTTTGCTTTTTACAAATTCTAATTCAGAGACTTTATTCTCAATATGAAACGATACTTTTCGAGCAAGTTGCATTACTTTCTGGTTATCATAAAAAGTAAATCCGTATTTAGAAAAAGGCATTTTTTTCAAAAATTCTTCTTCAATGAATGTAATACATACAAGTCCGTTAGGTTGTAATACACGATAGATTTCTGAAAGAAATTCTGCCGGATTTTCCCAAAAATAAATCGTATTCACTGAAAATATTTTATTAAAAAATAAATTTTTGAACGGAATTCGTTGCCCGTCATACAAACCAAACGAAAGATTTTGTTTTTGACTGAATTTCTCCCAAAAATTGCTGGCTTGTTGGCACATCAGAGGCGAAATTTCAAGTCCATAATACACTATGGTTTGATTTTGTTTAAAAATAAAATCAATATGGTTAGCATTGGCGTATCCGATTTCTAAAATTTTGTTTTTGGGCTGTATATCTAATTGTTTTATAGAATGAAAAATCATATTTTGATTGGTTTCACTCATCATTTGAGCTACTTCAATTCCGTTTTTGCCTTCGGGATTTTTCAGTTGCCGTGCTAATTCTTTTGTGGCTTGTTCTTTTCCCATTCTTTGAAAGCTATTATAAAAATTAAACTAATTAAAAGACCTAATATAGCTGGAAAAATAATTGATTTTGCTGTACTTCCGGCATAAATAACACTCCATATTATTTTTCCAAAAGCCATTAGAACAACAATTAATATCCCTAAAAGCCAACTTCGTTTCCAAAAAGAAACACATAAAATTACAAGTGAAATAGGTATCATTGCTGTCAATATCCATTTTTCGGCATTCCAATTATCTAAAAGCCATTTTTTTTCAAATTGTAAAAACATTTCGGCTCTTGGAGAAAATTCTTGAGGAATAGGAAACCAAAACATACTTGTAAAAATACAAAACAGCGTTATTGATATACCTAAAAAATGACGTTTATATGAAAAAAAACATAAAGGAATAATAAAAATAGGACGAATATACCAACTCCATAAGTTTTGATGTCGCTCAAAAACCCAATCCATAAAGGATGTATTCAAAAAACACATTACGACAAACAAAATTGACAAACTTAGAAATAATATGGCAAATATCGTTTTTTTCATTCAAACCAAAATCAAATAATTCCTTCCTGAATAAGATTATGCAAATGAATGATACCTTTATATATATGATGGTCTGTAACCAAAAGCTGAGTTATCTTATGATTTTCCATAAAATCAAGAGCATCAACAGCAAGTACCTGACTATCAATCGTTTTAGGATTATGAGTCATTATATCTTTGGCTTTCAAGTCTTTAATATCATCATATTTGTTAAGCATACGACGAATATCTCCATCAGTGATAATTCCCACAATAGACTGATTATCAATCACTGCGGTAACTCCTAACATTTTTTTAGAAATTTCAACAATTACCTGTCGAATATCTGCCTCGGGACTTACTTGTGGAATTTCATTTTTGGCAATCACATCGGCTACTTTCAAATATAGTTTTTTGCCCAAAGCACCTCCGGGGTGATATTTGGCAAAATCACCACTTTTGAAATGTTTCATTTCCATTAGACAAACAGCCAATGCATCACCCAAAGCTAACTGAGCCGTTGTACTTGTGGTTGGCGCCAAATTGTTGGGGCAAGCCTCACGTTCAACATACGCATTGAGAATAAAATCAGCTTGCTGACCTAAGAATGATTCTTTGTTTGCCGTAATAGCAATCAGTTTATTTCCTTCTCGTTTAAGCAAGGGGACTAAGGCTTTTATTTCGGGAGTATTTCCACTCTTAGAAATACAAATAATAACATCTCGCTCTTGAATAATCCCTAAATCTCCATGAATGGCATCGGCAGCGTGCATAAAAATAGCAGGCGTACCTGTTGAATTGAGTGTTGCAACAATTTTTTGAGCTATAATGGCACTCTTTCCTATACCTGTTATTATAACTCGCCCTTGTGATTCGATGATACTTTCAATAGATTTAACAAAATTTATATCTAATAAATATGTTAATTTTTGAATAGCATCAGCCTCCATTTGAAGCGTTTTTCGGGCAATTTCAAGAATTTTCTCATTTTTTTTCATTTTTTCTTGCAATAAATTTGATTAGTTATTATTTTTGTGCTACTTTTGAAGTGCAAAAATAGACAAAATTTAGGATAAATACCAATATGAGTACATCAAAAATTGATTTACAGAAATCATTAAAACAAGTTTTTGGGTTTGATTCCTTTAAAGGAAAACAAGAAGAAATAATTGAAAGTATCATTGAAAACACTGATACATTCGTAATAATGCCTACTGGTGGCGGAAAATCACTATGTTATCAACTTCCTGCTCTGGTTAAGGAAGGAACAGCTATTGTCATTTCTCCTTTAATTGCTTTGATGAAAAATCAGGTTGATGCCATTCGAGGAATTTCTTCGTCAGATAGCGTGGCTCATGTACTGAATTCATCATTGAGCAAAAGTGAAATACGTACCGTGATTGATGACATAAAAAAACAAGAAACCAAACTCTTGTATGTAGCCCCCGAATCACTTATCAAAGATGAATACGTAAGTTTTCTTAAAGATATTAAAATCTCGTTCGTGGCTGTTGATGAAGCCCATTGTATTTCGGAATGGGGACACGATTTTCGTCCAGAATACCGAAATATCAAAGCCATAATTGAACGATTGGGTAAAAATATTCCTGTAATTGCTCTTACAGCAACAGCAACTCCCAAGGTACAAGAAGATATCTTGAAAAACCTCAGTATGCCCAATGCAAATGTTTTTAAATCGTCTTTCAATCGCCCAAATTTGTATTATGAAGTTCGTCCAAAAACAAAAAATGTAGATGCCGATATTATCCGTTTTGTAAAACAACACACTGGTAAGTCTGGAATTATTTATTGTTTAAGTCGGAAAAAAGTTGAAGAACTTGCCCAAACCTTGCAAGTAAATGGTATTACCGCTGTACCCTATCACGCTGGACTTGATGCCAAAACACGTGCCAAGCATCAAGATATGTTTCTGATGGAAGAAGTCGATGTTGTGGTGGCTACTATTGCTTTTGGTATGGGAATTGATAAACCCGATGTACGTTTTGTAATTCATCACGATATCCCCAAAAGTATTGAGAGTTATTACCAAGAGACAGGACGCGCAGGTCGAGATGGTGGCGAAGGACATTGCCTTGCTTTCTATTCATATAAAGATGTTGAAAAATTAGAAAAATTTATGGTTGGAAAGCCCATTGCCGAGCAAGAAATCGGACATGCTCTTTTGCAAGATATTGTAGCATATGCTGAAACTTCTAGTTCGCGCCGAAAATTTATTCTACACTATTTCGGAGAAGAATTTGATGAAATCAATGGTGAAGGAGCTGATATGGATGATAACATTCGACATCCAAAACCTAAGGTAGAAGCTAAAAAAGAAGTTTTAAAACTTCTCAAACTTATTGATGAAACTAAACAAAAGTATAAAACGAAAGAATTAGTTAATATTCTCACAGGAAAAGTATCTGCCTTAATTAAAGCGAATAAAATTGATGACCTCCCTATTTTTGGAAGCGGTAGCGAACACGAAGCTCCTTATTGGACAGCGCTTGTCAGACAAGTTATGGTCAATGGACTTATTCGTAAAGATATAGAAACCTATGGAGTAATGTTTCTAACAGACAAAGGAAAAGATTTCATCAAAAAACCATACTCATTTATGATGAGTGAAGATCATACTTTTGAAGAAGATTATGAAGAAAAAATAACAACAAATGTGGCAGTTATGGACGAAGTTCTTCTTAAAATGCTCAAAGACCTTCGCAAGAAAGTAGCAAAAGATAAAGGTGTACCGCCATTTGTTGTTTTTCAAGACCCGTCTTTGGAAGATATGTCGCTCAAATATCCTATTACGTATGAAGAACTAGCCAATGTTTTCGGTGTGGGAGAAGGAAAAGCAAAAAAATATGGCAAAGATTTTATCGCTCTAATTGCTCAATATGTAGACGAAAACGATATTATTCGTCCTGAAGATTTAATTGTTAAAACCACAGGAGCCAATTCGTCATTAAAACTATACGTAATACAAAGCGTTGATAGAAAACTTCCGCTACCTGATATTGCTGCTGCCAAAGGACTTACGATGGACGATTTGCTCAAAGAATTGGAACAAATCGTATATAGTGGAACTAAACTCAATATTGATTATTGGGTCGATGAAATGTTCGATGAAGACCAGCAAGAAGAACTTCACGAATATTTTCTCGAAGCCGAAACAGATAAAATATCAGTAGCTTCACAAGAATTTGGTGGTGATTATGACGATGATGAATTACGTTTGTATCGAATCAAATTTATCAGTGAAATGGCTAATTAAATATAAATTTTTGTATTTTTAATTCATTATTTTAAATAAACTTCTTATCTTTGTATCAAATTATTAAATAATATCAAATATGAGTAATGAAATTACACAAACCAATCAAAAACCCGAAAACAAAAAGGTAGTTGCTGGAATACTTGCTCTTTTACTTGGAGGTTTCGGTGTTCATAAATTTTATCTTGGATACACCAACGAAGGAATTATTCAGCTTGTACTGACATTTGTCTCTTGTGGAATAGCGTCTTTTATTCCTTTTATAGAAGGAATTATCTACCTTACCAAGTTAGATGAAGATTTTTACAACACATACCAAGTAAATAAAAGAGGTTGGTTTTAAAATGAAAAGAATGTTTCTCTTGTAAGAGAAACATTCTTTTATACATCTATTTTTACTCATATCCAACCGAAATACTCCATTATTAGTATTGTATAAGGAGCTAATAGAGCAGTAAATACACCATTAAAAATAAGTCCTAAACTTGCAAAAGTGGCGTGTTTTTCACTCAAACGCATCGCTGTTATAATACCCATTCCGTGTGCAGCAGCCCCCAGAGAAACACTTTTACCAATGGGGCTTTGTATTTTGAATAGTTGTAAAATTTTCAATCCGAAAAGTGTTCCTATAATACCTGTTATGATAACAACTGCCGCTGTAAGAGCAGACTCCCCTCCTATTGTTTGAGAAACTTCGATTGCTATAGGAGTTGTAACCGACTTAGGAGCTAATGAAAGAACTATTTGTTTATCTGCACCTAACCACTTGGCTATCAGACACACAGATACAATTCCTACAAGACTTCCGGCAAACTGAGAAGCTAATAAAGGTATAAGTTGTTTTTTTATTTTTTCAAGTTGAATATACAAAGGAACTCCCAAGGCTACAATTGAAGGTTTTAACCAAAGTTCTATAAAAATTCCTGACTCAGCATAAGTCTCATACGAAATATTGAAAACCAAAAGATACCCTATAAGTACAGACATCGTAATAATTATAGGACTGAGTAATGCTGATTTAAAACGGATTTGCAAACGCATACTTGCATAATAAACTGCAAACGTAATAGCTAATAAAACCAACGGACTACTAAGAAACTCTTTCATCTTTATTTTTTTTTCGTAAAACTTGATACACAATTGCTGTAATATAAATAACTAATATGGTACTGAGTACTACCGAAATGATAATTGACCAAAAATTAGCCCTAAATAAGTCGAAATATAAAATAATTTTAACACAAGGAGGAATAAAAAATAATCCCAAATTAGCTATTAAAAGGTCTGAAATACCTTTAACCCAATGTAATTTTATCCATTTCAAATGTAGAAAAAGTGTTAAAAGTAACATGCCTACCATGCTTGAAGGAAATTGTATTTTTGTAAGGAAAATCAATAGTTCCCCGAGAGCTAAACAGCCAAAAATAACGGCACAATATCGTATCATTTTTTAATATTTGAATAATATTGCAAAGATAAATAATAATTTTTTTAAAAAAATATTTTTTTATTTGAAAAATTATGCTTAGATTTGCCCAAAATTTAGAGTATTATGGATTCAAATTTGTTTAACAATTATGTAAAAGCAATGCACCAAGAAGTGCCAGGCTTTATTTCAATTACTGTAGTTAGTACTAATGATGGTAATGCAATTGCTTATGAAGCAGCTTCGAATGTTGATAACAGACTTTCAAGTGCGTTTCAGGTAGAAATTTTACGTCAAGCTACTAAGGCATTAGGGTATGTTGAAAACTTGAATGACAAAAACATCGACCGTATTGAAATTGCTCTTAAAGAGCAAATACACGTACTGTTTTCTTCAAGTAATCGTCAGTTTTTAGTTCATCTTATCTTAGATGAAGCGAATTATAATATCGCTATTACTAAAATGCTTCACGCAAAATTATTCAAAGCAGTTGAAGAAAGCTATGCTGCTGCACCTGCTACTGGCGCTTCAGTAGAAGAAGGACAGCAACCAGCTGTTAGAAGACGCTTATTCTTCTAAGAAAATAATTTGAAAAATTTAAACACAACATTAGCTCGAATATCTCGGGCTTTCGTTGTTTGTTTTAATTTAAGTTTTTGATTTTATTATATACAAAATAAAAAAGATTGCTATTATAAGCAATCTTTTTTGTAATATGTTTTTATTATTATTTCGTATATGAAAGAAATCTTGAAAATATTCACATATATTTTTATATCTGAAAATTCTTTTTCACTTGTTCAACATAATCTAACTTTTCCCAAGTGAACAATTCTACTTCAAGCTCTTTTAAAGGTTCGTACGGAGAGGTAAAAATTTTTTTAACAATTCGAGGTATTCGTCCCATATGTCCATAAGCAGCCGTTTCACTATAAATAGGATTACGAAGTTTTAGTCGTTTTTCAATATCGTATGGACGCATTGGGAATATTTCTTGTATTTTTTGAGCAATTTCTCCATCAGACAATTTCACTTTGGAAGTTCCATATGTATTCACATAAATTCCTACAGGATTAGCAACACCAATAGCATAACTTACTTGTACCAAAATTTCATCAGCAACCCCTGCAGCTACTAGGTTTTTTGCAATATGTCGAGTGGCATACGCTGCACTTCTATCAACTTTGGAAGGATCTTTTCCAGAAAAAGCACCACCTCCGTGAGCTCCTTTCCCTCCGTAAGTATCTACAATAATTTTTCTACCTGTAAGTCCCGTATCTCCGTGAGGGCCTCCAATAACAAAAATACCCGTGGGATTGATATGATATACTATATTTTTATCAAAAAACTTAGCATACTGAGGATACTTTTGCATAACTCGGGGTATCAAAACTTCTATAATATCTTTTTTTATTTTTTCAAGCATTTTCGCTTCTTCATCAAAAGGATCGTGCTGGGTTGAAATGACAATCGAATGTATTCTAATTGGCTTATTATCATCAGAATATTCAAGAGTTACTTGACTTTTAGCATCAGGGCGAAGGTATGTAATTTCTTTATTTTCTCTACGAATTTCTGCTAATTCGCGAAGTAAAGTATGTGACAAATCTAATGCCAAAGGCATATAATTTTCCGTTTCGTTAGTTGCATAGCCAAACATCATACCTTGATCTCCTGCTCCCTGATCTTCAGGATTGGCTTTATCAACACCTTGATTGATATCCTGAGATTGCTCGTGAATAGCCGAAAGAATACCACACGAATTGGCTTCAAACATATATTCGCTTTTGGTATAGCCTATTTTTTTAATAACATCACGTGCTATTTGCTGAACATCAAGATAGGTTTTTGATTTTACTTCTCCAGCTAAAACTACTTGTCCTGTAGTAACGAGCGTTTCGCAAGCTACTTTCGAAGTTGAATCAAAGGCCAAAAAATTATCAATTAGTGCATCGCTTATTTGATCTGCGATTTTGTCAGGATGTCCTTCTGACACCGATTCGGAAGTGAATAAATAACTCATAATATTTAAAAAATTTATGAGGAATAAATTTGTAAAGTATTGAAAAACTTACAATTACTGGTTTAGCATTTATCGGTAATCCGATGAGGTTGCAATCAGTCAAATCTATCCTCTTGTTAAAGTGATGCAAAGGTAAAAAATATTTTTAATATAACAATGATAAATTATTTATAATAAATTGATTATTATAATTTTTTTAACTCAACAAAAAAGCTGTCTTTGTTAGACAGCTTAAAAAAATATATTTTGTATTTTAATGATGATGCTTACTTTCTTCAATAAATGGATTTTGTTTTGGTAAAAGAGGAGCTTTTGTAAGACTTGCGAATACTACATAAATGAACAATCCAAAGAAGAAAAGAACCGAACAAATCTCTGCTATTCCTATACTCCATTGATTACCTACTGTTGCTGGCATTATCATAACATAAAAATCAATATAATGTCCTATCAAAACTACAAATCCTACCAAAGAAACTACAAAACCTTTACGTTTCATATCCGAATCAACCAAAACAAGTAACGGAAATAAGAAATTTAGTATAACCATACCAAAAAATAATAAATTATAATCTTGAATACGAGTTACATAGTAAGTCACTTCTTCTGGAATATTAGAATACCATATCAAAAGGAATTGTGAAAACCACAAGTAAGTCCAAAAGATAGAAAATCCGAACATATATTTTGCCAAATCGTGCAAATGGCTACTATTAACATATTCTAAATATCCTTGTCTTTTCAAATAGAGTGTTATCATAATAATAACTGCCATAGCAGAAGTTATCATACTTGCAAATACGTACCACCCAAAAAGTGTACTAAACCAGTGAGGATCAACACTCATTATCCAATCCCAAGACATCATAGATTCTGACACTAAAAAGAATACTAAAAAAGCCGCTGTCCATTTAAAATTCTTTACAAACGGACGATTATCTTGCGAAGTGTCTTGTTGAATTGAAAGTTTACGAGAAATATATCGATAGCCTATCCAACCTATTAAATAAAAAGCTGCTCTGATTAAAAAAAATGGTACATTCAAATACCCTTGCTTTCCTTGTAACAATTTATCAGTAACTACTACTTTATCATCCATCCAAACAAACAAATGATTGAAGTGCAATGCTGATAAGACAAGCAATACAAAGAAGATAATTCCCCCAGGAAGTATATATGCTGTAATTCCTTCCATCACTCGGAACAAAACTGGTGACCATCCTGCTTGAGATGCTATGTTAATTGCATAAAAAGCTAATGTCCCTAATGAAATCAATAAAAAGAATAACGCTGCTACATAAAATGCCGTCCAAGGTTTATTCTGCAACTGATGTAATATATGTTCATAGTGATTATCTGAATGATGATGTAAATGTGTATCAGTTGTAACCTGTGAATGGTGGGTATGATGGTCTGATTTATCTTGCAGTGCTATAATTATTTTAACTTCCTCTACATTTTTTGGTGTGCTAAGAAAGCTATATCCCACTCCAAGAACACCCACAATCATACAAATTATTGCTACTAATTTAATTTTGCCAGTAAATGTATACATAACTAATTTTTCTTGGAATTATTGATTAACTTTTCTCTTAATTGTTCAACATATAAAGCCACTTGCCAACGCTCTTGTTCTGTAATTTGTGAAGCGTATGACCCCATTGTATTACGACCGTAATACATTACATGATAAATACTCCCTTGTGTAATTTGTCGGTCTTTAAAACTAGGAATTCCTAAGATTTTTTCACGTTTTGCTAAATTTCCTTGTCCATCTCCATCAGAGCCGTGACATATCATACAATAAATATTATAAAGTCCTGCTCCTATTTGTAAATTCTCCTTCATAGCCAAAGAATCAGCTTTTAGTGGATTATGAAAGTTCTCTTTAGCTTGTTCGTATCCATCATTAGTATTTTCATACAAGTAAGGCATCCAACCTCTTCTAATTGTCTTATCTGCGGGAAGTTGTGCTTCCATTCCATTTGGAAATACCTCTTGAGGTGCTGGGTAATAAGTCTCATAGCCCACAGGTTCATACATATCAGTACTTGCCATAAATTGATAGTTGGGCTTTTCTTTGTTAAAACACGAGGTTAGTAAAAATCCACTTGCAAAAAGGAATGATATTTTTATTATATTTCTCATATCTTTTCTAAATTATTTTTCGGCTATTTTTACCTCAACAGCCCCAGTTGTTCTTAAAAAATTCATCAGTTCGATAGAATCTCCTTGCAAGGCAACTTCCATCAAGAAATGGTCATCGGTAGTTCTTACATCAGGATTTTCAGCTTTTTTATGAGGCCACAATTTACTTCTCAAAAAGAAACTAATGACCATAAGATGTGCAGCAAAAAATACTGTCAATTCAAACATAATAGGCACAAAAGAAGGCATATTCTGAATGAATGTAAAACTCGGTTTTCCTCCAATGTCTCTTGGCCAATCTTCTATCATTATGTAATTCATCATAAGAGTTGCCACACAAAGCCCAATGCACCCGTACACGAACGAAGCAATTGCCAATCGTGTGTTTTTCAAGCCCATAGCTTTATCCAATCCGTGTACTGGAAATGGTGTATAAACTTCTTTTATCTGATGATTAGCTGCACGTACTTTTTTGACAGCATCCATTAGAATATCATCATCATTATATAGTGCTTGTATTATTTTATTATTCATATTTTAGTGATGATTTTCGGCATTAGTATCTCTTAATTTTTTATATTTTTCTCCTGATGATTTCAGAATTGATTTTACCTCTGCTTGGGCAATTACAGGGAATGTACGAGAGTATAACAAAAACAATACGAAAAAGAACCCTATCGTTCCTGTATAAATTCCAATATCGACAAAAGTTGGTGAGAACATCGTCCAAGATGAAGGCAAATAGTCGCGGTGCAATGAGGTTACGATAATCACAAAACGCTCAAACCACATTCCTATATTAACCACAATAGAAATAATGAATGAGAACATTATACTTCTACGCAATCTTTTAAACCACATAAATTGAGGAGAAAATACATTACAAGTCATCATAAGCCAATATGCCCAAGCATAGGGACCTGTGGCACGATTCAAGAAAGCATATTGCTCATACTCAACTCCCGAATACCACGCTACAAAAAGTTCTGTAATATAAGCACAACCTACAATGGATCCCGTAATCATAATTACAATATTCATCAATTCTATATGTTGAAGTGTAATATAATTTTCAAGATTTGAGACTTTTCTCATTATAATAAGCAAAGTATTCACCATCGCAAAACCTGAAAAAATAGCACCCGCAACAAAGTATGGAGGAAAAATTGTCGTATGCCAACCTGGAATTACCGAAGTGGCAAAGTCGAAAGATACAATTGTGTGTACTGAAAGCACCAAAGGAGTTGCTAATCCTGCTAAAACAAGCGAAACTTCTTCAAATCGTTGCCAATCTTTGGCTCTTCCACTCCAACCAAAACTCAATAGACTATATATTTTCTTTTGAAAAGGTTTTACAGCTCTATCACGAAGCATCGCAAAGTCTGGTAAAAGTCCTGTCCACCAGAAAACTAACGATACCGATAGATAAGTCGAAATTGCAAATACATCCCACAATAGTGGCGAGTTAAAATTCACCCACAACGATCCAAATTGATTTGGTATTGGGAGTGTCCAGTATGCTAACCATGGACGCCCCATATGGATAATCGGGAATAAACCTGCTTGAACAACCGAGAAAATTGTCATAGCTTCTGCTGATCGGTTAATCGCCATTCTCCATTTTTGTCGAAATAACAACAATACTGCTGAAATAAGCGTTCCTGCGTGTCCGATACCTACCCACCATACAAAGTTAGTAATATCCCATGCCCAACCTACAGTTTTATTAAGTCCCCAAACTCCAATTCCTGTAGAAACGGTATATATCATACACAATAATCCCCACAGAAAAGACACAAGAGCTATCGAAAATACTATCCACCACAATTTATTAGCTTTTCCTTCCACAGGGCGAGCTACATCGACTGTTATATCGTGGTAGTTTTTGTTTCCTACAATTAACGGATTTCGTATAGGTGCTTCGTAATGCGATGCCATATATCTATAAATTTATCTTTTTATACTAATTTAAAGTAATGTTTAATAAGCTATTGTTGTGCTTGGTTTGATTTATATTACCTACCATATACAGAACACCTCCTATAACAACCAGAGCTATTTTTATAACCCAAGCAATCGTATCTCCCCATGAGTATATCCAAACCAATATTTTAGGAACTCTACCAAAAAAATCTAAAACTATGGCTAAAATTCCTATAATAACCATAAAACTTCCTATACTTTTCATATTTTTTTTCTAATTTATATACCAAAATATATATTTATTACCAACCTATTTATTTTTCTGTCCTGGTTGATTTTTCTTTATGATTTTTGTTAAGTTGTACTGATTTTTTCAGTTTTTTACTTAAATTCTATTATATGCAAAAGTTCAATCAACTATCAACCTAACCTAATTTCTGTATTTATATATCAGCAGTATTTCTCACTTTTACCTGATACAATACATTTGGTTTTGTACCAACATGTTCAAGCAAGTGATATGCTCTTTCATCTTGTACAAGTTTAGCAATCTCACTATTTTTTTCATTAACATCACCGAAAACCATAGCACCTGTACCACAAGCTGATGCACATGCACAGGCATCGTTAAATTCTCCTTCACGTACAGCTCTTCCTTCTCGTTTAGCTTTAAGAATAACTGCTTGTGTTGATTGAATACAGAACGAACATTTTTCCATAACTCCTCTGGAACGAACTACCACATCAGGATTGAGTACCATTTTACCCAAATCGTTATTCATATTATAGTCAAATTCGTTATTGTTACTATATACAAACCAATTAAAACGACGTACTTTGTATGGGCAGTTGTTAGCACAATAACGCGTTCCCACACATCTATTGTATGCCATATGGTTCTGTCCTTGTAAACCATGAGAAGTAGCTCCTACAGGGCAAACCGTTTCACAAGGTGCATTGTTACAATGCTGACACATAACAGGTTGAAAAGCCACTTGCGGATTTTCAGACGGATCTTCCATTTCACCGAAAGTAGTTAAAGCCGCTCCCAATCCGTTGATATTTTCTTTCTTATAAATATCTCCTGCAAAAGTATCTTCGGAAGAATAATAACGATCAATACGCAACCAATGCATATCTCTCGACTTACGAACTTCATTCTTACCTACTACTGGTACATTATTTTCAGCATGACAAGCAATAACACAAGCGCCACAACCTGTACAAGCATTTAAATCAATTGATAAATTGAAATGGTGTCCTGTAGTATGATCGAATTCTTCCCACAAAGAAACCGAAGATGCTTTTACATTTTGGTGATTTAAAGATACTTGCAGTTTAGGATTCCATATTTTTGCTGATTTATTTATAAAATCTTGCAAAGAGGTTTCTTTTAATATGTCTCCACGTCCCATAAGGGTATTATGCAACTGAATACAAGCATATTCGTGTACTCCCGAAGCCTTGGCAATAGTTACATTTTGAACATTTGAAAAATTATGATATAACGAATAGGCATTTACCCCAACCTGCATTTCTTTTTTCATTCCTATTTTTCTTCCATATCCAAAAGCCAATCCAAATGAACCTTGTGCTTGTCCTGGCTGAATAAATACAGGTACTTTGAGTTTTACTCCATTAGCAGTAATTTCTGCATAATCTCCGTCTAATGCTCCATTGGCAACATGCCAATTTTTGAAGCCTAATTTTTTAGCATCTGAAGCAGACATCGTTAAATAATTATCCCACGATACGCGAGATATTGGATCTGGAAATTCTTGTAACCAAGGATTATTGGCTTGTTGTCCATCTCCCATTCCAACTTTTGAATATAAAACAAGTTCATATCCTTGTGATGAAGTCATTGCCAACCGCGAAACCATTGCTTCAACTGAAAGCTCTTGCTCTATGGGTTGTAATATATTAGGTGTCACCATTGAGAAAAATCCATCATGAAGAGCTTTTTCCCAAGAGGCGCCCATCAATATAAATTCATTCCAATATTTTTTTAAATAATCATAATATTCACCTTTATCAAGCCATTTAATAAGAGCATCTTGTAGCTGACGAGTATTAAACAATGGGCGAATTGTAGGCTGTATTAACGCAAAATCACCTCTTCTTATTTCTACATCGCCCCACGACTCTAAATAGTGAGGAGTTGCAGCTGTATAGGTTGTTTTTGTCGAAGTTTCGTCTTCTTTCATTGAAAAAGCAACAGAAAAATCAACCTTTTTAAGTCCGTTTTCAAATTCAGAAGCGTTTGCTAATGAATATAAAGGATTTACATTGGAAGTAATTAGAACTCCTACCTTTCCAGCATTCATATCAGCAATGAGCTCCGATATCTGAGCTATATTTCCTTGTCTTACTTTAAGATATTGTTGTACATTGAATGCCTCAGAGTTTAATTTTTGATTGATTTCCAAAGCCAAACTTTGAGCATCAACATCTTGTATTCCTGTGAGAACTACGGCTTTTGTCCCCATTTTTTTAACTTGTTCTGCAGCTTTTTTCAAGGCTACTTCTACTTTATCAGGAAGCGAAGCATTAACAACTTGTCCGTTTAGCAAGCCGTAAAACTTAGCAAAAGCTACTTTCAATTGAGAAGGAGTAAGTGCCACGCGTTTGTCAGCATTAGCTCCTGAAAGTGTCATATTAGTCTCAAACTGAATATGTTTGGACATTCTTCCGTTCTTAGGAATTCGTTTTTTTGCATAACCTTCTTCGTACCCACCTCCTTGCCAATCACCAAGAAAATCTGCTCCGAAAGAAACAATCACATCTGTATTTTCCAAGTTATAATCTGCTAAAGCACGAACGCCATATTTCTTATTAAAAGCCTGCAAAGCTGTTTCCTCCGATATAGCATCATACTGAATGTGTTTTGCATTAGGATATTTCTCTGAAAAGTCTTTGATAAGTGCATATGTTGATGGACTTGCCAGAGTTGTTGTAAGCAAAATAATTTGTTTTCCAGAAGATTGAGCTATATCTAATGCTTTTAATATATCAGCATCTAAATTTTCCCAAGAAGTTTCTTGTCCTGCCTTTTTAGGGGCTTTCATTCGTAAATCATCATATAATGACAATACTGAAGCATGCACACGAGCATTGGCACATCCTCTAACAAGCGCCTCTCTATTATTTTCAATTTTGATAGGGCGTCCTTCACGAGTTTTTACCAAAACACTTGCAAAATCATATCCATCAGCAATAGTTGTTGCGTAAAAATCGGGAATACCTGGGCGAATTTGTTCAGGCAAAACTACATACGGAATAGCCTTTTTAACTGGTCCTTCGCAAGCTACAAGAGCTGCTGCTGCAGTAGTAAATCCGACATATTTCAAGAAATCTCGTCGTGTTGTTGATGAGTTTTCTAATTTTTCTTTATTTCCTAAAAATTCATCCGTAGGAATTTCGGATACAAATTCATTCTGTTTAAGTGTCTCTAATATAGAACTATCTTTTAGTTCCTCTACACTTCGCCAGTATCTTTTGTTTGACGCCATATTTTATCTAAAATTAGCTTTTATAAAGTTTAAAATAATTTTAATAATGACACTTACCACACTCTAATCCTCCTAACTGAGCAATCGTAAGTTTTTCTACTCCGTATTTTTTAGCAAGTTGTTGATGTATTTTCTCATAATTTTTATAATACGGATTATTATTATCTATTTCTGTTTTTCTGTGACAATTGATACACCAGCCCATAGTAAGTGGCGCTTGTTGCTGAACAACTTCCATCGTCTCTATAGGCCCATGACATTCTTGACAAGCCACTCCTGCTACGGTAACGTGTTGAGCGTGATTAAAATATACGTGATCAGGCAAATTATGGATACGTGTCCATTTAACAGGTTTTTGATGCCCTGTGTATTTTTGATTTTCTGCATCCCAACCTACTGCATCATATAATTTTTTAATTTCTCCATCATAAAACTCTTTAGTCAAACCTTTTTCTGGCTCAACCACTCCTTTGTATTCACTAATGGTTTTATGGCAATTCATACAAACATTTAAAGATGGAATACCTGCTGTTTTTGAAGTACGAGCAGCCGAGTGACAATATTTACAATCAATTTGATTATCTCCCGCGTGAATCTTATGGGAATAGTGAATTTCTTGAATTGGTTGATATCCCTGGTCTATTCCTACTTGCATTAAATAACCAAACAGTAAGTAAGTTGAAGCAAAAAACAAAACAGCAATAATTGAAGAAATGATAATTTTATTTTTTAAAAAGATATTCCAAAGAGGATAGTATTTATGATTTTTTAAAAATTCTTCTTTATTATTAGCTTTTGCTAAAGATGTAAGAGTTCGATTAGCTTTAATTACTACGAACACCAAAGCCAATAGTGTAATAATTGCAGCTATACATATTATTATTTTTGTGTAATGAAAAGGCTCAGGTTGTGAAGACGCCACCTCTTCTGTCTGTAAAGACTCTGTTGATACAACTTTTTCCTCAGGTGGATTGGTAGTAAAAGCAAGAATATCATTTATTTCTTCATCTGAGAGAATAGTTTCATAAGCAATCATAGGTACTTTGTTATACTCCTCAAAAACAGCAATTGCATCTTTATCTCCCGATTCGATGAGTTTGGCACTATTTTTAATCCATTTATGTAACCATTCGTTAGTTCTTCGTTCCTCTACTTTTCCCAAAGCCGGACCGATAGATTTAGCTTCCAACTTATGACAAGCTACACAATGTGTATTGAATATAGTTTTTCCTTTCTCGGGGTCGCCTTGTGCAAAAGACTCTAATGAGAATAAAAACAAAAAAAGTACACTAAAAATAATCGTAAAAAAAGTAGGATTTTTCACCTTTTTCATATGTAAAACAAGTTTAAAACTTACAAATATTGTTTTCACAAAAATCAACTAAAACGATTTACGGCACAAAGTTATAATTTCTTAATGAACTTAAAAAAAATAATTTACTTTTTTAAGTAATTTATATAAATTCTAAATAATTAAATTTTTCATATAATATTTCATCAAAATAATTTATATTTGCACAAAAATTTAGATTTCTTATGAAAACACCTTATTTTTTATTTATTTTTGCTTTGATGTCGAGTTGCAAATTATTCTCACAAGTTACAAATCTACCTATTGAATCGTATAAATATGCTCCAAATAGCATACTTATAGACGTACGTACTTCAAAAGAATACACACAAGGTCATATGGACAATGCCATAAATATTGATTTCTTGGCTACGAATTTTGAAGAAGAATTAAATAAATTGGACAAAAAAACACCCATTTATTTATATTGTAGAAGTGGAAAACGGAGTGCTATGGCGGTAAAAACAGCAAAAAAATTAGGATTTAAATATATTTTCCATCTAGATGGCGGATATTTAAAATTAAATCCTGTAAAATAATTTAAAAAAAATATTAGTTTTTTTCTATAAAACCCATTATTACCTGATTAAAACTTCTTTTTTCTTCGTCAAAAATAAAATAAGTTTCTATAGAAAGATAAAAAATAGAAGGTATTTCTTTATATAATCGTACGTAGTCTTTTTCGGTAGTTAGTATGCGTGATTCTTTTTGCAAAGAAGCTATTTCTTCTGGCGAAAAATGATGATGATCAGAGAAAGAAACTAATTTATATTCAGCTCCCAACCCTGTCAGATAATCTGTCAAGGGTTTGGGGTTAGCAATTCCTGTAATAAGTGTAAAAGGCTTTTGTATCCATTCTAATAAATCTTTTTGCTCTGTTTCTGAACAAATTTTTTCTGAATATTTTATACCTGTAAAATATACCGCTTGTCTATTCTTAGGTTTTATTCTATAAAGAATTTGTTTTTTATCTGCTTCACTTAATTGAGTTGGGCATTTGGTAACTATAATACAATCTGCTTGCGAAACTCTATGAATAATATCTCTCAAATTACCTGTTGGAAGCAAAAAATCATCTATATATAAATCATCATACGCTGTGAGCAGTAAAGAAAAACCTGCTCTTATTGCCCGATGTTGAAAAGCATCATCAAGTATAATTGTTTGTAATTCTGGATATTTTTGTAATAAATACTCAGTACCTCGTATGCGTTTTTCATCAACAGCAACAAGTATCTCGGGAAATTTTTTATGATACTGAAATGGTTCATCTCCTAATGTTCGAGCTGTACTTTGAGCATCAGCAATAATCAATCCTTTAGTTTTTCGTTTGTAGCCACGACTAAGAATTGCTATTTTGTACGAAGGTGTCAAAAGACGAATTAAATATTCGGTCATAGGTGTTTTCCCTGTCCCTCCTACACTAAGATTTCCAACGCAAATTATCGGAAAATCATATTTTTTTGATGAAAAAAAACCAATATCATACAACCAATGTCGTAGATATATCACCCCTGCATATACCAATGTAAAAGGTAAAAGCAAATACCGAATTATTTTCATTTTTTAAACCTTAGAAAAATATAGTCACAATCAAATAACCCATAATAAGTGTCACAATAGTTACCACAAAACCAGGTAGTTGGAATGAATGATTCAATACATATTTTCCAATACGTGTTGTTCCTGTTCTATCAAAATTGATAGCCGCAACCACTGTTGGATAATTGGGAATGAAGAAATATCCATTCACAGCAGGGAACATTGCTACCATCGTCATTGGAGGAATACCCAATGCAATGCCCAATGGATATAAAGTTCTCACCGTAGCTGCTTGACTAAATAATAAAATAGACATCACAAATAAAGCTACTGAAAACAAAAACGGATATTGCGTAACCAAGTTTTCAATACTCAATTTGAAAAATTCTATATTTCCTTGAAAGAATGTATCACCCATCCAAGCAATCCCAAAAATAGCTATGACGGCTTGCATCCCTGCCAAGAAAACACTTCCTTTTACAGCATTGCCAACATCAGCCTTTGAAAAAATAAAAATTAGTCCCGCTACAGTCATCATTACTATTTCGATTACTTCGGGCATGCCCAACTGGCTTCCATCAGTAAATACAGGACGAAGTGATGAAAAAGAACCAAAAATAACGATTGAAATAACTCCAAGCAAAAATATCCATACAGCTATTCGTGCTTTACGAAGATTTTTCCCTTCTATTTTTTTGGTTACTTCCGAATTATTCAACAAATTTTCTGCCAATCTACGTTGATATTCGGGGTCTTTTTCAAGAGGAATACCTACAAAGCTAACAGCAATAGCTCCAACAATTACTCCAATTAAAGTTGCAGGAATACATACCATCAGAATATCACTCAACTCCACACCATACGTCCCAAGCAAATCTTTACTTAGAAGTGCTGCCGTAGCTGCTGAAATAGGACTTGCCGTAATGGCTTGTTGTGAAGCAATTACTGAAATACTAAGCGGACGTTCTGGGCGAACCTTACTCTCTGTTGCTATTTCAGAAATAATGGGCAAAAGCGAATATGCAACGTGTCCCGTTCCTGAAAAGAATGTAAATGTATAACATACAATTGGTGCTAAAAATGTAATCATTGCCGGATTTTTTCTTAAAATCTTTTCGGCAACTTGTACCAAATATTCCAGTCCTCCTGCTGCTTGCAAGGCTGAAGCGGCGGTAATTACCGCTACAATCATTAACATTACATCAATGGGAGCATTCCCTGGTTTTAGTCCAAAAACTAAAACTAAAATAGCCAACCCCATCATACCAAAGATCCCCAATCCAATGCCTCCAATTCTTGCACCAATAAAGATAGCCAATAGTACTATCAATAATTGAATATAAATGTCCATTGCTATGAAATTTTTGACGAAGATACAAAATATTTTTCAAAAAAATAATTTTTATTAAAAACTTTAGCTACGGAAACGCAATGCGTTACTTTTCTACGTACAAACTAATACATAATCTGAGAAAAAATGCAAAAAATGTTATTTTAATTGAATTCTTCCCTTTGAGCAAAGTAAGATTTATTTTTTTGTCTTTTCAACGGGTAGCACACACTTTCCTCGGGTATCAATGTAGAATGATATGCCATTGAGTTCGGCAATCGCCTTTCCTTCTGAAAACTGCGTAACACTTTCATACTGACAAGGAATAACCTCTTTGCCCATTTCGTCAATGAAACCCCATTTGTCAAAAGCATCTTTCACTTCAAGCAACCCTTCAACAAAGGAATTGCCATATTCTTTGTAATTTTTGGTGTTAATACGCTGATTGAGTTTGTTCAATGAGCGTGTTTTGCGACTTGGTCTGTCTTCAATTACAAAAATATCAGAGGAAACAAAATGAAAATATTGGTTAGCACGTTCCACCAATTCTTTGCCTTGCATATCCACCAATGTATTATATCCGTCAATTTCGGCAATAGCAAAGTTATGTTCAATATAGCGAATATCATCGTATTTGAACGGAATAAGCTGTTCTCCCGAAGTTGAAATAACACCATATTTTTTATTTCTTACCACAATCAACGGGGTGTTTTCTTTCAATCCAGTTCCGGTATGAATCCAAGCATTGTCAATCAATACCATTATATTTCCATTGCTATCGGCAATTCCTTCTCCCTCTTCGGCAAACAAGGTATAATACATTTTTTCAGATTTATGGTTTTCGATATCTCTGTAATAATCAGGTTTAATATCTTTAAACTTACACGGAAGCACTTCCTTGCCTTGGGTATCAATCAATCCTTTTTTGCCGTCACGGTGAACGATAGCAACATTTGCATTTCCTTTGAAATCTTCAATTTTGTCATATGTAGCATTGGGAATCGGTTGATATTTTTTGTTGTAAAGAATGTGTTTGCCGTTTTTTAGCGTTTCGATAAAATCGTAATTATAGCTCAAATCGTCGTATTCGCATGGGATTAACTCCTTAGCTGTAACATAATTTAAAATGTCATCTTTGCCATTAATAGATACCCAAGCAAGGTCATCTTCTTCAAATTCTTCGGTATAAAATGAAGTATATTTGGGTGCAATTATTTCTTTTCCGTTTTTATCGACTACACCCCATTTGTCTTTTTTTACATTAAAAAATCCACTTTTGGGAAGAGGGTCAATATTTTCGTATTCAAAAGGTATTATGATCTCTCCTTGGAGATTGACTACACCCCATTTTTCGTCCAAACGAGCTATGGCAAATTCGTCTGACATCCAAAGAAAATCATACTTGAAGGGCAAAACGATTTTCCCTGTATTCATTTGAACTACACCCCATTGGTTGTTCATTTTCGCAATGAGGTAATTTTCATCAGGAAAATCAACCTTATCATAGATAAATCCTGAGATTTCCTTTCCGGTTCTGTTGTTTATGATGCCATACTTCCCTTTGTGCCCTACCACGGCTACATTTTTAAAAAGTTGTATCGATGCGGTTTCGCCTTCTTCGTAAAAACCTTCTTCATCAAGTTCTCCCATATCTTCATACCGAATACCGTTATACGTAGGAGCAATTACCTCTTTGCCTGTTCGGTCAATGATACCATATTTTCCTTCAAATGCCACTACGGCTAATTGTTTATCTGTTATCTCTTCAAAATAGATAGGAGAATCATAATTTGCTCTGGCTATGGTTTCTCCTTTTTTGTTTGCCAAGCCATATCTTCCTGCTGTTTTTACCCAAATTAAATCATTGTCGTCAAAATTACCTACTTCTTCAAACAAAAATGGCAATTTTTCATTACCTTTATGGTCGATGTAGCCCCATTTCCCCCATTTTTCAGCTTTTATGAATTTGTCTTCGGTATATGCCTCAATGCTTGTATACTTAGTATTGATAAGTGTTTCGCCCTTAGCATTGATGTATCCGTACAGACGATTATACAAGGAGCCTATCCTTACTTCCACTTTGGCAATATCTGTACCGCTTTGCCATTCTATGGATTCATATATAACAGGAATTACTTCTTTTCCATTAAAATCAACATATCCTTCTTTTTCGCCAGAGAGATGAAGCAAATCGCGCTTTGTATCAACTTCAACCGAATAATACTTACAAGGAACAAGTTCTTTACCTGCTTTGATACTGAAAACGCCTTCCATTTCATTTTCATTTTCATTGAACTGCGTAACGATAAATAATTGGTCATTTATTCGCCTAATATCTTCATACGCACACGGAATCACTTCCTTACCTTTGTGATTAATAAGTCCTTTTTTGCCCTTTTTTTGAACAGAAGCGAACCCATCTTCAAATAGCTCAATATTATCATACTGACGAATAGGTTCGGAACAACTCCCTATAAATAATAGTATAGAGATGATTAGCATTATTTTTTTCATTGAAATCATAATTGTATTTTTAAACTAATTTGAGATTTATTTATAGGGAAAACTACCAAAATTTTTCATCATTTTCTTCTTTGGCAGTAACGTTAGGCAAAATTTCACCTTTGTTGTTGATAAACATCCATTTACCTTTGGTTTTCACTTTCCCGATGCCATTCCAAAACCGTCGAGCCTCGTCATAAATACACGGAATTACTTCTTCGCCTTGCAAATTCATAAAACCCCATTTTTGTTTTTTTTGCACTGCCATTAGTCCTTCACTACTTATGTTTTTACTCACTTGGGTATAGTCTTTTTCAAACAAAATTTTCCCTTCTTCGTTCATAAAAAGTGTTTTTTTCGTTTGATTATCAAGAATGATAACACTATTTTCAGTAAAATTATGAATATCAGCATTTTCAAATTGAAGCAATTGTTTGCCATCTCCATCAAACCAAAGGAGTTTGCCATTTTCGTGTTTTGCCAAGATGTAAGAATAAAAAGTATCATACCATTCATATTTACACGGAATAATATGTCCTTTTGTTAGGTTATAAACACCTGCTTTGCCTTCATAATCTCGATAGATGACATTGCCAGCTTTATGACCAATATAATCATATTCCAGAGGTAGATGCATTTTTCCATTGCCATCATACAATCCATAAGCTCCTCCGTGATTTATGACTTTGAATGCTTTTAGGTCATAGTCATAATTGATAATGCGATATTTACACGGAACGATTTCTTTACCATTTTTGTCCATAACCCCTGTAAAACCGCCCTTATCAACGATTAAATAAGTATGAAAAAAACGATAATCAGCATTATCATATACTCCTATGGAAATCGGCTCATATTTTTTAGAATAAAAATCAACTGAGTTTTTTTCTCCGCCCTTCTTTTCCCTGACTTCGCCCACAATTAAGTAAGGAATATCATCTGTATCAAGAATTCTATAATATTTGCAAGGAAGTAACTCTTTTCCTATAACATAATCATAAATACCTTCGAGCTCTTCATTGCCTTTTGTTACTAAAACCGTGTTATCCTTATCTCGGTCATAAACATTTTCAAAAGCTATCGGTACGGTAATTTTGCCTTGTGCGTTTATCACCCCTTTTTTGTTGTTTTGTGTTACTATAAAGTGTTTGTCATCAAGTTGTTGCACATTATCATAAGTAGCGAATACGTTATTTTTTTGTTTTGCTTTTTTACTATCATTAAAAGGCTTTACTGTGTATTTATTATCGAAATCAATCACATATTTTTCACCGTTTTTAGTAAAAATATATTCCGAGCCTTCTTCAAAAGTATCATACTCATAAGGGATTAATATTTTTTCTTCTAAAAGACTGACCATTCCCCATTTCCCATTTTTTTTGGCAATTATCCAATCTTCGTCAAATGCTACTGCTTCATCAAAAGAATATTCAATTTCTTTATTATCTGCATTAAACTTGTGGAGAACGTATTTTCCGTCCTTTCGAACCACATCAATGGTATAAATTTGATAAACAACTTCATCCCATTTAAAATCAGTAAGTTGTGTACCGTTCACATCAAAAATACCATATTTTCCTTGGCTATTTTTTGCAACTACTCGGTAATGTTCATTATAGAGCTTATCTTCATAGATAGGTGGGATAACTTCCTTACCCTCTTCAATATAGCCATATTTGCCGTCTTTTTGACACCAACCTGAAAGATATGAATATTCCAAAGACATATCAGCAAGATCGTCGTATTTTATCGGGACACGTTCATTATTCTCGGTATCAATATAGCCGTAAAGTCCATTTTTTTGCACTTTCAAAAGAGATGGAATTTTTTCAATTTTTGAAGGCAATTCGGTGTAAATAGGAGGGATTTTTTCGTTACCATTTTTATCAATATATCCATAGTAATAAATACCGTTTTCTCTATCAAAAATGGTAACACGTATATAGCCATTGTCGTCCAATACACCAATGTCGGTATATTTTTCAGGTACAATAACCTTACCTTCGTAGTCATAAACCATATCATAGTCGCTCCGCACCACAATCCAGCCATTGTCGTAAAAATCAATGTCATCAGCCGTAGAGGAAAGAATTTTTTCGCCCGTTTTTAAGTTAAAAATCTCGGTGATTTCTTCGTTTTTGTTGTTCATTTTTATGGCAGTACAAAAGCCTTTTGCTTCCCAAATTTTTTTGATAGAAATATATTCACAAGGTAGTATTACATTGCCCAATGAATCAATTATCCCTGTAAAATTATCTCGAAAAACAGGAGCATAACCAGAATAAAAATCGCCAATAGCATCATATGAATATTCCTCTTGCTTTGTTTTGCACGAGAATACTCCTAAAAGTAAAATAAGAAGTGTTAGTTTTTTATACATCGTGTTGATGTTGTCGTAATAAAAACCCTTGATAGCATTGGAAATAAAAGATAAATATAATTTTTCTCTTGCAAAAGATTGAGATTGTTTTGAATTGAAAATCATAATAGTTTTGGCAATTGAGTCAATTTTATTTAAAATTTAAAGCAAAGGTATTGAAAAAAAGTTGAAAAAATAAAAAA
This sequence comes from Capnocytophaga catalasegens, assembly GCF_026005215.1. GTDB lineage: Bacteria > Bacteroidota > Bacteroidia > Flavobacteriales > Flavobacteriaceae > Capnocytophaga > Capnocytophaga catalasegens. The sequence continues at coordinate 386 of NZ_BPMA01000014.1, read as the reverse complement.
GTGTATCAAATTTATTTTTTCAATGTTTGTTACAAAAAACTTCTATTTTTGATTTATTTCTACGAAAAACAGAAATATTTATACAATTATTATCTATCAAAAGTAAAATATATCAGATTAACAATAGCAATTAATTTTATAATTATACAAAATTTCATCTATTTTTTTATAGATAAAATTTGTAAAATCAATTTCCAATTATATTTTTATCCAAATTATTACAATAGATGGGGACTTACTCTCTAAATTTTTCTGAATTAGTGAAGCAATCGACCAAAAGAATACACACCATTAAAAACCAAAAAAGTCTGATTTGTTTGAATCAGCCTCTTTACATAAAGAAGGTGGCGACTTGAGTTCTGCGAATTGCGTCGCACTTATGAATA
>NZ_BPMA01000013.1:9019-13327 GCF_026005215.1 Capnocytophaga catalasegens | reverse complement strand
TTAATTACGGATATACAAAAAACTTTTCTCTTTTTGGGTTGTAAATTTCATCTGATTGAAAAGACTGAAAGGCATTGATAGATTTTTCTTGTAAAGAAGCTTTTTGAACAGATTTTACAAGACTATCAGAGATTTTATTTTTATCTCCAAAAAGAGAAAATGAAATTGCCCATTTTGCGACAAAATGGTATTTCATCCATTGGTAAATCCATTTATTTATATTAGATGAGGCAAGCCATTTGCCAAACTTTTTCCAAGGTATTTCAGGGGTTATTCCCCAAGGGGCAACCAATATCATTTTTTCAATAATATTTGGGTGTTGAAGCGTCATTTGTAAGGCAATGGCACCGCCCATAGACAGCCCACAAATATGGATTTTTTCAAAATTTATTTTTTGTAGAAATTCCAATAAAAATTCACAATAAAAATCCACAGAGTGCACATTATCAACACTTTGACTTGCTCCATAATTAGGCAAATCTATCGCGATTAGTCGCCTGTTGTCTGTCCACAAACGCAATACTTATTCCCAAGAAAGCATCGCAGAGTCTGTTCCTCCTCCGTGCAAAAATATCAATGGAATATCATCATTACCTGTTTGGTAATAGGCAATTTCAATGCCTTTGACAAAGATGGTTTTTGTTTCAATAGTGTTCATTTTTTATATTTCTTTAGTCAAGCCTTATTATTAAATCCAACGACGCACTTGTTTTAGATAGTTGATGTAATTTTTGCCAAAAATTTCTTTTAAAATCTTTTCTTCTGGAATGATTTGAAATTGAGTAATATAGGCGATAAATCCAACCACGCCCAACCAAGAAAGATGATTGCCAAAACCAAAAGTAAGCCCCACCAGACCCAAAGCCATTCCCAAATACATCGGATTTCTACTAAAACGATAAATGCCCGTATTCACTATCTGACTGCTTTTTTCGGGTGTGGTAGGATTGACCGTCGTTTTAGATTTCCTAAACTCCCAAACACCTGACAATGCGATAATTATTCCAAATAAAATAAAAAAAACACACAACCCAACAGATTGCACAACATAAAACGGAATCACCAACGGAATACCGATAACAATTCCTGCAAAAACCACAAGAACAATCACAGGTGGAATTTTTAAATCTAACATATTTTTCTTTTTAAAGTCGAGAGCCTTGACAGGCAATTTTTATATATTTTTTTAATTAAATAAACTCATTTAAAACGGTGGTTTCTTGGCTTTGGCTATCTATAAAAATAAGCTCAAAATCCGTTGAATTTTTGAGTTTTTGAAGCCTTGCCAAAAACGGCTCGAGCATTTCTATAAATCGCTCTTTATCAGTGGTGAAACGCGTAAAAATTTCGTATTTTTTGCTGTATTCTAAATGTGTGGTAACGGCTTTGTTTTGTCGCCAATTGAGTTCTTTAACCATTTGATATACAGGAGATTCTTTCTCTGGAATGGGCGATATTTTCAAATAAACCATTCCCGTTATTTTTTGCAAAGCAACCGCTGGGCTATCCTCCTCTATTTCAAAAGGATAGCGTTTGCCTCGGTAGTCAAAGCCGATTTCTTTTTCCAAAAGCGTAGCCAATTCTTCATCACCAATCAGCCCTTGGGTGTTGCTTTTTTCATCATTAACCCACTCACGCTCATAGAGTTCTGAAACAATCTGCTTTCTGTCGGCGGACAAAAATGGCGAATGTGTTCGGAGCATATTACTGATATTTTCCCTAAAATCGCCGTCCATTATCAAGCCCTCTTCATAGACATCGCAAACGGATTCGCACAGCTGGGCAAAGATGAAATCTTCTAAGTTTTTGGCTAAAATTTCCAATTCCAAATCATCGTGTGGCAAAAGGACAATCAGCGGTGCGTCCGCCTCAATTTCGGCAGGAAAACGATACCAAAAGCAATACCAATCGCCGCCATAAGTCATCGCAAACGGCACAAACAAATACTCAGGATTGACATTGCGATAATCGTCAGGGTCGCGAATTTCTTCTATCAAACCCTGCACTTCATTAGGGTTAATTAGCTCAAAATCATAAGCATATAGCAATAAAGACGGGTTTTGTTTGAGCTTCGGATAGGTCAAAGTCAGCCAGTTCGCCGATGCTTCGCCCATATCCAACATTTGGTTTTGGTACAATTGTTTGTACAAAGTAGGATATTCAAATCCAAATTCTTTTTCTAAAAGTTCTAATGTATTCATTTTAAAGATATTACTTGTTAAAAATTATTAGTTAAACATCTGTCAATGCGATGTTTTCATTAAAATTCACTTGCCATTTTTTATTTTTACGATAGCCGATTTGCAAGGTCAGTACATCGCCTTTGAACGAAAAATCTGTTATCATTGATGGTGCTAATACGCTTCCGACCGTGTCTTTGAGCGATACAGGTACGAGTATTGCTTTTTGTTTGGGTACTTTTATTTTCATCATAAACTGCATATAATCAGCAGGATTGGTAATGATTTTGTTACCATCGTACTGCATAATGAGCTGAAATTTCGTATCTTTGTGCGTGATATTTTTGGTTACTGTCCAGTCGCCTTGTAGGTTGGTTTCCAGTACTTTTTGAAAATTCAGTTCGATGTTTTCTGTTGTCCAGTCGTGCATTGGGGCGATGTCTATTAGGCTTTGTTTTACGGCTAAAAGGCTTCTTTGGGAAACAATTCATCAGGCGTATTTTTGAGTTTTTCCACATCTACCCAAAGTTTTATGCCGTGATGAAAACGCTGTCCGTTTTCGCTTTTGTCATCGGTCAGATATAAATTCAGCGGACGAATCGCTTTGGAAATGCCATTTTTACAGAAAAAATCTGCAAAATAAATCACCGAATACATTTTACTGCAAAAGTCTTTTTCTCGTTGGCTAAACGCATCTGTATCATAGACATACACATTGCCAATACGCATTGAAGTCATTGATTTCATAGTCTATTTTATTTATGTTAATATGTCAAATTCATCAAAATTCTCGCCATCAGACGAAGAAGCCATCCAAGTAAAATCTTCCAAAATCCCCTTGTAAAAAAATAACATCAGGTCATCGCCAACAAAAGAAATTTCATCTAAAACCAATTGATTTTCAAATGAAAGCAGGTCTAATGTAGGCTCGTCTCCCTTGAGAATTTCATCGTTATAAGTATCCAAGCATTCTTTGGCAAGGTAGTTCTTGGCTTTGGCGTCCATTTCTTTTAGTTTAGGAATCAACGAATTAACCAGTTTCAAAGTACTTTCTATGGGTTCGCCATCGGGTTCTAAAACCAGTGTTAAAGGTTTTTCATTAAATAAGATAGTTACTTGATTGTCTTTTAAATCGTTGATTGTTAATGCTTTCATATTTTTTCCTTTTAAAATTAAAGTGGAAAACTTCGTGTACACAATTAAGTATTTTTCAGAATGTAATAGTTGAAATTTGTAGGGTTAGTTTTCTAAAAAATTGGTTTCTAAAAACTTTTTTAAATTCTCTCTTTCCAGTGTAAAAAAGTTCGGAAAACGACCTTTGTCGCTATCATTTTCCCCTGCCCAAGTGAGATGCACTATATAGAAATGCTCATTATCAGTGAAAAGAACATCATCATTTCGCCCATTACACGCCAAAGCCTTCATTTCCAAATGCTTTAATGGGTGTTCTTTTGTCATTTCGCGCTGCAATTCTACTTCAAAAACACTTAAATTCTGAGGAATAAACCAATTAAAATCTTCGCCGTACTGGCTTTCTAACTCATCTATGATTATTTTTATATCATCTATCATTTTTTATTAATATTTTTCTTTTTGAAACTAAAAAATCACACTGTGCCACTTGTCGTCTTCGGCAAAAAATTCCTTACCTTCAAACATACAGGCACGGAGCAAAAATTCTTGGGCGTTTTGTGTATCGCCCTACTCCAAATAACATTGCCCCAACCGCAGACAAATAAACGGATTGTGGTAGCTATTTTTATGATATTGCCTTTGGCTTTTTCAAAGTTTTGCAGGGCTTTTAGGTAGTCTTTCAACGCAAAAAAAGCATCGCCAATAGAGGCAAAAAACCACTGACTTTGAGCATAATGCAACTGCGGTTCAGGAACTAACGCCAAGCTCTTTTGCCATTGGCTGATGGCTTCGTGATATTTTTCATCGTCAAAAAATGCGTTGCCACTTTCTGCCAATTCGTCTATTTTTTCAAGTGTGATTTCGTCTAATTCTTCCAAAGTGTAGCGTTTATCGCGATTTCCCATCGCTTTTCTGAGTTTGTGAACCATTGCCCAAACGGGTTCGTAACGCTTTAATCCCAATTGTTTTTGAATTTCTTTGGCAGAAAATCCTT
>NZ_BPMA01000013.1:0-8963 GCF_026005215.1 Capnocytophaga catalasegens | reverse complement strand
AGTGAGGTGCGACTTTTGCAGTTTTTGCATTCGTATGTCCAAATGCTTTTATGCCAGTAATGTGCTGTACCTGAGCATTTTTTGCAAACGATGCCTACCTTATCGCGTTGTGCTTTAAAATGATTGCGACAATCTGCTTCTGTACCGAAATGTGCCGTGAAACTGAAAATATTCATAACTACTGATTTTGAGGTAAATATATAAAATTATTAAATTCAAGGCAAAAATACAGCTTTTTTAGCTAGTTGAAAAACAAGTAAAAACAAAAAAGTTGTCCTTTAAAGACAACTTCTTTTGTTTTTGTTATATATGAAAAGTTATTTCTTTCCACCAAATAAACTTCCAATGCTTCCAAGAATATTTCCATCTCCGTTAGAATCTAATAGAGAAGTAAGCATATTTCCTCCTTGTTTGCTACCCAATACACTTTCTAATACTGACCCTAAACCCGAAGCAGAATTCACTTTGTTATCAGAGATTTGTTTTCCTAAGAAACTCATCAGAAAAGGAGCTGCCATTTTCAATATTTGAGAAACTGAAGAAGAAACTCCCGTTTTAGTACTAATAGCATTTTCAACCGAAGCAGTTTTATCTCCTAGTAAATGTCCTAAAATACCAGCACCATCTGAAGTTAAATCAGAATTTGTTCCGCCCAAAAAGCCCCCGATATTACTCAGTAAACTTCCGTTGTGTTTATCGCTTTGCAAAGCGTTCAATAGATTTGAAGCACCTTGTTCAGTTTCGCTATTTTTCTGCATAGCCCCCATAAGCAAAGGCAATGCCATACTAAGGACTGATGAAGTTTGCTCTACTGAAACTCCTGTTTGCTTGGTTATTCCGTCAATAAGTTGTGAACCACCAAGGGAATCTAAAATACTTGACATTCTTTTATTTTTTAAAATTTTGAGGCAAAAATAAGCAAAAACAAATACAAAAAACAACTATTTGTATAAATTTTTTCTATTAGCTAATATAATTTTAAAATACTTATTTTTTTATGAATTATTTGAGTTCATATACCATTTTCACCTGAGCTTTCAGTTCACGTTCGCCTATGGCAATAGTTGAGCCCATAGCTACTTTGGCTTGCACCATATCGTAAGGTGCTGGCTCAAATGAATTGCTGTAATTTTCGGTAATATAAAGCACTTTACCCAGACTAACCGATGATGCTTTGGCATATGTTTCAGCTTTTTGTTTAGCATTTTTTATTGCATTGATACGTGCTTGTTCCATATATTTTTCCTTTTGTAAAAAACCAAAATCAATGCTGTCAATATGGGTAATTCCTGCGCCGAGCAGTCCTACGATAAGGTCATCGTATTTTTTTACATCGGTGAGTGAAATGGTCATACGATGGCGCGCAACGAAATATTCGTCTGCTGCTTTTTCTGAAAAATGTTTTCTTTCTTTGTACAAATTAACATAATTGGTTTGATAATCTTTGGCAGACAATTTTTGTGATTGTAGAAAATCAATAATTTTTCGTACAGCTTGATCATTCCCTTTTTTAGCATCATTGGGAGTTTTGCCCTCAGTTTCTACGGAAACCGAAAACGTGATAATATCGGGAATAGCTGATACACTTCCTTCTCCGATTACAGTTACATTGGGTGTTTGTTGTGCAAAACCTACAGCACTAAATAAAATCAACGCATATTTTTTCATTTTTACTTTTTGGTTTAAAAATTTGTAATCGTTCAATAACAAATTATATGCCAAAGTCAATTTCTTATGATTATTAGAATAATTTATACTCTTTCCAAAAAATCTTTCGGACTTTCGTGATAAAAATCCTTAAAGCATTTGGTGAAATACGAAGGCGAAGAAAATCCTATTTCGTAAGCAATTTCCGAAATGCTTTTGGTATTCTGAAGTAACAATTGTCTGCCTTGTTGCACACGAACGATGCGAATAAGTTCGTTAGGCGAATAATTGGTCAAAGATTTTATTTTCCGATAGAGTTGCGAGCGTGAAAGTCCCAGAGAATCAGCCAATTCATCTACATTCAAATCTGGATTAACCAAATGTTTTTCTACATACCTACGGAAATCAGCCAGAAATCTATCCTCCACCGCTCCGAGCGATTTTTTTTTGGTTGGCTCAAACAAATGATTCGAGAAAAGTTCCTGTATTTTCTTGCGATTTTCTATCAATTTCCGCGCACGAATAAGCAACAAATTGGCATTAAAAGGCTTTGCTACATAGGCATCGGCTCCACTTTCAAAGCCGATTTGCTTCTGCTCATCTAGCGAATATGCCGTAAGTAAACAACGGGAATATGATTCGTAGATATATTATTTTTCAATAAGTTACACAACTCAAAGCCGTCTTTTTTGGGCATCATCACATCGCTAATAACCAAATCAGGAACGTATTTTTTGGCTTTCTCAAATCCTTCTTCGCCATTGTTGGCTTCAATCAGATTAAAATCGGAATGCAATATATGACAAACGAATTTTCGCATATCGGCGTTGTCTTCCACGATGAGTACAAGCGGTTTATCATTTTCTTTGGTCGGTTCAGAGGTGAAAATGGTTTCTTCTGAAAGAAGCGATGTCAGGGCAGGTGCCTGAGCAAGAAGTTTTGTTTGCGTTTGGATATATCCTGATTCGTAAAAATCGCTCGACAATTCGTTTTGTTCCAACGGAAGCCAAAGCTCAAAAGTCGTTCCTTCTTTTTCAGAACTTCGGACAGAAATTTGCCCATTGTGAGCCGCCACAAGCGAAGCCGTCAGTGCCAATCCTATTCCCGTACCTTCGCTGCTCGGGTCGATTTTGTAAAAATGGTCAAAAACATCTGTGAGTTTGTCCTCAGGAATGAACGAACCTGTATTGAAAACCGACAAATAAACATTTCCCTTCTCTTTTCTGATATAAATTTTGATTTTTCCTTGTGAATTGACAAATTTCAAGGCATTGGCTACCAAATTAAAGTATATTTTCTCTACTTTTTCTTTGTCAAAAATCATTTCGAGCGTATTTTCTTCCGAAAAAAACTCAAAATCAACTCGCTTTTGTTTTATCCAATTGCTAAAAAGCGGATTTATCCCTTCTAAAAACGATTTAATGTCGCTTTTCACAAAGTACATTTGCATTTTTCCGTTTTCGAGCTTACGGAATTCGATAACTTCGGAAATCAAATGTAATAACCGATGGCTATTTTTCTGAATAAGAAATAGTAACTCGCGTTGCTGAGCGGTCAGTTTCGTATCTGTCAGAAGCGATTCCACGGGGCCTAAAATAAGCGAAAGCGGAGTTTTAAATTCGTGCGAAATATTGGTAAAAAACACCAATTTCGCCTGTGTAGCTTCTTCCAATTGGTGCGAAATAAGCTCTAATTGCTCTTTTTGTTCTTTCAGAATATCCGCCTGATGCTGAATTTTTAGATTTTTCAATTCCAAATGCTTATTAGCTCGGCTTTTTGTGCGATATGCATATACGGCAATCAGAAAAAACAGCGTAATTAACGCGATTGCGATAATGGCAATGTAAAAAAGTGTCCGCTGATTCGCATATCTTGCCAAACTTGCATTCAAAGACTGATTGATTTGGTCAATTTTGGCTTGTTTTTCGGCAATTTGCTCGGTTTGAAGTTGCAAAACACGTACATTACTTTTGTCCACTACGGTGGTATGCAGTGTATTTTCTTTTGAAAAAGGCTTTTTTTGCAGAATTTTCATTGCCAGTTCTACGACCTTATCTCCCCCAGTCGGATATAAAAACGAAGCGTCTTGCTTTCCTTCCAAAATATGCTTAATTCCCTCATTTTGAAGTGCATCTACTCCGATAATGAAACGCTTTTTACCGCTAAATTGTAACGATGCTTGGTAAGCTCCCAAAGCCATTCGGTCGTTAAGGGCGAAAATTAGGTCAATGTTATTGTATTTCTGAAAGATGTCAGTCATTTGTTCTTTTGCCTTTTCTTTGAGAAAATCGCCTTGAACTTGGGTAAGAATCTGAATATCAGGAAAGTTTTTCAATCCATCGACAAAGCCCAAATGACGTTCCAAATCGGGGGTAGAACCCTTCCAGCCACGTATTTCCACGATTGTCCCTTTGCCTTTGAGTACCGAAGCGGCGTACAAACCTGCCTCTTTGCCTATCTGATAATTATCCGCCCCGATGTATGCCGTGTAATCATCGGTTTCGATTTTTCGGTCGATAAGCACTACGGGAATTCCCTGATTTTGTGCCTTTTGTACCACTTGGGAAAATGCTTTGGACTCGTTGGGAGCTATGATGAGCAAATCGACCTGCTCAGAGATAAGTTGCTCAATATCTGCGAGTTGCTTCTGAGTATCATCCTTAACGCTTTTGATGATGACTTCCGTTTGTGGATAAAAAGCTATTTCGCGTTTTATTTCTTGGTTCATCGTCTCTCGCCAAAGGTCATCGCTGCATTGTGAAACCCCTATGACAAACGGCGAACGCTTCTTCTGCTCGCATCCACTAATAAATAAAGATATGATAATCAGAAATATATGTAACTGTCGTAGCCTCATACGGAATCACTTTGGTTACAAATGTACGAAAAAAATAAATAGCAAATAGTGTTTAAATGCCTCAAATCACAAAAATCAAGTATGCCAAATTCGTTATCTTGCCAAGGGCGAAAGATTTTTTGCTCCTCTTGAAACTAAAAAAAGACTCAAGTTATCTTGAACCTTTTTAAATTTACTTATTTTTTGGTATCGTGTAGAAATTATAACAAATTGATTTTCATTTGATATTTTTTCACCTCAATTGAGTATTTAGAAGATTTTACAATTGACTCAAATAAATCAGAAAAATCACTTCCTATCAAACAACCTTTTACTTCTGTATTAGGATTATTTTGTTTGAAAATGGTTATATAACGGCTTATCTGTGCAAATGCTTTTTCATCTAATTCGTTGGCTTTTATCTCTACGATAAGAAAATGTTTATCTACTTTATTTTGAAGCAATATATCAATGATGTTATTACCTTCTTCATTTGATAATCGATATTGATTTTTAACAAATCCATAATCAGGAAATAAATTCTTAATATCTTTACAGATAGCGTCTTCTAAATCCTTTTCGTATTTGAAAAAAGCAAATTCTTCATCTTCTACAACAAAATTACTTTCTTTAAACTCTTTATAAAGATTTAAAGCCGATTTATAGGTTGCTGAACCATTACGAATATCTCCTTCAATTGGAATTTTATGATTGGGCTTACGTTTATTACGACTATCTTCTGTGGTATATTCTAAATCACGCAATAATTGTTGAAATCCATCTTTACTATACATTAAATCCAAATCTTCATTATAAGCACTCTCTATTTTCAAACAATTAGAGATTCTATTTTTGACAGAACTTTCCGCAAAACCTCTTTGCTTTAAATACTTTTTAAATATTTCAATATTCATTGTTATAGTGATTTTAGTTTACTGCCTGTAATAGTACAAATCATTTTACCTTCCGTTTGGTCATAATTGCAATCTTTAATATCTGTCAACTCTTTCCATTGAGGGTTGTTTTTGTATGTATCCAAACTACTTGCAGGAACGTATATTTCTTTTATATATGTGTAGTAGCCAAAACGATAATCATCACCATAACCCGCTATGTCAACACTTACAAGAGTAGGAGGTGTCTCCGCCTCTACATAGAATCTTGTCAATTTCTTAGTTCCTTGTATAAACCAAGTACCTATATGAGTAACATTTTTAGGAATGTGTAAATCTACCAACCTACTATATTGTTCAAAAGCATAATGCCCTATATAGGTAATCTTATCTGTTAGTTTTATGGTTGTTGCCTCCATACATCCATAAAACGCTCTGTTTCCTATTTTGGTTACATTTGCCAATTCGGGGATAGTAGTCATATCAATAGAGGTTGAATTTTTATTTCGCCATTGCAATAAAGTCGTTCCATCATCACTTATTAAAAAATCGGCTTTACTATTTGCAGACGTATTATTTAAAGCAATACTCATTCCCCAACCTATGAAAGTTTTTGCTCCATAAAGCCGTCCTGCCTGTGTATCAATATACCAATCCCCTATATTTCCTACATTATTAGTCGGAGGAATTGTTCCCGAAAGAATTTTTGAGCCATCTGTTCCGTTTGTCCCATTTTGTCCAGCATCTCCTTTTAATCCTTGCAGAGAAATAGGCATTCCCCAACCATTTTCTGTTTTTGCTCCATAAAGATTGGTTGTAATGCGATCAAAATAATAATCGCCAATGTTTCCCAAACCTCTGTCAGGCACTCCGTTCCCAGTAATGATTACATTTCCGTTATGTCCATCTTTTCCATCGACGCCATCACGTCCGTCTTTTCCATTGATTCCATCTTTCCCTGCGGGACCTTCTTTAGTGCAACCGCCTACTGCTACTGCCAAAATCAGTGCCATTACATACATTACTATTTTCTTCATTGTTATATAAAATTTAAATTATCCCTACTCTATTGGCTTTTCGGGTTACGCCGTTTTTTATTTACATTTAAAAATTAAAAGATTTAATGATTAAAAGATTCAAGGTTCAATGTTTGTTGATGTTCAATGTTTAATGTTGTAGGGGCGTATTGCATATGCCCTTGCGATGTTTTACGTTCCTTTGTGGGCGTATGCAATTGCTCCGTCGATTCACTTTGTTCGGGTCGCCCCTACTTGGTTCTTCCGTCACTTCGAGTGATTTGTGTAACGGAGTGGAGCAAATCATATCGAGAAGGGGTTTATCTTTTGTTCTCAATACTAATTTAGGCTTCGACTTCGCTCAGCCTGACAACATTTTAATATCCCCTATCCCCTTCAAAGGGGGATTTACTCTCTCGAAAGGAAGTTTTTGTTAAAATATTATTAATTAAAACTCCGTTATCAACCCAGTATCGATCCGAGGTCCACCCAAGCTCTACCCAAGCTCACCCTAACAAAGTCTATTTAGATATTTTTAACACTCTCTGTTAAATTATTCGGAATATCCGTTGCTCGAACTACAATCTTATCCCCCGAAAGGTCAGCATTCATTTGGGTAGCAGTATAGACCCAGTCCAAGCCGTTTTCTACCGCATTGCCCTCTTCCACCAGCGAACCATCGGCATTGTAAATATGTACCGTTACCGATGCTACCTTGAAATCGTCATAGGCTCGTACTCGGATAGTATCGCCTATTTGTCCCGTATACCCCGAAAGGTCAATCTGCTTAATTTTAGGTGCTTGGAGCATATCAGCTACGGCAACATTGTATGCTGTTACCTCCTTTTTCCTTGCGGCTTGTTGGGCGTATTGGTCTTTGAGCGAAGTATCTTGCAGGGCTGCTTTGGCATAGATGGTTGCCTGTTGAAATTTGCCCATTTGTTCCTTTACTTTGTCCGAAGTGATTGCCTTTTTCTGAGGTGTTTTTGAGACAATCGTTTTGCCGTTGCGTTGGCTGAATACTAAGATATCGCCAACCTTGCCACTCAATCCGTGAGTGATAATGTTATTTTTTGACTCTGCCATTTTATTTAGTTTTATAAATTACTTAATCGGTGCAAGGTTATTTTAGGGTTGGGCTAAATGAAGTTGTAACAGAGCGTATTACGAGGTTTTGACTTCGCTCAACCTAACAATAATTACTTATTTCCCTGCATTATAGTTTTTGCACTATTTTCCTTTGGTTTATTTCTGAACAGAAAACAAAAAATCCGTTTGGTAGAGAGCGTTCTCCACCAAACGGATTGATACCATTATTATATGATAAATCTATTTTCGGCTGTTTAAGACACGTGCTGTGCCTTGGTACTTACAAAGATACTGATTTTCTGTGTATTACACAAATTTTTCATCACTTTTTTGAGTTAGTTGGTAGTTTTTATTTATAATGACGCTGCAAATGTATTATTTCTTTTTAAGAATTACAAGCTATATTTATTAAAATTTCAAAATTATAGCTTTTTGCTAAAAATTACATCCCCCTGCTCCCTTTAGACTTCGATTTTGCTCAGTCTAACATTGCGTTTAACGCTCTAACATCCCCCTACCCCCCCCTTCAAAGGGGGAATGGTAGTGGAAATTTATCAAAGATAATTATTTTCCTCCGTCACTTCGAGTTATTTGTGCAACGAAGTGGAGCGAATTGTATCGAGAAGGGTTTTCAGTCTGACAAAACCTTAAACTCTAATTTTACACTACTATTCATTTCAATGTCATATTTACGCAACTTGGTAATGCCGTCGCCCAAATCTAACTCCACTGCGGACTCAAATTTCCCGCTCGTAAATAAACAAATTCCCGCCAGTATCAGAAATAAACATTTTATCATTGTGAAATTCTATTTTTTCTACCATATTAACACTCAAAGGACTTATCCATTCTCGATTGCCTGTTTGCGTGTTTATAGCTCCTACGGCATACTGACTGCCCTCTAAACGCAATCCGTGAAAAACAAAACCATCTTTATAACTGGCTTTATTCATAATGGCGTTGTATTCTTGTCCGTTTAATAAAGCATTTTCTATACGAACGAAATTGATTAACTCACCTTTTTCTAAATCAATTTCCATATAATGATAACCATAGCAACCATAAGCCTTATTTCTCTCGATAGACAAAGTCATAAGCCCAGCTGGTAAACGCAACGAATAAATTATATCACCTGTTTGTAAATTTATTCTAAGAATAAACACCTGAGTAAGAACGATAAGCGTGTCATTGTATGAATAAATTTCTCTTATCTCTCCTTTTTCTTCTGTGCCATCCCATTCTGTATAACTTGTGATTTTGCTAAGGTCTTTTTGCCAGAGGAGGGAGATTTTTAACTCTTCATCTATGTATGTGTACAAAGTACCTTCTCTTTTTAATATTAAAAAATCATTGTATATCCGCAATTAAAAATAAATTTGTATTTTTGCTTCAAAATCAGTAGTTATGAATATTTTCAGTTTCATGGCACATTTCGGTACAGAAGCAGATTGTCGCAATCATTTTAAAGCACAACGCGATAAG
>NZ_BPMA01000012.1 GCF_026005215.1 Capnocytophaga catalasegens | reverse complement strand
ACATTTGGTTTTGCTATTTAATATACTATTATTTCTTGATTGTACTCGAAATAACAAACTAATGAATATTTTCTTTGATTCGAAATTAAACTATATTTACCTCTTGTACCTGAATTTGCTCATTGATAAACACTAAAAAGGCTTTTTCTATCTGATAATTTAGTTTGGTAAGTACGCTGGCATATTCTCTAAGTTGCGTGATATATTTGGGATAGAAACTCCCGGTTTTGTAATCAATCAGAATGGCTTTACGGGTATTTGTATCAATGACAATTCGGTCAGGACGAAGGTATTCGCCTGCGTGATTTATAAATTCTTGTTCATTGAGAATCAAATATTTGTCAGAAAAATATTCGCTAATTGTTGTATGATGTACGATAGATAGTATTTGTTCTTGAAGTAAAACAATTTGTTCTTTGGATATTATGCCTTGTGCTTGTGCTTGCCAAAGTATAGGAGCAACATCTTTTTCGGTTGCTATTTGTGCCAAAAGTTGGTGTATGAGGTTTCCTTTCTCAATGGCATGTTGCATTTTGCTATCCCAGAGAAGTCCTTCTTTGGTTACAATTGTATAATTGTTGAGTTGCGAAGGGCTTTGTACAAATTCTATATACTGAGTCTCAGCAGTTGTTTGCTTGTGATGAGTTACTTTTTGTCCAAATTCATAGAAATGAATTGCTTCTTGATATAAATTTTTATAAATAAGAAATTCTCTAAGCACATTGGCAAAAGATTTAAGCTGTTGCGAGTCTTTTTGTATCCTTCTTGTATCTGTTATAATATACAGATGTGCTTTCGGACGTGTCATAGCCACGTACATAATGTTCAACTGGTCAAGTAGTTGTTGTTCTGATAGCAAAGTAACTGCTTGGGGGGCTACGTTATCTAATCCTGAATAATTATCAAGTAGCAAATACTCAAATCCGAAATAATCTTCTTTGGGTACTTCAAGCCAAATTTTATCTTTTTTCGTTGTCAAATCGTCAATGACATATGCATAAATGATTACAGGGAATTCCAATCCTTTGCTTTTATGAACAGTCATTACACTAATGGCATTCAGACCGCTTGGAGCGCTAATGCTTAACGTTTCTTTCTTATCTTCCCAGTATTGTAAGAAGTCATAAATGCCTCCTTTGTGTATATTTTTGAACTCAAAAACCAGATTTAAAAAATGTGAAAGATATGCATCAGAATTTTTGGCAAGCCCAAAGCGTTCGATAGCATATGAAATGCCTTCATAATATGAGTATTTGTGAAAATAATCCATTGAAAAATCTACCGAATCTAAGAAATAAGAAATAGGCTCATTGATATATTGAATAACAAAAGCATGAATATCTTTTATTTGTTTTAGTTCGCAGTACAGAAGCAATAAATTAGCTTTGAGTTCTTTGTTTTCTGTTAAAGAAAGTTTGCTAAGGAGTATTAAAAACTGAATTTCGGCAATATTGGCAAGTAATAGAGCATCAGGAGAGATAACTTTGTACCCGTTATCTGAAAGAGTTTGTGCCAAAACAATACCTTGCTTATTGGTTCGTGTTAGGATACAAATATCACGCTCTTCAAAGCCACAATTCATTGCATCTTTGACAAAATTAAGTACTGAATTGCTATATGCTTCATCAATTGTAATAGGTTCTTCTTCATTTTTGGAAGTAGAAGCAATATCTAGGAATTCGATAGCAATATATCCACCTTTTTGAGTTTTTGGGTGTGTATTTTGAATGGCATTTTTGTACAAATTTTGATATGTTTCAGTTAGAAAAAGCCTTTTTTCTTCCGAAATAAACTTAAAAAAATCGTTATTAAACAAAATAATTTCTTCGTAACTACGGAAATTCTTGTCCAAATCAGCAATTTCAGGAACAATAAAGAAAGGATTTTTTTCTTTTAGGTACAAGTCCATAAATTGTTCTGCTTTTCCTCCCCTCCAACGATAAATAGATTGCTTTGCATCACCTACTAAAAGTAATGAACCTCGTACTTTTGACAAATTTTCACTTTGCAAAGCATCACTAATCAAAGGGAGTATATTATGCCATTGCAAAATAGATGTATCTTGAAATTCGTCAATGAAATAATGCTGATAACGTTGCCCGATACGCTCATAGATAAACGGCGTAGGCTGTCCGCTTATGTTTTGATGAATTATATTGTTGAACTCAGAGATAGGTAATATATTTTCTTCTTCTTTTATTGTTTCAATTTCCTTTTGAATACTGCGAAGAACCGCTAGGGGAGTTATGTTTTTCAATATATTTTGATAATATTTTTTATAGTGATAATCACTTTCAATATTTCTAAAATATAGAGCAATTATATTTTGATATTCATCTAATTCTGATGCCTTTTGCGGATTTTTTTTTGCCAGCGTTTTGGTATATAAAGGTTTGTCTTCAATATGTATAGCCCATTGTGTTTCTAAGGATGATTCAATATTTTCATTGGGATTTTCCTTTATCTTTTTGAAAAATTTATAAGCAGAACCGTGTGAGAAATCTTCACTTTCCCAACCTTGTTTATCAGCCAATTCAAAGAAATTATCTGCATTTTTTATCATTGATTTCTTTACAAATTGTAGTTGTTGCTTTGTGTTTTTTTTCAGTTGGTCAAAATCATCTAAGGTTTTATCTTGAAAAGATTGTAAATATTCGTAATTATTCTCTATAGTCAAGAGTTTTGCTACTTGAAGCAATTCAGTTGTGATGTCCCAATTTTTATTATCACGTATTTTATCTTTAGAAAATTCAATAAGCAATTCGGTTATTTGTGTATCTTCACCTATTTTTTTAAGAAGGTTATCAACAGCTTGCCGAATCAAATCATCAA
The DNA here is from genome assembly GCF_026005215.1 of Capnocytophaga catalasegens. Classification (GTDB taxonomy): domain Bacteria; phylum Bacteroidota; class Bacteroidia; order Flavobacteriales; family Flavobacteriaceae; genus Capnocytophaga; species Capnocytophaga catalasegens. The sequence goes on along the minus strand of NZ_BPMA01000012.1, from coordinate 237,393 downwards.
CATCAAGAAATACTTCAAAATTTGGATTCAAATGTAAATCAAAAGCAAAATTACGAATTAACTGATGATTAAATCCGTCAATTGTTGTAATACTCAATGCCGAATAGTTATGAAGAATTTGTTTAAGCACTCTTGAAGCTCTTTCTGATAGTGTTTTTTCAGATAATTGTAACTCACTACGTATTTGAGAGAACATTGGTTCTTTTTTTGCTTTTTCAATATCTGAAAAAATAGATAGTTTCTCTATAATACGGCTTTTCATCTCTCCGACAGCTTTGTTTGTGAAAGTAATAGCAAGTAATGACCTAAAAATATCAGGATTTTGAGTTTTTAAAATGATTTTAAGAAAAGTTTTTACAAGTGTAAAGGTTTTTCCACTTCCTGCTGAAGCATTATAAATAATGTATGATGATTTTTCCATAAATAAAAAGATTTTTATAAATAGAGTAGAGAAGTTATTGGTTTTTTATAAATTGAATAAAGGTATTGGTAGCTCCTTTTTTGCTTTCTATATAATTTTTGTTGATATTTCCTGCTTTTTGGCGTAAATTTTTATCAACTACAAATGCAATAATAACTTTTGAAAAATCTTTCGGATTATCAACAGAGAGAATACCGCCTAATTTTACTAATTCTTTTGCCTCCAAAAATTTACTATATTCTTTGCCAATGACAACAGGTATGCCAAAAACAGCAGGTTCTAAAACATTATGAAGTCCTGTTTTCATTCCACCACCTACGTAAGCAATATCTGCATAACTATATACTTTTGTAAGTATTCCGATAGTATCTATAATGAAAACATTATATTCTGATAAGTTTTTAGTGTCTTTTTCGCTGAAAAAAGTAACTTTTTTATGTATTTTTCTTCGTAATGAATTGATTTCATTTTCATTTATATTGTGTGGTGCAATAATTATTTTAATATGTTCAGGACAATAATTTACAAATTGTAAAAATATTTCTTCATCTTCTCTCCAAGAACTACCAAATACAATACATATTTGGTTATTAACAAACTTTTCAATAAAATCAAGTGAATTATTTTGATGTAATATTTCTAAAACTCTATCAAAACGAGTATCTCCACTTGTTGTTACATTTGAAAAACCAATGGATTGCAACAAATTTTTAGATATGTCATTCTGAACAAAAAAGTGTGTAAAACTAAATAAGGCTTTACGAAGCAATCCTCCATACCACGTAAAGAATATTTGATTCTTTCTAAAAATTCCAGAAACTAAATAAGTTTTTATGTTTCGTTTTTTAAGTTCAAAAAGGTAATTTATCCAAAATTCATATTTTACAAAAATAGCTATTTCGGGTTGCAAAGCATCTAAAAAAGAAATTACATTTTTTTTGGTATCTAAGGGAAGATAAACTACTACATTAGAATCAGTAGTATTTTTCTTGATTTCGTACCCCGAAGGAGAAAAAAACGAAACAACAATTTTTTTATTCGAATACATTTTTTTTAGCTCCTTTATTATGGGCAATCCTTGCTCATATTCGCCAAGAGAAGCTGTATGTATCCATATTATTGAATTATTTTTTGATATTTTTTCTTTTAAAATAGTTAATGTTTGCTTTCGTCCATCAACAAAGAGTTTTATTTTTTTGTTGAATAAAGCAAAAAAAGGCAATATAAATTGAATAAAAGAAATAAGAAAATTATAAAATGTTCTCATAGACATATATATTTATCGCAGACAAAGGTAAGAATATTATTTTGTTTGCATACATTATGTCTATATATTTCCTTACAAATTGATATTGCAATAGAAATAAGCATACATCAATCAGTTTGAATATATTTGGGGTACGAATGGATTGTGTATGCTTATTTGAAAAATTATGAAAAAACAGAATTTAATAATAATTGATATCTCTCACATAAATAACTTTTGGAAAGAGGTTAGTGTATTCAATACGTTCAGTCCAATTGCCATTAGAATCAAAAGTGTATTGATATTGTTTTTCTTCGATATAATTTCCTTTTTTATCTATTGTACGGATAGATTTTTCATTACCAAAATTATCATAAATGATAGCAATTTTGTACATTAGTGAGTTATTTTTGTAATTTTCAAGCACTTGTATTAGTCCCCTATTATTATAGGTGTATTTCCAGAACTCTTGGGGTTGCCCAGTTTTTAAATTGATTTTAGTAATGATATGTATTTTACCTAATTTATTGTATTGATAAGTGAATTTTTGGTTCAATATAGGATTTTTATAATTATGATAAGTAACTTCTATTTCACGTCCGTTATTATCATTAACATATTTCCACGATTCTATTAGTTCTCCATCGGTATGATAGGTGTTGTAAGCAATTTTATGACCTGTTTTGTCGTAATGATAAACATATTTGGCAGTTATTTTACCAGCAGTATTGTAAATGTTGCGTGTAATACGTTGGTTTTTGTCATTGTAAGCAATAACTACTTTCAATTGTAATTTTTCGTTTTGGGTGTATTTTTCTCTTTCAATTTTATAACCTTGTTGATTGAAAAAAGAGATATCATCACCTGTCCAGGTTTCTAATTTGGGACCTCGTCTTATAATTCCCATTGAATCAATAGCTCTATACGGAGTTACCTTGAATGATTTTACCTTTCCTCTAAGAGAGAAATCAGTTAAATGATTCAATGGACGCACAGGAATAGCTGATTGCGATAAGGCGTTGTAATAACTAAATAAAAAAAGAACAGCGCTAATAAATGTAATACGTTTCATTTTGTGGTTATTTAATTTGGGATTGATTATATTTAATTAAAAAGTTAATATGTAACAGTATTTTTAAGGATTGTAAAGTTATGAATATAATAATTGTTGTAATTTTTTGCAAATTTACATTTTTTTAGTGTGTATGCAAAATTAAAATTGTATATTTGCAACCATATTACGTATTAAGTTATACATATTATGTATAGAGTAGGTTTTAATATCAGAAAGATTAGAGAACAAAAAGGATTTTCACAAGAATATTTAGCAAGTCAACTTAATATTAGTCAAGCGTCATATGCTCGATTAGAAAACGAAACTATCAAAATTACGGTGGATAGACTTTTTCAAATAGCTGAAATTCTCCATACAGAAGTAACAGATTTTTTTAATGATAGTAAGTTTCATATTCAGCAACAGACTAATTATGAAGGTTCTTATGGAAATGGATATGTGCAGAATTTGACCATTGAAAATAAAGAAGTTACCAACAAATTGATAGAATCATACGAGAGTAGACTAAAAGAAAAAGACGAACAAATAGCATTTTTGAAATCACTGCTTAAAAAGTAAAATAATTCTTGAATTATTTATAAAATATTTTAATTTTAGACAATAAAAATAAAAATCAGTATCATTGTTTTCTGTTTTATCAACTATTTTGTACATTTGCAGAGATTTTTAATATATCTTTCCGATGAAAAAAATACAAATGGTTGATTTGCAAGGACAATACCAAAAAATAAAACAACAAATAACAGATTCTTTCACACAAATTTTAGAAACTTCAGCTTTTATCAATGGTGCTGATGTGCAACTTTTTGCTAAAGAATTAGAAAATTATCTTGGTGTAAAGCACGTAATTCCTTGTGCTAACGGAACCGATGCTTTGCAAATAGCAATGATGGGTTTGGGGCTCAAACCAGGTGATGAAGTAATTACGGCCGATTTTACCTTTGCCGCTACGGTTGAAGTTATTGCTCTTTTGCAACTTACTCCAGTCCTTGTTGATGTAGAAAAAGACACTTTTAATATTGATATTGAGGCTATTAAAAAAGCTATAACCCCAAAAACCAAAGCTATAGTTCCAATTCATCTTTATGGACGACCTGCCAATATGGAAGCTATTATGCAAATTGCCAACGAATATAATTTATTTGTAATTGAAGACAATGCGCAAGGCATAGGGTCTGATTTTCAGTGGTCTGACGGAAGAAAACAAAAAACAGGAACTATCGGACATGTTGGGGCAACTTCTTTTTTCCCTTCCAAAAACTTAGGTTGTTACGGTGATGGAGGAGCAATTTTTACTAATGATGATGCGTTGGCTCATACACTTCGTGGAATTGTCAATCATGGCATGTACGAGCGCTATCATCACGATGTAGTCGGTGTCAATTCCCGATTAGATACCTTGCAAGCCTGCGTACTTCGTGCCAAATTACCACATTTAGATTCGTATAATAAAAGCCGTCGTACAGCAGCTCAAAAATATTCTGATGCACTTAAAAATAATCCAAATGTAATCACTCCAGAAATCACGCAAGGCGATACTTCACACGTATTTCATCAATATACATTACGTATAACCAATGGAAAACGTGATGAATTGGCAAGAAAATTCGCAGAGAACAATATTCCGTTCGGTATTTACTACCCAATTCCTTTACATAAACAAAAAGCATATACCGATAGCCGATACAATGAAGCTGATTTTGTTGTAACTAACCAACTTGTCAAAGAAGTTATTTCGCTTCCTATGCATACCGAATTGGATGATGAACAAATTACTTTTATCACCAAAGTAATCAATGATTTTGTTTAATGAAAAAATTTCTTTGCTAGTTACATATAATAAAAATGTTTTAAAGAAAAACGGATTGTTTAAACAATCCGTTTTTTGATAAATGTATAAATTTTTATGAATAGTTTGTACAATTATTTTTTACATAAAAGAAAAATACAGCATATCACATTGAACCAAGTCAAAGTTTTTGAATTAAGATAAAATTATTGTTCTTTGCATTTATATAAAATGACAGAAAGATAAAAATTTTGTTTTTCACAAAAAAAATGGGCAAATGAGGTGTTACAAATCACATATTGAAAAATATATGATGTATGATTTCGTTATAGACAAGAAGAAATAAATTCAAAATAATAAAAAAAATAATAAAAAAAATGACTAAATATTTGTACATAAAAAAAAAAGATGTACCTTTGCGCCCTCAAAAGAGTTTATTAAAAAAATAATTATTGTAATAATATGCCAACAATTTCACAATTAGTACGAAAAGGAAGAGCCAAAATTACCAAGAAGAGTAAATCGGCTGCTTTGGATTCGTGTCCTCAACGAAGAGGGGTTTGTACGCGTGTTTATACAACAACACCCAAAAAACCGAACTCGGCAATGCGTAAAGTAGCGCGTGTTCGTTTGACAAATGGGAGCGAGGTTAATGCGTATATCCCTGGTGAAGGACATAATCTCCAAGAGCACTCGATAGTATTGGTAAGAGGTGGAAGGGTAAAAGATTTGCCAGGTGTAAGGTATCATATTGTACGTGGAGCTTTGGATACAGCGGGAGTGAATGGAAGAACTCAACGTCGTTCTAAGTACGGAGCAAAACGTCCAAAACCAGGTCAAGCACCAGCAACAACAGGAAAGAAAAAGTAATTTAAAAATCTTTTAAGCGAGAAGAAATGAGAAAAAGACAGGCTAAAAAAAGACCTCTTTTGCCAGATCCTAAATTTAATGATCAATTAGTTACTCGTTTTGTGAATAATTTGATGTGGGATGGTAAAAAATCAGTGGCTTTTAAGGTGTTTTATGATGCGCTTGATATCGTAGAACAAAAAAAGAATAATGACGAGAAAACTGCTTTAGAAGTGTGGAAAGACGCATTGTCAAATGTAATGCCTCATGTAGAAGTGCGTAGTCGTAGAGTTGGAGGGGCTACATTCCAAATTCCTATGCAAATTCGTCCAGATAGAAAAGTGTCAATGGCCATGAAATGGCTTATTGGTTATGCGCGTAAGCGTAATGAAAAATCAATGGCTCAGAAATTAGCAGGTGAAATACTTTCGGCTGCTAAAGAAGAAGGAGCTGCTGTGAAGAAAAGAATGGATACTCACAAAATGGCAGAAGCAAATAAAGCATTCTCACATTTTAGATTTTAATACATAAATAAATGAGTAGAGATTTAAAATATACAAGAAATATTGGTATTGCTGCGCATATTGACGCAGGTAAAACAACAACAACAGAGCGTATTTTGTTCTATACAGGGAAAACTCACAAATTAGGAGAGGTTCATGATGGAGCTTCGACAATGGACTGGATGGAACAAGAGGCAGAGCGCGGAATCACAATTCAGTCGGCTGCCACAACTTGTGTTTGGAATTTTCCAACAGAAAACGGGAAACCAACAACTGATGCAAAAGAGTATCATTTCAATATTATTGATACCCCCGGTCACGTGGATTTTACCGTAGAGGTAAATCGTTCATTGCGTGTTTTAGATGGGTTAGTGTTCTTGTTTAGTGCGGTTGATGGTGTTGAACCTCAGTCTGAAACTAACTGGAGATTGGCTGACAACTACAAAGTGCCTCGAATGGGCTTTGTTAATAAAATGGATAGACAAGGTTCAGATTTTTTGAATGTATGTCGTCAAGTTCGTGAAATGTTAAAATCAAATGCCGTACCTATCGTTCTTCCTATTGGTGAAGAGGCTGATTTTAAAGGTATTGTCGATTTGATTAAAAATAGAGCTATTATTTGGCATGAAGAAACTCAAGGAGCAACATTTGATGTTGTAGATATTCCAGAAGATATGAAAGCTGATGTAGCTAAATATAGATCGCAACTTATAGAGGAAGTGGCGGGTTATGATGAAGGTCTTTTAGAAAAATTTATGGAAGATGAAAGTTCCATTTCAGAAGAAGAAATTCATACAGCACTTCGAGCTGCAGTAATGGATATGGCTATTATTCCGATGGTTTGTGGTTCTTCTTTTAAGAACAAAGGAGTTCAATTTATGCTTGATGCAGTTTGTCGTTATTTGCCTTCTCCTTTGGATAAAGAAGCAATCGAAGGAACAAATCCTGATACAAATGAACCAGTATTTAGAAAACCATCTGTTGAAGAACCTTTTGCTGCGTTAGCATTTAAAATTGCTACCGACCCATATGTAGGACGTTTAGCATTTTTCCGTGCATATTCTGGGCATTTAGATGCTGGTTCTTATGTGTTGAATACGCGTTCAGGAAATAAAGAGCGTATTTCTCGTATTTATCAAATGCATGCTAATAAACAAAATCCTATCGAATATATTGAAGCAGGAGATATCGGAGCAGCTGTTGGATTTAAAGATATTAAAACAGGAGATACTTTGTGTGCGGAAAAAGCTCCTATTGTACTTGAAAGTATGGTGTTTCCCGATCCAGTAATTGGTATTGCTGTTGAGCCTAAAACAAAGGCTGATGTGGATAAAATGGGTATGGCTTTGGCAAAATTAGCAGAAGAAGACCCGACTTTTCAAGTAAAAACAGATGAAGCTTCTGGGCAAACAATTATCTCAGGGATGGGAGAGTTGCACTTGGATATCATTGTAGATAGATTGAAAAGGGAATTTAAAGTAGAAGTAAACCAAGGTGAACCACAAGTAGAATATAAAGAAGCAATTACAGCTTCAGCAGACCATAGAGAGGTTTATAAGAAACAAACGGGAGGTCGTGGTAAATTTGCTGATATTGTATTTACAATGCAACCTGCAGAAGAAGGAAAGACAGGACTTGAATTTGTTAATGAAATAAAAGGAGGAAATATTCCAAAAGAATATATACCTTCTATTGAAAAAGGTTTCAAAGAAGCAATGAAAAATGGACCTTTAGCAGGATTTGAGATGGACGCAATGAAGATTATCCTACGAGATGGTTCTTTCCACCCTGTGGATTCCGACTCTTTGTCGTTTGAATTGGCAGCTAAATTAGGTTACAAAGAAGCGGCACGTGCTGCAAAAGCTGTACTAATGGAGCCAATTATGAAACTTGAAGTGATTACTCCTGAGGAAAATATGGGGGACATCGTAGGAGATTTGAACCGTCGTCGTGGTCAAGTAAATGATATGGGAGATAGAAATGGTGCAAAAGTAATTAAAGCTAATGTGCCGCTTTCAACAATGTTTGGTTACGTAACGGCTCTTCGTACTTTGTCATCAGGTCGTGCTACTTCGACAATGGAATTTTCTCATTATGCAGAAACTCCTAGTAATATTGCAGAAGAAGTAATTAAAAATGCTAAAGGTGGTAAATAATTTTTAGAAAGATGAGTCAAAAAATAAGAATAAAATTAAAATCATACGATTATAATTTGGTTGATAAATCAGCTGATAAAATTGTAAAAACAGTAAAATCAACAGGAGCTGCGGTAACAGGACCTATTCCTTTACCTACTCACAAGAAAATATTTACTGTACTTCGTTCTCCTCATGTCAATAAAAAATCGCGCGAACAATTCGAATTATGTTCATATAAGCGTCTTTTGGATATTTATAGTTCATCTCCAAAAACGATTGATGCACTTATGAAACTTGAATTGCCAAGTGGTGTTGAGGTAGAAATCAAAGTGTGATGATTTTAAAGTAGAACGATAGTTTTACTTAACTTATCTGGCGTCTTAATTGACAAAGGAAAAACGGGAAATACTAATATTCAGGGCTAAAATATCTTTGCCCTGAATTTTATGAATTGTAAAACTTAAATAATTTAATAATAAATATGTCTGGGTTAATTGGAAAAAAAGTAGGGATGACTAGTATCTTTGATGAAAGCGGAAAAAATATTCCGTGTACCATTATTGAGGCAGGTCCTTGTGTAGTTACCCAAGTCAGAACCTTAGAGGTTGACGGGTATAAGGCTCTTCAACTCGGTTTCGATGACAAGACTGAAAAACGCTCAAATAAAGCGGAATTAGGTCATTTTGCCAAAGCAGGTGTTTCTGTTAAGAAAAAAGTCATTGAATTCAAGGAGTTTGAACAAGAGTATAAGTTGGGTGATACTATTACCGTGGATTTGTTCGTAGAAGGAGAATTTGTAGATGTAACAGGTATCTCCAAAGGAAAAGGGTTCCAAGGGGTAGTAAAAAGACACGGTTTTGGTGGAGTAGGGCAATCTACTCACGGTCAACATAACCGATTAAGAGCACCTGGTTCTGTCGGAGCATCATCGTATCCTTCACGAGTATTCAAAGGAATGCGTATGGCAGGTAGAATGGGAGCAGAAAAAGTAACAGTACAAAACCTAAAAGTGTTAAAAGTGATACCTGAAAAAAATCTTTTGATAGTAAAAGGATGTATTCCAGGTCATAAAAATGCTTATGTAACGATTCACAAATAATGGAAGTAGCAGTATTAAACATACAAGGAAAAGAAACAGGTAGAAAGATAACTCTTTCAGATGATGTTTTCGGAATCGAGCCAAACAATCATGTAATTTATTTGGATGTTAAACAATATTTGGCAAATCAACGTCAAGGAACACATAAATCCAAAGAACGTAATGAGGTTGCAGGAAGTACTCGCAAGATTAAGAAACAAAAAGGAACAGGTACAGCTCGTGCAGGTAGTGTGAAATCTCCGGTTTTTGTAGGAGGAGGACGTATTTTCGGACCAAGACCAAAAGATTATACTCAAAAATTGAATAAAAAAGTAAAACGTTTAGCTCGAAAATCAGCTTTGAGTTTGAAAGCAAAAGAAAATTCAATTATTGTAGTTGAAGATTTCAATTTTGAAACACCAAAAACCAAAGATTTTGTTAATGTTTTAAATTCTTTGGGAATTCAAAATAAAAAATCGCTTTTTGTGTTGGCAGATATAAATAAAAACGTATATTTGTCCTCGCGTAATTTAACGAGTTCAAATGTTGTAACTTTCTCAGAATTAAATACTTACGCAATAGTTAATGTGTCAAATGTAGTGATTTTGGAGAGTGCAGTAGGAGCTATTGAGTCAATTTTAACTAAATAATGAGTGATGGAAGTGTTGATAAAACCTATTATTACTGAAAAAGCAACTGCTGATAGTGAGCTAAATAATCGTTATACTTTTGCAGTTTCTGTTAAAGCTAATAAAATTCAAATAAAAGAAGCAGTAGAGGCAACCTATGGGGTAAGTGTTCAATCAGTAAAAACATTGAATTATGGACCTAAACGAGCAACTCGATATACAAAGAATGGGCTTCAAATAGCTAAAACAAATGCAATTAAAAAAGCAATTGTTAGTATAAAAGAAGGTGAAACTATAGATTTTTATAGCAATATTTAAGATTTAAGTATTTTAAGACAAACGTATGTCAGTAAGAAAATTAAAACCGATTACTCCAGGTCAGCGTTTTAGAGTGGTAAATAATTTTGACGCAATTACCACTGATAAGCCGGAAAAAAGTCTTTTAGTTCCGTTAAAAAAGACTGGGGGTAGAAACAATCAAGGGAAAATGACTATGCGCTATATAGGCGGTGGTCATAAGAAAAAGTATCGTATTATTGATTTCAAAAGAAACAAATTTGATGTAGAAGCAAAAGTTGTTTCAATTGAATATGATCCGAACAGAACAGCATTTATTGCTTTGATACAATATGCTGATGGTGAAAAACGATATATTATAGCCCCTGCTGGATTGAAAGTAGATCAAGTAATTGTTTCAGGAGAAAATGTAGCGCCAGAAATAGGAAATGCGATGCCTTTGGCTCAAATTCCATTAGGAACCGTTATTTCGTGTATTGAATTGCGTCCGGGACAAGGTGCTAATATTGCACGTTCTGCGGGAACTTTTGCTCAACTGATGGCGAAAGAAGGAAAATATGCCACTGTTAAATTACCATCGGGAGAAACCCGAATGATTTTACTTACATGTATAGCAACTATTGGTGCTGTATCTAATTCAGATCATCAGTTAGTTATTTCAGGTAAAGCAGGGCGTTCAAGATGGTTAGGTAGAAGACCTCGTACAAGAGCTGTAGTAATGAACCCTGTTGATCATCCAATGGGAGGTGGAGAAGGTCGTGCTTCGGGAGGACATCCTCGCTCAAGAAAAGGAATACCTGCCAAAGGTTATAGAACTCGTTCTAAAACCAAAGCAAGTAATAAGTATATTGTAGAACGTAGAAAGAAATAAAATAATAGAGAATGGCACGTTCATTGAAAAAAGGACCATATGTTCATTATAGTTTGGAGAAAAAAATTCTCCAAAATAAGGAATCAGGAAAGAAAGTAGTAATTAAGACTTGGTCAAGAGCCTCAATGATTACACCTGATTTTGTAGGAGAAACTATTGCAGTTCATAACGGTCGTCAGTTTATTCCTGTGTATATTACAGAGAATATGGTAGGACATAAATTAGGAGAATTTTCGCCAACACGTTCATTTAGAGGACATGCGGGAGCGAAAAATAAAGGTAAAAAATAATAGAAGGCTATGGGAGTTCGTAAAAGAGAAAAAGCATTAGAAATAAAAGAAGCTAAAAGAAATTTAGCTTTTGCTAAGTTGAATAACTGCCCTACTTCACCTCGAAAAATGCGTTTAGTAGCTGATTTAGTAAGAGGAATAGAAGTAGAAAAAGCACTTGCTATTTTAAAATTTAACCAAAAAGAAGCAGCTTCTCGTTTAGAAAAATTGATGCGTTCGGCAGTTGCTAATTGGCAAGCTAAAAATGAAGGAGCTGATATAGAAAGTGCTCAATTATTTGTTAAAGAAATTCGTGTGGATGGAGGAGCTATGCTTAAAAGACTTCGTCCAGCACCACAGGGAAGAGCACATAGAATTCGTAAACGTTCTAACCATGTAACATTGGTTTTAAGCGCAAAAAATAACACAGAAAGCTAAGATAAAAGTATGGGACAAAAGACAAATCCAATAGGAAATCGCCTTGGAATTATCAGAGGATGGGAATCAAACTGGTATGGAGGAAATGATTATGGAGATAGGTTAGCAGAAGATGATAAAATCAGAAAGTATGTTCATACACGTTTATCAAAAGCTAGTGTGTCTCGTGTAATTATTGAGCGAACTTTAAAACTTGTAACCGTTACTATCACTACGGCTCGCCCTGGTATTATTATCGGAAAAGGTGGGCAAGAGGTAGACAAGCTAAAAGAAGAGCTTAAAAAAATTACAGATAAAGATATTCAAATCAATATCTTTGAAATTAAGCGTCCTGAATTAGATGCTCCCCTGGTTGCAGCAAGTATAGCTCGACAAATAGAAAATCGTATTTCTTATAGAAGAGCAATAAAAATGGCTATTGCAGCAACGATGCGTATGAATGCAGAAGGAATAAAAGTGATGATTTCAGGTCGTTTGAATGGAGCTGAAATGGCTCGTTCTGAGAGTTATAAAGAAGGACGTATTCCACTTTCTACTTTTAGAGCAGACATAGACTATGCTATTGATGAAGCACATACTACTTATGGTAGAATGGGAATCAAAGTATGGATAATGAAAGGTGAAGTTTATGGTAAGCGAGAACTTTCTCCACTTGTAGGAATGACCAAGAAAAACACAGGAAGTTCACCATCAAGAGATGATAATCGTGGAGGAGGGGCAAAAAGAGCGCGCCGTAAAAAGTAATTATTTAAAGATTTAAAAGAATGTTACAGCCAAAAAGAACGAAATATCGTAGAGTACAAAAAGGTAGAATGAAAGGAGTTTCTCAACGAGGACACGAACTTTCTAATGGTATGTTTGGTATTAAATCCTTAGAGTCATCATTTATCACAGCACGTCAGATAGAGTCCGCTCGTGTAGCAGCAACTCGTTATATGAAACGTGAGGGACAATTGTGGATTAAGATTTTTCCAGATAAGCCAATTACGAAAAAACCTTTGGAGGTACGTATGGGTAAAGGTAAAGGTGCCGTAGAATATTGGGCAGCCGTTGTAAAACCAGGAAGAATAATGTTTGAAGTAGGTGGAGTATCTTTGGAAGTAGCAAAAGAAGCTTTGCGTCTTGCTGCACAAAAACTACCTGTGAAGACTAAATTTGTTGTAGCAAGAGATTATCAAGATTAATTTATTTAGCGATGAAACAGTCTGAAGTTAAGAAGTTGTCGGTTGCTGAGCTACAAGAAAAGCTTGGTCAATACAAAAAAACATATGCAGATATGAAAATGGCTCATGCAATTACGCCATTAGAAAATCCACTTGAACTTAGAAAAGTGAGAAGAACTGTGGCAAGATTGTCTTGTGAATTAACCAAAAGAGAATTACAATAATTCGATGCTGCCTTAATATGGAAAAGAGAAATTTAAGAAAAGAAAGAATAGGGGTTGTTAGTAGTAACAAAATGGATAAATCTATCGTAGTTTCTGTTATTAAACGAGTAAAACACCCTATGTATGGGAAGTTCGTGTTGCGCACTAAAAAATTTGTTGCACACGATGAAAAGAATGATTGTAACATTGGTGATACAGTAAGAATAATGGAAACTCGTCCATTAAGTAAAACTAAGTGTTGGAGATTAGTTGAAATCATTGAAAGAGCTAAGTAATTATGGTACAACAAGAATCAAGATTAAAAGTAGCAGATAATACGGGTGCCAAAGAAGTTTTGACAATCCGTGTGCTTGGAGGTACAAAGAGAAGATATGCCTCAGTAGGAGATAAAATAGTTGTTACAGTGAAAGAAGCTACTCCTAATGGTAACGTAAAAAAAGGACAAGTATCAACCGCCGTAGTGGTGAGAACCAAAAAAGAAGTAAGACGCCAAGATGGTTCTTATATCCGATTTGATGAAAATGCTTGTGTGCTTTTGAACGCCGCCGGAGAAATGAGAGGAACACGTGTTTTTGGTCCTGTTGCCAGAGAACTTCGTGATAAACAGTTTATGAAAATAGTATCATTAGCACCAGAAGTGCTTTAATTTAGACATTAGCAATGATAAAACTGAAAATAAAATCAGGAGATACTGTATTAGTTATCGCGGGCGAACATAAAGGGCAACAAGGAGTTGTTCTTAAAGTAGATCGCGAAAAGAATAGAGCGATAGTTGAGGGAGTAAATTTGGTTTCAAAGCATACAAAACCAAGTGCTAAAAATCCTCAAGGAGGAATCGTTAAGAAAGAAGCTCCTATTCATATCTCAAATTTGTCTTTGATTGATCCAAAAACAAAAAAGGCAACACGAGTAGGATATGAAGAGAGAAATGGTAAAAAAGTAAGATTTTCAAAAAAATCTAAAGAAGTATTGTAGTTATGGCTTATGTACCTAGACTAAAAAAAGAGTATAAAGAGCGTATTATAGCAGCTCTTAAAGAAGAATTTGGTTATAAAAATGTAATGCAAGTTCCTAAACTTGAAAAGATTGTGGTTAGCCGAGGAGTTGGCTCTGCAGTTGCAGACAAAAAACAAATTGATTATGCTGTGGAAGAATTGACTAAAATCACAGGTCAAAAAGCAGTTGCCACTACCTCTAAAAAAGACGTAGCATCTTTTAAATTACGTAAAGGAATGCCAATTGGAGCAAAAGTTACTTTACGAGGAGAAAGAATGTACGAATTTTTAGATAAGTTAATAACCGCAGCACTGCCACGTGTTAGAGATTTTCAAGGAGTTAAAGCCAATGGTTTTGATGGAAGAGGAAACTATAATTTAGGTGTTACAGAACAAATAATCTTCCCTGAAATTGATATTGATAAAATCAATAAAATTGCAGGTATGGATATTACATTTGTAACATCTGCTCAGACAGATAAAGAAGCCAAATCATTATTAAGCGAATTAGGATTACCTTTTAAAAAGAATTAGTATGGCTAAAGAATCAATGAAAGCCCGTGAGGTTAAAAGAGAAAGATTGGTAGCGAAATATGCTGCAAAGCGTAAAGCTCTTAAAGAAGCTGGTGATTATGAAGCATTACAAAAATTACCTAAAAATGCATCACCTGTACGTTTGCATAATCGTTGTAAATTGACTGGAAGACCTAAAGGGTATATGCGCACTTTTGGAATTTCTCGTGTATTGTTCAGAGAAATGGCAAATAAAGGATTAATTCCAGGTGTAAGAAAAGCAAGTTGGTAGAATTAAGATAAAAGGACAGAAAAATGTATACAGATCCTATAGCAGATTTTTTAACAAGAATTAGAAATGCTAGCAGTGCAGGGCACCGAGTAGTACAAATTCCTGCTTCAAATCTAAAAAAAGAAATCACAAAAATATTATTTGATCAGGGTTTTATATTAAGTTATAAATTTGAAGAAGAAGGAATTCAAGGAACGATTAAAATCGCTCTTAAATATGATAAAGTGACTAAAGAGCCTGTTATCAGAAAAATAGAAAGAGTAAGTACGCCTGGACTTCGTAAATATGTAAGTTCGGCAGAACTTCCACGAGTACTTAACGGACTTGGTATCGCTATTATATCTACTTCAAAAGGAGTGATGACCGATAAACAAGCACGTGAGTTAAAAGTAGGAGGAGAAGTAATTTGTAATGTTTACTAATAATAAAGACTAAAAATGTCAAGAATAGGTAAAGCACCCATCAGTATTCCTCAAGGAGTAACAATTACGATCAATGATAATATAGTTACTGTTAAAGGGAAACTCGGCGAATTAACTCAAGAAGTTAAAGACATTGCTGTAAAGCAACAAGATGGACAATTAGTGGTAGAAAATAGTGGAAATTCAAAAGAGCTTAATGCAAAACATGGATTGTATAGAGCTTTACTAAACAATATGGTTGTTGGAGTTTCTGAAGGATTCACTAAAGAATTAGAATTGGTAGGAGTAGGTTATCGTGCATCAAATCAGGGACAAAAACTTGATTTGGCACTAGGGTTTTCTCATAATATTGTTATGGAACTTCCGCAAGAAGTAAAATTAGAGACCATCAATGAAAAAGGTAAAAATCCTATTATTAAATTAACATCTCACGATAAACAACTACTTGGACAAATAGCGGCTAAAATTCGTTCTTTCCGTAAACCTGAGCCTTACAAAGGAAAAGGAGTTAAATTTGTTGGTGAAGAATTAAGAAGAAAAGCAGGTAAATCAGCTTAATAGTTAGGAAAATGGCATTATCAAAAATAGAAAGAAGACAACGTATTAAAAACAGAATTAAAAAAGTGGTATCGGGAACTATCCAAAGACCTAGATTGGCTGTTTTTAGAAGTAATAATGAAATCTATGCTCAAATTATAGATGATACCAAGGGAATAACCTTAGTAGCTGCATCTTCACGAGATAAAGAAATCAACACAACATCTGGTACTAAAACTGAGAAATCAAAATTAGTAGGAGAATTGATTGCTAAAAAAGCAATAGCAGCAGGGATTGAAACAATTTCTTTTGACAGAGGAGGATATCTATACCACGGACGTGTAAAAGCTCTGGCAGAAGGAGCAAGAGAAGCAGGACTTAAATTCTAAGAAATTATGTATCAGAATTATAAAAATGTAGAATATGTAAAACCAAGTGGTCTTGAATTAAAAGATCGTTTGGTAGGTGTTCAACGTGTAACGAAAGTTACCAAAGGAGGACGAGCATTCGGTTTTTCAGCTATTGTAGTAGTAGGTGATGAAAATGGAGTGGTAGGACATGGATTAGGAAAATCAAAAGAAGTAGCAGATGCTATAGCAAAGGCGGTAGAAGATGCTAAGAAAAATTTAGTTCGTATCCCTCTTGCTGGAAATACATTACCTCACGAACAAAAAGGTAAATATGGAGGAGCTCGTGTGTATTTGCAACCAGCTTCGGAAGGTACTGGAGTAATTGCAGGAGGTGCTGTACGTTCTGTATTAGAAGCGGTAGGAATACACAATGTACTTTCAAAATCTCAGGGATCATCAAACCCTCACAATGTGGTAAAGGCGACTATGGATGCATTGTTGAAATTACGTAGTGCAAAAACAATTGCTCAACAAAGGGGAATCTCTCTAGAAAAATTATTTAAAGGATAAAAATAAGATACAATGACAAAGATAAGAGTAAAACAAACTAGAAGTAGTATTAAGCGTACGAAAGACCAAAAACTTACGTTGGAGGCTCTTGGATTGAAAGGTATCGGAAAAGTAGTAGAACATGAAGCTACTCCAACTATCCTTGGTATGATAAATAAAGTAAAACACTTAGTTTCTGTTGAAGAAGCATAAATGACTGAAATAGATTAGTTATGAATTTAAGTAATTTGAAACCTGCACAAGGTTCAGTACATAGAGAAGGGAAGCGCGTAGGTAGAGGACAAGGATCTGGAAAAGGAGGAACGGCTACAAGAGGGCACAAAGGAGCTAAGTCTCGTTCTGGATTTTCTACTAAAATAGGTTTTGAAGGAGGACAAATGCCTCTTCAAAGACGCGTACCAAAATTCGGTTTTAAAAATTTTAACCGAAAAGAATACGTAGGTATTAACTTAGGAAAATTGCAAGAATTAGTAGATAAAGGAGTTATTACTGACACCGTTACATTAGATATTTTAGTTCAAAATCGCTTAGCCAAAAAAACAGATTTAGTAAAAATACTTGGTGGAGGCGAATTAAAAACAAAATTAAATATATCTGTTCATAAATTTACAGCAAGTGCAAAACAAGCTGTAGAAAAGATGGGAGGTCAAGCTGTAATTGTATAATAATATCGTATGAAAAAGTTTATCGAGACTTTAACTAATGTATGGAAAATAGAAGAATTACGCAATCGGATTATTCTGACTTTGGGAATTCTTTTAGTATATCGGTTTGGAGCACATGTAATTCTTCCTGGTGTAGATACAGAACATTTAACAAAATTCGCAGAAAGAACTTCTGATGGAGGATTGTTAAATCTTTTAAATGCTTTTACGGGAGGGGCTTTTGCAAATGTGTCTGTTTTTGCATTAGGGATTATGCCTTATATTTCAGCCTCTATCGTTGTTCAATTGATGGGAATTGCAATTCCATATCTTCAAAAATTACAGCAAGAAGGAGAAAGTGGTCGAAGACGTATCAACCAAATTACTCGATGGCTTACCATAGCAATATGTATCGTACAAGCGCCAGCATATCTTTATTCTATAGGTAAATTAGGAGTTCCAGACGAAGCTTTTATAATGGGTAAAAATCTTGGATTTATGATTCCAGCTGTAATTATTCTGGTAACTGGAACTATTTTTGCTATGTGGCTTGGTGAGAAAATTACTGATAAAGGTATAGGAAATGGTATTTCACTTTTGATTATGGTGGGTATTGTAGCTCGTATGCCACAGGCATTTCTCTCAGAATGGGTTTCGCGTTTAACAGGCGATAGTACTGGAGGGTTAATGTTTGTTATTATTGAAGTGGTTTTATGGTTTGTAGTTATTTTATCAAGTATTTTTCTTGTATTAGCTGTAAGACAAATTCCAGTTCAATATGCAAGAAGAACCACAGGTGGTTCTACTGAGAAAAATATTTTTGGAGCGAGACAATATATCCCATTGAAATTAAATGCTTCGGGGGTTATGCCTATTATCTTTGCGCAAGCGATCATGTTTGTTCCAGCAGCATTAGCTGGTTTATCTCAGTCAGAAACCTCTATTAGAATTCAACAAACATTTAGCGATGTTTTTGGTTTTTGGTACAATTTTGTTTTTGCTTTATTGATAATTACTTTTACATATTTTTATACAGCAATAACAGTTCCAACCAATAAAATGGCTGATGATTTAAAAAGAAGTGGTGGTTTTATACCAGGAGTAAAACCTGGAACAGAAACGGGAGATTATTTAGACAAAATAATGTCTTTAATTACCTTTCCAGGTTCAATATTTCTTGTGATAATTGCAATATTACCTGCATTTGTACATAAATTGTTAGATGTACAACAGGCTTGGGCACTGTTCTATGGAGGTACTTCGTTGTTGATATTGGTAGGTGTAGCGATGGATACTATGCAACAGATAAATTCTTATTTGTTGAATCGCCACTATGACGGTTTGATGAAAACAGGTAAAAACAGAAAAGTCTAATTATCAATGGCTAAACAAGCAGCAATAGAACAAGATGGAACTATAATTGAGGCATTATCCAATGCAATGTTTCGTGTAGAGTTAGATAATGGACATATAGTTACAGCTCATATCTCAGGTAAAATGCGAATGCACTATATAAAACTCTTACCTGGAGATAAAGTTAAGTTGGAAATGAGTCCATATGATTTAACAAAAGCAAGAATTACTTATCGATATTAAATCATAAATAAAGCGCAGATGTGTTACATTTGATGAATATAAAACAATAAACAGATGAAGGTTAGAGCATCAATTAAAAAAAGAAGTCCCGAGTGCAAAATTGTGCGACGTAAAGGGAGATTGTACGTAATTAATAAAAAGAATCCGAGATTCAAACAAAGACAAGGATAATTATGGCAAGAATTGCAGGTATAGATTTACCAAAACAAAAAAGAGGAGTTATAGGATTAACTTACATTTTTGGTATCGGAAAAAGTAGAGCTAAAGAAATTTTAGAGAGAGCTCAAGTAAATGAAGACAAAAAAGTGAACGAATGGAATGATGAAGACATCAATAAAATTCGTGAAGTAGTCGCTTCTTACAAAATTGAAGGCGAGTTACGGTCTGAAATTCAACTGAATATCAAACGTTTAATGGATATCGGTTGTTATAGAGGAATCCGACATAGATCAGGATTACCTCTTAGAGGACAGAAAACAAAAAATAACTCAAGAACAAGAAAAGGTAGAAGAAAAACTGTTGCAAATAAGAAAAAAGCAACTAAATAATAAGTAACAATATGGCAAAATCAAATACAAAAACCGCGTCAAAAAAGCGCAAAGTTGTTGTAGAATCAATGGGTGAAGCACATGTTTCAGCGACATTTAACAACATTATTATATCTCTTACTAATAAAAAAGGAGATGTTATTGCGTGGTCTTCCGCAGGAAAGATGAAATTCCGTGGTTCTAAAAAAAATACTCCTTATGCAGCACAAGTAGCTGCCGAAGATGCTGCAAAAGCTGCTTTCGATGCAGGACTTCGTAAAGTTAAAGTATTTGTAAAAGGACCAGGTAATGGTAGAGAATCTGCCATTAGAAGTATTCATAATGCAGGTATCGAAGTTACCGAAATTGTTGATGTAACTCCACTACCTCATAACGGATGTCGTCCCCCTAAAAGACGTAGAGTATAATTTAATAAAATGAAAATATAGGAAGGTTAATTATCGAAGGAAAAGCCTTAATTCATAATCCTCTCCTATTTAAAATTAAATAGAAAATGGCAAGATATACAGGTCCAAAAACTAAAATTGCTCGTAAATTTGGAGAAGCAATTTTTGGTGAAGATAAATCTTTTTCTAAAAGAAATTATCCACCAGGGCAACATGGAAGTAACCGCAGACGTGCAAAAAGGTCTGAGTATGCTATTCAGTTGCAAGAGAAACAAAAAGCAAAATATACATATGGAATTTTAGAAAAACAATTCCGTAATTTGTATGAAAAAGCTAAACGTAGTAGAGGAGTAACTGGTGAGGTTCTTCTTGAGCTTTGTGAATCGCGATTGGATAATGTAGTGTATCGTATGGGAATATCTCCTACTCGAAGTGGAGCTCGTCAACTTGTTTCACATCGTCATATTACGGTAAATGGAAATATTGTAAACATCCCATCATATACGCTAAAACCAGGTGATGTGATAGGTGTTCGTGAAAAATCAAAATCTCTTAGCGTTATCGAAAATTCGTTGGCGGCTAATAGCAATGTTTATGAATGGATTACTTGGAATACTGAAAAATTGGAAGGAACTTTTGTTTCTGTTCCTAAACGAATTCAAATTCCAGAGAATATTAAAGAACAGTTAATTGTAGAGTTGTACTCTAAATAATAATAAGACAGCAGTCAGAATTATGGCATTATTCAATTTTCAAAAACCAGATAAAGTTATAATGATTCAATCATCAGAGTTTGAGGGGATATTTGAATTTCGTCCGCTCGAGCCTGGTTATGGTTTAACCATTGGTAACGCTTTGCGAAGAGTTATGCTTTCTTCTCTTGAAGGTTTTGCTATCACTTCGGTTAAAATAGATAAAGTAGAACATGAATTTTCAACAATTTCGGGAATTGTAGAAGATGTAACAGAAATCATTTTGAATTTGAAACAAGTACGTTTCAAAAAACAAATTGAAGATATTGACACAGAAACAGTTTCTATATCTATTTCAGGAAAAAAACAATTGACTGCGGGTGATTTTCAAAAATTTATAACAGGATTCATCGTACTTAACCCTGAACTTGTTATTTGTAATATGGAAGATACTGTTGGTATTGCAATGGAAATTACTATCGAAAAAGGTCGAGGATATATCTCTGCCGAAGAAAATGCCAAACCCAATGCAGCTTTAGGAACTATAGCCGTTGATGCTATTTATACACCTATTAAAAATGTTAAATATAGCATAGAAAATTATCGTGTAGAGCAAAAAACGGACTATGAAAAATTAGTTTTTGAAATCAAAACAGATGGTTCTATCCATCCTAAAGATGCATTGACAGAAGCTGCTAAAACTTTGATACATCATTTTATGCTATTTTCTGACGAAAGAATAACACTTGAATCAGATGAAGTAGCACAAACCGAAACGTATGATGAAGAATCTCTCCATATGCGTCAGCTTTTGAAAACAAAATTAGTAGATATGGATTTATCCGTACGTGCTTTGAATTGTTTAAAAGCAGCCGAAGTAGATACTTTGGGAGACCTTGTGTCATTTAACAAAAGTGACCTTATGAAGTTTCGAAATTTCGGTAAAAAATCACTTACAGAACTTGACGAATTGGTAGAAGCAAAAGGACTTACTTTTGGAATGGATTTATCAAAGTATAAATTAGATAAAGATTAACTTGTATAACGCAAATTAAGGGAAAATGAGACACGGAAATAAAATAAATAATTTAGGAAGAAAATCCGCACATAGAAAGGCTATGTTAGCAAATATGGCTTGTTCTTTAATTGAGCATAAACGTATCAATACGACATTGGCAAAAGCAAAAGCTCTTAAAATATTTGTAGAGCCTTTGATCACTAAATCAAAAGAAGATTCAACCCACAATCGTCGTGTGGTATTTAGTAAATTACATAATAAATATGCTATTACAGAGCTTTTTAAAGAAGTTTCTGTGAAAGTAGCTGATAGACCAGGAGGATATACACGTATTATCAAATTAGGAAATCGACTTGGAGATAATGCTGAAATGGCTCTTATAGAGTTGGTAGATTATAACACAACATATTCTCCAAAAGCTACGAAAAAGAAAACAACTCGTAGAAGTCGTGCTAAAAAAGCAGAGGATATCAAACAAGAATCAACGACAGTAACAGAAACAACTGAAGAATAATAACTATTTTTGTTTCTGATAAATATCAAAGACACACTTTTAAGTGTGTCTTTTTTTATTATTTTCTGTAAAGGTTATCTTGTTTCTTTATGTTTTTTCAAAAATCGTTCAATAGGATTTACACTATTATCCATTGCTTCTTCAAAGGATTTGGCTTGTTTTTTTACTACAAAATGATCTCCAGGAACATTTACTTTTATTTCTACGATTTTATTTTCTTTAGCAGATGTATTTTCTAATTTCAGATATACATCGGCATCAATTATTCGATCGTAAAAATGCTCTAATTTGTCCATTTTTTTTTGAATAAAATCTACTAATTTTTGGTCAACTGTAAAACCAACTGCATTGTAATTTACTTTCATAACTCACTAATTTTAAAGTTATTATTTATTTATTACGCACATTACGAGGATGTGCAGATTCATATTGTTTTTTTAATTCAGCAAGGCTACTATGTGTATAAACTTGTGTAGCAGCAAGGCTTGAATGCCCTAGTAATTCTTTGACAGCATTCAAATCAGCACCATTATCAAGTAAATGTGTAGCAAATGCATGTCGTAATATATGTGGGCTTTTTTTCTCTTTACTTGTTACGGTACTAAAGTACGAATTTATTATTCGATATACAAGTTCTTGATATATTTTTTTTCCTTTTGATGTCAGAAATAAAAAAGCCTCATTATTGAAATTAACACTATCACGAATTATTAGGTATTTATTTATAGTATTAATTACGCTATCAATGAGCGGAATGATACGTTCTTTATTACGTTTTCCTAAAACTTTTACAAATTTTTGTTTTAAATCAATATCTGAAATTTTCAGGTTAATAAGTTCGCTACGTCTTATGCCTGTGGCATAAAATAATTCAATAATTGTTTTATTACGAATAAATTCAAATGTATCTTTTTCTTCTGTTTGATCAATAACTTTATCAATTTCTTTTTGAGAAAAAGGAATACTGATTTTTTTTTCCATTTTCAGTGGAATATGTTGTGAAAAAGGCAATTTCCCAATCTGAGACGTCAGAACTAGAAATTTATAAAAAGCTTTGAGCGAAGCGATTTTTCGATTGACAGAACGTGAATTTATTTTATTTTCGATAAGTTGAACAATCCAACTTCGTATTTGTGAATAATGAACTTTTGTCAAATCTGCGTTTTTTTCACTTTCCAGAAGAAAAGACTCAAATTCTTTGATATCAGCTATATATGCTTTAATAGTATGCACAGAATATTTCTTTTCCAAAGATAAATATGATGAAAAAGCAGAGATAGACATCGGTTTGTTTTTCTACAAAGTTACAATAAAAAATAAAAAGACGCAAATTATTGCGTCTTTTTTTAATTACATCCAATAGTTAGAGTTTTCTTGTTGTTCCGATGATTCTTTTAAGATTTGCTTAATTTCATCTGTTGTTTTTTGGAAATAATCAGCTAAGTCTTTTACATAGCGCTCATAATCACCATCTTCTCCTGATGAAGGTGATGTAAGAATATAAACAGGGAGAAACTGGTCAAAATCTGTTCCACTACGAGTTAACAAATCATCAGAAGGAGCATTGAAAGGGTTTGAACCTTTGTTTTTATCGTTGTTGATGTATTTTGTACCACTTTGAATATGAAGCAATCGTATGCGCATATCAAATTTAGCGTACGGAACTTTTGCTGTGAAATACCCTTTTAAACCTAATGCATCATTTGTCAATTGTGATTTTTTTGTACTATTTCTCTTGTCGATATAACTATTAACCATCACATTTTCAGGATTTGTATCGCGGTATGTGTAGTCCAACAAATCGGATGTGTCGCTCGAAGTCTGGTTTGTTTTGGTATTGAGATATTCTTTAACGGTAAAGAAATGCTGATGAATGGGAAGCATTTGAGCAGTAGTAAATTCACTGTTTATTCGTTCGCCTTTTGCGTTGTAATACACAATTTCCATAGCGTAAATTCCTCCCGAAATCATCAAAATAGGCTCTTCTCCTTTTTCTAATATTTTTCCGTCTTTGTTTTTGCGAACAATATTAGTCCCGTCAGTTTCGAAAGTAAAGACTTGTGTTGGATACAACAGATTTTCAGGATTTCCGTGAAAATTATCTCCATGCAGGTGCCCTCTTCGAATAGTAAAAGTTACTTTACTCCATTCGTCGTGTCCTTTATCTTCTTTTTCATTTGTGGGAGTTGGAGCGTCTTTTGAGCAGCTTATTATAAAAAGGCTCATAGCTGTTAATACAGCGGTCTTTAATGTTTTAAAAAATATATTATTCATCTTTTTATGTATTTAATTGATTTATTTTTTAATATTTTTTGAAAAATCTTTTGGATAGTTGAATGCTATCTCTATTCCGTATGTTTTATCTTCATAATTGAATACCATACTTACTTTGGGAGTATTTTTTGCTTTTGAACTATTATTAGCTAAAGGATTCGGATTATTATTCCATACAATCAAGCCATCAGCCTCTATATCAGGATTTTTTAATGATTGTAGAAAATCGCTATAATTATCTCGCTCAACAAAGTATGGAGATATATCTTCTTTTTTACGAGCATACTGATATGCTTTTTTAGAAGGCTGTAAAGCATTGAATCGTTTGTGAAAATAATCGAAAACTGACTTAAATTCTGTACTTGTTGCCTTTTTTCCTAAGGCATCTAAGGGAATAATTTCAAAAGAATAAACCCCGTCATAGAGTTCATACGGAAGTTTATCCAAATCTGCGATATTCTGGAAGTTAGCTTTCACTTGATATTTTACAAAAGGAGAATCTTTTGCCTCTGCTGTGAAAGTCAATTCTGTAATTTCCTCATCAGAATCTTCTTCTTCGTCTTCATTTTTTGTAAAAGGAATATTCTCTGATTTTAATTTATCAATAAATTCCTTTTTTGTTTTTCCAATATAATCATTTAGAATATTGAGTTGTAGAACATTCAATGGTTGAACGTTAGTATCAAATTGAAATTCTTCTTCTGTATCAGGCTTTTTTTCATCTGGTTTTTTAATTTCCTCAGATGATTTATCTTTGCTACAAGCTAGTATCATTAAAAATAATGATACTAAAATACTTAATTTTGCTATTTTTTTCATTTTTCTTGTAAGTTTATTAAATATATCATTCAATTACTTTTTGTCGAAATGTCCTTCGTATGAAAATACTTTTTTAGACTGGTCTGTGATAGTTACAAAAAAGTGGTAATGACCATTGGCAAGTGATGATACATCTATGTCTTTATCAAGTAAATAGGTAGTTTTTCCTACCAACTCTGTCTCCTGATATTTCTTTTCAATATCTTTCACTTTTATAGTAATACTTTCCAATTTATTAGGTGCAGAAATGTTTGCTTTTACATTCAGAACATTATTATTAAATGTCGCACTTTTTTGGCTAACTGTCGGGAGTGATGGATCTTTTTCGATGGTCAAAACATCTTCTGCGATAGTTTTATTTCCTTGTGTATCAATTACTATGATAAGTACATCATACATTCCTTCTTTTGCATTTTTAGGAATATCATAATGCTGATGTAATATACCTTCTGTATTCCCTTCAAAACCTTTTACATAGGTAATATCTACAAACCAAGAATTTCCTGAGATTTTAGGAGTAATTTGTACTCTAACACTCTTTATTTTTGCCTCAGCAAAGATATGAGCTTCCAGATGTAGATCACTCTCTGTATAAGCTTTCTTAGTGTTTTGGTAACCTATTTCAAGGTCTTCAATTGTTGGTTTTTTCAAAGGTACAGGTTCATTTTTGTTATTATCATCTTTACTACAACTTACTATACTTACCTGTAAGAACAATATTGATAATATTGTTAGTAAATGTTTTGTTTTTATAAATTTCATATAAATATTTTTTTAAATTGATAATTATTTTTCTTTATATTCTCCAAAGTAATACAATCCTTGTACTCGAAATACTGTTAGTACATCTTTATTAATAAATCCTATTTCAGAAATACCTTTATCTTTAAATCGAAAAGCACAATTATTGATAAGTTCTATTTTTCTGTTAGTTGTTAAAGTATTTAAATCAACAGCTGAACCATATTTTGTACCTGTTTCATCAAATTTATAATGTAGAATAGGCTTGTCCTCAGCTCCGAATTTGTATTCCTTTCCTACAAAAGTTTTTCCAGCTAATAGATTTTTATCAGGAATAGATAACAAAACACTTTTTGAAGGATATTCCATTTGTAAAGCACGATAATATGAAGAAATTACATTGTAATTTTCATCAAAGGTAAATTGAGCTATTCGATAGTTATTTGGGTCATCTACTTCAAATTCAAGTGTTTTATCTGTAAATTTATATTTTCCGATAAATTCTTGTGTAGAATTCATAAATATAGCTTTTTCTTTTTCTAAGAATTTAATTAAATATACTGATTTATTTTTATCTCCGAGTACGCCTGCTATAAAATGTTCTTTTATATCAAATTCTTTTTTTATTTCTGGTTGAGTAATTTTTTCCTCTGGTGTTGTTTCTTTTGAACAACTAATAAATATACTTAATACAAGTATAAAAAACATATTGCTTATTGTATTTCTCATTTTCATTATAATTTATTGAATATATTTTACTTATTTTTTATCTAAAAGTCATTATTATATAGTTTAATGATGTGTTAATTCTATAAAAATGTTATTTTTTGATAATATTTTTTATTAAAAATGCGATTATTTATCTATTTTATATTGATTTTTAAGTTGAGGAGCATCTACTCAATGTTGAGATTTATTATTTGCATATTGAATAATTACTTTTCAATGTTGAGATTTGTTTTTTTAATTATAAAAAATAGTATCTCAACTTGATTTTTTGTTTTCTCAATGTTTATTTTTATCATCTCAACGTTGATATTTTATAATTTCACCTTTCTTTTTATTTTAGATATATTTATTTGTATAAAAGTAAATAAATTATCTATCAATGCTACTTTTCTAAAAAGAATATACGAATCGAAACTGAATATTTCTACCTAAATCATGAGCATAATAGCGAAATCTATTTGTGTATTCTTTATATAATTGATTAAAAATATTTTCACAAGAAAGATGTATCGCTATACTTTGCTTTTCAAAAGGTATTTTTGCTCCTATTCCAATGTTAAACAAGTGGTAAGCATCAGGAGTGTCTTTTACTAATTCTTGCTCAGGATTATAACGAGTCTGCTTAGCAACAAATTGATGTTTAACAGAAGTATATACATTTTTTAAACTTCCTAAATGACGTAAATCAAAATAAAGTTCTTGTGAGATACGTTCTGAGGGTATAAAAGGTAGATATTTGTTAGTTTTCAATTCGTTAGCATATACTACGGAAGTTTGCAAACTATATTTCCATTTAGGTAAGAAGCGATATTCGGCTTCCAAATCAACTCCTCTGAAAAAAACATCAGCTTGTTGAAACTGAAAAATAGGATAAACACCCGAGAATAAAGTTCGAGTTTTTCCTGTTGGAGCATCAAAAATATAATTTCTAATTAGTTGTACAAAAACATCAGTATTCAGTTTCCATTTTCCTTGTCTAAATCTAACAGAACTAATCCATTTTATTCCTGTTTCAGATTGCAAATTTTCATCTCCAATATCATAAGTTCCCGCTCCGTGATGCAGACCATTACTATATAGTTCATTTACGTGCGGAGAACGCCAAGCAACACCTATATTAGATGCGAAAGACCAATAGTAACTTGGTTTGTAATTTACTCCAAGTGAATAAGTGATATTGTGAAATGTGTGATTTGTTCCATAACGTTGTGAAAACGAATTATAACCATCGGCATTGAGTGTTTTATAATCATATCGTAATCCTGCTTCTGCTTCCCATAGTTTTGCATCATATTTTTGAATAGCAAAAACTCCATAAGAAAACGATGCATAATTAGGAATAACAGGTACAACTCCTGTACCAGGTTCGTTATAATTCACTTGTTGAAAGGCACTTACCCCAAGTTGTGTTGTATGTTTTTTATACGAATTTTCCCAAGAAACATCTAAAGAATGAGTTGATAAATTCATATTCAGAGCTGGAATACGTGTTCGGTCTGCTCTGCGAAGGTTAAATTCTTGTCGAATGTCACTTTGAAAAGCATACAAAGCTGTTAATTTACCTCCAAAAGGAAGTGCTACAAATGATTTTATCTTTAACAAATGATGAATAACCTTTTGTTTAGGTGCTTCTATTTGATAAGAAAAAGGATATGAAGTTAAAGGACGTCCAATTTCAAATCGTATAAGTAAATCATCTAAATTTCCAATATGAGAACCATAAAAAATACCTGATTCATTAGCATATTGACTATAAAAGGCATCTATTCCCCATTGTTCTTTTTCAATACCAGTTGCCAAAGAGAAATTCCTTTCTTGCATAGCTGTATTGTTAAGAAGATAATCAGCTGTAGCAATATCACCAGCTCTTTTTACAGACCCTTGTACACGCCAAGCACATTGCGAAAAACCTGGTATAGCTGATTCTAACTTTACAGAAGTTGCCATCTTTCGCCCATTAGTTGAAAAAGAAGGCAATACTTCTCCATGCAAGGCATCTCCATACGGAAGTTTATTCGGTGAAAGTACAATAACTCCTCCCAAAGCATCAGAACCATATCGTACAGCTTGAGCACCTTTAATAATAGTAATTTGATTAGCTATATAAGGATCAACTTCTGGTGCATGATCTGCCCCCCATTGTTGTCCTTCTTGCCTTACTTCATTATTAAGTATCAAAATCCGATTGCTATGTAACCCATGAATAACAGGTTTAGCAATAGTTGCTCCTGTTTGTATCATTGAAATTCCAGGAGCTGTACTAAGTATTTTTGCTAGTGATTCCCCTTGTAGTTTATGTAAGTCATTCTGAATTGTTTTTGTTACAATAACTGGGTCATATATCAAAACTTTTTTCTGAACTTCTTCTCCCAATACAACAACTTCCGAAAGTTCATTAACAGCTTCCTTCATCACAATCGTATATGTATTTCCTTTTAAAGGAAGTTGAATTTTATCTTCATAATCAAGAAAACCTAAAAAAGTAACTCGCAAAGGGTATATTCCAGATTTGATACTCGTTATCAGAACTTCTCCTTGTGTATCAGAAACATAATGTTTCCCAATGATATGTACCACAGCTCCCGAAAGAGGTTGTTTTTGTTTATCTTCTATTTTCAAATGAAGTGTTTGTTGTGCATATGCTGTTAAAACACTTAGAAAAACAAAAAAACAAAA
Source organism: Capnocytophaga catalasegens (assembly GCF_026005215.1). Classification (GTDB taxonomy): domain Bacteria; phylum Bacteroidota; class Bacteroidia; order Flavobacteriales; family Flavobacteriaceae; genus Capnocytophaga; species Capnocytophaga catalasegens. Next base: position 208,087 of record NZ_BPMA01000012.1, on the reverse strand, counting down.
TAGTTTTCGCATAAATTGTTCTGTTAAATAGATTAAATAACCTCAGATGAATTTTGTTTCATAGTTCTTTTAAATTCATCATAATCAAAGAAAAAAATCAACAGGTGGAGCGCGCCAAGGAGCAGAAATATCATAAATCAATACATATTCTGATAAGAAAAAGAAAGTGCTTTCAATTACTTTTTCTACAAATAAATAATATATCAATGGTTGATAATCAAAAAAAGAATATATCTGATATATTGTACAATATGGATTGATTTTTAAAACAGAGATATGATGTGTATGTTTACATTCTTTTCCTGAATTTTCAGCACAAACAATCTTATCCGATTTATGATGATGAAAAAATTCTCCTATGGGGAATGAAAATTTTAACATACAAATCAGAATCACAAAAGTGAAAAATAGAATATGTATTTTGTTGGATTTCAAACGTTATTGAATTGAGTCTATTGCAACTTTATAATGTTCTGAAAATCATTCAAAACTTTGTTGGTTATTTCATTATCTAAAAAAATATGTTCAATCTCAAAGAGAATTTCTTCCAATATAAGATTTTTCAAATAAAAAACATATTTTTCTTAATAAAAAAGTGTTAGGATACGTTATTACTTTTTATAATATTCAAAGAATTAGCCTCCTTCATTTTATAAATAAACTTTTTTATTGAATAGTAACAAAAATTCATTACCATCAATTCAAAGTTGTTGTTTTATTCATTAAATAAAAAAGTCAATTACTTTTCTTCTAAGTTTAATATACTTAAGAAAATAGTCAAAGTGAAATTTTACTTTTTTAATAACAAGGAGGAGCTCGAAGAGAGAAATATGCCGTATCAGGCAAAGAAGGAATGTTAATTTGAGATAATATTTTCTCTACCTTAGAAGAAATAATTATAGTAGAAAAATCAAGCTCATAAGCTTCAAACAGATGTGTATTTTGTCCAGAAACAATTGCATTACAAAAGAAACATGTTGTTTTATTTTCATCAGAATCAGAATGTGATGAATCACAATGATGATGTTCTCTTTCTGAATTAAAATGAAATAAAAAGTGTACAGGCGTTAATGCCGAAAAGTAGCAACACAACACCAGAATACTTAATATAATATGTAATTTATTGTTTTTCAAATGATTTTGATGTATTATATTTTTTTCATTTGTTCTTGTATCATTTTTATTTGGTCTTTGAGCATATTCTGTTTGTCCAATTTTTTGGCTTGTGTAAGTAATTCTTGTGCTTCACGTTTTCTGCGTTTTTGCATCATAATTCCCGACAAACTAAGTCGAGCCATTGCTTCATCAAGACTCATATTTAACCCGAAATCTAAGGCTTTCCGGAAATATTTTTCTGCTTGTGTAAGGTTAATTTGATAAAAAATAAGTCCGTACAGATAGTTATAATAACCTCGTTGTTTTTTAGTAAGTGCTGTATTAGGATTTTTGATACGGTCAAGCCATTTTTTAGTTCCTTCCATATCTTGTTTGCGAAGACGGAAAAAAGCAAGAAGCAATATTTCATTTCTGAAATAAAGTAAGATAGGAATAAGCGATAAAAGAATCAAAAAAATTCCGTTACCAATATTTCCAAGAATAAATTGTTGTATAGCCCACGCTACTAAAAGTACAGCAATTATTATTTTTAAATATCTGTGAAACATTTATTTTTTAGTTTTAAAAATATTTAAACACTTGAATAAAAGTGATTTAAAATAGTAAAGTCGGGATGACTGGACTCGAACCAGCGACCTCACGCACCCCATACGTGAACGCTACCAACTGCGCTACATCCCGATTAGGAGTTTTCACTCCATAGAAATCAAAAAAATATTTTTTAGCAATGCGACTGCAAAGATACTTTATTTTTTCAAAAAATAAAATTTATTTTCAAATTTATGTCTGAAAAAACTTATTATTTGGCTATATTTACAGCTCGTGTTTCACGAATAACAGTAATTTTAACTTGTCCTGGATAGGTCATATCGGTTTGTATTTTCTGAGAAAGATTGAATGATAATTCGGCAGCTTTATCATCAGTAACTTTTTCACTTTCTACAATTACACGAAGTTCTCTTCCTGCTTGAATAGCATATGCTTTTTTCACTCCTTGGAAAGAAAAAGCAGCTTCTTCAAGGTCTTTCAATCGTTGGATATAAGAATCTAATACTTGACGACGAGCACCTGGCCTTGCTCCGCTTATCGCATCGCACACTTGTACGATAGGCGATAGGAGCGAGGTCATTTCTATTTCGTCGTGGTGAGCCCCGATAGCATTACAAACTTCGGGTTTTTCACCATATTTTTCAGCCCATTCCATACCCAAAATAGCATGAGGGACTTCAGTTTCTACTTCGGGAACTTTACCAATATCGTGTAAAAGACCAGCACGTTTAGCAAGTTTTACATTTAGCCCAAGTTCTGCTGCCATAAGCCCACAAAGTTTGGCTACTTCACGAGAGTGTTGTAGTAAATTCTGTCCATAAGAAGAACGATATTTCATTCGACCAACACATTTTACTAATTCTGGATGAAGGCCGTGAATACCCAAATCAATAACAGTTCGTTTGCCTATTTCAATAATTTCTTCTTCAATTTGCTTTGTTGTTTTTTCAACAACTTCTTCAATTCGTGCCGGGTGAATACGTCCATCGGTTACTAATTTATGAAGAGAAAGTCGAGCAATTTCACGGCGAACTGAATCAAAACAAGATAAGATAATAGCCTCTGGTGTATCATCAACAATAATTTCTACGCCAGTAGCGGCTTCCAGAGCTCTAATATTGCGTCCCTCACGCCCAATAATACGTCCTTTTACATCATCCGACTCAAGATTGAAGACAGAAACACAATTATCAATAGCTTCTTCTGTTCCAATGCGCTGAATGGTGTTTATGATAATCTTCTTAGCTTCTTGGCGTGCGGTCAATTTAGCTTCTTCAATTGTATTTTGGATATATGCCATAGCATCAGATTTAGCTTCATTCTGCAAAGAATCAATGAGTTGTGATTTTGCTTCTTGAACAGAAAGTCCAGAGATTAACTCTAATTGTTTTATCTGATTCTTATGAAGTTTATCGACTTCTTCTTGTTTTTTGTCAAGTAATTGAATACGATGTTCGTACTCCTGATTTTTCTTTTCAAGGTCATCAGCAAGTTTTTTATTTTGAATCAATTCATTAGAAATTTGTGATTCTTTGTCTCGAATACGTTTTTCCGCTTCGGTAATCTTCTTTTCTTTACCAAGAATAATTTTTTCGTGTTCAGCTTTCAGTTCTAAGAATTTTTCTTTTGCTTGATAAATTTTTTCTTTTTTGATATTATCTGCTTCAATCTGAGCTTCTTTTAAGATAGCTTTTGTTTCATTTTTTGCATTTAAAATTATCTTTGAAGCGTTTTTTTTCTCGCGAATTTTAGCAATTATCATTCCTATGCTAAAACCAATAATTAGAGCTATTACAATACCTAATATTAAAGTTGTATCCATAAAATATTATTAAATAAAAATTATAAAAAAGCCTGCATAGATGAAGAAGTTGAATAAACTCCTAAAAACACGTTTAAGGCTACTAAATTGGTCAAGTATCCGTATCAAAAGACGGCTCGCTTTAACAATTTAACTCACCTTGCTGAAATAATTTTCTGTTGAGTTTACCAAAATTTGTATCAATGCAGGCAGTAATTTCTTGTATTCAGTAAGAACGTTGTTAACTACGAATTATTTCGTCCAATAGTTGATGAAATGCTTCTAATTTTTTTTGAGTTTCAATATTTGTATTATCTTGATTTTCATTGTTTTGTACAACTTTAAGTGCGAAAGAAATAGCACACATAGCAAGAGAATCTTGACGGTCTCCTACCTTGTAATTTTCTTCAAAAAAGCGAACCAACTTATTTACATCATCACATGCTTTCCGGTAATTTTCTTCTTGTGATGTTTTTATATTCATTGGATAAACTCGGTCAGCTATTTTTAATGTTATACGTAATTTGTCATTCATAACGTATGTTAATCAGAAAGTTGTATAATACAAGCATCTATCTCACGAATAAGAGCATTTATCTTAAATTTTGTTTCTGTTTTATTTTTATCACTGCCCAAAATTGTGTTGGCTATTTTGAGTGATTCATATTTTTTTCGCCACTTGTTAGTTTCTTCTTGGAGTTGTACTTGTTCAGCTTTTAGCTGGTTAAGTTGTTCGTTTAAAACTCGTTTGTCTTGAGCAAGTAGCTCTATTTTATCTTGTATTAAAACTATTTTTTGTTCTAATAACGTAACCAAATTATGTATATCACTCATTGAAAAATATACCCACAATTTTATTGCACAAAGTTACTACACAAACTGCTATTTTGCAATTTTTTAGACCATTTTCTTTTAAAAAAGATTTTTTAACTAAAAAATAATTTGTAAAGTACTGATTTTTAAATAATTAAAAAAAAGGCTTTCAGATAAACGAAAGCCTTTTTGTTTTACCTTTAATATAAAGAAGAAAGTAGGTTTTATCCTCGAACTTCTTTGATTCTTGCTTTTTTACCACGCAATTTTCTGAAATAGTAAATACGTGCTCTACGTACTTTACCTTTCTTATTTACCTCAATCTTTTGAAGTGCAGGCATATTGATAGGGAAAATACGCTCAACACCTACTTCACCCGACATTTTGCGAATGGTAAATGTTTCAGTAGCACCAGTTCCTCTACGTTGGATAACTACACCTCTAAAAAACTGTGTACGAGATTTGTCTCCTTCTTTAATCTCGTAATACACTGTAATTGTGTCTCCTGCTGAAAAATCAGGAAAATCTTTTTTTGCAATTAGATTGTCTTGTACGTACTTTAACAAAGATTCCATAAAAAAATAATTTTTTAGTTACTTCTAAGCAACATTCACGTCTCTCGTCAAGAGGTTACTTAAACGGCGCAAAAGTAATTCTTTTTTTTATTTCTACCAAATCTTTTTTTGAAAATTTTTAAAAATATGTAATTTACTGAAAATCAATCAAATAAATTCAAATCCTATGTCTTTTCTGAAATACATTTTTTCAAATGTAATTTTACTAATATTTTTGTATGATTTTTCCAAAGCCTGAACTAAATTATTATCCAATGAAGTAATAGCCAGCACGCGCCCACCTGAGGTTACAATTTGCTTGTTTTTTTGTGAAGTACCAGCGTGAAATACGATACTTTCTTCAATCGTTTCTAATCCTGAAATCAGAAATCCTTTTTGATAATTTTCAGGATATCCACCCGATACAAGTACGACAGTAACAGCAGTTTGTGGAGTTATTTTTAGTTCAAAATTTGCTAATTTTCCCTCAGATGTGGCTTTGAGTAATTCAACTAAATCGCTTTGAATTCGAGGTAAAACAACTTCGGTTTCAGGATCTCCCATTCGTACATTATATTCGATAACATAAGGGTCATTGCCAACTTTTATCAATCCGATGAAAATAAAACCTTTGTAATCAATTTTGTCTTGTTGCAATCCTTTGATGGTTGGCTGTACAATGCGAGTTTCTATTTTTTGTAAAAAATCTTCATCTGCAAAAGGTACCGGCGAGATAGCTCCCATTCCCCCTGTATTGAGCCCTGTATCGGCTTCCCCGATGCGTTTGTAATCTTTGGCAGTTGGTAATATTTTGTAATTTTTACCGTCGGTCAACACAAAACAACTAAGTTCTATTCCGCTTAAAAATTCTTCAACGACAACTTTGGTGCTTGCATTGCCAAATTTGGCATTGATGAGCATTTGTTCTAATTCGTCTTGTGCTTGTTGTAAATTGTTGATTATCAATACACCTTTTCCTTGTGCAAGCCCATCAGCCTTTAAAACATATGGAGGTTGCATTGTGGCAAGAAAAGCTTTTCCCTGTTCAATAGTTTCTTTTGTAAAACTCTGGTAATGAGCTGTTGGAATATTGTGCCTTGTCATAAATTCTTTGGCAAATTCCTTACTTCCTTCAAGAGTTGCCCCAAGTTTTGAAGGACCAATAATGGGAATATGTTGTAGTTGGTTGTCATTTTGGAAAAAATCATAAATTCCCTTTACAAGCAGGTCTTCTGGTCCTACAACAACCATTTGTATTGTGTTGTTTATACAAAAATCTTTTATTTTGTCAAAATCTTCAACAGAAATCGAAACATTCGTGCCGATATTACTTGTTCCTGCATTGCCAGGAGCTATGAAAAGCTGTTTGCATAGAGAACTTTCAGTTATTTTTTTTGCAAAAGCGTGTTCTCTTCCCCCAGAACCTAATATTAAAATATTCATTATCAATTATTTTGCTTAATTTCAGGGCAAAGATACGATAGTTTTGTTATTTGGAGCAATATTATTTTGGACAAATAAAAAAAATGTTTCTGAGAAAGAAACATTTTTTATAACCCATTTTAACTAAAAAGTTAGGTATATACCCTATATTTTGATAAGAATTCTGTTACTAATATTTATTTAAAAATAATATTTCCAATACCTTGAAAAGTATAAATTGTACCTGAATTAAGATGTTCTAACTCAATAAGATTATCTTTCACTACACGAATACGAAACCGTTGCAATGTCCCATCAAAAAGAAGTTCTAAGATATCTCGACTGACAGAATATGTGCTTCGATAGTCCCAATGAATAGTCGAAATAGCAATTCCGTTTCGACTTCTTGAAGCGTCGAAGTATTGATTGCCTCTCTCTGGAACAAAGCGTAAGTATGTTTCTTGGTCAAAAGGATTGGCATTGCCTCCTCGTTTTTGTATTTGTTCCCAAGCCTCAAATTCTTGTAAAAAAAGATGTAGATTATCTAAAAGAAGTTGGTCGTAATTAAATTGTGATGTTTGATATCCTTCCAAAACGTATGAAGCGGAAGAATGTTGGTCGTGCAAAACGATTTTGTTGGAACGTATTTGTTCAACTTCAAATAAATAAAAACGATTTCTGTATTGTATTTCTAAAAATATTCCCCGAGTGGTATAATCACCTATGCGAAAACCTAATCCACCACCACGATTGCCTATATCGACCAAATTCATATTGGCAAGCAAAAAACCACGATCAAAAGAAATTGTAAATGATTTTTCTAAAAAATCAATTACAGCACCACGGCTTTCAGCTTTATTTACATACCAAATATCGTACTGATGAAGTTTTTGATCTAAGCTCAAATTTTCATAAAAATCGTTATCACGAGTACAACTTCCAAAGGATGTTATCACAAACAAACTAAAAAATACGATTTTTTTCATTGAAATTAGGTTTGAATTTGTCAAAAACTCACCAAATATTATGCCAAACTTTATTTTTAACAAAAAGTACATCTTTAAGATGAAAACAATTAGTGATAAAAGTCACTTGCCCAACTATCTCCACGAGAAGCATCTAATCGAAGAAAGATAAATAAAAGCATTGTAAAACCCCAGAGACCTGAACCTCCATAACTGAAAAAAGGAAGAGGAATACCAATAGTTGGAAGAAGTCCGATAACCATTCCAATATTTACACAAAAATGAATAAATAAAATAGAAACTACACTATATCCATATATTCTGTTAAAAGCAGAGCGTTGGCGCTCTGCTAAGAACCACAAGCGTAACAGAAGTAGAGTAAATAGGATAACGACTGTTGAAGTGCCATAAAAGCCCCATTCTTCGCCCAAAGTCGTAAAAATATAATCAGTATGTTGTTCTGGAACAAATCCGCCCTTAGTGCGAGTGCCTTCAAGAAAGCCTTTACCTGTTAGTCCACCTGAGCTAATTGCTGATTCGGATTGATAGGTGTTGTATCCAGCAGTTTGTCTTAACTGAGCATTACGAGTGATGTCATTGTCAAGACGAAGCCATAAGCTAAATCGGTCGCGATGGTGGGGTTTGAATACTTGATTGTATATTATTGAGGTTGAAAGACAAATAAATAGACAAATTGTAATGAGCAAAAACATGTTTTTGAAGGGGATAAACTTAGTTTTGCGTTTCACCCAATAACCATACAAAAGTGTTAGAAAAATGAAGATAATTATTGTTTCAGATACGCCAAATTTTAATGTTGCGATAAATAATGAAGCAAAAAGTATAATGATAAACATAAAGAGCGGCTTCATTCCTTCTCTATAAAGAATAAAAATAAACGAAGCATAAACCAATACACTACCAGGATCAGGTTGCAATATGATAAGCCCACAGGGAATGGCAATGATAAGTAAAATTTTTAGCAAATCATTCAAATTGCGTATATCAATTTGTATGCTACTGAGTTGTTTTGCAAAAATTAAAGCAGTGGCAACTTTAGCAAATTCCGCTGGTTGAATAGTTATTGCTCCAAAACTATACCAAGCAGTTGCGCCATTTATTTTTTTACCAAAAACAAATAATCCTGCCAAAAGAATAAGTGATATAATAAAGAAAATACTTGAAAAACGTTCGTAGAATTTGGCTTCAATAGAAAGAATAACGATAATTAAAACGAAACTTGAAATAATGAAAAAGAATTGTTTGGTATGATATTGGTTAAAATCAAATAATTGAGTAGTTTCAGGGTCATAACCTGTTGCATAAATACAAACCCAGCCAATACAAACTAACATAAGGTATATCAGTATGCTTATCCAATCGATTTGATTTATAATATTTCTATGGCTCATATTATCGTTGATTGATTAAAAAAGGTTGTCCTGAGTAAGGTTTGGCATATTCGTCTTCTAAGCTTTTTTCAAGCATTCTTTGTTCTAATTCAGGGCGGGCAACGCTTCCGTTAAGATATTTTTCTATCAGAAGGGAAGTGATCGGACCTGCAATTCTGGCTCCAAAATATCCATTTTCGACAAATACAACTATGGCGATTTTTGGGTCTTCAACGGGAGCAAAAGCAGCAAAAATAGAGTGGTCAGTCAATTGCATCCGTTTTCCTCCTACTTTGATATAATTTTCGGCAGTTCCTGTTTTGGCAGCGATATTAACTCCTTCTATCTGAGTACCGCGAGCAGTTCCTGAAGTATAAGCCAGATTCATTCCTTGGATGATTGTTTCAAAGTGTTTTGAATCAATTGTGGTGTGTTTTGCAATCGTATATTGTGTGAAGGGAGTTTTTTTTCCGTCAATTTTGCGAACAATATGAGGTGTGTAATAGTATCCTTTGTTTGAGATAGCTGCCACGACATTGGCAAGTTGCAAGGGAGTTACCAGAATTTCTCCTTGCCCAATTCCGTTTGAAATATTGTAAGTAGCTCCCCAACGATTTTTTCCATATTGTTTATTATATAGATTAGAATCGGGAATATTTCCTTTTCTCCCAATAGGGAAATCACTTCCTAAAAATTGGCCAAGTCCAAAACTTTTCAAATGGTTACTCCAAGCATCAACTCCTTGTGCTGCGGACGGATATTTCTCAACAACACGTTTGTATTCGTGGGCAAAATATGAATTACATGAAGTAGCTATTGCGTGGAGCATATCATAAGGCGCCCCATGAGTGTGGCATTTCATTATACGAGAACCATAATGATATCCACCTGCGCAAGGTACGACCGACTCAGGGGTCATTACTCCTTCTTGCAATCCTACCAAAGCTGTCAATGTTTTGAAAGTAGAACCAGGCGGATATTCTGCCAGTAAAGCTCTGTCGTATAAAGGTTTAGCTAATGAGTCGTTATATAGTTTGGTGTAATTTTCTGAACGTTTGCGTCCAACAAGTAAGTTAGGGTCATACGAAGGAGCTGAAATAAGAGCCAATATCTCACCTGTTTTGGGTTCAATAGCTACAATACCTCCACGTTTGTTTTGCATAAGTAATTCGCCATAAGTTTGTAGAGATTCATCAATGGTAAGTTCGAGCGATTTTCCAGCAATGGGAAGTGTATCGAAAATGCCATCTTTGTAGCTACCAATAATACGATTGTGCTTGTCTTTTTGAAAATAACGAATCCCTTTTTTACCACGTAAAAATTCTTCATATTGTCGTTCAACTCCCTGTCTTCCAATGAGTTCTCCAGACAGATAATAAGGGTTTTGCTTCAATTCCCAATCATTCACCTCGCTAATATATCCCAATATATTACCTCCACTATGGGTTGTGTAGTGTCGAAGGGAGCGTTTTTGGATATAAAAACCAGCGTATTTACGTAATTTTTCTTGTAAGGGTGCGTATTCTTCTTTGGAGAGTTGGCTTACAAAAACAGAAGGTTTGATTTTAGAAAAATTTCTTGCTTTTTCGAATCGTTCTATAAAAATATTTTTATCAATACTAAGTAGATTGCAAAACTCTAAAGTATCTAATGGTTTTACCTCACGAGGAACAATCATTACATCGTAAGCAGGTTGATTAGAAACAAGTAATTTTCCATTGCGATCAAATATATTGCCTCGTTGTGGATAATCAAGCATTACCTCAATAGCTACGTCATTTGCAAGGTCATTCGCAGATTGTCTATGTGCTATGACTTGTAAATAAAGTAATCGCCCCAGTATGGAAAACGAGGCTAATAGTATGATAATTGGTAAAAAAACTTTTTGCATTTTTTAGTAGATGCCTTATAAAGATGCAAAAATAATAAAATAATTTTGTTCCTAATTCAAAAGATGGTATTTTTGTATTTATTTAACCATAGAATATTTTGTGTATTTGTAATTTATTGATTTTTAATAAATTTGTGTATTTCGTTAATAAAAAAATAAGTTTTTTCTTCTATCAATGAGTTGCCTGCGAAAAGGTCTATGGTATGCGAATAAAAAAGATTTTTATTTTGAATGATATAAGGAATTATATTTTTTTCAGCAACAAGAAAATAGGTTTGGCAAGCAACAATAAAAGGTAAATTTTCAAAAGATGATTCGTCAATGAAACTCCATATATCTATTTGATTATTAGTTGTTTTTTCTTGTTTTGACAGAATATACCAAATACCTCGTAAGGCTCTTACCAAAGCTATTTTTTCAAATGGATTATGTTGGTAAAAATCAATCAAAAAACCTATTTTGATAGCGTTGTAGGTAGAATATTTTACTATTTTTTGAAGTGTTTTTGTGATTTCTTCCAAAGAATTTTCAAAAAAATTATACTGAACAACAAGCTGATTTTTATATTGGTATGCTGGTGCGAAATCAAGTATAGTTTTAATGGTAAGTTCTTGTTTATCAATGATTTTTGGAAATTCATTTAACACATTATTTCCTCTGATAAAAGGAGGAAATCCTGCAAAATCAATAGGAGGAAGCGTATTAGGCTGTGCACAATCAATCAATTTTATTTGAAAAGGGTCGATTTTGTTCATTTTTCAAAAATTTTTGTTCGTAAAGTTCAGTAACTCGCTTGGGTAAGATGGGTTCAAGTAAGGTTTTTTGATAATTTTTTTTATGCAAAAATTCTTTTGCAAATTCTTGTAAATTAGTGTTTTGGGGACTAAAATCAGAATAAAAATCCTGATTTTTGGAGCGTGATTTTTCTTTTATTTTTCGCTGAATAATATGGTTTTTTAGTTGTGATAAAAAACCTTTGTTAGAAACAATACTTTGCCAAATTCTTAATGATTTTTGAGCCATTTGGTATGTAATAGTATCAAAGTAGAAAGAATTATTTATAGGATTTGTTGTGTTTTCCTTTATTTTTTTTCTGCAAAATTCTAAAAAATTTATATTTATAGTTGCCTCAAAAGGCTTTTGCGGTATAAAATAATTACAACCTCCCCAAATAGCACCTTGCAGAGTCCATTTGTAGCGAATTTCATTATACTCTTTTTCATCTTTTAGAAAACTTGTAAAACGTGTAGATGGATTGCTAATTATCTCTAAATCAATACTTTTGTTAATATTGAATATACTTTCAAAAAGCCAACGAAGTGCTTTTATTTTAGGGGCTTCCAAATATAAATCGGGAAGAGAGGCTATTTGTATAGTTACACGGAAAGACGTAGGAGTTTCTTCCAAAAAGGAGATATAATCGCTCAAAATAGCCAATGTATAGGCGATTTGTTGCAAGTGTGTTGCTCCGCTTTCGGCAAGAAATTGAGCATCAATAAAAAGATTTTTATCCTCATAAAATATTGATTTCCATATCTCTATGTCTTTCGATTTATTTTCAAAGAAATTCCCTGTTTTTGCCAAATTTCCAATGGGGTCAAATAGTAACTGAATATTAGGTAAAGAAAATATTTTGTCTAAGTCTTGTTTAGAAAGTTTCTGATGAATTGGTAAGAAAAAAGTTTTATTTTTTGGTAATTTATCCAAAAAAGGAATAAATTCTTTTTGCAAAGTATTATTGATTATAAATTGTTCAAAATCTGTATATTGTGCAAAAATATCGTTGATTATATTTTCCGAAATAGGAATAAGTAATTGAGTATTTCGCTCCCAAAAAAAACGCAAAGAAGCTGTGGTTTCGGCATTATAAAACGAATTGATGGCAATTTCTTCAGCAGATTGCCAAATGCAACGTTTGTTATAATCGTCTCCTTCCAGTTCAAACTGAATTTTTTGTTTCCATTGTTTAGTAGAAATTTTTGGAAATGAATCAAAAATATCAAAATCAATCATTATAAATAAATATTTTTGCAAAGAAACTCTTTTTTTGTGATTTTTCCAATAAATTTGCTATTTCAAAATTGAATTAAAATAAAAATTAGAAAAAATGAATACAAAGGAACAAAAATTACAGGCTTTTTCGCGACTTTTGGATATTATGGACGATTTGCGTGCTCAATGTCCTTGGGACAAAAAACAAACCATGCAGAGCCTTCGACATTTGACCATTGAAGAAATGTACGAACTTACCGATGCTATTTTGGAAACTAATTTGGACGAAGTCAAAAAAGAACTTGGCGATTTGTTTTTACATCTGGTTTTTTATGCCAAGATTGCAAGCGAACAAAACGTTTTTGATATTGCAGATGTAATCAATAGCCAGTGTGATAAACTTATTGAGCGACATCCACATATTTATGCCGATGCAAAAGTAGAAAATGAAGATGATGTAAAACGAAATTGGGAAAAAATAAAACTAAAAACAGGAAATAAAAGTGTTTTGAGCGGAGTTCCAAAGAGTTTGCCAGCACTTGTTAAGGCTTTTCGCATACAAGAAAAAGCATCAGGAATTGGTTTTGATTGGGATAACAAAGAAGATGTTTTTAAGAAAATTCAAGAAGAATTATTAGAACTTCAACAAGAAATACAATCTGAAAATCAGGAACTTATTGAAAAAGAATTTGGAGATGTATTGTTCAGTCTTGTCAATTATGCTCGTTTTCTGAAAGTAAATCCTGAAAATGCCTTAGAGTATACCAATAAAAAATTTATCAAAAGATTTCAATTTATTGAAAATGAAGTGTTTGAAAAAGGAAAAGATTTATCTCAATTAACGCTTTCTCAGATGGATTCTCTTTGGGAATTGGCTAAAAAGCAAGAAAAATAAATACCAGATAAAATATTTTACAAATCAAAAAAAAGTAGTATTTTTGTCGTTCTGAATTTCTTAAAATTATTTATTATGCAACGCGATGAGCAAATTTTTGAACTGATAGAAGCCGAAAGAGAGCGTCAAATCAGTGGTATAGAGTTAATTGCTTCTGAAAATTTTGTAAGTGAACAAGTGATGCAAGCTGCGGGGTCTATTCTTACTAACAAATATGCAGAGGGATATCCGGGTCGGCGTTATTATGGTGGTTGTCAGGTAGTTGATGAAATAGAGCAATTGGCAATTGATCGCGCCAAGGCTCTTTTTGGAGCTACATACGTGAATGTACAGCCTCATAGTGGTTCACAGGCGAATGCAGCTGTATATTCGGCGTGTTTAAACCCAGGTGATGTTATTTTAGGTTTTGACCTTTCGCATGGCGGGCATCTAACACATGGCTCACCTGTTAATTTCTCAGGAAAATTGTACAAACCTTATTTTTATGGGGTTGAGAAAGAAACAGGTTGTTTGAATTATGACAAAATAGAAGAAATTGCTAAAAAACAACGTCCTAAGATGATTATTTGTGGAGCATCTGCATATTCAAGAGATATAGATTTTAAGCGATTTAGAGAAATTGCTGATAGTGTAGGGGCGTTGCTATTGGCAGATATAGCTCATCCAGCGGGGCTTATCGCCAAGGGTTTGTTAAATGACCCAATTCCACATTGCCATTTTGTAACAACCACTACGCACAAAACCCTCAGAGGACCTCGTGGAGGTTTGATAATGATGGGGAAAGATTTTGAAAATCCGTATGGATTTAAGACTCCCAAGGGCGAGATTCGTATGATGTCTTCACTGATTGATGGAGCTGTTTTCCCAGGTAATCAAGGTGGTCCATTAGAACATATTATAGCGGCCAAGGCGGTTGCTTTCACAGAGGCTCTTTCAGACGGGTTCCTACATTACGTAATTCAAGTTCAGAAGAATGCGAAGAAATTAGCTTCTTGCCTAATAGAAAAAGGATACAATATTGTTTCAGGAGGGACAGACAACCACGTGATGCTGATTGATTTGCGAAATAAAAATATCAGCGGAAAAGAAGCAGAGAATGCATTGGTCAAAGCCGATATTACAGCCAATAAGAATATGGTACCATTCGATGACAAGAATCCGTTTGTAACCAGCGGTATCCGTTTTGGTACAGCAGCTATTACTACGCGCGGACTTAAAGAAGCAGATATGCAAATAGTTGCGGAGTTTATCGACCAAGCTATTGAAAATGCTACCGATGATAACGCATTGGAAGCCATTGCTGAGCGGGTGAATGAATTTATGCAAGAAAGACCTCTTTTTGTATGGTAATGAATTGATTTGTAACTTGTTTTGATGATATGTAAAAAAGCTACTTAACTTTTGTTAAGTGGCTTTTTTGCTTTTGGTTCATTCTTTTTGATGTTATTTATAACTCTAATAGGAGATGATTTCATTTTGAAAAGAAAGTTTAATCTACTTGTTAGGAAGATTGTTATTTTTGTTAGCGCTTCATTCTGAAATGGTTATGTTAAAATCGAAAAAGCAAGTTTTTTTTGAAAAAGTTATTCACATTTAATGTTGATAAATAAATAGTTCTTACAACCCTTTTATATACGTGATTTTAGTAAAAAAATAGAGTTATCAACAATTTTTTATCTTGCCTGAATCAAATATCTTTTCTATTTTTGACCTCAGAAAACAGAATAAAATTTAACAGATATGAGCATTTTTGATAAAAGAGAAAGTTACAAGCCTTTCGAATACCCAGAGATTATGGAGTTTGTCGATGCGATGAACAAATCATTTTGGGTGCATTCTGAAATAGAATTTACCGCTGATGTTCAGGACTTTAAATCGAACTTATCGTTTATTGAAAAAGAAGCTATTAAGCGTGCCTTATTAGGAATTGCACAAGTAGAAGTATCGGTTAAGACCTTTTGGGGAGACCTTTATGACCTTTTCCCAAAGCCAGAGTTTAACGGGTTGGGAGCGACTTTTGCCGAATGTGAGTTCCGACACAGTGAAGCGTATTCACGGCTTTTGGAAGTGCTAGGGTATAATGACGAATTTGAAAAATTGCTTGAAGTTCCGATATTTAAAGAACGCAACGCTGTATTGAAAGAGTATTTGGCAAAAAATCGGGAGAATGCAATGGAGCGTATCCTTTTCTTTACCTTAATTATTGAGAACGCTTCGTTATTTAGTCAGTTTGCAACCATTCTTTCCTTTACACGATTTAAAGGATATATGAAGAACATTGCCAACATTATTGCTTGGACTTCGATTGATGAGCAACTGCATGCCAATGCAGGAATTTTTATTATTAAGAAGATTTTTGAAGAATATCCGCAGATGAAGGACAAAGCCCAACAAGAGGCCGCTGCTTTTGTTCAAAACTATATGCAGTTAGAAGATAAGATGCTCGATTGGATATTTGAAGAAGGAGAAATAGGTTTTTTTACTAAAAAAGACTTGGCAAATTATATGCGTTACAGGTTAGACGACTCGCTTTCTCAGCTTGGTTTGGGCAAACCTTTCGGAATAACAACCGCACAGGCAAAGCCAATGCTTTGGTTTGAAGAAGAGGTTTTCTCCAACTCGCTTGATGACTTTTTTGCAAAGCGTCCTGTTGATTATACAAAACATGACAAGTCAATCACCGCCAATGATTTGTTTTAAAAGATAAAACCCTTTATATATTGTATAAATTTAATTTTAACCTTTTTAATAATTATGAATATTTTTGAGAGAAGAGAAAATTACAAACCCTTCGAATACCCAGAAGTGATGCAATTTGTCGATGCGATGAACAAATCATTTTGGGTACATTCTGAAATAGAATTTACCGCTGATGTTCAGGACTTTAAATCGAATTTGTCTTTTATAGAAAAAGAATCCGTAAAGCGTTCTTTGCTTGGTATTGCACAAGTAGAGGTGGCTGTCAAAACCTTTTGGGGAGACCTTTACGACCTTTTCCCAAAGCCAGAATTTAATGGACTAGGAGCGACTTTTGCTGAATGTGAATTCCGTCATAGCGAAGCCTATGCGCGACTTATAGAGGTGCTGGGTTACAATGATGATTTTGAAAAGTTATTAGAAGTTCCTATTTTTAAGGAAAGACATAATGTATTAAAAGACTTTTTGACAAAGAATCGAGATAGAACATTAGAAAAAATGTTATTCTTTACATTGGTTATTGAGAACGCTTCGTTATTTAGTCAGTTTGCGACTATTTTATCATTTTCTCGTTTTAAAGGATATATGAAGAATATTGCCAATATTGTATCTTGGACTTCGGTTGATGAACAAATACATGCTAATGCGGGGCTCTTTATTATTAAGAAAATTTTTGAAGAGAATCCACAGATAAAGCAACGGGCAAAAACAGAAGTATTCGGTGATGTACAAAAATATATTGTTTTAGAAGATAAGATGCTCGATTGGATATTTGAAGAAGGAGAAATAGGCTTTTTTACTAAAAAAGACTTGGCAAATTATATGCGTTACAGGTTAGACGACTCGCTTTCTCAGCTTGGTTTGGGCAAACCTTTCGGAATAACAACCGCACAGGCAAAGCCAATGCTTTGGTTTGAAGAAGAGGTTTTCTCCAACTCGCTTGATGACTTTTTTGCAAAGCGCCCTGTTGATTATACAAAACACGATAAGTCAATCACTGCCAATGATTTGTTTTAAAGCAAAAGATTGATTTGAAAACCATACCTTATGCTGTTCCGACTGATATAGTATCTATGAGAAAAAATATCTGAATCGCGAGGTTTTGTGTGTTTTTTCAGAAACTTTGTCATAAAAGGTAAAGATAAAATATACCAAAAATAACGACAATTCGTATGAAAGAAAACGAATGTTTTATTGAAAATTGTTTATCATCGTAACAAACGCTCTTTATCATACCAATATTAAATAAGGTTCTTTTTAAGAAAAAAACAAAGGAATTTGTTAGTATAGAATAGCTGCAATATGTGTCATAAACAAAATGTTTTAGCAACCAAAAACCCATGTAATATGAAAACCAACGCAACCATTGTTTGTATTGTTCTGTTCTGTACAAAGAGTTACTCTCAGATGGTTTTCTCAGAGAACTTGAACACGTACATAGATAGCACGAAGACTATTCAGGGAATGATTTCGCCTTTTTTTGAATTTAAAACGGAGAATAAAGATGTTAGTACGCTCAAAAATTTGGCAAACATCAATCTTCTTATCAAAAAGATAACGGGTTGTGAATCTAATCAATAAGTTCGAGTTGTCCAAATACGGAGAGCAAGTTACCCTAAGCAGTGGGTATGTTCATACCGAATATCGGCATCTGATAGGCAAAGCCACCGAAGTATATCCGTATTTCGAATCGCAGTGGGCAGAAAGTCGTGGTATACCTTTTAAGATTTCGACCGGATTACAGTCGCGATTTCGTTTGTTTCATAACCAAAATCATCTGCTATTTACCAACGTAGCCTTGTTTTTTGAATATGAAAAATGGCGTGTCGTTCCAGAGAACACTCCTGAAATTGCAGAAGAAAGCCGTAGCATCAAGCTACACATTCCCTTAGCTATAAGTACGTTCTAAACAAGAGATGGAAAACTATTCTGACGGGGATTTTCCAAACCAAACCCGATACACAATTTGTAAAACCTCGATATGCGGGCGCTATCGACTTGAAGTATTACATTACAAATCATATCGGATTTAGAGCCGGATACCGAGTTATTTACGATACCGCCCCGATTGTTCCTGTACCTAAAACGTACACAACCTTTGAAACAAGCTTAGATTTCTTGTTTTAGCTACGAAGAAAAATGACACACAAAGCTTGGTTTTGTTAGCTAATATCGAAAGAAAAAATGAGTTTGCTTAAAGCGTTGTAAATGAATGATTTGCATAAAGAGTAAAAAAGCTCTTGATGTTTTTGCAGAAAGCTCCGTATCTTTTTGTGAAAAGTTCCTGATGTTTTTGCAGAAAGCTCCGTATCTTTTTATAAAAACCTTTTGATGTTTTTCAAAAAGAGAACAATGTAGCTTTTACAAAGCATAAAATATTTTAGCAAAAAGAAGTGTATCGTTTAGGTTTTTGGTAAAGAAAAAAGAATTATTTGCAACGAAAGCTTATTTGAAGTAATGAAAAACAAAAGAGTGAAATATTTATTAAAACATTAGATGTTCTTACTTTATTTTTGTATCTTTGTCCGAAAGATAAGATTGGATACAACGCAAGTTTGTTGTATGAAAATCAGTTTGTTTAATAAAAAAATTAGTGTTTTATGCCAGTGAAAATTAAAGCAGTGCAGAAAAGAAACCCGCAGAAACCCACCGAACCTGCTAAGTGGTATCCGCAAGCTGTGGGAGATGGAGAGACAAACCTTAGCGACTTGGCGGCTTACGCTTCGGCGGTTTCAACCGTGTCCAAAGGTGATATTTTGGCAGTACTCGAAACTGTATTGACCAAAGTTAGTCAAGATTTATCAGAAGGAAAAATAGTAAGAGTAGGCGAGTACTTTACGCTTCAAATGGGTGTAACGGGCAATTCTTCCGAAAAAGAAGAAGAAGTTACCGCAGCCAAAGTAAAGTCTGCTCATATTCTCTTTCGCCCAGGCAAGATGCTTGGCGATATGGTAAAACTTGCGACCTTCAAGAAATAGTTGTTTAAACAAGACGTTTCTTAATAAAGAAATTGTCTTTTACAGAAGCAGGCTTGCATTCTTAGCCATAACATCGCAGACCTGTTTCTTTTAACCAATAGCAAAACATAACGAACAAACCACTTAATTCACTTACAAATACTTAGTGGTGTCAAATTATCTAACTCAGCACGGGTGTTTTCGTTGCTTAGCAACGACCTATTTGTAGCGAAGAATTTCGTAACAAGTTAAGAAGCTTTTATATTTTTTATCCAAATAAAAACGGACAAACAACTACTTAGGTGTGCTTGCTTGTGGTAAGCGACCCTAGTACAGGTTTGCTCCTTCGGATAAAATTTTTATCTTCAAAAGTGTTTTTCATTTGAAGAAATATAGCTCACAAACCTATGCTTTTACCATAAAGCATATCATATTTTAATAGAAAAATCAATAAAAAATATAATATAACGCATCAGTATTACTGAACTTACTAATATGAATGAAGAAGCAAACATATGGTGGCTCAATGAAGAGTCCGAACAAATTCTAAACAGAGGCTATTTGCTCAAAGGCGAAACCGTAGAAGGAGCTATCGAACGCATAACGAGTGCTGCTGCTCGCCGTCTGTACAAACCAGAGTTACAACCCGCTTTCAAAGAGATGATAACCAAAGGTTGGATTAGTTTCTCTTCGCCCATTTGGGCAAATATGGGAACAGAACGCGGGCTTCCCATCTCGTGTTTTAACGTACATGTGCCGGATAGTATTGAAGGTATTACGCATAAACTCGGTGAAGTAATTATGCAAACCAAAATAGGGGGCGGTACTTCCGGATACTTCGGTGAGCTTCGCTCGCGTGGAGCTGCCGTTACAGACAACGGAAAGTCCAGTGGCTCTGTTAGCTTTATGAAGCTCTATGACTCAGCTATGGACGTAGTCTCGCAAGGAGGCGTACGTAGAGGTGCTTTCGCTGCTTATTTGGATATTGACCACCCCGACGCCGAAGAATTCTTGCAAATACGAGATATTGGCTTCCCAATACAAAATCTTTTCTTCGGAATATGCGTTCCAGATTATTGGATGCAAGACATGATTGACGGAGATATAGCCAAGCGTAAGCTATGGGCTAAGGTGCTTGAGTCGCGCCAGCAAAAAGGAATGCCCTACATCTTCTTCTCCGACAACGTAAATCGTAATCGCCCACAAGTATATAAAGATAACAATTTGCTCATACGAGCCAGTAATCTTTGTTCAGAGATTATGTTGCCTTCTAGCGAAGATGAGTCGTTTATATGTTGCTTGTCTTCAATGAATTTGGCTTTGTTCGATGAGTGGAAAGATACCAAAGCAGTTAAATTGGCTATTTACTTCTTAGATGCTGTACTCTCGGAGTTTATTGAAAAGACCAAAGGTAATTACTATTTGCAATCTGCTCGTAATTTTGCTATCCGACACCGCGCATTGGGATTGGGAGTGCTTGGGTATCATTCGTATTTACAACAGAATATGATTCCTTTTGAAAGCTTTGAAGCAACACAATTCAACGCACGAGCGTTCCGACATATCCAAGAAGAAGCCGAAAAAGCTACCCGCGAGTTGGCGCATATCTACGGAGAACCCGAACTACTCAAAGGCTACGGCAGACGCAATGCTACGTTGCTCGCCATTGCTCCCACTACATCAAGTTCGGCAATACTTGGGCAAGTTTCACCAGGTATTGAGCCGTATGCAAGTAATTATTACAAAGCAGGCTTGGCAAAAGGGAATTTCATTCGACAAAATCGCTATTTGAAAACCTTACTTCAAGAAAAAGGAATTGACAATGAGGAAACGTGGCGTGGTATAATGCTCAATCACGGATCGGTACAACATCTAAGTGAACTTACCAAACATGAGAAAGATGTTTTCAAAACCTTTAAAGAAATTTCACCAATGGAAATTGTAACCCAAGCCGCTCAACGTCAGCAATACATTGATCAAGCACAGAGTTTGAACCTAAACATACCTTCAACTATGCCTATCAAAGATGTTAATAAAGTAATTATCGAAGCCTGGAAGCTCGGAGTCAAAACGCTCTATTACCAACGCAGTCAGTCGGTTTCCAAAGAATTGATGGTTAATTTCATAAATTGTAGTAGTTGCGAAGCGTAAAATTCGTTTGATATTTGATACAAAATAAAAAGAGCTGCTTGTGAGTAGTTCTTTTTTACTATCAATAAGCTAAGCAGTAAGAAGAACTATGAACTTGTTTTCGGGAAAAAAGGAACTTGTTTAAGAAACAAAAAGTGTTGGTTTGTGTAATCAATTTGACAAAAGAAATGTTGCAAGCCGTTGGTAACCATTAAGTTATTAGCTTTCAAAGTAAGATTGTATCGTGCTATTTGGTCGAAAACCTCTTGTGTTATTTCTACCTCAGGGGCTTTGCACTCTACAAGCAGAAATAAACGCCCATCGGGAAGATACACCACAATATCGTACCGCTTAGTCAGTCCATTTAAGGTTAATTTCTTTTCAATACTAATAAGACTTATCGGATAATTATGAGCTATCAAAAAGTGAATCACGTGTTGTCTTACCCATTCTTCAGGTTGAAGCACAACAAATTTTTTCCGAATAATATCGAAAATATATGGCTTATTTTCACTACTTTTGAACCGAAATTGATAATCAGGAAAATTTAATCTTTGCATAGGACAAATATCTGAATAAAAAAACTTTCTCCAAAGTAAAAGAATAAAAAAATAATAATTTATGAACGAAGCTCAACAAATTATAACCCAAATCCAAAAAGGAAACCTTTCATCTGTTTATTTCTTGATGGGTGATGAGCCTTTTTTTATTGATATGATAAGTAATTATATCGAAGAAAATCTCCTTTCGGAAATGGAAAAAGCTTTTAATCAAATGGTAGTTTATGGCAAAGATATAGCGGTAGATACTCTAATTAACTATGCTCGTGAGTTTCCTATGGGGGCAGAAAAGCGTGTTATCATCGTTAAAGAAGCCCAAGAGCTTAGCAGAACTATTGAACAACTCTCGGTATATGTAGAAAATCCTACCCCAACAACTATTTTGGTGATTTGTTATAAATATGGTAAAATAGACGCGCGTAAGAAACTTGCAAAAGAACTGAAAAAATATGTACTCTTTGAGAGTAAGAAACTCTATGAAAATCAAGTGGCTACTTGGATACCTTCTTATCTGAAAACCAAAGGGTATTCAATTTCGCCTGTTGCTATACAACTTTTGGTTGATTTCTTAGGAACCGATTTGAACCGAATAGCCAATGAACTTAACAAACTAAGCATTATCTTGCCCCAAAATATAGAAATTACCCCCGATGTTATTGAGAAAAATATCGGAATTAGTAAAGAATTTAATGTATTTGAACTTCAAAATGCCTTAGGAAACCGCGATGAAGTAAAAGCAGTTCGTATTGTAAAATATTTTTCTGAAAATCAGCGAGATAATCCATTACCACCAATTATAGCTAATTTATATAATTATTTTGAAAAACTTCTAATTTATCACGGAACAAACGATAAAACAGAAGCTAATTTGGCAAAAGTATTGAAAGTTAATCCGTATTTTGTAAAAGATTATCGTTTAGCTTCTCAATACTATCCGATGAAAAAAGTAAGTCAAAACATTGCATGTATCCGCCAGACTGATGTTAAAAGTAAAGGTGTAAATAGCGGAACAATCTCATATGAAGACTTGTTGAAAGAGCTAATTATACAGCTAATTCGTTAATCTTTCTTTTATAAAGATGGCTAAAATTAAAGATATAAATAAACAAAAAATATACCCAAAACAATCATAATTTTGGATGTAATGATAAAATTTTTTACAAAAACAATTATCTTTGCATCGTTTTTCATACACAAAGTAACGATTAACTTATCGAAATCAATTGATAATGAAGTATATTCAATATTTTTTATTTGTTTTTTTATCACTTACAACTTTCTTCGGTTTTGCTCAATCGGAAGTTG
Organism: Capnocytophaga catalasegens; assembly: GCF_026005215.1. Taxonomy (GTDB): domain Bacteria; phylum Bacteroidota; class Bacteroidia; order Flavobacteriales; family Flavobacteriaceae; genus Capnocytophaga; species Capnocytophaga catalasegens. The sequence goes on along the minus strand of NZ_BPMA01000012.1, from coordinate 185,049 downwards.
AATTTAAAGCCGAAGTCAGTCGAAAAACTTTGGGACAAAACGAGCGTTTGCGAGTAGAGTTCTCAATGAATAAAGATGGTGATAACTTTTCTCCGCCCAATTTTGATGGTTTTCAAGTAATTATGGGGCCTAGTCAATCAGTGTCCAATTCGTGGATTAACGGGAAGCGAAGTTTCTCAAAATCATATATTTATATACTTCAGCCACAACGAAAAGGCAAACTGACCATCGGAGTTGCTTCTGTAGAGATAGAAGGTAAGCAGCATTATACTAAATCTATTTCGGTAGAGGTGGGCGATCCAGTAAAAAATCCACAAAATCAATCTGCAAATACGAATCCTCGTTCATCAGGATTTCCATTTGGTTTTGACCCATTTTTTGAAGAAGATACCTCAACAGACCAAATACCCGAAGTAACCAAAGACCAAATTTTCGTTTCGGCAGAAATCTCAAAAACAAATCCGTATTGGAATGAACCTATTTCAATTGTTTATAAAATATATCTGTCAGATAACTTAGGAATTAGCGGATTTGAAGAAGTGTCAAGCCCAAAGTATCTGAATTTTGTAAAAGAAGATATTCCAATAAAGCGCCCTGAAATAGAAAATTGTACATACAATGGTAAAAATTATCGCTGTATTGTAGTAAAACGAGTTGTTCTTTATCCACAAAAGTCAGGACAATTAGCTCTTGAACCTCTCTCACTTTCTGTCGGTTTGCAAGTGCCAACCAATAGAGTTGATATTTTCGGTCGTAGGCAGCTTGTATCAATGACTAAAAATCTGTCCGCAGGCAACCAAATTATTAACGTAAAAGAATTGCCCGAAGAAGGAAAACCCGCTAATTTTTCGGGAGCCGTTGGTAGTTTTACGATGGAAGCTAATTTGTCTAAAAAAGAACTTAAAGCCGATGAAACATTAGGGGCTAAAATTATCATTTCAGGAAAAGGAAATTTCAAACTTTTTGAAATGCCAAAACTGAATTTTCCATCGGCCTTAGAAGTATATGATCCAGAACATAAAGAAGAAGTAACAACTTCACTTTCAGGACTTCAAGGAAAAGTAACCGATATCTATACGATTGTACCGCAATACAAAGGAAAATACCCGATTCCATCAGTATCGTTTAATTTTTTCAATCCTGAAACAGGAAAATACGTAACCCAAGAGTCTGGCGAACTTCTTATTGATGTTATTGAAGGAGCAACTTCGAATCAAGTAGCTCAAAAACAAGATGTTACGCCTGTTGAGGCATTTCGTTTTTTGAAACTGAAACCCGATTTGCTTCCAATGGAACAAAAGGCATTCTTCGGATCGGTAGCTTTTTATTTGTATTGGTTGTTGCCATTGTTGCTTATTCCATTGGGAATTTTCTATTGGAACTGGCGTGAAGTAAGACAAAATGATGCACAAGGCAATCGTATCCGTAGAGCGAACCGATTGGCTAAAAAATATTTGTCATCAGCTAAGAAAAATTTGGGACAAAAAGATGCCTTCTACGAATCGCTCGAACGAGGATTACACAATTATCTTAAAGCGAAATTACATATTGAAACATCGGAACTTAGTAAAGAGCGTATCCGAGAGCTTTTGAGTGAGAAAACAATCCATACAGAACCAATAGAAGACTTTTTACGGCTACTTGCTAATTGTGAAATGGCTCGTTATTCGCCTTATACTCAGACCGATATGCAAAACGATTACCAGAAGGCTACACAGGTTATTTCAATTTTGTAAGACATAGAAGACAGCAGAAACTTTAACAAAAAGTAATTTTAGCAAATAAATGAATATTTTAGAACGCTTTGATAAACCTTTTGAATATGCTAGTGTCTTGCAAACAGTTACTTTGGCTTTTGCATATGGATATTTGTGGTGTTTTGCTACCGATCAAGATGCTTACAGAGTATATAGTTTTGTTGTTTTGATGCTTTTTGAGTTTATAATGGTACATTCTGGAATATTTATGGTGTTTTTACCTCCGAAATATTCTATTTGGTTATTTTTTATGATATATGGCTTGTTTGCTTGGGGTTTAAATGCATCACTTCGTATAGGAGATAACACTATTTTGATAATATACCTAACAACGATTTTAACTCGTATGCGCTTTGCATTTTTCAATGTTAATAAACAGATAAAGCATAGAATAATTCTAATGTCTATATTTGCTGCAAGTATTTATTTTATATTATTGATGGGATCAGTATTTGTAAATAAAATATTACCACCATTTGCTCTGGATGAAACATTCAGTAAATCAGAGGCTTACTTGCAAGTAAAAACGGCAGAGGGACTTTTGATAGACAAACCTTATATACTCATTTTTATGGGATTTTTGTATTATAGTACGATATCAATAGTTGATTTTCGTTTGTTACAAAATAAAGAGTTGGTAAATCGTTATTTTCATAGCTCAGAAAAGAAATGTAAGAAAAAAAAATAATTAAGCATTTGAACAAATGGCTGTTTTATACAAAGCATTATTACCTATTCTTTGAAAAATATATAGTTTTTTAAAAATAAAATGATGAAAAAAATAATTTATATTCTGTTGCTAATTACAACTTTTGTCAATGCTCAAAATTCGCTATTTGAACAAGGACAAAAAGCCTATAGTGAAGGAAAATATCAACAAGCGATAGATGCTTATATGCAAATTTTGGGAGAGAAAAAGCACTCTACAGCATTGTATTACAATTTAGCAAATGCTCATTACAAAAAAGGTGATGTAGCACAAAGTATTTATTACTACGAAAAAGCACTGCAACTTTCACCTACTGATTCAGATGTACTTAATAATCTGAAATTTGCCCAACAAATGACCATTGACAACATAACTCCTTTGCCACAAACATGGTTTGCTAAGATAGCAAAACGTATTACTTCGTGGCATTCTGCTGATAATTGGGGCATACAAGCTATTGTGTGTATGGTATTGTTTGTTGTGAGTTTTTTGGCATATTATATGTTGGAAAAAGTTTGGCAAAAACGTTTATATTTTACATTGATGATTGTTTTTGTAACGATTTCAGTAGGGAGTTATTGGATTGGTAATATTGCCCAGAGAGAGCAACAGAGTAATCGTTATGGAATTTTGTTTGATAAAGTAATCCATGTGTACGCAGAGCCTAACACGTATAGCCAAGAGATTTTTACACTCCACGAAGGTACCAAAGTAGAAATTATAGACCAACTTAGCGATTGGTTCAAAATAAAAATTGCAGACGGGAAAACGGGTTGGGTAAAAAATTTGAGTGTAAAAGTTCTGTAACAAAAAAAGTTTTATGAAGACAATGCTTCATAAAACTTTTATAATTATCAGATTACAGTTTAATAGTAAGAACGGGTTTGTCAGAATGATTGACAATATCTTCACTTATACTTCCATTGAAGAAATGCGCAATACCACTTCTGCGGATAGGAAACATACAAATTAGATCACTTTGATGGTCTTCTGCAAAATTGATAATTCCATCTTCAATCCGAAAATCATTGTACCAGTGTGTGTTGTGTGATCGTATTTCTTTATGGCTTGAAGTAAATTCTTCCATAAATTCTTTTATCTCACGACTGGTTCGAAACGCATAAGGTGTATTGATATACACAAAATCAATCTTAGCACCAATCATTTTGGCAAATTCGACAGCCTTTTGAAAAGCATTCTCATATTTTTGAGAGAAATCACAGGCAAAAACAATCTTTTTTAATGTTTTTATGTCCGTTTTATCTTTGATAACCAAAACAGGTACTGATGCTGAACGTACTACTTTTTCTGCATTTGAGCCAATGAAAATTTCTTTAGCTCCCGTAGCTCCCGTAGAGCCCATTACAATAAGGTCTATAAATCCTTTTTCGATAATATTTTCAACACTATCAGCTATAGAATTAGTCTCCAATACAGGAATTACATTAACCGATTTGTTGGTAACTTGTTCTGATACTTCCGCGAGTTTTTTTTGTGCTGTTTTTATGAAAAACAAAGCCTCAGGAAGTTCTGAACTTGACCGAGTAGTATAACGTACAGGAAGTTCAACACAATGCAAAAGTGTAATTTTTGCTTTGTTTTTTTTAGCTAATTGAACAGCTACATCAAGCGCTTGGTTTGATTTTTCTGAAAAATCAACCGGTACAAGTATATTATTCATATCTATAAAAATTTAAAGGTTTGACAAAAGCTTTTTCTTGAAACCAAAGATACGAAAATATTTAAAAATAAGCAATAGTTTTATGTCTTTTTTTTAAAAATTATTCTTTATCAAGGAAAGGGTATCGATAATTTTCAGCAGGTACAAAAGTTTCTTTGATAAGCCGAGGCGAAACCCAACGAAGTAAATTTTGTGCAGACCCTGCTTTATCGTTTGTTCCAGAGGCTCTTGCCCCTCCAAAAGGTTGCTGCCCTACAACAGCTCCAGTAGGTTTATCATTGATGTAAAAGTTGCCCGCAGCATCTTCTAATTTCTCAATAGCTTGACTAAGAGCATATCTGTCTTGCGAAAATACAGCACCTGTAAGGGCGTATTCAGATGTATTATTCACCAAATCTAAGGTTTCTGTCCATTTATCATCTTCATATACATAAATTGTAACCACAGGACCAAAAAGTTCGGTTGTCATTGTTTCGTACTGAGGATTGGTCGTTACAATTAGAGTGGGTTCTATAAAGTAACCTTTGGATTTGTCGTATTTTCCTCCTGCAACTACTTGGGCTTGGTCAGAGGCTTTGGCTCTATCTATGTATGATGCCAATTTGTCAAATGATGCCTCGTGAATAACTGCCGTTATGAAATTTTCAAAATTAGAGGGAGCTCCCATTTTGAAAGAAGCAATATCTTTTTTAACCAAAGAAATAATTTCATCTGATTTTGATTTAGGCAGATACACCCGTGAGGCAGCTGAACATTTCTGTCCTTGATATTCAAATCCTCCACGAGTAATGGCTGTTGCCACTTGTTGTGCATGAGCCGAAGGGTGTGCAATGATGAAATCTTTTCCACCGGTTTCTCCTACAATGCGTGGATAGGTATTGTAAGTATGTATTTTATTTCCGATTTCTCTCCAAATATCTTGAAAAACAGATGTTGAACCTGTGAAATGAATTCCTGCAAACTCAGGTCTGTTTAAAATAGTATCAGTTATCATTTTGGCATTTCCATATACGACGTTAATTACCCCGTCAGGAAGTCCTGCTTCTTTGAAAACATCAACAATTACTTTGGCTGAATATACTTGTTTATCGCTTGGTTTCCAAACAACTACATTGCCCATCATAGCAGCACTTGCAGGTAAATTACCTGAGATAGCCGTGAAATTAAAAGGAGTAACAGCATATACGAATCCTTCCAAAGGTCGATATGAAACATAGTTCCAGATTCCTGCTGAAGATTCAGGTTGTTGGTTGTAAATATCAGCCATATATTGGACATTGAATCGAAGAAAATCAATCAATTCACAGACTGAATCAATTTCAGCCTGATGAATTGTTTTCGATTGTGCAATCATCGTTGCTGCATTGATTTTGGCTCGGTAAGACCCTGCAATAAGTTCGGCAGCTTTCAAGAAAATGCTTGCTCTTTCTTGCCAAGGAAGTTTTGACCATTTTTTACGAGCTTCCAAAGCTGTTTCAATAGCTTTGGTTACGATTGTTTCATCAGCCAAATGATATGTAGCCACTACATGCTTATGGTCGTGAGGAGGGGTTACTTTTCTCGTATTGCCCGTACGAACTTCATCAGCTCCGATATATAGAGGAATATCAATAACCGAATGAAATAATTGGTTATATTGTTCTAAAACTTCTTTGCGTTCAGGAGAACCTGTAGCATATGATTTTACAGGCTCATTGACAGCCTTTGGGATTTTGAAAAAACCTTTCATAAGAATTTATATTGAATTAAACGTTAGCAAAAATACGATTTCTTTTTTAAAAAAAGAATTTTTAAGTATTTTTCTTTTTTGTAATTATCGTTTTCGTAAAATCTTCTTATGACAGACAAAAGTTCTTTTTATTTATCCGAAAAAAAACTTGTATATTTGCCCAGAATTATGTAAAATTTTATCTTTTTATGGACAATGTAATTGCTTTTTTACCTGATTGGATTGAAAAATTATTTACAGATCATCACAGCCCAGCCTATACAGCTATTATCTATGCTTTTGTAATTGCAGCAGGGGTTGCTCTTGGTAAAGTTCGTATTTTTGGTATTTCTTTTGGAATTACTTGTGTGTTGTTTATGGGAATTTTGGCAGCTCATTTTGGTTTTGTAGTAGATGGGCATATACAGCATTTTGTTAAAGAATTCGGACTAATTTTGTTCGTATATACAATAGGTTTGCAGGTAGGGCCTGGTTTTTTTGCTTCGTTTCAGCAAGGAGGGCTTAAACTCAATAGTTTGGCCATACTCTCGGTGATAACCTGCGTAATAACAGTCATTGTTCTTCATTTTACTACGGGAACACAAATGCCAGAATTGGTAGGAATTATGTCAGGAGCAGTAACCAATACTCCTGGATTAGGAGCTGGGCAACAAACTATTATTGATGTTATGGGAACTAGAGGAATACCCCAAGAGACTATTGATGGGGTGCTTTCCAACGTTTCCAACGGATATGCAGTAGCCTATCCCTTTGGGGTTTTGGGGATTATAATAGTAATGCTTTTTCTCAAATCCGTTTTGAAAGTTAATCTTGATGCTGAAAAGCGACTTAATCAATGGAAACATAGCAAAAATATATCAAGTGTTGATAAAATTGCAATTAAAGTTGAAAATCCGATACTTTTTGACAAAAATATAATGATTATTCGTCAAACTTTGGGTATGAATTTTGTGATTTCAAGGTTATATCGAGATCAGGAAGTACTTTTGGTAGATAAAGATACGATTCTTCGAGAAAAAGATATTTTACTTTTGGTTGCTAGTCCGAAAGAATTTGAGCGACTTAGTACACTTATTGGTTCAAAAAGTGATGTTTCGTTATTCAGTGAAGAACATACCAATATTGTTTCGCGTCGAATGAATGTTACCAACAAAATGGCATATTCTAAAAAATTGGAAGAATTCGATGTACGTGAACGTTTTGGGGTTACGATTAGTCGGGTTTATCGTGCAGGAATTGAATTTATTCCTGATGGAGATACTAAACTTCAATTTGGCGATACAATTACGGTTGTGGGAGACGAGGCACACATTCGTATGATTGAAAAAGTTTTTGGAAATTCTAAAAAACGAATGGAAACACCGCATATTGCTGAACTCTTCTTCGGAATTGTTCTTGGTGTTTTATTGGGTTCTATTCCGTTTCATATACCAGGTATTCCGTTTCCTGTAAAACTCGGTTTAGCAGGCGGTCCTCTGATTATGGCAATTTTGGTAAGCCGTTATGGAGGGCGTTTTTCGGTTACACATTACGTTTCCCATAGTGCCAATTTGATGGTACGTGAAATAGGAATTGTGTTATTCTTGGCAAGTGTCGGTTTGGGAGCAGGAGCTGATTTTGTTAAGACACTTGTTGAAGGTAATGGTCTAAATTGGATGCTTATGGGTGCAGTTATTACGCTTGTTCCTTTGATTGTAGTTTCATTGGTAGCTCGTTTTTATTTACGACTGAATTTTCTTGAAATATGTGGATTACTTTCAGGTTCGCAAACAGACCCACCTGCTTTAGCTTTTGCTCACGATGTTACGGGTTCTGATGCTCCTGCTGTTACGTATGCAGCCGTGTATCCACTCACGACCTTTATGCGTATTATGATTCCGCAGTTGTTATTAGTTTTATTTTATTAAAAATAATAATTTTGGTTAGAAGGCGTGATTTTTCACGTCTTTTTCTTTTTATTACTATTGAAAATTGTATATTTGCACTTATGGAACACGAAAAATATATGCAACGCTGCTTGCAATTGGCTCAAAACGGATTGGGAACTACATATCCAAATCCGATGGTGGGTTGTGTAATTGTTCATAAGCAAACGATAATAGGTGAGGGGTGGCACTATATAGCGGGAATGCCTCATGCCGAAGTAAATGCAATTTCTTGTGTGAAAAATCAACAGATACTGCCACAAAGTACTCTATATGTAACGCTTGAACCTTGTAGTCATTTTGGGAAAACTCCACCTTGTGCCGATTTAATTATTAGTAAAAATATCAAAAATATCGTTGTTGGAACCAAAGATACTTTTTGTGAGGTTTCAGGCAAAGGGATTGAAAAATTACGAAATGCAGGTTGTAAGGTAGAGGTCGGAATTTTAGAAGAACAATGTCGTAAGATAAACAAACGATTTTTTACTTTTCATAATAAAAATCGTCCATATATTATCTTAAAATGGGCAGAAACTGCTGATGGTTTTATTGCTCCTACTGTTAGAGATACGAAAAATCCTATTTGGATAAGTGGAAGTCTTTCTCAACAAATAACTCATAAATGGCGAAGTGAAGAACAGGCTATTTTGGTTGGGAAAAATACGATTTTGGATGATAATCCTGCGCTTACTACTCGACATTGGGCAGGAAAAAATCCGCTGAGGTTAGTTATAGATGCTGACTTGGAAATTCCTTTGTCTTTTTCTGTTTTTGATGCAAAAACACCAACAGTCATTTTTTCTTCCAAAGAAAAAAAATCAGTGGATAATATAGATTTTCATCGAATTGATTTTCATCAATCAGTTCCAAAGCAGATTTGCGAATACCTTTTTGAGCAAAAAATACAAAGTGTCATAATAGAAGGAGGAGCTTTTACTTTACAACAATTCATAGATGCTAATCTTTGGGACGAAGCACGTGTTTTTATTGGGAAAAGCATTTTTGAGAAAGGAATAAAGGCGCCTATGTTGCTTGCCGTTCCACAGAAAAAAGAAGCTATTGGTGATGATTTGTTGCTTTGGTTTGAAAATCAAAAAATATGACTGAAAAAGATACATACCGAACTATAAAAAATCCTATTTCAGAAGTTGTTTTCAAGGATAAAAGTAGCAAATTTTTAGGATATGCTTTTCCTATATCATCAGAAGATGAGGCAAAACAATATTTGGAAATTGTTAAAAAAGAACATTTTTCAGCTCGTCATTGGTGTTATGCTTGGCAATTAGGCAAAGACAAAAAGCAGTACAGAGCTAATGACGATGGAGAACCTAATGGTACGGCAGGTCTCCCAATCTATGGGCAAATACTATCCTTTGACTTTACCAATGTATTAGTTATTGTTGTACGATATTTTGGAGGAATAAAACTCGGTGTTGGAGGTCTTATCAATGCGTACAAAACAACTGCTCAATTGACATTGCAAGAGGCTATTGTTGAAGAGAGAACAATTAACCAGATTTTTGAAATTAAATTTGATTATAAGAATATGAATAAGGTAATGCGTATAATTAAAGAAAGAAATCTCTCGGTAATTAGTCAGAAAATGGAATTGAATTGTTATATTTTGATTGAAGTACGCAAAGCAGAAGTGTCTCGTGTATTAGAAACTTTTAATCAAATGTATGAAGTATCAATTATAGAAAAAGAAAACTTATAAATTTTGTAAAAATGGCTGGAAATATATTTGGAAATACTTTTCGACTGGCGACTTTTGGCGAATCGCATGGTGAAGCTATTGGAGGCGTAATAGATGGCTGTCCGCCAGGAATTATACTCAATTTAGAAGCTATTCAAAATGAACTAAATCGGCGGAAACCAGGACAATCTTCTATTGTTACTCAACGAAAAGAAACCGATAAGGTTCGTTTTCTTTCAGGAATTTTTGAAGGAAAAACCACAGGAACTCCTATTGGATTTATTATTGAAAATGAAAATCAACACTCAGAGGATTATTTGCATATAAAACAAGCGTATCGTCCCAGTCATGCCGATTTTGTATATGATAAAAAATACGGATATCGCGATTATCGAGGTGGAGGACGAAGTTCTGCTCGCGAAACAGCCTGTCGGGTAGTTGCTGGAGCTATTGCCAAACAAATCATTCCACAGATACGTATTATAGCCTATGTTTCGGCGGTTGGTAATCTTTCGTTAGATAAACCATATAATCAACTTGATTTTAACAATATAGAAAAAAATGCTGTTCGTTGTCCTGACCCACAATTGGCAATGCAGATGGAACAATATATTAAGCAAATTCGCAAAGAAGGCGATACCATTGGTGGCATTGTAACCTGTGTAATTCAAAATGTTCCCATAGGATTGGGAGAACCAGTTTTTGACAAATTACAAGCAGACTTGGCAAAAGCAATGCTCTCGATAAATGCCGTAAAAGGCTTCGAATACGGAAGTGGTTTCGAGGGAACAAAACTCAAAGGTAGTCAGCACAATGATAATTTTAATTCTGATGGAAGTACTCAAACAAATTTTTCAGGAGGCATACAAGGAGGTATAAGCAACGGAATGGATATCTATTTTCGTGTGGCTTTTAAACCTGTGGCAACTATTATGCAACCGCAAAAAACCATTGATACCAACGGAAATATAGTTACTATACAAGGAAAAGGAAGGCATGACCCTTGTGTTGTACCGCGTGCCGTACCTATTGTAGAGGCGATGAGTGCCATAGTGCTTGCTGATTATCATTTGAGAATGTAATTTAGAAAGGGATTTAAAAAGTATGATGTACGAAAAATAAATATTGTTTGCCAGGCTAAACAAAATTCTCCTCCTTACTTAATATTATTTCTTGATTTTGCTCAAAATGACAAGAAGTTTAGCATTTGTTAGAAATGATACTTTTCATTTTTGATGATAAAATTAAACACGCTTTTTATAACACAATCTTAAATAGAGTGATATGAAAAAAGGTCATATAATCGTGTTAATATAAGAAGCTAAAAAACTATTAAAATTTTCACAGAGTTTTATTTATTTCGTACCTTTGCCTGATTTTAAAAACAATCTGAATGAAAAACTTGCGATGGCGAGAATATCTCGTATTATTGTATCGTATTTTGTTGGTATATGTATTTTATTTCGTTGCTCGATGTTTGTTTTTGTTTTTTCAGAAAGAAACAATGGGCGACCTTTCTTTTGCTTTGATTTCTAAGTTGTTTTACTACGGAATAGCCTTTGATACTACGGCAATTTTGTATGTAAACTTACTCTTTATCTTGTTAAGTATCTTACCTTTGTGGATAAACACACAGGCGTATTATCAGAGAATCGTTTTTTACACCTATTTTATTACCAACACATTGGCTTATGCTACCAATTTTATTGATATGGTTTATTATCCGTTTAGCAAATCAAGGCTGACAACGGCATCAATGGCAGTGGTAGAAAACGAACAAAATAAAGGAACATTCTTTCTGACATTCTTAACTATGTACTGGTATATGCTTGTTTTGTTTGCCGTACTGATATGGATATGGATTTTTCTGTATAAAAAGATAAAAATTCACCCACAGAAAGTAGAAAAAACAAGCACATATCTTATCACATCGCTAATTGGTTTTTTGATAATTGGGCTGGGTACGTTGGCAGGTATCCGTGGGGGCGATTTGGCAACGGCAACTCGCCCTATCAATATACTTGATGCAAGCCGTCATGTAACGCTTTCGGCACATGCCGACGCTATTCTCAATACGCCTTTTACTCTAATTCGTACTATCGGAAAGAACAAAGGGTTCAAAGAATATCAGTTTGTAACTCAGCAGTATATAGAAGAAAATATACACCCTATAAAAAATTATACGCGAGTGGTAGAAACCAAACCCAACGTAGTGATTTTCATCTTGGAGAGCTTCGGGAGAGAATACTGGGGAAGTATGAATACCGAACGTAAAATACCTGATTTTCTATCTTATACACCTTTTTTGGACTCGTTGGCGCAACATTCGGCTGTGTTTGACAATGCGTATGCCAATGGTCGCCAGTCCATACACGGAATGTCTTCTATCTTGGCGGGGATACCGACCTTTCAGGTAGCTTATACGTCTTCTCCTTTTGTGAAACAACCCACGCAATCAATTGTTTCTATTTGTAATGAAATGGGGTATGATACTTCTTTTTTCCATTCAGCTCCTAATGGTTCGATGGGTTTTCTGGGGTTTTCTAATATTTTGGGTTTCAATCATTACTACGGAAAAAACGAATATAACAATGAGGCTGATTATGATGGAATATGGGGCATTTGGGACGAACCCTTTTTCCAATTTATGAATAGAACAATCTGTACCAAGAAACAGCCTTTTATGGCTACGATTTTCACCCTTTCGTCTCATCATCCGTTTAAAGTTCCAAAACAATACGAAGGAAAATTTGACAAAGGACACCTAGACATACATCAGTGTATCGGATATACGGACTATGCCTTGAAGCAGTTTTTTCAGAGCGCCCAAAAAGAGGATTGGTTTACCAATACAATATTTGTTTTCACTGCCGACCACACCAATCAGGTGTATTATAATGCATATAAACAGCCTATAACTGGTACGGGCGTACCTATTATGTTTTATAGTCCGAATGCCGATTTAGTTCCAAAAGGAATTTCGCACCAGATAGCGCAACAGATTGATATTTATCCTACATTGGTTGATTTGTTGGGCTATGAAAAACCTTTTCGGTCGTGGGGAAGAAGTCTTTTTTCGGACAAAGAACCTCCACGAGCATATATTTCTAATGACAAATTTTACCAACTGATGCAAGGAAATTATATTCAGATAATGAATACCGATGGACAACTCAACGGAATTTATAGAATTGATGATGAAGCCTTGAAGAATAATTTGCTTGATAAAGAAATAAATACAGAAATAGATAAAACCACTACCGATTTAAGAGCTTTTATGCAAGATTATATGTATCGAATTATCAATAAAAAATTGCAATAAATTGCTCTCGGGGGGTACCGACGGCATAGTTAAGCCGGTAAAAAGCGCTCTCGGGGGGTACCAACAGCATAGTCAAGTGGGTAAAAAGTACTGTCGGGGGGTACCGACAACCTAAAAAATAAAAAATCAGTAGAAAAATAAGAAATAACATATAATAAATAACAATTAACAATCATTGATTATGAGATTAGAAAAATACATTGACCATACGTTGCTAAAACCTACGGCAACCAGTTTAGATATTGAAAAACTTTGTAACGAAGCTATGGAATACAAGTTTTTTTCAGTATGTGTTAATAGTTGTTATGTGCCATTGGCAGCAGAACTTTTAAGAAATTCGGACGTGAGTGTGTGTAGCGTAGTGGGCTTTCCTCTTGGAGCGATGAGTACTCGCGCTAAGCTATTTGAGGCAGAGCGAGCCCTTACCGATGGCGCTGACGAAATTGATATGGTGCTTAATATCGGTTGGCTCAAATCAAAACGGATTAACGAAGTGTTGCAAGAAATTAGTTTTATCAAAAATGAAACTGGCAAACGCATATTGAAAGTTATTCTTGAAACCTGTTATTTGGACGAAACAGAGAAAAAATTGGCTTGCAAACTATGTGTTGATGCCGGAGCCGATTTTGTCAAAACATCAACCGGCTTTGGTAGTGCAGGAGCTACCTTTGAAGATGTAAAACTTATGAAAAATGCTGTAAAAGGTGATGCCAAAGTAAAAGCATCAGGAGGTATTCGCGATAGACAAACCGCTATGGACTACATTTATTTGGGGGTAGATAGAATAGGAACTTCTAACGGAATAGCCATTGTAACAGGTGATTCTTCAGTACAATCGGGATATTAACAAAGAAAATACACAACTTTGCCCTCCCGAGTAATTAAAATAATTAGGAAAAATAAAAAAAATTCGAACAAAAAATAAAAATTGAAAATCAAAAAATAAAAAAATAATGGAAGTAGTTGTATTTATAACAGATGGAGTAGAGGAGATGGAGCTGGTAGGTGTCGTTGATATACTTCGCAGAGCTCAAATATCCGTACAAATAGCTTCAATGATAAACAGGCGTAAGATAAAAGGAGCTAATGGCATTACTGTTTTCACTGATACGCTTTTCAATCAGGTTGATTTGAATAATTGCCAAATGATTGTTCTTGCTGGTGGAGAGCAAAATGTAATGTCTCTCAAAGAAAACGAACGTTTGTTAGAAATTATCCGTCAGTTCGATGCAAAACAAAAGTATATTGCAGCTATTTGTGCCGCTCCACTGGTATTGTCGCAGGCTGATATTCTGAACAATCGTATAGTTACTTGCTATCCGACCTTTGCTGGTGCGATAGATAGTAAAGAAGTTTCGTCTGAACCGGTGGTTGTTGATGGGCATATTATCACAGGCAAGAGTGTTGCCAGCGTTTTTGAATTTGCTTTAACCTTGGTCGAGAAACTTTATGGTGTTGAAAAACGAAATGAAATCGCTCAGAGAATGATTTTTACACAGAAACCATGAAGCATTTTTCTATAACTGAGTTGGTAGAGCAAATTCGCTCGAAGCAATCATTCCTTTGTATTGGTCTTGATACCGATTTAGATAAGATACCCAAGCACTTACTTGCCGAGAAAGACCCTATTTTCGAGTTCAACAAAGCCATTATTGATGCCACACATCACTTAGTGGTCGCTTACAAACCCAATACCGCTTTCTATGAAGCTATGGGAACTAAGGGGTGGGTAGTTCTTGAAAAGACAATCGATTATATAAATAGAGCGTATCCGGATATTTTTACCATTGCCGATGCCAAGCGTGGCGATATAGGTAATACCTCGGCGATGTATGCCAAGGCTTTCTTTGACGATTTGCAATTTGATAGTGTAACGGTAGCCCCGTATATGGGCAAAGATTCAGTAGAACCTTTTCTTAGATATCCGAACAAAGTTACCATTCTGCTTGCTTTGACCTCCAATCAAGGGGCTTTTGACTTTCAAACTCAACCTGTAGCCAATCAAGCATTGTACAAAAAGGTATTGGAAACCTCTCAAAAATGGGAAGGTAGCCAACAACTGATGTATGTAGTGGGAGCAACCAAAGCCCAATATCTTAAAGAAATACGCCAGATAGTGCCTGATAATTTTCTGTTGATTCCAGGTATCGGCGCACAAGGAGGAAGCCTAACCGAAGTCTGCCAGTGGGGGCTTACACAAGAGGTTGGTCTTCTGGTCAATGCCTCTCGGTCGGTTCTTTACGCATCATCTGAGCTTGATTTTGCACAAAAAGCTACCAATGAGGCTTTGCAAATACAACAACAAATGAAAGAAATACTTATTCAACATCATCTCGTATAATCTTTTTCTTTTATATAAAGGTCAAAAATAGCGTATGTATAAAAAAAATCAACCTTGGTATAAGCGCTTACTAATATGGAGAGCCAAGCATATTTCCAATCGGCATTTTATTCTAATACTTAGTGCCGTTTCAGGAATAGCTTCGGGGGTAGCCGCTTTGGTTATGCGTTCCTTTACGCATTTTATACAATGGGTTTTAGAAGGAAATATTGTCAAGTATATTAACTATGGGTTTTATTTTATCTTCCCGATAATTGGTTTTTTTATTGTCTTTTTGGTCAAAAAGTATATTATAAGACATAGTGTAAGCCACGGAGTACCTTCTGTATTGTCGGCAGTAGCTAAGAACAAAGGCATTATGAAGCGATATCAGGCGTATGGTAGCCTTCTAACAGCTCCTATAACGGTAGGTTTCGGTGGTTCTGTTGGGCTTGAAGGCCCGATGGTAGTAACTGGTGCAGGAATAAGTTCCAATTTAGCTCGCTTCTTTCATATCAATCAGTCTGACCGAATGCTACTTTTGGCGTGTGCCTGTGCAGGAGCATTAGCGGCTATATTCAAAGTACCTTTGGCAGCGATATTATTCGCTATTGAAGTATTTGGTTTAGATCTTACTCTTTCATCATTAGTACCTTTATTCATTGCTTCGCTCTCAGGAGTTTTGACTTCGTACTTCTTTTTTGGCAATGCAGTACTAATTCCTATCAATGTACAAGGAATTTTTCAACTCAAAGATATCCCTTTTTATATCTTGTTAGGCATCATCGGGGGGTTGATGTCGGCATATGTATCATTCGTCTATGAGAAAATAGGTGCTATTTTTTCTAAAATGAAGTCAAATGCACTACGTATTGTTATCGGAGGAAGCCTTTTGGGAGTATTAGTTTTTCTAATGCCTCCTCTCTATGGAGAAGGACACGAAATTATCAACCACCTCAAAGAAGGACATCCTGAATTTTCGCTCAAAGAAAATATCTTTAATTGGGATTTGACCAATCCGTGGATAGTGATTATTCTCTTAGGAAGTTTAGTTTTTTTCAAGATTATAGCCAGTTCGCTTACCTTTGGAGCAGGTGGTGTAGGGGGAATATTTTCTCCATCGCTTTTTATGGGAGCTATAATGGGCAATTGTTTTGGACGAATTATCAATCAGTTAAACTTTTTACCCTATCAAGCCAACTTACCCAACTTCACGCTGGTTGGCATGACTGCTCTTATGACCGGTGTACTACACGCACCACTTACAGCTATCTTCTTAATTGCCGAAGTAACTGGAGGGTATAAACTCTTTGTTCCAGCAATGCTTACTGCTGCTGTGGCTTATTCGGTAGCAAAATATTTTAATACCTATTCCATCTATACCAAAGAATTAGGGCGAAAAGGAGAGTTAATAACCCAAAATAAAGACCAAGCTATATTGACATTGATGGAGATAGAGTCCGTTATAGAAAAGAATTTTGTACCTGTTTATACTGATATGAAGTTAGGCGATATTGTCAATCAAGCTATACGAGTATCTAATCGTAATATATTTCCTGTATTGGACAGAGAAAAGCAAACTTTGGAAGGAATTATCTTATTAGATGATATTCGCCATCTGATGTTTGAAACCTCATTGTATGAGAAAATTCCTGCACTTGAAATGATGCAACCCCCACCAGCTATTATACACTTAGAGAAAGATAAAATGGCTGATGTAATGGACAAATTTCAAAGAACCAGTGCTTGGAACTTGCCTGTTGTTCAACAAGGAAAGTACTTCGGATTTATTTCCAAATCGAAACTACTAACCGTTTATCGGAGAAAGCTTATTTATTTCACACAATAAATATCTCAAAATTATAATTATGTACCCAGAAATTCCTTTGGCACAGCAAATTGTTTTGGCATGCAAAGCCAAAAACATTAGGCATATTGTATTGTCACCTGGCTCGCGTAATGCTCCATTAACTATTGGCTTTACAACAGATTCTTTTTTTACGTGTTATAGTATTGTTGATGAGCGTTCGGCAGGTTTTTTCGCTCTTGGTATATCGCAACAACTTTCTAAACCTGTGGCAGTTGTGTGTACATCGGGGTCGGCAGTACTTAATTATTATCCAGCTGTAAGTGAGGCATTTTATAGCAATACCCCACTAGTGGTTATTTCTGCCGATAGACCTACGGATAAAATTGACATTGGCGATGGGCAAACTATTCGACAAGTCAATGTATTGGCAAATCATACAATATATAATGCCAATCTTTCTGAACAAACTAATTTACTAAAATATAACGAAGAAGAACTTAATAAAGCACTCAATATTGCTTTTGAAAAACAATTGCCTGTACATATCAATGTACCTTTTGAAGAACCGCTTTACAGAACAACATATACATTGTTACCTTTTGAAAATCAGACGAATGTAAGAGAAAAAGAAAAATTATCAGAGGCATATATACAGCATTTTCTTTCGGATTGGGCTACGGCAACAAAGAAAATGATATTGGTCGGTACGCTGAAACCCAATTCGTTGGCACAGAAATGGGTTGAGTTTCTCAGTCAAGACCCCTCAGTTATTGTTCTGACCGAAACGACATCTAATATGGTTCATTCGTCTCATTTTCAGATGATAGATACATTACTTGTTCCTGTTGAGGTTGATACATTTTTAAAAGAGAAATTGCGTCCCGAAATGCTAATTTCTTTTGGAGGAATGATTGTTTCTAAAAAAATAAAAGAATTTTTACGAGAGAATCGCCCCAAATCACATTATCATATTGACCCGTATGTAGGATATGATACCTATTTTTGCCTGACGCATCATTTCAAAACAGATATTGAATCTTTTTTTGAACAAATAGGAGAGGAGTTACCCATTGTTTCATCAGAATATAAACCATTTTGGCAAAATTTTATTCAGAATATTTACCAGAAAAGAGAAGCATATCTTAGCAATATTCCGTATTCGGATATGGCTGTTTATCAAGCTATTTTTCAATCCATAGGGCAAGAATACCAGGTACAGATAAGCAATAGCTCAGCCATTCGATATGCGCAGCTTTTTCCTTCGAAAAGTTCGTGGGAAGTTTTCTGTAATCGAGGGACAAGCGGTATTGATGGAAGCACATCAACAGCGATTGGAGCGTCAATAATAAACTCAAAACCCACAATTTTTATAACGGGTGATTTGAGTTTTTTCTACAATAGTAATGCACTTTGGTGTGCATATACCCCGACTAATTTTCGCTTGATTTTGATAAATAATGACGGAGGAGGAATTTTCCGAATACTGCCTACTGATAAAGAATTACCCGTTTTTGAATCTTTTTTTGAAACACCCCATGGACTTTCTGCTGAATATCTATGCCAAATGTATGGGTGGGAATATACTAAGGCAAGCGATTTACCAACAACAAAAATGGCATTAGCAGATTTTTTCAATCCTTCGCAATGCCCTAAATTGCTTGAAGTTTTCACTCCACGGAAAATAAATGATAAAATTTTACTCGAATATTTTTCATATTTAAAAAAATAGCCGTAAATTTCGCCAAATAATTTTTTAATACAATTTAGTATGAGTAAAAGAGATGAACTAATTACAAAGTACGCTGCTGATTTGAAAGAAAAATGTGGCGTAACAGCAGACCTTGATTTGCTAACCAAAGTAACTATTGGATGTGGTCCTTCAATCTACAATGCTGATGCATCGACGGTTTCTTCAACCGACCAAGCAGAGCTTGACCGTGTGAAGCAAAATTTCCTAATCAAAAAATTAGGACTAAAAGACAGCCCAGAGCTTGACAAAGGTATCGAAGCTGTTATTGAACAATATGGTAAATCGAACCGCCAAAAATATCGTGCGGTTATGTATTACTTACTAACTAAGCACTTCAAAAAAGAAAGTGTCTATAAATAAAAAAAATTGTGTTCAATACCAAAAGCCACTCTTATGGGAGTGGCTTTTTTGTACAAATCGTATCTTTATATATTCAAAATTTATATTTTTTTAATATCTTTGCAGAAAACAAAATGATATTATTCTAATTGCGTTATGAATACAAGGAAAATAATTTTCACTTACGGATTGTTTTTCGGAGGTTTGTCAGTAGGTTTGTCATTAGTGCAATTTTTTGGCGGATTTCTTTATCAAAACACGATAATATCCCGAATTATTTTTGGTATTATACCTATTTTCCTAATGCTTTTTTGCATAGGATTGGGCATTTATTTTGCTCAAAGAGCATTTCGAAAAGAAAAAATTACTTTTTCTTCACACCATCATTTTCGTTTTTCGCAGATACTCAAAATAGGTATAGGAATAACGCTTGTAGGAGCTTTGCTTATAGCTGTTTATCAGGTGGTTCTTATTACGTATTTGGATACCCAATTTTTACAGAAAACAATGGAGTTACAATTAGAACAACAACAAGCATTATATCCTGAAATGACCGAAAAGGAACTCTTACAAGTTAAGCAAAATATGCAGAAAAGTAGCACGCCTTTTATGCAATTCAATTTATCGCTTGTAAGTAATTTATTTTTTGGTTTTTTTATTTCTTTGGGAATGTCGGCACTGATGAAACTTACACAAAAAAGATTTTAATATATTTGTAAATGAAGCAATTATCTATAATTATTCCACTACTCAATGAAGAAGAATCGCTCGAAGAGCTATACTCTTGGATTGCCAATGTGGTACAAGCAAGAGGTCTCTCTTACGAAATTATTTTTGTTGATGATGGGAGCAAAGATCAATCGTGGGAAGTGATAAAAAAACTCAATG
The DNA here is from genome assembly GCF_026005215.1 of Capnocytophaga catalasegens. GTDB lineage: Bacteria > Bacteroidota > Bacteroidia > Flavobacteriales > Flavobacteriaceae > Capnocytophaga > Capnocytophaga catalasegens. Next base: position 165,123 of record NZ_BPMA01000012.1, on the reverse strand, counting down.
AAAAAGATAAAAATGTAAAAGCAATTCGTTTTCGGCGCAATTTTGGAAAATCACAAGCACTCAACGCTGGATTCAAACAAGCCAAAGGCGAAGTAATTATTACAATGGATGCCGATTTGCAAGATAGTCCTGATGAAATACCTACTCTGTATCAAATGATTATTGATGAAAAATGGGATTTGGTTTCAGGGTGGAAGAAAAAACGTTATGACCACAAACTCACCAAAAATCTACCTTCCAAACTTTTTAACTGGGCGGCACGAAAAACCTCAGGACTCCAACTTCACGACTTTAATTGTGGGCTCAAAGCCTATCATAGTTCGGTGATTAAGAATATAGATGTACACGGAGAGATGCACAGATACATACCAGTACTTGCCAAAAATGCTGGTTTTGAGAGAATTACAGAAAAAGTTGTACAGCATCAGGCACGCAAATATGGCAAAACCAAATTCGGATTAAATCGATTTATAAACGGATTTTTAGATTTACTAACTATCAGTTTTATTTCGCGTTTTGGCAAACAACCTATGCATTTGTTTGGAGCTTTGGGCGTATTGATGTTTTTTATTGGATTGTGTTTTGCTACATATATGGGAATTGACAAATTATTTATAAATCCGTATAATCGATTGATAACTAATCGTCCAGAGTTTTATATTGCATTGGCTACAATGATTATTGGGACGCAATTTTTCTTGGCAGGATTTTTAGGAGAAATTATTCTTCGTACCAAAGAAAAAGAAAAACGATATAAAATAAAAGAAAAAATTTAATTTTTGTAATTTGGCAAGAAATTTGTTATATAATAATAAAAAAACATATGAAACTAAAAAGAATATTCGGTATAGGACTAATTTTATGTAGTTTTACTACTTTTTCACAATCTTTGTTTGATAAGTACGCAGACAAAGAAGATGTAGAAGTAATAGAGGTTTCTAAGAAAATGTTTGAAATGTTTTCAAAAATAGAAGCCACAGATACAGAAACCCAAGAGTTTATGCAAATAGCTAAAAAACTTACAGGACTTAAAATCTATACAACACAGAATAGAAAAATTGCCGAACAGATGCGAGCAGATGTAAGTTCTTATCAAAAATCGGCTTCTCTTCAAGAGTTGGTACGAGTGAAAGACAAGACGAGCAATGTGAAGTTTTTTGTTAGAGAAGGAAAAAATGCAGACCATTTTTCAGAACTGCTAATGTATGTCAATAGTAATTCTTCGCAAGAGTCTGTATTACTTACTCTTTTGGGAGATATTAGTCTAAAAGACCTATCTGTTTTGGCTCAAAAGATGAAACTTCCGAAAGAAATAGCCGAAATAGAGTAATAGAAAAACACTTCAAACCTTCTAATTTTTGTAGGTAAATTCAAGATTTTCAATGAAATTATAATAAAAAAACTACCCAAAAAGGGTAGTTTTTTTATATTGTATTATTTGTTATTCCTGATAGAAATCAATTTCGGCAAAAGTAACTCCATTGGAAAAATCTACCGCTTTTACAAAATTTGTGAGAGTTAGGCTGCTTGCTTTGATTGGCTTTTTGAAATTGAGTGTGTAATATCTATCGCCTAGTTGATATTCTTTGTCAAAGTGTGCAGTTCCTATTTCCATACCATCTGAAAAAACTTTTAGACTTTTAGCATAGTAACGTACCTTTGGTAAAGTTTGCTGTGATTGTTTTCCCATCGATTCTTGAACCTTTGCGTGGATTATACTCGTAAGAACTCTCAATGTTGTTTCCACTCTCGGCTATGACTACACTTATACTTGCTTTGGATGTTGGCACAATCAAATCACCTTTTTGAGTGGTTAATCCCAAAGTATATATTGCCACCAAATTGCCATTGTTTAGAGCAGATGGAAGTGTGAAGGTAATTTCTTTTGAGGTTTCACCCTTAGGAATGATGATTTCAGTATCAGATAGCTGTACATCGGTTTCAGAAAATGCTTTATAACCTTTGATCGAATTTTTCTGAATATATTCTTTGGTTTTTTCAGTATCAAATTTTATAGTGGCTTTTACATCTTCTGTATAGGGAGGGTTGGGATAGCAGAATTTTAGTTGTTACTTGATCTTGTACCAGTCCCAAAACATTGTTTCCTATTTTTATAAACTCTATATCTGCATCCGAATCTTCCAAATAGAGCAATACCTTATCATAATCCTTCCCAATGCGGTTACGGATATCATCATCTTGAATTTTCTTGTCTATTTCCCAAGAAAGGTCAGTGTTTTTTTGGATTTCTATCTCGTTTTTAGAACAGGCAAACAAAAATCCTATTATGGTTATTGAATATAGTATTTTTTTCATTTTGAGTAATATTATATGTTAATATGCTTTTAAAAATCATATCCATTAAAATTTCATTTTTAATGGATATGACATTGTTTTTATTCTTCGTAGAACTCTACTTCATAAATCTCATACCAAGCAAAATGACCGCCTCTTTGTGAGAAAAATTCTCCGAGAGCTATATTTTTTACAGGAATAGACTCTTTAAAGGTAATGGTATATATCCCTCCAACTTCTGTGAAATTAGCAGTTCCTTGTTCTTTGAAATCGTCATCAGAAGATGCATACACCGCACAACTTCCTATTGTATGTGTAGGTGCTGCTTTGATTCGGATGGATTTTATGATTCTTTCTTTATCAAACCCGAAATACAAATACTGGTTAAGGGCATTAAAATAACTTGCTACTGTTTCTTTTCCATCTACCATTGCCTCTGGATGTCCTGTGTTGGTTTGCGACTTGAATTTAAAACTAATTGCAGAGAAAGGCACTCTTGTTCCCGTAGCTGCTCCATTAGACCCTACACTGTTGTTTGGATTATCAGTAAGGACTTTATCCTTTACCCCAATTGTTACCAATATAACATTATCATTCAACTCGTAAGACTTGCCCGTATTGTCATACACCAACCATTTTAGAGGCAACACATACGATGCTCTCTCAACAGGGAGCTTAGTGATATCCAAATTGAAAGACATATTTTGCATTCTGTCCTCGAAATCTACTTTTGGAAGCGTTCCTTCTACGCCAGTAGGTGCGATCTTTTCTCCATTAGGTAAAGATGCAGCATCGCGTACCAAGCCTACTTTAATCCCAGAAGGTAATTTTTGACTGCTTTTAAGTGTTACCCTAATTTCAGAATCTGCAATTGTAAGGACTCCGTTCTTAATATTAACAGCCGCTTCTATCTCTGTAGCTTCGGGGGTAACTTCTACCTTTTTAGGGAAAATTTTTACCACGAAATAATCCTTCCCTGTAACTCCTTTCACTTTTTCGTTATTAGCTTTTACTGAAAACGGAATAATAAGTTTTTTGTTTAACTTTGAATCGTTTTCTGTACTAATCTGAAAAGTTACGGATTGCATTTCCTTAGTCATCGTTTTGGTACTCTCGCTGATTTTAACCAATGATGCATCACCAAGCTCAAATCCTGTGTACTTATCTTTTATGCTTTCAAAAATAGAAGCATCATAACTAAGTGTTACTTGCAAATCTTCTTGAACAGATTTTCCAGTTTTTTGAAGTGTAATCGTTTTGGTGTTTTTTCCTACAAGTGGCACTTCACCCAAGGAGAGCATCGGTATATCAGAAATCGTTTCAGGGAAATATACATAATCAAATCGAGGGTCATAGCCAATGATATTACGAATATCATCATCTTGAATTTTCTTATCCACTTCCCAAGAAAGGTCTGTATTCTTTTGGATTTCTATTTCTTTAGAACAAGCCCATAATAGCCCTGTTGCTACTATTAAATATGTTATTTTTTTCATTTTTTTTCTATTAAATCATTAAAAAATTGTATTGAAAAACGCTCCAACTAAATCCTTTATACCTATCATTATTGAGATTTGTTTTCGTTGTTTTTCTTTCCTTTACGAGCTTTTATTTGGGCTTTATGATAGTTTAAAAGTTCCGTAAGCTCGTTAATTAGCGGGAGGTAATCTTTGTCGGGATACTCCTCCTTGCAGAATTCGATAGCGGTAAATAGCTTGGTGAGTACTTGATCTACTTCGGCACGAATGTTTTTGATATTCACATCAGGCACTTGCGAGAGTTCGGTATTACGTGTGCGAAATAACGTATCGAAATCCGTATTCGCCTTGCCTAACCGCGTAAGAAGGTCTGTCAGGTGCAGTGCATCAAAAGCATTCTGAACGGCTGTATCTTTGGCAATTGCCCCCAGCATTTTTTTAGTGTTATCGGTCTGCGAGGTGTAGTTTTCACGAATCAGATTGCGATTATATCCGTAAGAGGTAAAAAACTGTTCTAAAATTTTAGCATTTTCCGAATAGGGGGCAATCTCCAATCGTTTGAGCGATTGTATCTGTGTGAAAAGATAGCTCGTTATGCGGTCACGAAGATTGTCTAACTCGCTCAGCTCGGCAGTAAATCCGCTGACTTTGACTTGTTTTTCAATCTTAGCCAAATCGTCTTTGTAAGCTGCCAATGCCTCATAAGGGCGTTTGAGTTGTAACGACTCGGGATTATGCCGTTTCACCATTTCTATGATTCGCTCCACGATTAAGGAATATTCGCTATTCCATAACCGTTGGAAATTAAATTCTAATCGTTTATTTTTCATAATCGCCTTATTTTAGTTATTCGTTTTATTCTACTATTCCTACAAATATTTTCTACCCAATGTTTTAGACATTTTTATCTTGTATCAAAATTTTTAGCAATTGTTCCAAACATTTTCGTCCTGCTTCAAAATTTTTAGTAATTGTTCCAAACATTTTTGTACCGTCTTAAAACTTCTGAAAAATGTTCCAAACATTTTCGTCCTGCTTCAAAAATTCGGATTAGTGTTTGGTACAATAGGGTCAAAATAAAATACTACTTGCAAGATTTTGTATTCCTTCTCAACTATCAGGCTAAGAAACATTTAAAAAAGTAACACTATGCCTACTTAGCCCGATATTTGAAAAGGTATGAATAATTTAAACAATATTTTTAGTGTATTTTAGTTTTCGATTTCCAAACCTTCAGCTGGGAATTTTACATTTTCTGTCCATTGAACAGCTATATCCTTTTCTTCTAAAGGCTTCTGTTTTTTAGGGTCATGTCCTTGTTTACCAAAAGATACTTTGTTATTATATTTGGTTTGGTCTTTGAACCCTGTTTTTTTGTTCAAAGGTAGATAAACTAATAAACCTTCGCTATTAGGATCTACTGGCAAATACAAATCGGCATTGACTTCTGCCTCTGTCAAGGCTCTGTTCCATACACGCACCTCACGAATTCTATAATCGCGTGAGTCTGCATTTCCAGAGTTCCCTACGGTAATTCCCCCTCCTTCACCTTTTACAAATCTCAAGTTAGGACGAACAAATGTTTTAGCTAATTTTCCATTAACATATACCCTTAAGTTATTTTCTTTATACACAAATGAGATTTGATACCAAGTATTGAGTTTTACTTCTTGTTTGATACGCGTTGCGTCTCCGTCGGCGTCTAAATCTTTTACTTGGAAAGAGTTTTTATCTACCCGTGTATACCACCAGTTCGAGCCAGGACCACCTCTAAAATTGATAAGCGACTGATTCCAATGGTGTGAAATGTGGCTCCAATTTAAAAACATAAAGTGCCCTTGGATAGTAAATTCATCTACATTAGGTATTTCGGGGTCTAATGCTACTGAAAAATTATTACCTTGCTTTATTTCAACTACTGATGTTTTGAACGGACGATTGAAGGTAATAACCGATTTGTTATTACTTAAAATTTTAGTAGCTGAACTTGCTACGATACGAAGTGGCACCGCAAACTTAACTGCTACAGGAAACTTCTCATCATCCAAAGGTTTTACTCTTACTCCTACTTTGGCAGCTATAGACCCCTGCTTAACGGTAACAGTAATAACTCCATTGGTAGATACATTGTTCGGGTTTCCCGACTCGTATAATTCGTACATATTCGTAGGCAATATACGATATTTGGTCTTGTTTTCTTTATTGTATGCATCGAAGAAATCTTCTGTTGTAACGGTAACTTTTACATCACTATTAGGCACACTTGCCAAACGAACTTCTACTTCTGTTGCTCCTCCTTCAGTTGCCTTGTTAATATTAATGGTTCCTAATGAGGTATTCATATAAGCGGCTGCTCCAGAAGGACTATTGCTTCCTATACCTGCAATACCATCGGTAACATCTAACTTATCTTGGCAACCTACAATGCCTATACATAGGGCTAATGTAGCAAATTTAATTATCTTTTTCATTTGATTTCAAAATTAAGGTGTAATAATATAAGGTTCTTTTTCTATATATCCTGAATAATCAGGACGAGGGTCTGCAATACGGATTGCCTCACGAGTCCAAGCATAGTGGAAATACTTTCTTTTCAGATTATTATTTTGTAGATATGATTTAAACTGCTCGTTGTTTGCGTCGTTAATCTCATAATCTGTTTGCCCGTGGTAAGCTCCCAAGCCCCATATTTGTTTCGATTTCACGGCTTTTGCTTTTCCTTCCATAACTCGGAAATTACCCGCTTGGTAGTTGGCTGACGTTGAGTTATAGTTAGCCCCTCCTAAATGTTCAATATGAGTTCCTACTCCATTCACTGTGTAATCTTGTAAGAAATGTTTATCAAAATATTCTTTAAAATGATGTTCAAAAATATAAGGCACTCCACAAGGAATATCGGCACAGAAATAGTAACGTTTGGTTACGTAATCTTTAGGTAGATATGGCGTAAACTCGTCAATATACTCTTTCTCTTTGGGGTGAAATCCTGCCGTTGAAGCGTTGAATAAGGCTTTGATGTTAGCTTCTCTGTCGGCTTGTGTTTTTACCAAGTGTTGATCCCCAACTGGTCCAAAATATTTAGCCATTTCACGCACAAACTTAGCGATGTTACTATTAGGATCTTGAGGATTAATCATTAAAGAAGTACCTTCTTCTGTTACTTTTCCGTGGTCACCACACGTTTCCCAGTCCACATCGTAGCCGTCCAAGCCCATTACAATAATGTAACGTGATAGCTCACGTGCGTAGATTTCTGACCATTGTTCTTTATTTTCTTTAAAAGGATATTTCTGACGGAAAAGGTCAAACCCGCTGGTTTTTCCATCTTTAGATATAGGCAATCCCAATCCTACACTTGGAGTTTGCCAACACATAAGTACGGTACTTCCTTTTTTATGAAAAATATCTAAGTCAAATTTTTGATTCTCTGTCAAATGCTCTGGTCTTGAACCTAATCCCCCCCAAAAAGAGATACACGACACCGAATCAGGAATGGACTGTAACCAAGTTTTTGCCACTCCTTTTTGTGCTGTCCAAAAACCTCCCGAATACCAAAAATAAACCATTGGTTTTTGTCCGCCAGCCTCACCTGTATTGAGCCACGTTTTTTGTTTGTATTCGCGTAGTTGTGCCCAGTATGCCTCTAAAGCTTTTTTGTTTTCTTCGGTACGCTGTGCTTCAGCTTCCCACTTAGCTCCATCACGTTTCTCACGTAAATCAGTTAATGCTTTATCTTCTAACTTACCCGTCATATCTTCTACTTCCGTCCACTTTTGACAGCCTGTCAGCGTTGCAGAAATTGCTATTACCGTATAAATTATTCTTTTCATTGCTTTTATTTTTTATTATTATTTTGATTTTTTATCCCACCATACATTGGTAGCTGTACCGTCAGTACCGCCCAATAGTGATTTGGCAGCTGTTACGTTTTCATTGTTAAGTCTAAACTCTTGTTCTGGGAATGGGAATCGTCTCATTCCTTTGTCTTTCCCGTTAGAATTGACATTTTCTGCACCTTTGTTACTTAGGTTTACTGGAATTGGGAACATACGTGGATAACCTGTTCTTCTCCACTCACTCCACGATTCAAATCCGTTAGGATAGTTTGCTAAGTATTTTTGAGTGATGATTTGTTCCAAATGCTCTTCATCGTTAGTAGCCTGACTCCAACCTTTACCAATGGTACTAACAGCAGTGATAGAATAGTTTGATTTTTTAGGGTCATTATAATTAGCTGGTTTTTCAGTACCTGCCAAATAAGTAGTAGCCTCAGCAGCTGTAAGTCCGTTTTCAATAAATGACATCTCTACACCTTTGTTATAGTATGTTTCAGCAGAACCACTAATATAGTTTGCTAAAGTTGCCTCTGCAAGTAAAAACTGCACTTCGGAAGCTCTAAGCCAATACGTAGGTGTTGTAGTAATTACCGTAGGAACAGAAAAGTCTTTATATACATCAGCACCTGTATTTGGGTCGATTCCTGAACGTACTGCATAAAAATCAGATGAACCTCCCGCAGTTGTTTTTGTAAAATATTTCTCAGCACGTGGGTCGTTGTATCCTTTCAAGTAAGAATAAATAGTAGCTCCCATTTTAAGCTCTCCGTATCCTAACATTGTAACCAATGAATGGTGGAAAACAAAACGTCCGTTACTAACCAATTTTGCCGCTTGACTGTCATCTGTAATAAGTCCTCCCGAATTAGAAATAGCTTTGGTAACGTATTCTTTCGCCAAGGCTTCGTCAGCATATCTTACACGCATCGCCAAGCGAAGCATCAATGAGTTTGCCAAGCGAATCCATTTAGAAGTATCTCCTTGATATACTGCATCAAAGTCAGCCAACACCTTGTTGCCTGTTCCGTACTCGTTCAAGGTAGTTACAGCTTCATTCAATTCTTTTAGAAAAGATTTATATACTTGTTCTTGCGAATCGTATTTGGCTCTTTCTTTTCCTGGTTGCATATCACTGTATGGAATTGGACCAAACAAATCGGTAGCACGATGCATTCCCATTATTTTAACAATCTGAGCCAAAGAATATACCGCTCTGCTTTCCAAATCTTTGGGCGTAAAGACTAACTTCCCGTCTTTCGCTTCGACATTGTGCATCGCCACTTTAATTTTGAAATATGGGTTCATTACTTTTTCTATCAACGTGTTAAATGTTCCGTTGACACGAAAATCGCCCATATAATAACTCGTTTGGTTGGTTCCATTGTCCCAGTGATTTCTACCTGGTGAGAAATATCCTACCCAGTTGTCGGTTGTCATATTTTGAATTACCTGATAGTCATTAGCAGGATTTACTCCTGTTCCTGTAGGAATTGGACGTTCTACTAAGGCATTGAAATACGCCCCTGAAGCTAATCCATCGCGACGAGCTTCTTCATCAGTAGCTTGCAAAGGGTTGGTATTCACTTCTTGAAAATCTTTAATACAAGAAGTCAAAGCCATTGCAGATACAGCTACGTATAAGATATTTTTATTTATTATTCTCATTACTTTATTCATTTATGTTAAAACTGAACTTTTACACTTGCTCCATAAGTTCTTGTACTTGGCACCATAAAAAACTCTTTGGCAGAATATGTACCTGTTCCGTAAGTAAGTTGTGGGTCAAAAGGAGCTTTATTATAAATCATCCAAAGATTCGTTCCTATCAAACCAAACGTAACACGTTTGATTTTATCACTAATCACTTTTCCGTCAAGCGTATAGCTAAGTGAAGCCTCTTGCAAACGAACATTGGTAGCATCGTAAGCATAGTATCCAGGTAGTTTACTTATAGTAGAATAATACTTTTGTGCATCATACTGCTTACCATCTACCCATACACCTCCTGCTTGACGAGCATCAGCTGTAGCTTGTGAAACCCCGTAAAGGTCTAAGTAAGGTTGAGTTCCTGAAAGAACCACTCCTCCGAAACTACCGTTGAAAAGCACACTCAAATTGAAGTTTTTGTAATCAAATGAATGTCTCCAACCCATTTGGAAGTCAGGAGTTACACGTCCTAATTTGATTTCCTGCGTAGTGTCATATTTATATTCTGAAGCATTTTCTATTAGGTTGCCATTTACATCACGAAGTAGCACTCCTCTTACGATAACATCAGCCATACTTCCTCCTTCGCGTAGCGTATAACCATCTCTATCCACTTCTTTAATATCGAATAATTCTCCTGTAAATGGATTTCTATACCCACGAACCAATTCTTTGATTTCATTGACATTGCGAGAATAAGTAAGTGTTGTATTCCAGTTAAAATCTTTGAACAATTCTTTGTTAAAGTTTACAGATAGCTCAACCCCTCTGTTTTCCACATTACCTGCTTGTAAATAGAATTTAGAATATGCCGAAGAAGCCGATAATGTTTGCTCAAAGAATTGGTTAAATGTATTTGATTTGTAAAGTGTTAAATCAATTGACAACGCATTTTTGAAAAATTTGGCATTCAAACCAACCTCCCACGAAGCAGTACGCTCAGCTCTGAAATCAGGATAAGGATATACCGTGTTAGCCTCTATTCCTCCCGAAGTAATTTTATGTGTAATCGTACCTGGTGTAAGTCCTGTTTTGCTAATTGGAGAACCCACTTCGGTATAAGAAGCACGAACTTTTAAGTAATCAATAAAGCTTGGCAATGAAACCATTTCAGAAATTACTCCTGAAAGCCCTACTGATGGATAGAAGAACGATGGCTCAGCAGAATTTACCAATTGAGAAGACCAGTCGTTACGTCCTGTGGCTGACAGATACAACATACCTTTGTAGCCTAACTCTGCACTTGCGAATACAGCTACATTTTTGTTTCTTTCATAAGTTTGCCCTGAACCATTGGCTAATCCATAGAAGTTAGAAGTAGAAAATAAGTTAGGTACAGATACTAAGAAATTTCCAGCAGAAACCCCTCTTGTATATCGATCGTTGTAACTTGCTCCTAAGTTGGCAGTTAATGAGAAATCCTCACCAAATGATTTGTTAGCATTGAAGATAAGGTCAGCGTATGTTTGCTCATCTTTAAGCTCTTGAGTGAAGTATCTACCTTTATTGTGAGGTCCTAATTCCGTTTTCCAACCAACAAGGAAGTTTGTAGAACTTGCGTAGATTTTCTCCTCGTTGTTTCTGTAATCGTTATCCAAACGAACACGTCCTACAACATTCAACCAATCTAAAATATCATATTTCAAAGAAGCTGACATCATATAACGTTTTTTATTCATCAAGAACATTTCTCGATTAACTACCCAATACGGGTTCTCAGAGAAGAAACTTCCTACAGTTTCTGAATATGGCTGATAACGCTCATATATTCTTCGAGAAGGATTATATCTTTCATAAACCTCTACATCTCTATAATCAATACTTCTTGGCATCAAATACAAAGCTACTAATGGGTTATAATAACCTCCCCCAGAAATCATATTTCTGTTACCTTGTCGGATAAAATTCCCACTAACATCTAAATGTAGTTTGTCATTCATAAACGAAGATGTATTCCTTACTCCAACATTGTATCTGTAATATGAGTTGTTAGGAATTAGTCCTTCTGATGAAGTTTGTGCAAACGAAGCAAAAGTCTGATTTTGTTTCGTTCCTGTGGAAAGCGTTATGGAGTTATTGATATTCACTCCAGTATTGAAGAATTTTGCAGGGTCATACTCAGACGGAGTTGCTAATTTGGCTCCCCAGCTTCTATCACCATTGCTTCCGTAAATATTTTGGAATTTAGGTAATAACAATGGGTCAGACATATCAACACTACTTGATATGTTTACTTCCATTTTTCCTTCTTTACCTTTTTTGGTATTGATAAGGATTACACCATTAGCTGCCTCACTACCATAAAGAGCCGCTGCCGAAGGTCCTGTAAGAACATTGATACTCTCAATATCTTCAGAGTTGATATCTGAAATACCTTCTGCTTCACCTGGTTTTCCGAAGTTGTCCTTATTTACCCCATCAGTTTTTCGGTTAAACATAGGAACCCCATCAATTACATAAAGAACTCCGTTATTTCCATCAATAGACTTGAGTCCTCGCATTACTACTTTGGTAGCACTACCAGCTCCCCCAGCACTTTTTTGGATATTGACCCCAGCAACTTTACCATTAAGGCTATTAACCACGTTAGCGTCTTTTACACGAGTAAGTTCATCGGATTTCACTTGTTGTACGTTGTAACTCAACGCTTTTTCTTGGCGTTTGATACCCAAAGCTGTTACCACAGTGCCTTCCAATTGTTGCACTTCTTCTTTTAATGAAATATTTAGAACTCTCGTTTTTTCCCCTTCTGCAATTTTTTTATCTTGTGAGAAAAATCCAACGGAACTAAACACTAATACATCTCCCTGTTTTGCTTCAATAGAGTACTTACCATCAAAATCAGTAGCCACTCCTTTCGATGTATTTTTTATTAGAATACTAGCCCCAGGTAAAGGGATACCTTTTTCATCAGTTACTGTACCTGTAACTGTAACTTGTGCTGACAGTGAATAAACACACAATGTCATAAAGAGCACAAGTATTAACAATTTTTCTTTACACATAAACTATAATTTTTAGATGAGTTTTAAATTTGACTACAAATGTACAACATAAAAATGAAATTCTACCTATTATTTTGTATTTTTTTGTAAATAATTTTGTTCAGTGGTTTATTATTGTTGGAAGTTCAATTGGAGAAACAATCTGTTTGTTGTGTATAGTTAATAAAAAAGAGGTTCGAAAGTTCGAACCTCTTTTTTTATTAAGTTATCTAAAATCCGCAAGAAGCTATAGAAGGTGCGGGTAAAGAACATCCCGAAGTTTGGGAATAAATCTCTAATACACAATTTGTGTTTTTATAATCATTATCATATAAAAATGTTCCCTTGGGACTTCTATAATACACATCAGAGGTTGTGTTCGTATATGAACTCAAATTTGATTTTCCACAAGAATCATTCAAGCACATTTTTCTCCAATCTTCTTCTAAAAGAGGAGATTGCCCAAATACAGAAGGGTCTATAATTCTTTTTTGAACTTGTCCTGATTCATCTTTGTAAGAAACTAAAATGGATACGTGGTAACTCCAACTCACACAACAACCACCTTTATCAGGTTCTGTACCATCATAGCGTGCATTTAGCACTCCATACAGAAATTGTTTTTCACAATCATATCCGTTATTTGCTAATATTTGTCTCATTTTATGCGCTCTTGCATAACAACCATCTACTGGGTAGTTGAATGTAATGCAAGGAAAACGTTTTTCAAAAGAACACGCTTCGGTTTTAATTTTTGAAAACAAATCGGTTAAAGTTTTTAAATCAGGGATAACTTTTTCTAATGGTTTTGTTTCCAGAGGCTTTGTTTTGAATAAAGCATCAAACCTTTTAGTATCCTGTTCAGTAGCTTGTTGGACAGCTATAATTTCATTACTTTTTGCTTTCAAATAAAAAATAAGTAATTTTTCTTTTTCAATAGCTTCTTTAATTAAAGTAATGAAGGATTGAGTCTCTTTATTCATTTCTATAGTATAGAATTGATGAGAAAGCATAAAAGAAACTTTCATGTTGGTACCTTCTTCTATAAGACCAACTGGGATTTTCATTTCTGTTCTTGGTGGTCCCAAAATAAGAGAATCTTTATCCTTGTTAGAACATGAATTGAAAAATAAAATAAAAATTAATACATTTACTAATAATAAATTTTTCATGGTTAAAATGATTTATGGTTAAATAATTGTGCAAATATAAGAAAAATATATCAGAAATTACAAAAAAATCTAATTTTAATATGTGTCTCTATCACTAATAAAAGGAGTGTATTTGCTAAATTTTAAAAGTCAGAAATAAAAAATACAATTAAGAATCAAATAGTTAGATTTCATATTTTTGATAAATTATTACAGAAAAAATCATTTATTATAATAAACCAATATATAATAATTTTAGCTATTGTATATAAAATCCGCTTAATCTTAAATAAATTTTATGTCGATAAAAAATAACTGTAAAACTATCTATTTATTATCACAAAAGTATTGGCTGTAAAAACAAAAACGACAGAAATATACCTTATTTCTGTCGCTTGTTTGCCTATAATACAATATTACTTTGGTGGGAAAACATAATTATTTCCTTCATTATCATCGAATTTTGCTCCTGAAGGCATATTCAAATGAGCTTTTGTAGATGACCAGTCCCATATTTTTGTTTCATCATCAGTTATTTCACCCGTATTGTGATCATATTTTTTACCATTCATCGGATAGTAAAACAATAACCCTTCTGCTTTTTTAGGATTAAGAACTTTCCATAAATTATCTTGTAATTCTTTTGGACTTACTGCTCTTTTCCAGAAACGAACTTCTCTGATAAATTCATTTGAACCACTTATCCAAAATCCAGTAACAGAGTACGCCCAGTCCGCAATTTCTCTTGAAGCAACTTCTACTCCGTTAACAAATACTTTTGTTGTTTTTCCATCGTACCAAAAAGCAAGAGCGTACCACTTGTTTGGCTCTGCAGAAAGTTTATCGGCAGGAATGTCTATTTGTGAACCTCCTGTTTTTATTTGTAATTGATTAGGTCTGATAGTAACATCACCAAAACGGGTATAGATTTCACTTTTAGGGTGATCTACATCTTTAGTTCCACCTATTGCTCTATTGTTGGCATTATATGCAGAACGTTTCACCATCATTTCTAATGTCCATTGAGCAACTTTATGATCCACACCAAAAACATCGCCTATTTCTGTACCAGCACCATTGATTTTTAAAGCTTTTGTTGCAATTTCTTGTTCAAGAATTAGTAGAGTTTGGTCTTGTCCTGATATTGCATCATAGCCACTACCTCCTTGTATTTTTATAGGTAAAGCGAAAGTCCCTTCTTCTGGAAACTTAACATTTTTCAACTTTAAGGCAATTTGTCCTATTATATCTGTTGCTTTAAAATTTATATGCTTACTAATTTCATACATTGACCTAGGTAGTAAAGAATAATTAGTATTATTCTTTTTATTATATTCGTTCAATTGAGATTCATCACCTGCTATAATGTTTGCAGAAAACTGATGAGGCATAGGCTTAACCAATTTTACATTGATGTTGGGTACAACAACATCTTTATTTTCTTGTGTAAAAATTTGTAAAGTCTCTTTGGAGTCTATATAAATTCCTTGCTTTGTTGTGTGAGATTTCAAATCATCCTCATATAATTCATCTTGACAAGAAATAAATAAGCTAATTATACTAAGACTTAATATTATCTTTTTCATCATTAAATCATTTAAAAAAATTAATTAAAATTACCTGGAAATTTTTGATTTCCATAATAAAGGGCTTTACGCAACCATTTGTAATTTGGAGAATTTGGGTAATCGTACTCCATATGATATGTTCCTACACCTCCAATACGTTTTCCATTTGGTAAGTCAAAAACTGAATAATCCAAAATTTGTCTTCCTTCTTTAAGCGCTTGTATTTCAGGTTTTGAACTTTTATACCCGTCTATTCCTCCAGTTCGCCAAGTTCGTTCAAACTCAACTGTAATGATAGTCTTTCTTTCCCAATCGTCTAAATGTCCATTTGTTATTTTACGCATTACTAATTCTGTTGAACCTTCCCAATATGCTTGATAGATATAATGGTCTATAAGTTTTGAAGTTTCTGCTGATAATTTTTCAGGTTGTCCATCCATTACTAACATACGTCCTTTTGGTTTGAGACGAGCACTTAATGTTTCTATAAAAATTTGCATTGGATGGTCTCCTTCAATTGTTTGCCAATCAGCCAGAGAGCCACTATGTCCATAATTTGGTTCGTAATCAATGTCAAAACCATCAAAATTGTATTTTTCAATAGTATCACAAATGGCATTAGCATAGGCTTTAACACCTTCTTTAAAATCTCCTCCTCCTTTTTCTTTTACCCAAAAATCCATTGGATCTGTTTTAGGAGGGGTCAATTGATCACCCAACCCTTGAATAATCCAACAAAGTAAAACTTTTCCTCCTTTAACTTTTTGGAAAAACTCCATATCAACTTGTTGCTCCTTTGTTAATTTTCCTCTAACCCCCCAAGCAGATACAAAATCAACACTATCTGGTAAAGCTCTTAGATAGTTCTGTGGATTGTTTCCTTTACCAGACCAGTTACCAAACCAACCAAATCCTTTTACACGAGGTTTAGTTCTGTATTCTTCTCTAATTTTTTTGTAATATTCTCTGTATTCTGGGTTTAAGTCTGATTCTTTCTGAGCTTCAATTAGAGTTACCAATTTCTTTAAATTTTGATTTTCAAATATAATACGCTCAGTTTCTGTCCATTTATTGCAACCAACCAAAGTTGTTGCTATTATTAAAAATAAACTAAATTTTTTCATTTTCTGTAATTTTATTGTTGTTGTGGTCTATTAGGTCGTACCCACCATAATTGAGTACCTCCTGTATCTTCTCCCTTCAATAAATCAGGTATTTGTTTAATCAAGTTTGGATTTGTGTCATATTCTGTTTTAGAATATTTAAATCGCTCAGGGACGAAACAAGTTGGGCAGTTGATTCTTGAAGGAGCATCTTTATCCGCATATTTCATTACCAAAGGATATCCTGTTCTTCTGTACTCTGTCCAAGCTTCTACTGCGTTAGGATACATTGCCAGATACTTTTGAGTAATAATTTTCTGAAGATGTTCCTCTTGTTCATCTTTACCTGCTTTTAAGTCATCCCACTTAGGTGAGGTATTATTATGAGATATATCATAACTATATCTTACAGGATATATATAAGAACTATACCAGTAATCTGTAAAGTTTTGAGGAATACTTGTTCTGTTAAGATAGGTAGTTTCTGCACCTGAAATGCCATTTTCTTGAAAAGACATCTTAACTCCTTCTTCATAAAAAGTTTTTGCTTGTGAAGAACTAAGTCCCCCCAGGTTATATAAAGCTGCTTCTGCTTTCAAAAACAAAACTTCAGAAGTACGCATCCAAAACAGGGGTGAGTTGTCATCAATATTGGGTCTTGATGCAAATTTTGGGCCGTGAACTCTTACATTTTTTCGCCCTGTATTGGTCGGAACTATAGCATAATAACCTTGATCATCTCCTCGCTTTCCTTGTGTAAAATACTTGCTAATACGAGAGTCATTATATCCTTTCAAGTAAGCCCAAATAGTCAGTCCCATACGAGTTTCGTCATACTCATCAACAGAAGGCATCATTGAGTTTTTTAAAGGCATTTTAGCAGAATTTTGAATTTTTGCTTCATCTGAAGTAGCTTCCATAACACCTCCACTAATAGCTTTTTGAATGTAAGTAGAAGCCAAAGAAGCATCTTTGAAGTGTGTGCGTACTGCTATGCGCAACATCAAGGAATTGGCAAATTTTATCCAATTGGAAACGTTACCATCGTAAATAGCATCGTAATCTTTCATTAAAACACTTCCTCCATTAAGAGCTTCGACAGAAGCTTCAAGTTCTTCCAACATAGCTCTATAAACAGTTTCTTGACTATCTAATGGAGGATTAATATCTCCCTTACCTGCATTGGTAAAAACGATAGGGCCAAATACATCGGTAGCTCTTTGCCAAGCAGCAATCTTCAGAATATTTGCTAAAGCAAGAACACGCTTATCCTGAATGTTTTGTGAAGTTCCTACGCTTCTTTTTATAGAAAGCCACTCTCGAAATATATTTGAGTAGAAATTCTTATAAGCATAACTCATTCTATCATCTCGGAAATTCCAAGAAGCCTCTATTTGACTATTCCAATTATTGTTATTACCAAAATAACCAATGTAATTTCCCGAGGAAATTAAATCTGTATTTTGTAAATCATTTCCTGGACCTGTCGTTTGAGCGGGTGAACCTATGGGGATAACTAATTGTTGCATTCTCTGGAAGGGTGCACCGTACTCCAAACCACCTGCTTTCGTATCTTTATCTGTTGCCCCATAAATATTTGTATTTATTTCATCATAGTTAGAACAACTAACCAAATTTAATAAAATAAAGGCATTTATCAATATTTTTTTCATTTTTTTAATACTTTAAATTCTAAAATCCCATTTTTACACTCAATCCATAGCTTGTTAAACTTGGAAGCATAAAATAATCATAACCTTGTCCTAAAGTTCCTGTAGAAGCTGCCAATTCTGGATCAAAAGGAGCTTTATTGTATATCATCCAAAGATTATTTCCGATAACAGAAATACTCAAATTAGATAAATTCTTACCTAATTTCTTAGTATCAAAATTGTAAGTTAAACTCACTTCTTGTAGACGAACATTAGTTGCTGAATATGTATAATATGAGTTCAAATTGGAAATAGCATCATAATATGCTTTAGGTCCCACTCGGAAATCACCTACCTGAACATATCCTAAATCACGTGCGTCAGCAGAAGCTTTTGATACTCCATATCTGTCAAGAACTTGTTGTGTTCCTGAGATAACTTCACCTCCCAAGCGAGCTTTGAACAAGAAACTAAGAGAAATGTTTTTGTAACCTACATTTCCTTGCCAGCCTAATAACCAATCAGGATTTATTGTCCCTAATTTGTACGGCTCTGTAACTTCATCAAGAAGTACACCACCTGTAAAGTCAACGTAACCATATTGGTTTCGTTTTATTTGCTTATTGTCATACATATCTCCTATTTGCCCTCCTTCACGAAGACGAAAACGTCCCACTTGAATATCTCTCAGGTCAAAAGTTTCAGCTGGGTTAAATGGATTTTGAACACCAGATGCCAAACGAACTATTTTATTTCTGTTGGTGGTAGCTGTAAAGTTGGTAGCAAAGTTAAATGCTCCCCAATCTTGACGATATCCTAAAGCCATTTCCAGCCCTCTGTTTTCAATATTTCCTGCTTGAACGAACATAAAATCATAACCTGAAGTTTCAGGAAGCTTAGCTTCTAATAACTGGTTGTATGTGTTTGAATGGTAAAGAGTTAAGTCAAGAGATAGCTTGTTGTTAAGCCATTTTGAGTTAATTCCTACCTCATAAGAACGAGTTCTTTCTGCTTTGAAGTCTGCCAAAGGATAATATTTGAATGCTTTTACACTTCCTCCCTCAATTTCTCTTGTAGTAGTACCAGGTGTAAGTCCTGTAAAAGGAATTGGAGACCCAACTTCCGTATAAGAACCTCTTATCTTGAAGTATGAAAGGTAAGGATTCAATCTTGCCTTAGTATCTTCTGACAAAAATTCTGTAACTACAGCTGAAAGCCCAGCAGAAGGATAGAAAATCTGCTCTTCCTTGCTATTTACCAATTGTGAAGGATAATCAGTACGTCCTGTTAGAGTTAAGAATAATTTTGATTTCCATCCCAATTCAGTTGAAGCAAATATGGCAACATTTCTTTTACGGCTATTTCCTCCGCTTTCAAACGGACTTGCTTTTGTAGGATCAATATTATTGTATGTGAATTTATTAGGTAGCAACAACAATTGTCCTCCATAACCTCTTGATTTGGTGTCATATTCCTCAAAAGAAGAACCCACGTTTGCTGTGAGAGTGTAATCTGTAGCAAATGTTGTATTATAATTGGCTATGATGTCCAAATACTTCTGACGGAAAATTCCTTGAGAATATGAGTAACGTCCTTTGCTACCCGCAAATGTATTGATTGTTGAAGCATATCGTTTGTCTTCGGTTTCAGTGTAAGTGTTGTCCAAACGGAAACGAGTTGCAACATTCAAATTTCCTAAAATGTTATATTTTAATTGTCCCATAAACATATAACGATCTTTCACTTGCGGTCTGACGTTTCTGTACGCAATCCAATATGGATTTTGAATATCCATACCAAAATCACCAGGACTCCAATGTTGTCTAGCGTATCCTAAGTCTAAATCATATCTTTCAAAATATTTCTCTTGCTCGAAATTTTCACCACGAGGATATAAATAAGCACCTACTATTGGATTAAAATATGTTCCAAAAGAAACCATATTGCGTTCATACTGACGAATATAATTAGCAGATAGGTCCAATTGTAATTTGTCATCTAAGAAGGAAGAGGTATTTCGGATTGACATATTATAACGATGATAATTGTTATTAGGTACAACCCCTTCTGAAACTACTGAAGATGCAGAAGCAAAAGTTTGATTTTGTTTGTTTCCAACAGATAGATTTACAGCATTGTTATAAGTTCTTCCTGTGTTAAAAAAATCTTTAGGTTCATATGAAGAAGGAGTTGATAATTTATCTCCCCAAGACGTATAATTTCCCTTTACATTACCATAAGTATTTTGGAATTCTGGTAAAATAAGAGGGTTAAGAAATTCGACAGATGAAGAAACATTTATTTTTAGTTTTCCTTCACTTCCTTTTTTGGTATTGATTACGATAACCCCATTAGCAGCAGAAGCACCATATAGAGCAGCAGCTGCAGGTCCAGTCAAAACAGAAATACTTTCTATATCTTCGGAGTTAAAATCAGAGATACCCTCACCAGAAGTTCTTCCTCCAAATCCAGAGCCATCACCCTCTCTGTTTACTTGATTTCCAATAGGAACTCCGTCTACCACATAAAGAACATTGTTATCTCCTTTTATTGACTTTGCACCTCGCATTACCACTTTGGTAGCACCACCAACACCAGATGCACTTCTTTGGATATTCACCCCAGCGACTTTACCATTAAGGCTATTAACGAAGTTAGCGTCTTTTACACGAGTAAGTTCATCGGACTTCACTTGTTGTACGTTATAGCTCAATGCTTTTTCTTGGCGTTTGATACCCAAAGCGGTTACCACAGTGCCTTCAATCTGTTGTACCTCTTCCTTGAGTATTACTTTTAAACCGGAGCGAGATTGTGTTACACTAATTACTTGATCTTTAAAACCGATGTATGAGAACACAAGTTCTGTCTTGTCCGAAGGAACATTGATTTCAAAATTCCCATTGAAATCTGTGGTAACTCCCACCGATGTACCTTTCACAACAATGTTTACACCAGGGAGAGATTCTCCTTTCTCATCAGTTACTGTTCCTGTAACTTTTTTTGTTTGTTGTTGAGTGATATAATCACTACTTCTTCGCAAATTTTCAACTTTATCAAAAGCTGAAACTGTCCAAAATCCGTGCGAAAGCAATGCTAGTAAAATCCATTTTACTCCTTTCGTCTTTAGATTTTTCAACATACTTACCATAAATTGAAATTTTTAATTGATTTAGCTATATTTTTAGTGAATAATCAGTTTATTTTATTAAAAATTGAATTGTTTTATGCGATATTACCAATTATGAATTTATATAAATTTCAAAAAAAGAATACAAATAAAGAATACAAATGTTAATATTAAACACTCAATGGAAGTGCAAATGTATGACATTCTGAAATAATACGCAAATCTATAATGGAATATTTTTTTAAAAAAGAAAAAAAATATAATATGTTTGTTTCAAGAAAAGTATTATTTTATATATCGTAAATATTTCCTGAAATATTTCTATAAAAAAGAGTAATTTTATTTTTATATTGTCAAAAAAATAATTATTTTATTTGTTATCAAAAAGGAGAATACTTGTTTGAATTCTAAAAAATTGACTAAAAGCTTAGTATCATACTTTAAATTTGTATATATACAATATATATTTCTTTTGACAATCATACCATAAATATATTATATCAATTTCAAAAAAGACATTTTCCTTTAAAAACTAATCAAAAAAATTGTATTTTTGCCAAAGGAACAAAATATTTTATTGTTTTTAGATGAAAAAAATTCTCATTATAACTTATTATTGGGCACCAGCAGGCGGTCCAGGCGTACAACGTTGGCTGAAATTTGTAAAATATTTACGAAATTTTGGGATAGAGCCTATTGTCTACGCTCCAAAAAATCCGCATTATCCGATGATAGACTCTGAAATAGGAAATGATATTCCTTCGGATATTACAATCATAAAACGCTCAATAATAGAACCTTATGCGATAGCTGCTCTTTTTTCCAAAGAAAAAACTCAAAAAATTAGCTCAGGAATTATTCCTACCAAAAGAATGTCATGGCTCGAAAAATGTATGCTTTGGGTACGTGGGAATTTGTTTATTCCTGATGCGCGTGTGCTTTGGGTTCGTCCTTCAATTCTATTTTTAGAAAAATATATTATTGAAAATCAGATAAATACAATAATTACAACAGCACCTCCACATAGTGTTCATCTGATAGGTCTAGGTTTGAAAGAAAAAATGAAAAATATTCGCTGGATAGCTGATTTTCGCGACCCTTGGACAAATATTGGGTATCATTCTTCTTTGTTTTTAACACAAAAATCCGCTCAAAAACATTTAAAATTAGAACAAAAAGTATTACAAACAGCAGATAATATTATAGTTACAAGTTTTTCTACACAGAAAGAATTTCAGCAGAAAACCGACAAGCCTATCACTGTAATAACCAACGGATATGATGATTATCAGCAAGTTAGTATTTCTTTATCGGACAAATTTTTACTTTCACATATCGGGTCATTACTCACAGAAAGAAATCCTAAAATATTGTGGCAAGTATTGGGAGATTTAGTTACTGAAAATTATGAATTTGCTAATAATTTTCAATTATGTTTGGCAGGAAGGGTAAGTGATGAAGTTCTTGCAGATTTGAATAAAAATGGATTAACCCCATTCTTAGATATAAAAGGATATATTTCACATAATCAAGTGCTTACTTTGCAAAGACAATCACAAGTATTATTACTTTTAGAAATCAATCATCCCAATACTGAAGGAATAATTCCGGGAAAATTATTCGAATATATGATCTCGGGGCGACCTATTTTGGCGATGGGATACAAAAATTGGGACGCAGGTGAAATTATTCGGCAAACCAATACGGGCAAGGTACTTCCGTATGACGATTACAACGCAATAAAAGATTGTTTATTAGTGTATTACGATCTTTATAAAGAACGAAAATTACAAATATCGCATCCGATAGGGCTTTCGATATATCACAGACGAAATTTGACTCAAAAATTAGCTGAAATCATTAAAAAAGAAGTGTAATTTAATTTATTTTTATTTCAAAAATTGAATACAAACCGGTTTAGGAATATTCAATTCATTTTTTAGTTGTAATAATCCATCATTCTGAATTTCAAATACTTGTATCGCATCTTCATCACGAGAAGCAACTAAGAGGTATTTACCGTCTGGTGAAATTACAAAATTACGAGGGTGTTTTTTCGTAATTTGATAGTCTATTTTGTTTAATTTTCCTGATTTCTGAATAGAAAAAATAGCAATTCCGTCATTTTTCAAGCGGTTGCTTGCGTAAAGATATTTTCCATCAGGACTAATTCGAATATCGGCACCACCTTTTACATCAATAGATCCATCAGTTTCAACTTGTTGTATTTCAGATAGTTTGTTGTTTTTATAACGAAAAACATTTATTTTTCGAGAAAATTCTCCCAATACATACAGATATTTTCCGTTGGGCGAAAAAATAAGATGACGAGGTCCTGTGCCAGATGTGAGTTTTATGCTTTTATTTTCATCTTGTTGCAACACTCCATTTTTCCATTCAAATACGTAAAGCATGTCAGTTCCTAAATCGGTAGCAATAACTTGTTTTTTGTCTGGCGAAGAGACCAAGCAGTGTAAATGTGAATTCTCTGAAAAATCAATTTTTTGACGTATTTCACTTAAATCACCATCGGGATTAGCACCAAATACAGATATATTACCACCTGTATAGTTTGCAGTTATAACAATTTTATTTTCAGCGTTATACATAACAAAACAAGGAGCGCCTCCCTGTGTGTTTTTCTGACTAATAGGGCGAATTTTTTTATATTTTTTATTTAACGAAAAAGAAAAAAGTTCGCTATCGTGTTGATCATTTTCACTTACTGAGAAAAGAAATTTCTCATCAGAAGAAAGAGTAAGGTATGACGGATTTTTGATGAAAGTAGAAGTTATTTTTTCAAAATTAGAAAACTGATTATCAGTCTTGTACCAATAAATCCCTTCACTATTGGTATCGGTATAAGTTCCTACTAAGAATTGTAATTCTTTTTTGTTTTGAGCAAAAAATTTGGTCGTAGTGAGGAGTAATAATAAGACGCAAAAAGGTTTCATAATTTGTCAAATTTAGTTTGGCAAAGATACATTTTTTTCTTTGAAAGATAAAAAAAAGTCGTACTTTTGCTCGTTGAATGCAAGGGGATATAATGAAAGAAAAAACAGCTATAAAAGCAACATATTTTAGCATTGTAGGTAATTTAGGTTTAGCCTTGGTCAAGTTTTTGGCAGGATTTTTTGGAAATTCGTATGCACTTATTGCCGATGCAATAGAATCAGTTACAGATACATTTGCTTCTATTTTGGTGCTTGTAGGGCTAAAATATGCAGAAAAACCTGCTGATGAGAACCATCCGTACGGGCACGGTAAGATTGAAGCATTGGTAACTTTTGTGGTTGTTGGTTTTTTGATTACTTCGGCAATAGTTATAGCTTATCAGAGTGTTCAGAATATAAGAACACCACACACTTTACCCGAAAAATGGACACTTCTTGTATTGGCGATTATTATTCTTTGGAAAGAGATTTCATATCGTATCGTATTGAAAAATAGTAAATTAACTAATAGTACATCACTCAAAGCTGATGCGTGGCATCACCGTGCCGATGCAATTACTTCGGTAGCTGCTTTTGTGGGAATTACTATTGCTTTGCTTTTGGGAGAAGGGTATGAAACTGCTGATGATTGGGCAGCACTTCTCGCTTCGGGGATTATTCTGTACAATGCTTATGCTATTTTTCGACCTGCCCTTGGTGAAATTCTTGATGAAGATATTTATGATGAACTTTCTGCTCGAATTTATGAAATTTCCAAAGAAGTTGAAGGAATTATTGGGATAGAAAAATGCCATATTCGCAAGGTCGGAATGCGATATTGCGTAGATTTACACGTGATTGTTAATGGAGATATTTCTGTAAAAGAAGGGCACGATTTAGCACACATACTTCAACATACTTTGTATAAACGCGTAGATACATTAACTTCAGTTTTTATTCATATTGAACCCGATTACAAAGAAATATAGTATTTATGTCGATGCCTTTTTTATGATTTTATCAGAGAAACAACTTCATAATTACTTAATTTTTCTCGCCCGTGTAAGAAAGTTAATTCCATCAGAAAACTTAACTGCACGATGTTTCCTCCCAAGCGTTCTACCAATCGGCAAGTAGCAGCAGCTGTACCTCCTGTTGCTAAAACATCATCGTGAATTAAAATATTTTCACCTTTTTTAATCGCATCGGCGTGCATTTCTAATCGGTCTATGCCATATTCTAACGTATATTCCTCACTGATGGTTTGATAAGGAAGTTTTCCGGGTTTGCGAACAGGAATGAAACCAACGC
The DNA here is from genome assembly GCF_026005215.1 of Capnocytophaga catalasegens. Taxonomy (GTDB): domain Bacteria; phylum Bacteroidota; class Bacteroidia; order Flavobacteriales; family Flavobacteriaceae; genus Capnocytophaga; species Capnocytophaga catalasegens. Next base: position 139,978 of record NZ_BPMA01000012.1, on the reverse strand, counting down.
CTAATTGTTGTGCAAGAAGTGTTCCGAAGAAAAAGCCTCGACTTTCCATTCCAACAACTTTATCAACTTTTAAGCCGTTGAGCGCTTTTACAAATTGGTTGATAACTTCTTGTGTAGCTTCGGGACTCAATAGCAAGGGAGTAATATCTTTAAAAATAATTCCTTTTTTAGGGAAATCAACAATATCTCTTATATAATTTTCTAAATGTATTTCTGTATTCATAGGTAATATCTCTGTTTAATACACACAAAATCTCTCCAAACAGAAATTGAAAATCAAAAATCTGTTTAGAAAGAATTTCAAATTGCAAAAGTAAAAAAAAATACTTAAATATAAATCCTTAATCAAATATTTCTCGTTTTGAAAAATAAAAAGAAGCTTCTTTTTCTGCATTTTCGTTGCTGTCAGCACCGTGTATCGCATTTTCGGTAACATCTTTCCCGTATTTTTGCCGAATTGTACCTTTTTCAGCCACTTCTGGATTGGTAGCACCTATGAATTTGCGAAAATCCTCCACAGCATTTTCTTTTTCTAAAACCATAACAACAATTGGGCTACGCGACATAAAAGAAACCAGCGTTTCAAAGAAAGGTTTCTCTTGATGAATTTCGTAAAATTTACGAGCTTCACCAGCAGAAAGATGTGTGTATTTCATTGCCAAAATTTTAAAACCACCTTCCGTAATTTGTTGAATAATAGCACCTATATGCCCATTTTCTACGGCATTGGGTTTAATCATTGTAAAAGTTCTATTGGTTTTCATTATTTTATTTTTTTATAAATTTCAATGTCAAAGATAAAAATTTTTTTTGATATAATTTGCAGAAATGTAAAATATTTGTACCTTTGCCCTCGGCAAGTCCTACACGACCAGCTCCCTTAGAATCCTCCAGGGTGGGAACACAGCAAAGGTATAAGGTTGTAGCGGTGCGATGTGGGTAGCTTGCCTTTTTTATTTGTAATAAATTGAAATACAAGGGTCTAGATATCTATAACTAAATTATCATACGCCAAAAAAACATTTGTAGGAAGTTCTTTTTGTACTTCTTGATGAAAACCCAACGCTTGGCTAATATGTGTTAAATAGCTACGTTGAGGTTTTATTTCTTTGATAATATCAACCGCTTGTGATAGGGTAAAGTGTGTCGGGTGTTCTTCTTTTCGTAAAGCATTGATAACCAGCATGTCAAGATTGTGTAGTTTTTTTAATTCTTCATCGTGAATATATTTTGCATCGGTTATATACGCTATGTTATCAATACGATAACCTAAGATAGGTAGGTTGCCATGTATTATATTTATAGGAGTTACTTTCTTACCAAAAAGCAAAAAAGGCATTTCTTCTACCTGATGAATATGGACAGAAGGAGCTCCAGGGTATCGGTTTTCTGTAGCAAAAATATAATGAAAACGTTGTTTAAGTTGCTCAATAACACGCTCTTGTGCATAAATAGGCATGTCGCCTTGCAGATATACAAAAGGGCGAATATCGTCTAATCCAGCAGTGTGGTCGGCGTGTTCGTGGGTAAAAAGAATAGCCTCTAAGTGTCGTACATTATGAGTGAGCATTTGCTGACGGAAATCAGGAGAGCAATCAATATTGATGTTGATATCTCCCCACGATAACATAGCTGAAGTCCGTAATCGCTTGTCCTTTGGGTCTGCACTTTGTCCTACAGGGTGGTCAATGCCTATCACGGGTATGCCTTGCGAGGTTCCTGTGCCTAAAAAAGTTATTTTCACAAAAAATTTTTTATTTTTAAATGGCAAAAATACGAAAAATATATAATATAGGAGGCAATTTTGTTGAAAATGAAATTGCTGTTAATAAAAAATCAATGAAAAATTTGCTATATAAAAATATTGTTATATATTTGCACCCGAATTTTTAAGTACATAATAATCATTTAAATAATATTGGAATGTATCTAACGAAAGAAGTTAAAGCAGAAATTTTCAAAAAACATGGCGGAAGTGAAACTAATACAGGTTCTGCCGAAGGGCAAATAGCGCTATTTACACATCGAATCAATCACTTAACAGAACACTTGCGTAAAAATCGTAAAGATTATAATACAGAGCGTTCTTTGGTAAGATTAGTAGGTAAACGCAGAAGTTTGCTTGATTACCTTAAAGAAAAAGATATTGAGCGTTACAGAGCTATCATTAAAGAATTGGGTATTAGAAAATAATTGCAAAAGGAGGCTTTTTTGCCTCTTTTTTTCTTTCTTGTAAAGAAAAAATTTAAATTTATTGTTTTTATGACAATTTTTAAGTAAATATGAATTTACAAAAAACCAACAAAAAAGAAGCCTGTCAGTGCTAACTGACCATTGGGAATAAACTACAACAACACAGCTTTTTGTTTAATTTTTTAAAATTTACGAATTTATGATTCCAGAAGTAAAAAAAGAAATCATTGTCCTTGATGATGGTAGAGAAATATCTATCGAAACGGGCAAATTGGCAAAACAAGCTGATGGTTCTGTTGTGGTACGTATGGGCAACGCTATGCTCCTTGCCACAGTAGTTTCCAATAAAGAAGCAGGAGAAGGGGTTGATTTTCTACCTTTGACAGTAGATTATCGTGAGAAATTTGCAGCAGCAGGGCGTTTCCCTGGCGGATTTTTCAAACGCGAAGCTCGCCCAAGTGACCAAGAAGTACTTACAATGCGCTTGGTTGATAGAGTTCTTCGCCCGTTGTTTCCAAAAGATTATTTTTGTGAGACTCAAGTGATGATTCAATTGATGTCTCACGATGAAAATGTTATGCCCGATGCCTTAGCAGGATTGGCAGCTTCGGCATGTATTGCCGTTTCTGACATTCCTTTTGATGGACCTATTTCAGAGGTTCGTGTAGGGCGTATTGACGGGAAATTTGTAATCAATCCAAGTCCTGAGCAGTTGAAACTATCAGATATGGACATTATGGTTGGGGCTTCCAAAGATTTTGTAGCAATGGTTGAAGGAGAAATGGACGAAGTCTCTGAAAAAGAAATGGCTGATGCAATTCATTTCGCTCACGAATCTATTAAAGTGCAAATTGAGGCACAGCAACGCTTAGCTACGAAAATTAGTAAAGAAATTAGAACATATCAAGTTCCCGAAGAAAACGAAGAAATCACTCAAAAAGTCTATGATTTCTGCTATGATAAGTGTTATGCCATTGCCAAAGAGAACACAACAAAACACGAACGAAGTGATAAGTTTGATGCTGTAAAAACAGCGTGTGAAGCCTTATTTAACGAAGAAGAATTAGAAGAATATGGAGCTTTAATTGCCAAATATTTTGGAAAAGCTCAAAAAGAGGCAGTTCGTAATCTGATTTTGAATGAAAATATCCGTTTAGATGGACGAAATACAACGCAAATACGTCCTATCTGGTGTGAGATTGATTATTTGCCTTCACCTCATGGGTCATCTATTTTTACACGAGGTGAAACACAGGCTTTGGCGACGGTTACCTTGGGAACATCACGTGAGGCAAATGTTATTGATCTCCCCACAGAACAAGGTGAAGAGCGGTTCTATTTACATTATAATTTTCCACCTTTTTCAACAGGAGAGGCTCGCCCTCTTCGAGGAACTTCTCGTAGAGAAATCGGACACGGAAACTTGGCACAACGTGCATTAAAACGAATGATTCCAGCTGATTGTCCTTATACAGTTCGCGTGGTTTCCGAAGTGTTAGAATCGAATGGGTCGTCTTCTATGGCAACAGTTTGCGCTGGAACATTAGCACTTATGGATGCTGGGGTTCAGATGAAAAAACCAGTTTCAGGAATTGCAATGGGGCTTATTACTGATGGCGATCGCTATGCAGTTCTTTCCGATATTTTGGGTGATGAAGACCATTTGGGTGATATGGATTTTAAAGTTACAGGAACCAAAGATGGAATTACAGCTTGTCAAATGGATATAAAAATAAAAGGATTAACATATGAAATTCTTGAAAAAGCCCTTGAACAAGCTCGTGAAGGACGTATGCACATATTGGGCAAAATAACTGATACAATAGCAAAACCAGCTTCTGAAGTGAAACCTCATGCTCCGAAAATTGTAAAAATGGAAATGCCAAAAGAATATATTGGAGCGTTCATTGGTACAGGAGGTAAAAATATCCAAGAGCTTCAAGAGTGTACCAAAACTACGATTGTCGTTGAAGAGGTTGGTGAGTTGGGTATTGTGGAAATTTTGGGAACTGATGCGCAAGGTATTGAACAAGCCATAGAAGCGGTCAAAGCGGTATCGTTTGAACCCGTAGAAGGACAAACGTATTCGGTAAAAGTTGTTCGCTTGCTTGATTTTGGAGCTATTGTAGAGTTTATGCCAGGAAAAGATTCTTTTCTTCATATTTCAGAAATGGCTTGGGAGCGGACAGAAAAAGTTACAGATATACTTAAAGAAGGAGATATCTTTGAGGTAAAATATTTGGGTATTGACCCTAAAACTAAAAAAACTCGTGTATCTCGCAAGGCTTTATTGCCTCGTCCTGAAAAGGTACATCGCCCAAAAATACAACATTCTAAAAAAGAAGAATAAAATTCGTTTTATAATAAAAAAACAGCCTTTTTAAAGGCTGTTTTTTTATTAAGTCAATAATTATATAAGTTTTCGGATTTTGTAATAGTTGGCTTGAAGTGAATGTTTTTTCTTTTGAAGATTTCATTGAGTTTAAAAAAATCGGCTAAACGAAGTTCTCTGATCATTCCAATCATTCAATTCAATAAACTCTTGTAATTTTTCCAGAATTAACAAAGGTATCACTTGCCAAATGTGTATAGTTTTCAAATTCAAAGAATTTGTGCAAAATAGTTAGAAAATTTACCATAGCGTAGAATTTTTATTGACCAAATTTTCCAAGTATAGCAATTCCTTTTTCGGTGTTTTCCGAATACTTTTTTTACATAAATTAGCTATTAAATAAATCTGAAGAAATATAGAATGGTTAGCTCTTTGATTTGCATTTGTATTGTTTCCAAATGTATTCCAATTTATTTTTATAGAAAAAATTTTTTTAGCTTAAAATTAAAAGATTATGATTTCATTTTCCAAATTTGCCTTGTCCAAGAGATAACAATTAAGTATAAACAGCTGAAAATAAAGAGTAAATTAAAATAATTGGTGGGCAAATTAAATCCAAACCATATTGCCATTCCTTTGTAAAAAATAAGAATTTCGGTTGATAAAAAAGCTATTGTATAAATCAAAATAGACCAAAAGGAAAGTATTATTTTCAATTTTTCTTTCAAAAAATATAAAATTCCAAACATAATAACACCCAAAAATGTAAAGTGTAAGTAGCTTATTATAAGGTCGGTATTAAAAAAAATTCGTTTGACAACATAAGGAAAAATTCCCAGAGAAAGAAAAATCGTTTTTACTAAAAGCATTCCTACAAAAATGGATAGTAAAACAGATTTTTTAATTTTTTGAAAATATAAATAGCTCATTATCAGTAAGCTAATAAGCCATATAACAGCAGAAATACCTCCAATCCAGTACATCCATTGGGTTTGAAAAAGTCCTGTCCAAGACAAAAATAATGTTCCTAAAATACCTACCAAAACTCCATAATAACAAGTGGTTAATTTTATATTATTACTGATTTTTTCTAATTTTTGAACCCAAAGAGCAGTCAGTGCCGTTAGTATAAATCCGTTGTATTGAAAGTGCAAAAAGAAATAAATTGAAGATTGATACATCGGGCTTTCTTTGCCCAAAGTTGCTATAATAACAGGTAATGCCCATATTCCAATACTTGAAAAAAGTAAGAAAAAAATACTTGCTCTTACAAATTTGTATGATGGATTTTTTTTCTTATCAAAAGAAATATTTTTTAGAAAAAAATAACTATAACAATATGAAGCTAATAAAAATAACGAAGAAAAAAATATTGAAAAAAAGCCATAACCTTGCCAAGGAAAGCTAAATAACATTCCTGTAAGTGTTATTTGCGTGAAAATAAATAACTTACGATATTTTCTTTGCGATTTTTCTTCTAGAAATGAATGATTCAGTAGCGCAGTAATAATTGTGTAAATCCACCCCAAAATAGCTATATGCGAATGGGTATGGAGCAAAAATTGGTAATTGAAAAAAGGAGAAATTACATACGCAGACCTTAGTAATATACCGAGTATTATCGTGATACACAAATATAAAAAAGCACAACGTATTTGAATATAAGTATTCATTTTGAAAAATTAGAAATATTCAAATGTGCCAAACTCACTTTTGATAGTTAGTTTTTTGGTTTCAAATTTTTCGACACGACCGATAATTTGTGCTTCAACTTCAAAAGATTTTGAAATATCAATGATGTTTTGAGCGATTTGCTCAGGAACGTATAATTCCATTCGATGTCCGCAGTTGAAAACTTGATACATTTCTTTCCAATCGGTTTTTGATTCTTGTTGAATGAGTTTAAATAGGGGAGGTATGTTAAACAAATTATCTTTGATGACATGCAGATTATCTACAAAATGAAGTATCTTGGTTTGAGCTCCTCCACTGCAATGTACCATTCCGTGAATATCTTTTGGAGAATAGTTTTCAAGTATTTTTTTTATAATTGGAGCGTAAGTTCGTGTTGGCGAAAGTACTAATTTTCCTGCGTTAATAGGTGAATTTTCAATAGCATCAGTTAGTTTTTTTGTACCAGAATATACCAATTCATTAGGCAAAGAAGTATCAAAACTTTCAGGGTATTTTTCTGCTAAATAGTTAGCAAAAACATCGTGTCGAGCAGAAGTAAGTCCGTTACTTCCCATTCCTCCGTTGTATTGATTTTCATAAATAGCCTTCCCGAATGAAGCCAGACCTACGATTACATCACCGTGTTTAATGTTCGCATTATCAATTACTTGACTTCGTTTCATTCGGGCAGTAACCGTAGAATCAACAATAATGGTTCTAACCAAATCACCTACGTCCGCAGTTTCACCTCCTGTAGAATGAATTGTAATGCCGTAATCTTTGAGTTCTGTTATAAGTTCTTGCATACCATTGATAATAGCCGAAATAACTTGTGCAGGAATTACATTTTTGTTTCGCCCAATGGTTGAAGAAAGCAAGATATTATTGGTGGCGCCAACGCACAGAAGGTCATCAATATTCATAATAAGGGCATCTTGTGCGATACCTTTCCAAACGGACAAATCGCCTGTTTCTTTCCAATAGGCGTATGCCAACGAAGATTTTGTTCCTGCTCCATCGGCGTGCATAATCAGGCAATATTCGTTGTCATTGGTCAAAAAATCAGGAACAATTTTACAAAAGGCTTTCGGAAAAAGTCCTTTATCAATATTTTGAATAGCACTATGTACTTCCGACTTAGAGGCAGAAACGCCTCGCTGTGCGTATCGTTTGCTTACTTCTTGGCTCATTTGATAATCTGTATTTTGCGCAAAGATAGTATTTTTTCTAAAAAAAGAAAACTAATTTTTCAAAGGTTTTTTGGTTAATTCTCTTTTTTTCTTTTAAAATTAGTATATTTGCACGAATTTATACTATATGAACGAACATCTCAATCCGAATAAAGACCGATTTTCAGCTCAAGAGTTAGATATTGAAAAAGCTTTACGTCCGCTTTCATTTGATGATTTTACAGGGCAAGAAGTTGTATTGGAAAATCTTAAAGTTTTTGTTAAAGCTGCCAATTTGCGAGGAGAAGCCCTTGATCATACACTTTTTCACGGACCTCCTGGGCTTGGGAAAACTACTTTGGCGCATATTTTGGCAAATGAGCTGGGAGTAGGGATAAAAGTAACCTCGGGACCTGTGCTTGATAAACCAGGTGATTTGGCGGGACTTTTGACCAATTTGGAAGAGCGCGATGTCCTTTTTATTGATGAAATACATCGATTAAGTCCCATTGTGGAAGAATATCTGTATTCGGCAATGGAAGATTACAAAATTGATATTATGATAGAATCTGGTCCCAATGCGCGAAGTGTTCAAATTAGTTTAAATCCATTTACTTTGGTTGGAGCAACTACGCGTTCAGGATTGCTTACAGCGCCTATGCGTGCCCGATTTGGTATTCAGTCTCGCTTGCAATATTATTCTACGGAACTTTTGGCTGATATTGTTCAACGAAGTGCTTCGATACTTCAAGTACCTATTTCAATGGAAGCTGCTATAGAACTAGCTGGTCGAAGTCGTGGCACACCGCGTATAGCCAATGCACTTTTGCGTAGAGTACGCGATTTTGCTCAGATAAAAGGCAATGGAAAAATTGATATTGAAATTACACAATTTGGACTCAAAGCACTCAATGTTGATACGCACGGGTTAGATGAAATGGATAATAAAATTTTGACTACTATTATTGATAAATTCAAAGGTGGGCCTGTGGGAATATCAACGCTAGCTACTGCTGTTTCAGAAAGTGCCGAAACGATTGAAGAGGTATATGAACCTTTTCTTATTCAACAAGGATTTATTGTACGTACTCCTCGTGGGCGCGAAGTTACTGACTTGGCATACAAGCATTTGGGCAAAACCCGACTTAATCCGTCAGGGCAGGGGAGTTTGTTCTAAGAATTAGTTTCTATTTTTGTTTTCAATGTCTTTATAGATATGAATCGTTTGTAAAGTTCCAAAAGTTTTCATTTTCATCAGCATAAATTGGGCGTGCGAAGCGGAAATATCATCAAATTGAAGTTTTCGTTTCAGGCTATCTTTCCACGTATAATACATTGAGTTGTTATTCTCCGTGCTAACCACCCCGATAGAATCGGCAATAAAATCATAATTATTGATACCAAAACGATAATTAGATGATTTTTTGAACATATTATCTCCTGAATATACATACTTTTGATTTGACAAACTCAGATGAAACAAAGTTGGGAAAATATCTTTGTGCGAAACCATTATGTTAGGGTTGAAAAAGGCAGGTTTATAAGCCTCAGGAATATAAAAAAGGATAGGAACACTACGTTTTAGAAACATATTCTCGTTATCATATTCAAAAACTTGCCGAATATTATGGTCGCCAGTGGCTACAACAATCGTATTTTTTCCCAATGGAGAATTTTTGATTTTCTGTATAAATTTGGCTAACTCAGATGCTGCGTACTGATGCGAATAAAAGTTATCAATAGCCATTTTTTTATCAACGCGAATTTCTTTTTCGACAGCATCTATTTTGATAGGATAGGGCTTGTAATGAGACGGAATTTCATAAGGTGTATGATTGCTAACGGTAAGCGAAAAAATAAATTGAGGCTTTGAGGAAGGCTCAGCAAGTTTTTGAGCGATATATTCAAAAAGGTATCCGTCATGTACGCCCCAAGCAAACGATTCGGCTGTGGGGAATTGTTGCTCAATATGCGAACTTCCTTCTATAAAATCGAAATATTGTTGTTTGATAAAATTATCTACATTACGCCACGAAACATTGGCTCCTGTGATAAATAATGTTTGATAGCCTTGTTCTTTGAAAGGTTTTGCTACCGAAGAAGAAAATGGTGTACTAAAATAAGGTGATTGCGAGATAATTCCTTTGGGAGTATTGACTAACAAATTTTCTAAGGTCGAAATCGTACCATTGAACGAAGATAACCCATTTCTAAAATAGTACAAATCGGGCAATAGGTCTTTTAAATCGCCTAATAAGTTGAGTTCTTCGTTGTGAAGTTCAAAATAATGATTGCTCATACTTTCCATCAGAAAGAAAACCACATTGGGCGGATTTTTTTTCAGAAAATCGTTGGAAGGAGTTTTAGAAAACATATCCGAATCGAAAGAATCAATAACTTGCTCTCTGTACAACTCTTCTACTTGGTTAAATGATTTAAAACCATTTGCTTGCAATTCGTTTGAAATATCTGGATTGATATAATTTTCTTTTAGTTCAGTTCTGGCAAACTCCAGAGCATAAATAGGATTATAACAAAGTGAATTGATAAAACTATTGGGACTTACATTGGTATGGTCTCTTCTGAGAGGAAAAACTCCTAAACTTCCTCGCATACCAATAAAAAATAATGGAAAAATCAAAAGGAAAGCCAAACATAAGGTTTTCGAGAGATTTTTTTGTCCAAAATTTCTTTTTATAATACGATGAATTTGAAGAAAACCTATTATAATTACAGCAAAAGTTAGTATGATTTTGACAATCGGATAATCTGTCCAAACCGACCGAAGTACTGCTGAAGTATCATCATTAAAAATTCCAAAAAATAAAACATTGATATGCGATTGGAAGAATTGATAAAAGAAAAAGTCAATAATTTGTAATGAAACAAATGCAAATAACACAAGTAATAAATAATATTTGCAGAAGGTCAGGTATATCTTTTCAAATTTTTCAGAAAAAGATTTTGAGATAAAAAGGGCTACCAACCAAAATAGCGCCACAGGAAGAAATCCGTAGCAAATAGCTGAAATATCAAATCGCATTCCCATAAGAAAAGCTCGGACAATGTCCATTTTGTGGCTTTTGAATAATAGTTCGCTACCATAAACACCTAAGAAAATCAAGCGATATGCAAAAAATAAAACAAAAAAATAGGCAAAATATTTTATCCCACTTACTACGGTTTTTCCAAAAAGAGAAAGATTCATAATACTGATTTTATAGTGTGCAAAATTACTATTTTTTAGAATATTTATAAGAAAATAAATAAAAAAATATAAATTCAAAAAGATTATTGCAATTCATTGGCTTGTTCCAAAAGAATTGAAAAAGCTTCAAAGAGTTCTTGCCGAGTAGCCTTGTCGTAAGGTTGATTTTCTAACAATTTGGCAAATACTTCCTGAGGTTTTATATCCGAGAGTTGCTGATGCAATTCAAACAAATCCGAAGAACCCGTAAGTCGGTCTTCAAAAATCATTTTTGTTTTGACTATTTCGTATTCATTTTGGTGAAAATTTGTTACCAATTGTGTAAAATCATCTTCTATTTGAGCAGAATATATTGGTTCAACTAACTGAATTTCGAGCAAACTTACAAGGGGTAATGCTTCGTGCAAATTAGCCAATTTCATTTTGATTTCGTGCAAATTGCCACGCAAGGTAATCAATTTTCGAAATGACGGAATTGTGATGCTTTCGGGCTCAAATCCCTTTTGCGTATCAAGTAGAATTATGCGTTTCAAATCGTTACGCTCGCTAAACGAAAGCGCAATAGGTGAGCCGCTATACAATATTGGTGTTTTTGATTTTATTCGTTGTGGTTTGTGTATGTGCCCCAGTGCGATATAGTCAAATTTTCCTTCAAGAGCATCAATCTCAAAGCGCGCTTGATTACCGATTTGTATGTCACGCTCACTTTCCGAAGTTGTAATCTCTCCTGATGTGTATAAGTGTCCCATTGCGATAGAAGGTATATTCGGATATTGAGTTTTACAATATGCCCAAGCGTTTATAAAAACACGCTCAATACCTTCTTGAATTGTTTGCAATCGGCTTTCGTGTGAAGTATTTTCTGAAAATTTTAAAAGTTCGCTATCTTTCAAAAAAGGAATTGCAGCCACCACAACTTCAATTGCTCCCTGAGTATTTTCTATTGGGAAAATACACTGGATAATATCATCAGGGAGATTGCCTACAACACTGATATTTAGTTCATTGAATAAATCTTTAGGAGCATTTAAAACAACCGAAGAGTCATGATTTCCGCTAGTTATAATTACCCGACAATTCAATTTGTATAATAAGACCAAAGTTTGATAAAATTGCTTGCGAGCTTGTGCAGACGGATTGCTCGAATCAAAAATATCTCCTGCAATAAGAACTACCTCAATGCCTCGCTCAATAATTAGTTTTTCAAGCCATTGAACAAACAAATCAAATTCTTCCGAGAGTTCGTATTTGTGTAATCGTTTGCCAATATGCCAATCGGCTGTATGTAGTATTTTCATTTTCTGTATGTAAAAAGCGTATTTTACTCGCTATCAGACGAAATAATTTTGAATAAAAAAATATCAAGAAAAATATGTAATATGTTTATTCTTAATTGTTTAAAAGTTAAAAAAATCCATATTAGAGAAAACTTAACTAACAAAAAAACGATTTTTTTTCCTCCAAATCCACATCAGAATAAAACCAATAAGTGCCCCGCCCACGTGAGCAAAATGAGCGATATTTCCTCCAAAAATAGAAAAACCAGTAATACCAGAGAACAAATCTAATCCGACCAAAATAGGAATAAAATATTTGGCTTTGATGGGAACGGGAAAGAAAATAAGCATCAATTCGGCATTAGGGAATAGCATACCGAAGGCGACTAAAATACCATATACAGCCCCAGAAGCTCCTACGGCAGGTGTATTGTAAGCGCTCATCATATTTTGAAAAGTTTCAGCAGGAAGCATTGTTTCCCAAGCGGTATAGTATTTGCCTTTTTCAAGTATTTCAAAGATTTCTTGTGAGCTGTATCCTTCTTTGAGTAAAAGCGAAAATCCTTCTTGAAAGTAGTAATAATTTACCCCAGAATGAATTAGCGCAGCTCCCAATCCACAGGCAAAATAGAAAAATAAAAATCGGTTGCTTCCCCATATTTGTTCTAATGGGGAACCGAATGACCACAAGGCAAACATATTGAATATCAGGTGCGTAGTGCCTCCGTGCATAAACATATGTGAGATGAATTGCCACCAATGAAAGTTAGGGTTTTCAAAAAACCAAATGGCTGTCAATCCTTGAAAATTGGGTACAAACACTGCAATAATGAAGAAAACAACGTTTGCAATAATAAGATGCTTAATAGCTGGTGTAATTTGCATAATCAATTCAATTTATTATCTATATCTGTTATCGAAATTTCTGTATATATTTTTTTCTGAAAAGGCGAAAAATAAGGTTCTTTGCACGAAAAAAGGTCTTGAATGAGTTGTTCTTGGGCTTCTTGGGGAAGCGATTGCCCGGTGCGAATAGCTAAACTTTTTGCCAAGTGTTTTGCTAATAGTTCGTGTTGTAATATGTCATTGTGCGGCAGCTCATCAAGTTCGTTGTCAATAAGAAGTTGTAATACTTCACGTGCTTGACTTTCTTTTATATGAATAGGTGTTCCTGTCAGAGATAGTGTATCCAATTTTATTTCAAAAACAAAACCAGCTCGTTCCAATACGTCTTGGAGCTTGGTTATTGTATGCATCTCAACGGGCGAAAAATGTAATTCTATCGGGAAAAGCAGTTGTTGGCTTGAACTTTTGCCCGAAGAAATCGTTTTCAGAAATTGCTCGTACAAAATTCGTTCGTGCGCTCTATTTATATGTATGAATAGGATTTTTTCTTTCAGATGCGTAACCAAGTATTTCCTTTGGAAGAGCAAAATAGTTGATGAGGTTTGCAAAGCCGTATCTTCATCAAAGAGTGTAGGTAATTTGGACGGAAACTCTATCTCCGATATTTGTTCAAAACTATTCACTCGCGAAGGAATATCGGTGTATAAACTCTCCCAAGGGCTTGTTTTTTTTTCTTTTGAAAAAGTTTTTATTGAAGCAATTTTTCCCGAAGAAGATTGCTCCATTTTGAACGGATTGAAAGATGAATCAACCTGAAATGTAGGTGTTTGCGCCTCTTTATCTTTGTAATGATAAGGTGTTTGCAAGTCTTGACTAAGCGAAAAATCAATAGAAGGAGCTACATTGAACAGTCCTAAGCTATGTTTTATTACCGAGCGCAAAACAGCGTAAATAGTATGTTCGTCTTCAAATTTTATTTCTGTTTTTGTTGGATGAATGTTAATATCAATCGTTTTTGGATCAAGGGTGAGAAACAGAAAATATTCGGGTTGTTCGCCATCTTTTAAAAGTCCTTCAAAGGCACTATTTACAGCATGATGCAAATATCTACTCTTTATAAATCGCTGATTTACAATGAAAAATTGAGCTGTTTTATTCTTTTTGGAAGAAGGTTTGCATACAAAGCCTTCTACAGAAACCATTTCAGTTTGTTCGCTAACAGGAACTAATTTTTCATTATATTTGTTTCCAAAAATATGGACAATACGTTGTCTTAGATTGGTTGCAGGCAAGTTAAACACCTCAGTATCATTGCTGAAAAAATAAAAATGGACATCGGTATGAGCCAATGCTACTCTTTGAAATTCATCTATTATATGTCGAAGTTCTACATTGTCTGATTTTAAAAAATTACGTCGAGCAGGAATGTTAAAAAACAGATTTTTCATCAAGATAGATGTACCCGTATTCGTTACGCAAGGCTCTTGCGAAATAACTTTGTTGCCTTCTATTTTTATATGTGTGCCTGTTTGTGTATCGGTCTGTTTTGTAATGAGTTCAACCTGTGCAATTGCAGCGATTGAGGCAAGCGCTTCACCTCGGAAGCCTTTTGTTCTGAGAGAAAAAAGGTCTTGCGCTGAGCGAATTTTTGACGTTGCGTGTCTTTCAAAAGCCAAGCGTGCATCGGTTGGAGACATTCCTATTCCGTTATCAATGACTTGTACTAATGTTTTCCCAGCATCTCGGACGATTAACTTTATCTCGGTAGCCTGCGCATCTATGGCGTTTTCAAGCAACTCTTTTACTGCTGATGCAGGGCGAGAAACAACCTCACCAGCAGCAATCTGATTAGCTACGTGATCAGGTAGAAGTTGTATAATATCTGACATTTATGTAATTTCGTTGTAGAAAAAATTAAAAATTATTTTTTGAAAAATATACTCAAATCAAAATCAAGTATATAAAAAGCTATCAGCAAAAGAATGAGAAAAACAATAATAAGTGTTCTGTTAATCTCTCCGTTGTCTCGATTTCGACTTTCGTTACGAATATCTTGCCATTGAGTACCGATAGTTGTATTGGTCGTGTCGCGATACTTACGGATACGTTCCTCAAACTTATACGGATTACCAGTGTCTTTGCTGTTATAATAGCGAGGAGTATAGTTAAAACGTTTGTTCTTATCTAATTTGAATCCTTTTATTTTCATAGCAAGAAATATTTGTGCAAAAGTACAAATTTTTATTCTGCTTGTGAAATTATTTTATGAACAAAAGAATTTTTATTTGTCAAAATAAAGTCGTGATATTATTAAAAATACGTATCTTTGCCCAAAATAAAAATATGTCTGCACAAACTCAAAATCCAGAGGATTTTTACAAACGACTCAAAGCGAAATTAGAAGAAAATACAATATTCCCTACTGAATATTTGTACAAATTTATTCTTCCTGCACAAGAAGAAAAAATTGCTGAACTTTACAGTGTTTTTGACGGAATTCAAACTGAAATCTCAACCAAAGATTCTTCCAGTGGAAAATATGTAAGTTTTTCGATAAAACTCTTTGTTGAAAATGCAGACCAAGTAATTGATTTTTACAAAAAAGCATCAAAAATAGAAGGAATTGTATCTCTATAACTACCCAAACGTAATATTTTAATCAATTTGTACCAAATGGAATACAATACAGAAAGAACTCCGCTAATAATTCCCGAATATGGAAGACATATTCAAAAACTGATTCAGCAAGCAACGACTATTCAGGATAGAACCGAACGTAACAACGTAGCCAGAGCGCTTATTGCAGTAATGGGTAATTTGAACCCACATTTGCGTGATGTACCCGATTTTCAACACAAACTTTGGGATCAATTATTCATAATGTCTGATTTCAAACTTGATGTTGATTCGCCTTTTGAACACCCTACGCGGGAATCTGTCAGAGTGAAGCCTGCTCGTTTGAACTATCCGCAACGACACCCGAAATATCGCTTCTACGGGAATAATATTTTGCAAATGATTGAAGTATGCAACTCGTGGGAAGAAGGTGATTTGAAAAATGCACTGAAATTTGCCATTGCCAATCATATGAAAAAATGCTTCTTAAACTGGAATAAAGAATCTGTTGAAGATGAAGTTATTTTTGAACACTTAAAAGAACTCAGCGGAGGGAAAATAAACTTGGCAAACTATGAAGAAGATTTGTCTGCACCCAAGAATTTCCAACGAACGAAGTTTCAACGCAAAAATAATAACAAGAAACAAAATAATTATTCAAATAATAATAACCGAAGAAAAAAATATTAACATAAAAATTATCCAAAAAGGCAGAGTTTTATCAGAATGACAAATTATATTGAATATATTTTTGATGTAAATCCCATTGAAGGAGCCGAAATATTGATTGCCGAACTTGGTGAAGTTGGGTTTGAAAGTTTTGTAGAAACAGAGTGTGGAGTTTCTGCTTATATCCAAAAAGATTTGTGGAATGATGATCTTTTAAGTGATATTTTCATATTGACCAATCCAGATTTTTCGATTTCCTATCAAATGAAAGAAATTGAACAAGTGAATTGGAATGAGGAATGGGAAAAGAATTTTTCTCCGATTGTTGTTGATGATATTTGCTCGGTTCGCGCTACATTTCACCCCAAGCCCAATACAAAATACGATATTATTATCGACCCCAAAATGAGTTTCGGAACAGGACATCACGAAACTACTCACATGATGCTTCAACACATTTTACGAATGAAGCTTAATGAAAAAAAAGTACTTGATATGGGCTGTGGTACCGGAATTTTAGCAATTATGGCAGCGCATAGAGGAGCTACTGATATTCAGGCAATTGATATTGATGATTGGTGTTGTCAAAACGCAACAGAAAACATATCTCACAACGGATTTGATTTTATTAGTGTAGAAAAGGGTGATGCGTCGTTACTCGCTGGACGTAGTTATGACCTTATTATTGCTAATATCAATCGAAATATTCTTTTGGAAGATATTCCTACTTATGTTAAAAGCCTTAATCCGAAAGGGACTCTTTTACTTAGTGGTTTTTTTATTGAAGACCTTATTGTCATTACGCAAAAATGCGAAGATAATGGGTTACAATTTGTTGAAAGTATTGAGCGCAATAGATGGATTTCTGCTCTATATACATTGTAGTTTTTAGCAAAAAAAATAACTTTGGGAAAAATAAAATTTCTTCCCAAAGTTGAAGACTTAAAATAGAAAAACTAAACATTGAAACGGAAGTGCATCACATCTCCGTCTTTTACGATATATTCTTTACCTTCTACACGCATTTTTCCTGCTTCCTTTACTTTTGCTTCACTTCCATAATGAACAAAATCGGTGTATGCGATAACTTCGGCACGGATAAAACCGCGTTCAAAATCAGAATGGATAACTCCTGCGGCTTGTGGAGCGGTATCTCCGATGGTTATTGTCCAAGCGCGAACTTCTTTCACTCCTGCGGTAAAATAAGTTTGCAAGTTCAATAATTTGTACGCTGCACGAATAAGTTTTGAAGCACCAGGTTCGTCTAAACCGAGGTCTTGTAGGAACATTTGTCGTTCTTCATAGCTTTCAAGTTCGGCAATATCAGCTTCGGTAGCAACAGCTAAAATGATAATTTCTGCATTTTCATTTTTGATGGCTTCTTTTACAGCATCTACATGTTTGTTGCCCGATACAGCTGATTTTTCGTCTACATTGCAAACATACAAAATAGGTTTAGCTGTCAAAAGCTGAAAACCTTTTATAATTTCTGCCTCTTCTTGAGAAACTTCCACAGCCCTTGCCGAAATTCCTTTCAAGAAAGCTTGTTGAAAACGAGTTAAAAGCTCTTGTTCTTTTTGAGCTATTTTATCACCTGATTTGGCAGCTCTATTTACTTTTTCTAAGCGTTTTTCAATTGTATCAAGATCTTTGAGTTGAAGTTCAATATCAATAGTTTCTTTATCGCGAATAGGGTCAACACTTCCATCAACATGCACAATATTATCATTGTCAAAACAACGCAATACATGTATAATCGCATGACACTCGCGGATATTTCCCAAAAACTGATTTCCTAATCCTTCACCTTTGCTAGCTCCTTTTACAAGTCCTGCAATATCTACTATTTCAACTACGGCAGGTTGTACGCGCTCTGGTTTTACAAGCTCTTCCAGTTTTTCCAATCGAAGGTCGGGTACATTAACTACGCCCAAGTTGGGTTCTATTGTACAGAATGGGAAGTTCGCGCTCTGTGCCTTAGCGTTTGATAAACAATTAAATAATGTTGATTTTCCTACATTAGGAAGCCCTACGATTCCTGCTTTCATATTTTATTATCTATTTTAGTTTGTAATAAATTTGGTCGGCAAAGATACGTTATTTTGCTATACATTAAAAAATATTTTTTAGATATATAATTTTTTGTTTTTAAATGAGATTTTTAAAAAATTTATCCTCCAACTCTTTTTACTTTAAATCCTTTATCTTTCAAGAGTTGCATAATTTTATCTCGATAATCGCCTTGTATAATAATAATATCATTTTTGAAAGAACCACCTACACCAAGTGTTGTTTTGATTTCTTTGGTCAATTTTTTAAAATCAGCTTCTGCACCTGTATAACCCTCAATGAGTGTTTGAGGTTTTCCGTTTCTTTTTTCATATTTGCACAAAAGAGGCTCGTCTTGTAGCCAAATGTCATCAACAGGGATTCTTTCTTCTTGTTGAAAATTGTGGTCAGGGAACAATTTTTTGAGTTGGTCTTGTAAATCCATTGGGTGTAAAATTTTGATTGGGCAAATTTAGCATTTTTATTATTTCTTATAACTATCGTATTTGTTATTGTATATCCGGTTAGTGTAATAAATAATTTTCATTGTGGTAATTTACCAAAAACATAAAATATAATTATCTTATTTTCAATGGTATTTTTTATTTTTGAATTCTATTTTTTGGCAAATAGATTTTTTTATTAGTGATTACGGAGATACATTATTTGTTTTATTTTTTTAAATACGAAAAACTCTTTTTAATAAAAAATTTTTGACAGATTAAATATCAAAATTATAACAAAACCTTGCTAATAATTTTATTTACAATCTAAAAATTAGTATCTTTGTCCCCAAAATATTTAGTTTTTTCTTAGAAATTAGAAGATGGATATACTACGATTTTTAACCGCTGGAAGCGTTGATGATGGAAAAAGTACACTCATTGGGCGACTTTTGTATGATAGCAAAAATATATTGATAGACCAAATGGAAGCTCTTGAACGAAGTTCCAAAAACAGAGAAGACGGAAGTGTAGATTTGGCACTTCTTACCGATGGATTACGAGCTGAGCGCGAACAAGGAATTACTATTGATGTAGCTTACAAATATTTTTCTACTCCCAAGCGAAAATTTATTATTGCAGATGCTCCAGGACATATTCAATATACACGAAACATGGTTACAGGAGCTTCAAATTCAGATTTGATAATTATTTTGATTGATGCTCGTAATGGGGTTATCGAACAAACAAAACGTCATTCAATTATTGCTTCTCTTTTGAATATTCCATATGTAGTTGTTGCTATTAACAAAATGGATTTAGTCGATTATAGCGAACATCGATATAATGAAATAGTAGCTCAATATCAAGAAGTTGCAAAATCATTGAATCTGAAAAATGTAACTTTTATTCCTATAAGTGCTTTAAATGGTGATAATATCGTAGATGTTTCTGAAAATATAAAATGGTATACTGGAAATACATTACTCAACTTGTTAGAAACCACAGAGTTACAATCTTCTACAAACTTAACCAACGGACGTTTTCCAGTACAATTAGTACTTCGTCCCCAAACAGATGACTTGCACGATTATCGCGGTTATGCAGGACAAATAGAAAGTGGTATTTTCAAAAAAGGAGATACAATAGTTGTATATCCATCTGGAGTTTCGGCAACTATTTCAGCCATTGAAGTAAATAACAAATTAGTTCAAGAGGCTTTTGCTCCTCAAAGTGCTGTTCTTCATCTGGAAGAAGATGTTGATATAAGTAGAGGAGACCTTATAGTAAAACCAGATAATCTGCTAAAAATCAATCAAGAAATAGAGGCACTTGTTTGTTGGATGGACGATAAACCAATGAATCTTCGTAATCGATATCTATTACAACATAACACCAAAGTTGTTCCGGCTATGATTAAAGGTATTGATTATAAACTTGATGTTAATACTCTTGAAAAACAAACCGATATTACTCAAGCAAGGCTCAATGAAGTGGTTAAAGTACAACTGAAAACAGCTTCGCCATTGGCTTATGATAGTTACCAACAAATAAGAACCAACGGAGGAGCAATACTTATTGATGAAACAAGTTTTGTAACCGTTGGGGCTGTGCTTTTTATTTAAATAAGAAATATTTTATTTGTTTGACTAAGAAACCAATCCAATAGTGCGGGCATGTAATTCTGCTACCTTTGTATCAGTAAGACTTGCTATGTAACAGACGATACCTAGGAGCATCTCGTAGAGTGTTTTGTCTTGACTAAAATAGCGTTGTGGTAGCGTTTTGAGCATTAGTGTATCGTATGAGGTTGCTTTACCTTCCAGATGATTCATTACGGCTGTAAAGTAAATATCTAAGATATTCTGCAAAATAGCGTATCCTGCAATTTCTTTTTCTACGACTTGCCCAGAGCGATATATTTTATCAACACTCATACTTATAATATCCTGTATTTGTGCTTTATATATACTTTTGTCAAGAAGAGAGGTATGAAACTCTCCTTGTAGAATAGCTTCTTCATTTTCTAAAAACACACGTTGTGCGTCTTGAATAAGTGTTCCGATAGACAATGCCCTTAGGTAAGCCATTCGGTCTTCGCGTGTATGTAGGTTATGATATTTGTTTGTAATGTTTTCTTTGGTTATACGACTATCTTGTATGAGTTTAGAAAGATATTCAAGGGCATATTCTTCGGCAATCCAGCCTAAATTGATACCATCTTCAAAATCAATAATGGTGTAACAAATATCGTCGGCGGCTTCTACTAAGAATGCTAATGGGTGACGAGCAAAGCGAAGCGTTTGTTGTGAATAACGTATCAGTCCCAACTCGGTTGCTACTTCTTCAAAGAAATGTTTTTCGGATTGAAAAATGTTATATTTCTTATCTGCAATGTGTAAAGTAGGTTTCACAGGAAGCGATTCTTTCGGATATTTGATAAAAGTTCCAAGGGTGGCATAACTTAGCCGAAGACCTCCTTCTACGCCTGTTCGTGATTCGGTCAGAATGCGAAATCCGTTAGCATTTCCTTCAAAATTACATAAATCTTGGTATTGAGCATCGGTTAGTTGGTTTGCCACTTCTTTTCCTTTTTTATACTTGAAGAAATCTCCGAGAGCTTTTTCTCCACTATGTCCAAACGGAGGGTTTCCTATATCGTGTGCTAAAGCTGCGGAGGCTACAATTGTACCAAAATCATTGGTATGATAGCCTAATTGTTGTAAATGAGGATATTTTTTGAGGATTTCATTGCCTACAAACCGACCCAACGATCGACCTACGACCGAGACTTCCATACTATGTGTAAGTCGCGTATGTACAAAGCCTGACTTAGATAGTGGTATAACTTGCGTTTTGTCTTGTAAGCTACGAAATGAATCTGAAAAGACAATTCGGTCATAATCTACATCAAACACTAAGCGTGTTTCGTTTTCATTTTTGCGTAGTCGCTCTTTCACATCGCCTTGTTTGCGAAGAGAGAGCAATCGTTCCCATTGCATTGTCATATTTCTAAACTGTATACTATTATATATTGATTATCAATTAGTTCTAATAATTTTTGCCCCTATTGCTCTTAGTCGTTGGTCAATATTTTCATATCCCCTATCTATTTGTTCGATGTTATGAATGGTCGATGTGCCTTTGGCAGAAAGCGCAGCGATAAGCAAGGCTATTCCTGCACGAATATCGGGAGAAGACATAGTTGTTGCTTTGAGTGCTGAGCGAAAATCATTGCCAATAACCGTTGCCCGATGCGGGTCGCAGAGTATTATTTTGGCTCCCATATCTATCAGTTTATCTACAAAGAATAGACGACTTTCAAACATCTTTTGATGAATGAGTACTTCGCCCCGCGCTTGAATTGCTACTACCAGAATAATACTTAACAAGTCTGGTGTGAAACCAGGCCAAGGTGCATCGGCAATAGTCATTATTGACCCATCAATAAATGATTGTATTTCATAACCTTTTGTATGTGCCGGTATATGAATATCATCTCCCTGGCGTTGTAAAACAATTCCCATTCGAGCAAAAATGTTTGGAATGATACCTAAGTGTTCCCACCCTACATTTTTGATAGTTAATTCGCTTCGAGTCATGGCTGCCAGTCCTATCCAGCTACCGATTTCAATCATATCGGGCAAGAGCGTGTGTGAGCAACCTCCGAGTTTCTCTACTCCGTTTATCGTGAGCAAATTAGAGCCAATACCTTGAATGTCTGCACCCATTGCATTGAGCATTCGGCAAAGTTGTTGTACGTATGGCTCACACGCAGCGTTATAAATGGTTGTTGTTCCTTCGGCAAGCACTGCTGCCATTATAATATTGGACGTTCCTGTTACGGAAGCCTCATCGAGCAGCATATTTGTTCCTTTAAGTCTTTTGGCAGTTACGTCGTAGAAGTGCTTCTCGGCATTGTATTCAAATTTGGCTCCGAGCTTGACAAAACCTTCAAAGTGGGTATCTAAACGGCGGCGTCCTATCTTGTCCCCGCCTGGTTTTGGGATATGCCCCTTTCCGAAGCGTGCTAAAAGTGGTCCTACTATGAGTATAGAGCCTCGTAGGCTTTGTCCTTCATGGTTAAATTGTGTTGATGAAAGATACTTTAAATTGATTTCATCTGCCTGAAAAGCATATGAACCTTTCCCGATTTTCTGTATCTTTACACCAAGATTTCCTAAGAGTGAAATTAGTTTATTTACGTCTAAAATATCAGGAATATTATGAATAGTTACTTTCTCTTTGGTCAAAAGTACAGCACATAATACTTGAAGAGCTTCATTTTTAGCTCCTTGTGGAGTAATTGAACCTTGTAATTGATGTCCGCCTTCTATTGTAAATGTTCCCATTCTATGATTTTTTTTAATAGTTAAACTCTAATGATAAAAAATGACTTGTTATAAATATTTTTTAGCTTCTTTAAGGCTTAATTTAGCCATTTTATGTTCATATTTCTCAATAAAATTCCTTACCCATTGCGGATTGGTCTTACTATAATCTCGCAATGCCCATCCGATGGCTTTATTGATAAAAAATTCGGTTTGTTCTAAATTATTTACGAGAATTTTTTCTAATAATTCGGTATTTGTATTCTCTTTTCTGAGGAGTTGATGGTCAATAGCTACTCGTCGAAGCCATTTGTTGGTATCAATAGACCATTGTAGAAGTATCTTGTTGGTTTGTGGATAGTCAAGAGCTATGGCTCCTACTATTCGGTCTAAACAATCTATTGTATCCCACCAAGA
Source organism: Capnocytophaga catalasegens (assembly GCF_026005215.1). Lineage (GTDB taxonomy): Bacteria > Bacteroidota > Bacteroidia > Flavobacteriales > Flavobacteriaceae > Capnocytophaga > Capnocytophaga catalasegens. The sequence continues at coordinate 116,754 of NZ_BPMA01000012.1, read as the reverse complement.
TTTACTAAGAATAAGATTTTTCAATGCAGGTATGTCATCAAAAGTAAGTTGTTTTTGATGTATTTTTAGATATTCCAAAGCAATATACTGCATCTCTCGATATGGACTTTCCCAACATTGCTTTACGAAATCCCAATCGAGCATAGCTTTTTTTTGCTCTTTGAAAAAAGGTTTCATAAGTTCTTTCCGAATAGGCGATTGTAATCCTAAGAATGCAAACTTATGTAGCATATAAGCACTCATTTGTTTGGCTACATCGTTATTCTGATGTTTTTCCAACATATTGAAAATAGCTGTAAAGTCCATAGATTATAAAATGCGACACAATGCTTACCAATCTTTCTGTGAGCGAGCTGGACGTCCTTTCACTTTTTGTGTATTTACTTTCTCTTGAGTTTTTTTATCCTCATTATTCATTGCTTCGAGAATACGCTCAGCTTGTTGAGGAGATATCTGACCTTTTTGAGGTTTATCTCCTTGCCCTGATTCATTTCCTTTATCTTCTTTATCTTGTCCGTCTTTATTTCCTTCGTTTTGATTCGGATTTTGTTTTTTATCCTGATTTTTATTCTCTTGGTTTTGGTCTTTATTGTCTTGGTTTTGATTGTTTTTGTTATCCGGATTATTTTTATTGTCTTGATTTTGGTTTTGATTATTTTTATTGTCTTGTTTTTGATTATTTTTATCTTGATTTTGATTTTGTTTATTATCTTTATCGTCTTTGTTTTGCTGATTTTCAGGCGGATTGTTTTTCAAAAACTCTTTGGCAAGCGCAAAATTGTAGCGTGTTTGCTCATCTTCTGGATTATTTCGAAGTGCTTCTTTATACGCCATTACTGCTTTGTCATACTGTTTTTGTTGCATAAATACATTGCCCATATTATGGTATGCTTTATGCTTATCTTCCTTGCTCGCATCTTTAATCATTGATGCTTCTTTGAAAAAATGACCTGCCTCTCCATACAATTTTTGTTCATATAGCAAATCTCCCATATTGTAAGAAGCTGCGGTGTTGTTTTTGTTTTGAGAAATAGCTTTTCTATAATCAGCTTCTGCTTTCATAGATTTTTTTTCTTCATATAATTTGTTTGCTTGATATGTATATAGGGTTGATTTTTTTTCCTGTTTCTTATATTCTCGTTGCTCTGACTTAGAATTGTTTTTTTCTTGACCAAAAGCAACTGCTTGTATGATAAATATGATAAAAATTATTTTTTTCATAATAAATTGATATTCAGTTATTTTTAATTTCTTTTCATAAAGAATCGCTTACTTTTGAATTATTTTTAGTGATTTTGTTAAAAAACAATTTGTTTTTCTATTGCTCCTTGTTTGTTTTTGATTATTTTTTATTTTAGTTGCTCCTTGTTGTTTTTTAGTTGCTCCGTGTTTCTGTTGTGTTGCTTTTAATTGTTTTTTTGTTTGCTTTTAGTTGTTTTTGCCTTGCTCTTGGTTGGTTTTTGTGAAAAACAATTTAAATGTTCTTTGCTTCGAATTTCTTTGCTTTGCAGGTGGTTTTGTTTTTGTGTTATTATTGTTGTTGTTTCTCTCCAAATAGATTTAGTTTTTGAACCCACGCTGTTTTTCTGTACGAAATAAAAATATCACCTATCAAAAGAAGTAGTGCAAAACCTACAAACCATTGAAATTGATCTTTGTAGTCTGAAAACATTTGCGATTCGTATTCGTTTTTCTCAACTCCTTCTAGTGTGTTTTTAATAGCATCTACCACGTTTTGTGTATTGGTTCCGTCTAGGTATTTTCCGCCTCCCTCTTGTGCAATTTCTTCTAAAAGTCCTTTGTTTAGTTTTGTAATGACAACTTCTCCATTTAGGTCTCGTTTCAAAATCTGTATTTGTCCATTTTTTTCTGCAATAGTGCTACCTTTTTCTGTTCCTATGCCAATAGTGAATACTCGTATTCCGTTATCTTTGGCTTGTGTAGCTGTCTCTGAGGCTCCCATTTCGTGATCTTCACCATCTGAGAGAATAAAAAGTAGTCGTGCTGTGGGAGATTCCTTTTGAAAGTAATTTCCCGCTACATTGATTGCTTGTTGTATGGCTGTTCCTTGCGAAGAAAGCATATTCGTATTCATGTTTTGAAGAAACATTTTAGCTGCGGAGTAGTCCGTAGTAAGAGGTAATTGCGGATATGCTTGCCCTGCGTAAGCTACTAATCCAATTCGGTCTCCATGTAGGTTATTTATCACTTCCGAAGTGATTCTTTTGGCTTTTTCAAGTCTGTTAGGTTTTGTATCTTCGGCAAGCATGCTTTTTGATACATCAATAGCGAATACAATATCTACACCTTCTCGTTTTATGGTTTTAAGTTTTGTTCCCACCTTCGGATTGGCAAGTGCCACAACAAGGCTTATCAGTGCCAATGCAATTACTGCGAACTTTATCCACGTTTTGAATACCGAACGCTCGGGTGCTAGCTTTTGCATTGCTGTTTTGTCTGCAAATCGGGTTCTTGCTCTGCGTTTCCAAACTTGCAAACCAAAGTAAAATATCCACAAAATAGGAATTATAAATATGAGGTAAAAGTATAATTTTTCGTCTATGTGTATCATTTCTATGAAAATAAAATCAGAGGAACATTTATATTTTTGGCAAAAATACAAAATCTTTTTCAATCATTGATTATTCTTTGAAATTATCACAAATATTTTGACTGAAAGAAGAAATCTCCTTATAAATTGCTCAAAAATAAAAATATTATTTACAAATAAAGGCTATTTTTCGACAAAAATAATTAACTTTGCAAAAAAGTAATGCAATGAAACGATTTATATTGGCAATCCTTGTGATTGTTTTTTTATCTTGTAGTAAAGATAACTTAAATGGGCAGAGCAATAATGGAATTTTGCCAGAGCCAGAAACTCCTATAACTCCGCCAGAAACACCGCCTGTTAATCCGCCACAAACCACTTCTGATGTGAGTATTCCTTCGGGGTTGCTGTATTATTATCAAAGTGTAGATTTTAGTAAAAATGGTCAAGAATTGTATAATGACTTGGCACAACTTACCATTGCTAAACATACCAATATTTTGGGTTATGAGCAAAGGCATCCGTACTTACGAAAAGCCGATGCGAGTTTGTCTAACAAAAACAAAGTATTGCTTATTTATTCAGGACAAGAGGTAACTATTGGGAGTAATATTTATGATACAGAACATGTGTATCCGAAATCATTTCTTGAAGCAAAAACAAAAACAATAAGTATAGCTGACCTACATCATTTACGATATTGTGTTAGCAAAGATAATTCTACAAGAGGAAATAGAGCTTTTACCTCAGGTAATGGAGAGAAAGGAGTAGTTGGTAATTTTTGGTATCCTGGTGATGATTGGAAAGGCGATGTAGCACGTATTATTTTGTATATGAATTTGCGTTATAATGAAGCTTTTCATAAAGTAAGTACAACAACTCAAGGGGTAAATCTTTTTTTGCAATGGAATGTGGAAGACCCTGTTTCTGCGTTTGAAAATCAGCGAAATAATGAAATAGAAAAAGCACAAGGCAATAGAAATCCGTTTATAGATAATCCGTATCTGGCAACCAAAATATGGGGAGGCACAATGGCTCAGAATCTGTGGAAATAGTATTTTTTTACAAAAAATGGTTGTTAATGATTTGTGAATAATACTTTTTCTATATAATTTGCAAAAAAATATAATAAATTTTCAATATGAAAAAAATTTTGGTTGTTGTTATACTTGTTGTAGCAGTTGTTTTGGGTGTTTTTTCTTATAAAGTGTATAATGTACTTTTGGTGTCTAATACTAATTTTTCTACAGAACGTGAAGAAATTTTCATTCGGACAAACACTTCTTTTTCAGAACTTTTGCAACAATTGAACCCTTTTTTAAAAAATGAAAAAACTTTTGCAGAAGTTGCACGACAAAAAGGATATAGCACTCATGTAAAAGCTGGGCGTTATTTCTTAATCAAAGGGATGAATAATAACGAAATTGTCAATACATTACGCTCAGGAAATACTCCTGTTAAAGTAGCTTTTAATAATCAAGAACGCCTAGAAAACTTAGCAGGACGTATCTCACAACAGATAGAAGCAGATAGTATTTCTTTACTGAATGCTTTTATAGATAAAGCTTTTCTTTATCAAAACGAAATAACATTACCTAACGCTTTAAGTATTTATTTGCCAAATACTTATGAGTTTTACTGGAATACTTCGGCAGAGCAATTTCGCAATAGAATGCTCAAAGAATCTCAAAAATTTTGGAATCAGGATAGACTACAAAAAGCTCAAAAACAAGGACTTACACCTGCACAAGTAATCACTTTAGCTTCGATTGTTCAAAAAGAAACAGCCAAAGAAGAAGAACGTCCACGAGTAGCTGGAGTATATCTGAATCGATTGAAAAAAAATATGCTTTTACAAGCTGACCCAACAGTTATTTTTGGAGTAAAAGAACAAACAGGAAAGTATGATACGATTATTCGTAGAGTGTTGCATAAAACGCTAACTGTCAATTCTTTATATAATACTTACAAATATTCGGGGCTACCACCAGGGCCTATTACGATGCCTGATATTACGTCGATTGAAGCTGTTTTAAATCCAGAAATTCATGAATATTATTATTTTGTTGCTGATACAGAGAATATAGGGTATCACAAATTCTCCAGAACATTAGAGCAACATACCCAATATAGCAAACAATATCACAATTGGGTTAATTTGCAAGGGATAAAGCAGTAGAGGAAATTTTAAGGTATGGAAAAAATATCAGTAGTTATCAATACATATAACGCAGAAAAACACCTTGAAACAGTGTTAGAATCTGTCAAAGATTTTGATGAGATTGTTATTTGCGATATGTACAGTACTGACAGAACTATCGAAATTGCAAAGAAATATAATTGTAAAATTCTTTATCACGAAAATACAGGATATGCCGAGCCTGCTCGTAATTTTGCTATTCATCAGGCTTCTAATGGCTGGGTTTTTGTAATTGATGCTGATGAAACTGTTCCAAACGATTTAAAAGAATTTTTATATAAAATAACTGACAATAAAGAAATAAGTGGCGTGTATATTCCGTTTAAAAATTATTTTATAGATAAATGGATTCGAGCCGCTTATCCTGATTATAAATTACGTTTTTTCCGTAAAGAAGGAGCTTTTTGGCCTCCCGAAGTTCATTCAACTGTGAAGGTGCAAGGAAAAGTAATTCGAATACCCAAAGGGCAAATGAATTTAGCTTCGGAGCATTTGGCTAACGATTCTATAACAACCATTTTACAAAAAAATAATACATATAGTACCGCCGAAGTTGAACGAAAAAAACATAAAAAAATAACGTGGTTTTTGCTTCTAAGTTCTCCTTTGTTTTGGTTTGTAAAGTTTTATTTTATCAAGAAAGGATTTTTGGACGGAAAACGCGGTTTTATCTTTGCAGCTCTGAAATCACAATACAAATTTTCTTGTTTAGCAAAAGTATATGAATATCAGAGAAATAATAAATGAAAACAACCCTACTAATTTCCACTTATAATAAAATTGATGCACTGGAACTCTGTCTTTTAAGTGTTTTGAGGCAAAAAAAAATGCCCGATGAAATTCTCATTGCTGATGATGGCTCTCGTTCTGATACGAAAGATTTTATTGACGCTTTTCGCTCAAAATTTTCCGTTCCGTTAAAGCATATTTGGCACGAAGATAACGGATTTAGAAAAACTATTATTTTAAATCGTGCATTAAAAGTGGCACAAGGAGATTATATAATTCAGATTGATGGTGATATTATTCTTCATAAAGAATTCATCAAAGACCATATAGATTTCGCTCAAAAAGGGGGCTTTGTAAGGGGGAAACGCGTATGGCTTTCACAAGGAGAAACCGATCGACTTTTACAACAGAAAACAATAGAAGTAAATATTTTTACCCCAAAAACACGAATGCTGGAAAATGCTTTTCGAGTAAAATTTTTAATGCACTTCTTCGGAAGAAAAAACAAACCAACAGGAGATGGAGTAATGGGTGGGAATACGGCGTTTTGGCGTGAAGATGCTATAAAAATCAACGGATTTAATAATGAAATTATAAGTTGGGGAATTGAAGACTGGGAGTTTGCTCAACGCCTTGCCCATTTAGGAAATGTGCGAAGAACCTTGAGGTTCGGAGCCGTACAATATCATTTGGAGCATAATGAATATGAGCGAAAACCACCCCAAGAACATTTGGAAATCGCCCAAAAATTAAAATCTGAAAAATTTATAGAATGTACCAACGGATTGGCTCAAATTGATAATTTTACCGAAAAATTTGCTATATATGAATAGCCTAATTTCGGTCATCGTTCCTGTTTATAATGTAAAAAAACATATAAATTCTTTATTTTGCAAACCTATCTGAACCTTGAAATTATGAATGAAATACCAACCAAACCAAATTTTGGAGGAATATTCGAACGAAATTTAATAAAGAAAATACAAGAAGTTTTTCTTGAACTGGAACCAAGCCTACTTAAATTCTATTATAAGTACAATTTCGGAGTTTTATTTTATAAAGAAAGATTTTTTTTATCTTTGCAGCTCTGAAATCACAATACAAATTTTCTTGTTTAGCAAAAGTATATGAATATCAGAGAAACAATAAACAATAAGTTATGAAAATTTGTTTGATAAGTTTTGATTTTTGGGATTATGATGCTCATATAGTGGAATTTCTTAAGAAAAAAAACATTGAGGCTCAGCATATTAAAATAGGAGCAGTTAGGCACGCTCATTTTGGAGCAAGACTAAAAAACGCATTTTCAAAAATATTTTTCAGAAAAAATTTGAAACACCAAAAACGCCAACAATTTGTCATTGACCGACTTAAAGAATTAGGACATCAAGACCAAATTTTGGTACTCAATCCTAATGTTTTTGATACTGAAACACTGCAGTTTATCAAAGAAAATACGAACAAACTCATTACTTTTTTGTATGACAATTTGGAAAGGTTTCCTGTGCAAGATAAATTGCATTTTTTTGATAAAATATATTCTTTTGATGACAAAGACATAGAAAAATACGGCTTTGAACGCTTAACAAACTACAACTATCTTCCTTTTTTGTCGCAAAAGGAACAAAATCCAAAGAAAGATGTGCTGTATATCACTTCTTGCGATAAAAAAAGAATATTTCAATTAGGGGCTTTGATAGAAAAATTTAAGGCTTTTCGGTTGAGTTTTGATATTTTTGTGATTGGAAAAAAAGTTTGGAAAAATCAACTTAAAAATTGCTTTTGCAAAAGTGAAATTTCTTTCCGAAGAAAAAGAATACAACACAAGGAACTTCCTGAAATTTACAGAAATACAAAAGCAATTTTGGATTTGATGCGAAAAGACCAATATGGACTGAGTTTCAGAGTGTTTGAAGCGATGGCTTTGGAAAAAAAAATCATTACAGATAATGAAAAAATCAAAAATTACGATTTTTATAATCCGAACAACATCTTGGTTTTAAATGATGATTTTAGCAATTTAACAAAAGATTTTTTTCAGATGCCTTATCAATCGCTTCCACAAGAAGTTTACGAGAAATATACATTGGAAAAATGGGTTGAAAAAGTGTTTAATTTAAAATAGAACGATGAAGAAAAAACTACTATTCATAGCTCCTGATTACTACGGATTTAACGATGTTGTTTTCAATGGATTAAAAAAATATAGTAATTATGAAGTATTACATATCAAATCTGCTGGAAAATATTATTATAAAAATTTCATAGAACGGATACATAACTTTTTTCTTAAAAATTTTTTTGGAAAAAACTTGAAAGTACTACGACAAGGGCAAGATATTAAAAATAGACTTCTGAGAACTGATTACGATTTTTTAATAGTTACAGGAGCGTATGTTCTTAGCGAAGAAAATCTAACGATTGCTTTGGATAAAAGTAAATTTTCTGTAACCATTTTTTGGGATAGTATAGCTAAAATTCCCACACAGGAAAATGCTATAAATCAGTTTAATATATGTTATAGTTTTGATAAAGATGATTGTCTAAAATATAACCTAAAAGAAATTACTAATTTCTATTTTATAGAAGAAAAAAATAATGATAATGCGTTTGATGTTAGCTATTTAGCTACTTATGACAATCGAATAGAAGAAACTATTTCTATTTTTAACTATTTTCAAGAGAATGGTATAAAAGCAAAAGCTAAAATTTTTACATACCCATCACATCCTATAAAAGAATCATTACCCAAAAACATAGAAATTATTGATAAAATTATTCCTTTTGGTGAGTCATATCGATATTATTTAGATAGCAAAGTCATTTTAGACATTGCACATCCACACCAGAGAGGTTTATCATTTCGCCCTTTTGAAGCAATGGGAATGAATAAAAAATTAATTACCACTAATACGGATATTGTAAATTATGATTTTTACAATGAAAATAATATTTTCTTGATTGAAAATCCATCGGAATTTTCGATTCCTGAAACTTTTTTCAAAACGGATTATCAAGAAATTGATACCAAAATAAAAGAAAAATATCATATAAAAAATTGGGTTCAAAAAATATTTTCTGATTATGAATACTAAAATTTATTTCGTTTGTCCAAATAATAAACAAGCTACAGGGGGAGTAAAACAAATTTATCGCCAAGTAGAAATTCTAACAAAAAATGGTTTTAACGCGTGTGTTTTACACGAAAAAATAGGCAAAAAAGAAAGATGGTTTGATACCACAGGAATTCCTATTAAATACAGTCCTTTTTTATTCAAGAAATTGAAGTATATGCTCTATAAAAGAAAAATAGGATTCATTGAAAAACTAAAATTATTCTTTTTAAAGAAAAAAAGTAAAAAAATAGAAAAAGATGCAATTTTAGTATTTCCTGAAATATATGGAAATTGTATCCATAAAATAGAACCTGATATAAAAAAAGTTATTTTCAATCAAAATTGTTTCTATACTTTCAATGGATACCATATTGAAGAGAATTTGACTACAAACCCTTACACACATCCTAAGACATTAGCGAGTATCGTAGTTTCTGAAAATTCAAGACAATATTTAGAATACACTTTTTCGAATGCGAAGATTTTTAGACTTCATTTAGGAATAAATCATAAAGTATTTTATCTCGAGCAGAAAAAAGAGAAACAAATTTGCTTTATGCCAAGAAAATTGAGCGAAGAAGTGAATCAAGTAATCAATATTTTGAAACTTCGGAATAATTTAAATGGTTGGAAATTAGTACCCATTGATAACAAAACAGAGGCTGAAGTTGCTCATATAATGCAAAAAAGTGCTATTTCTCTCTGTTTTAACCATAAAGAAGGTTTTGGGCTTCCGCCAGTAGAGGCAATGGCTTGTGGTTGTTATGTAATTGGTTATCAAGGAAAAGCTGGGGTTGAATATTTCAATTCAGATTTTTCATCACCAATAGAAGATGGAAATATTATTCAATATGCTCAAAAAGTGGAAGAAATAATAGCTTTGTATGAACAAAATTCGGAAAATATCTTGCAAAAAGGAAAACAAGCCTCTGAATTTGTTCTATCAAATTATTCTTTTGAAAAAGAAGAAAGAGAAACAGTTGCTATTTGGAAAAAAATTATTCAAAATAAACAATAAGATGGAATTATACAAAAAAAATTGGTTAATACTTAACAATATTGGGTTCGTCGCGATAGCTTTTATTATTTCATTTTTTTATCCAGATGCTTGGCAAAACGAAATTTTTAAAAAACTATTTTTGAAAATAGGTTTAGGGCTATGCGTAATATCTACATTGGTTTGGGTATTTTTAAATTTTAAAAATTATAAAATCCCAAGAGATAAAAAACTATGGCTACGTACACTGATTGTAGTGGTCAGTTGTTGTGCTGTTTTTTTATTTACTTATAAATTATCAAAAGCATATAAAGCTATTATTATTTTATTGGTTTTATGCAGTGTATATGCTCTTTGGAAACGACAATTTATCAAACCCACACTATCTATTATACTATTAGGGATTTTTGCTCTTTTTAAAATAATAGGTGTCTTTTGGAATACATATACACCAATTTCTTTTGTCGCTTTTAATGATGGAGAAATTTTATTCTTGCTATGTGTTGTAGTACTAAGTTTGTTTTACAGAATGGAAAAATCAGAAACAATGGTATTCATAACCATTTGTTTCAAAGGTTTTTTGAGCCTTTTGATATTGAATGTTACCATTTACATACTTTACACTTCTTCTATTGAATTACCTTTTTTTAGTTTTTTAACTTTCAATAAAGGATATATGAATTATTATTCTGTTTTGGAATGGGGACCTTATCAGCATCCGAGCTACATTTCCTGGACAATGTTACTCATTGGCGGTTTGAGTTTTTTTGTTTGGAAAGAACAAAAAGAAGCTAAAATAACAACCTTTGAATTAATATGGTACGCTATTTTACTTTTTTGTTTTGCTTTTATGGTACAAGCACGTATTACAATAATTGGTTATTTTCTCACTATTTCTTTGTTAGGTTGGTTGTATTTCACAAAAAAATGGACAATGAAAACTAAAACCACAATAGTTTCTATGTTAGTTGTATTGTTAATTGCAGGAGTTGGGGTATTGGTTACACAAACAAAATTTTTTTCTGACCCTATACGGATGAGTTTTTTTAATGCAGCGAAAGAATTTCAGATGCCAAACTTATTTTTCGGAGCAGGAACAACAACACAAAGAGGTATTGCTGAAACCTTAGGTTTTATACATTTGCATAATGATTTACTCTGTATTTTTATCGATTTAGGAATTATCGGACTTCTGCTACTTTTAGGTTGGATTATTGCTACCTTTTATCAAAGTATTGTTACTAAAAACAATTATATTTTATACACATTACTTCTCGCTTTAATGTTTATAAATACAGATACATTTCTGTATATGGGCTCTTATATGAGTGTGTGGTTTATAACAATTCTTTTCGCTTTCCCTGAAAAAGAAAAAATAGTATAACTCCAACAATAAATCAAGAAATATGACAAATAAAACCATAATTTTCGGAGCTCCGATTGACTTTTTTAATCAAAAGATGGTTGATAATCTAAAATTTTTAGGATTTGAGGTTGTTGATGTATCCATTTCATTGAGATATAAATATAAATCGCTAAAAGATAGACTGATAAATACTTTTAGAAAAATAATTTTGAAAGACACTTCTTACAAGAAAAAAGTTCGTTTTGCTTTGGTTGAGCAACAAATGAATGAAAAAATAGATTCTCTGAAAGAGAAGGCAGATTATGTTTTTATAATTCGTCCGGACATCTACCCTGAACATTTTTTGCGAAAATTAAAAACCTGTTCCAAAACAATGATTGCTTATCAATGGGACGGAATAAATGTTTTTCCAGAAGTAAAAAAGATTGTAAAATATTTTGACAGATTTTTTGTATTTGACGAAAACGATGTCAAAGAAGGATTTTTGCCTATAACTAATTTTTATTTCGATATTCCAGAACAATTAGAAATAATAGAAAACAAAAACATTTTCTTTGTTGGAGTTTGGAAAAGAAACCGAATAAAACCTATTGAAAAACTAATTTTACAAATTGAAAAAACAAATTACATAGCTGATATATCGTTATTTACACTTAATAAAAATCTTTTAAAAAAATATAAAAACTCACCTATCAATGTAACTAACAAAAGAATTTCATTAGACGAAAACCACCAAAAAGTATGTGAATCAGCAGTTTTGGTTGATATACTAAACACGGTTCACAACGGGTTATCATTTCGAGTATTTGAAGCTATGAAATACAAAAAGAAACTAATTACCAATAATCTACACATCCGAAATTATGATTTTTACAACGAAAATAACATTCTCGTTTTGGAAAAAGATGCTGATTACGAGCGTATTTCATCATTTTTGGAATTACCATACATTGATTTACCTCAGATTCTATACGACAAATATGCCTTTACAAATTGGATAAAATATATATTGGATATATCTCCATATCAACCTATTGAGTTGCCTTAAAAAATCATTTTAAAACCGATTTCTTCCAGTTTTCATAAAATTCAGGAGCGTATAACGAAAGCTCTCCTGTTGAAAGTTGCGTAAATACTTGAATGGTCTCGCCTGTGCAAACTAATTCGTCTTGCTCATTGTATATTTGATACTGAAAAATTAGTTTGGCAGCCACCGAAGGTATCCAAAAAGTTTTGATAGAAATTAGTTCACCATAACGGACAGATTTTTTATATTCGCAAACTGATTTTACAATCGGAGTAGCATATCCATTTTGTTGAATATCCAAATACGAAATTCCGTGTTTTCTACCAAAATCTTCACGTCCGTCTTCAAAATACTTGATATAATTTCCGTGCCAGACAATTCCCAAAGGGTCTGTTTCACTGAATCGAACACGAACTTGCGTAATACTATACAAAGAATTAGAGATATTTTTTATTTTTTTCATAAAGTACAGAAATAAAAAGACAAATTGTTGAAAAAACAAGTAATAACCCGATTTTAGGCAATAAATCCCACAGCGAACTATTACGCAACAGAATATCATAAAAAGCCTGCAAAGCCCAGTTCATCGGCGAAATTTTGGCTATAACTTGCATCGTGCTTGGCATTGCAAAGACAGGAATCCATACCCCGCCAATAGCTGCCAAAATTACCGCAAGTGTTGCCCCCAGCGGAGCAGATTGTTCTTGTGTATTACAGAGTGTTCCGAGTAAAATTCCCAAACCAATAGCCGACAAGGCAGAACTCAATGCCACAAGCAAAAGCGCTGTAAGTTTGCCTGTAACTTCCAAGGCGGGCAAATCTATCAATGGAAAAAAATATAAACCTATAAGTAGCATCAATCCAAATTGTATAGTGCTGATAATCAAATATGTAAGTATTTTAGCACTCAGTATAAATCCGTACGAAACAGGAGCTGTGAATAGGCGTAAACCTGTACCTTGTGTTTTCTCACGGACGATATTTCCAGAAAGAGGAATGACAATAAAGAAAATGGCAAAAAGAGCCCATGCAGGTATGTTATGTTGTACAGAATTGGGAACTATTTGTGAATCAATGTCTTTTGGATTTATTTCTTGGAATGAAATAATAGAATTGTTTTGTAGCTCAACTTTTTGCTCTGGCAAGAGATATTGCTCAAAGGTTCTGTAAATAAATTGGTTCTCAATCTGATAAATCATTTTATCAATTGATGTTTTTATATTTTCCTTAAAAGAAATTTGTATCGTAGGGTCAAAATACAAGTTAATTTCTTTGGAAACAATTTTTTCAGAATGCTTGGAGATAGAATCATTACCAGCAAAAGAATTGACAATCATTTCAACATTGTGTTGTACTTTTTCTTGCAAATCAGTCGAAAGTCCTTGTGGAATAACAATAGCCAACAGATAATCTCCTTTTAGTACCAGATTTCGTGCCGTTGGCTCATCAATAGCTTGCCCATTTTGCGTGGTAATTATCTCAAAAAAATGATTCTCTGTCATTTGTTTCTGAATCATTTGAGCTATTTCTCCCTTGTCATTATCCACCACTACAAGGGCTGTTTTCTGCTCAGTAATATTCCTGTATGCTCCATCTTGAACAAGTGTAATGACCACAACAAGAACCAAAGGCATCAGAAAAAGAATAACCAATCCACCTATATCTCGTACAATAAGTAGCATTTCTTTAATTACGGAACGATATAATTTGTACATAATTATTCTGATTCTGAGGTTAAGCGAATGAAAACATCTTCTAATTGTTGAGCATTTTGCACAGAAGCAATCAGTTTTTCAGGTGTATCTTCTGTCAAAATGCTTCCTTTGTTGAGGATAGCCACTCGATGGCAAAAATCTTGTGCTTCAAGTAAGTGATGCGATGTATATATGATAGACATTCCTTGCTCGTTGAGTTCTTTCAAATACTGAATAATAATATTTTTGGAAGAAACATCGACCCCGACGGTGGGTTCGTCCAGAAAAAGAAGCTCAGGAGTGTGCAAAATACCAGCTGCCAAGTTGGCTCGGCGTTTCATTCCTCCCGAAAAATGTTGTATTTTGGTGTTGGCAACAGACAAAAGTCCTACGCGGTCAAGAATTTCGTCAATTCGTTTTTGTAAAAAACTCTTTTTAAGTCCATAAAGACTTCCAAAATAATTCAAATTTTCACGTGCTGTAAGTGTTGGATATAAGGCATATTCTTGTGGAACAATTCCGATAAGAAAGCGAATATTTCGGGCTTTATGAGCGTATGACAACCCTGCAATAGAAAAATTTCCCGTTGTGGGAAGTAATCCACCGAAAAGTATAGACATCAATGTAGTTTTTCCCGCTCCATTGGTACCTAGTATTCCATAAATTTCACCTTTTTGGACAGAGAAATTGATATTATTTAAAGCAAAATGAGTCGCTTCTTTATATTTTTTATACAAATTATGTACTTCTACTATCATATTAAATTCATTTCACACCGATTTTTTCAATTTTCTAAAAAATAATTCTTCTTTTTGTGCAATTACAGCTAATTCTTTTGAAAGTACATTATAAATATCGGGAGTATTGCTTCGATTTTTATATACACGAGCTATATTCACGGCAAATTCTCTCCATAAATCACCAATATTAGTTAATTCGTGTGAGAGTTCTCGAAGTCTTTTATTTTGCAGAATTTCAGAGGCTTCTTGCAAAAAGGCTGCGTAAATGAATCGAAATCCACCACCACCTGTGCCTATTTCTTCTTGCATACGTATAAGTTGTGCTAAGTAATAATTGGTCATTTTAGTTCCTTTTTTCGTTGCCCACTTCGGTATATCTCTACTTACTTTTTTGATGGCTTTCACACCTATTATAGGAACTGGAGAAAGCATTGCTTGACACACCTCTTTAATTGCTGATTTAATAGCCTTCTCCCATTGAATTTGAGAAGGAATATGAATTGGATAATACAAATGTCCTTTTGGGGCAAGCGTCCCTTTGGCAAAGCGTACACGTTCTAATTCTTCCTGTGAAAGTGTTGTAACAGAAGGCATTACAGGGTCACTTATAAGATAAATATCATTTTTTTTGCCATAAACACATAAGTTGTGTGCGTTGAAGTGAAAGCGGTACGCATCGGGGAAATACGTTAGGTCATATACCCCAACTTGTAATCCTACAGGGTTGCCTTTACTTAGATTTTCATCTAAGACCTTTTGTGCTTTTTCAGGTGAAGAAAATTTTTGTCTTTTCACTTTAAAACCTAATCTTTTGGCTGCTTTGCTAAAAATATAGCCTGGCATAGTGCGAAAACTAATCGCAGGAGCTTGATTGACTTTAAGTAACGGGAAATAAAAGAAAAAAAGCCCTGCTCCAATACCAAATACCATTGGCTCGCTTATTTCCATTCCGTAGAAATGCAATAAGTTTGAGGCAACTCCATTTTCGCAATGTGCCGATTGTTTATGTTCAAATTCTAATTCCATTCAAAAACAAAAATAACAAGTACAAAAATATTAGTTTTCTTCCCACTGGGGATTTTTTAATTCTTCGACTGAAATATTGAAAATCTTAGCATATTTCTGCAAAATTTTTTCCGGCAAGTGTTTAAAAACCGATATAGATGAATGGCGTTTTACGCGCCACTTCCACATTCCCATATAGTCAGCAAGTATTGCCCAATCCATTCGAGCACATTCCATATAATAAACAATAGGACTTTTACTGCCCGCTTGTACTTCCGATTTAGCTTGGGCAATACGTTCATTAACAAAATCAATAGAAGCCTTCAGAGCAATAGTTTTTGCTTCCCAACCTGAACTTTGCACGGTTACATAGTTATTGTCTTTGTCCGTAGCGTAGCATATTTCTTTGATTTCACCCAGTTCACCTTGTTCTTGTGGTACTTCATTTTCTTTCATAAAAACTAATTTTCTTTGATAATTAGATTTATCTCACCTTGTGCTATTTTTGTGTTAACAGAAAATACATCGCACAACATTGTGCATAACGTATAGTGTTCAGTTTCGTATTTTGACAAAAGTGAGGCATGTGTACGAATATACGTTAGCGACTCAGGCAAGGCAAAAATACTCATTTTTTTTATTCCACTAATATATCCGAGTATTTTTTTGTTAAAATGATTATTATGAAAGAAAAATTGTCCTACGATAATTGAACAGGTTTGAGCTACATTTTCTATAATTCCAACTTCTTGAAAGAGATTGTTTTGAACAAAAATAGTATCTTTTTTTATCAGAAAAGAAGTAATTACATCTACATCTGTTAGTTTATCAATAGTATCGACCATTAACATCGGGTAGGAGTGGGGCAGATATTGGTGTATGTCAATTAAGCTCTGTTGGGTCATTTGGCAAGTACGGTTTTCATTTCGCCCAAGGCAATACATTCATTTTGTATAGAAGATTCTAATTGAACCAATGTAACTCCCATAAATTCGTGTAAAACAGAAACTTTGGTCAAGAGTTGTTCGCCTATTTTCGGATAGCGATAAATAGTAATTTGCTTGATAGAGCCTATATACCCTGTGGGAGCAGATTGGTTTTGTAAGTAATACGAATAACCTTTGTGTAGAGCAATGCTTTGAGCCAAATGCTCAATAAGTCCTGCTTCTTGAAAAAAATTATTTTTGACAAAAAGTAAATCATTAACAATAGTAAGCCCTGATAGAAGCTCTGTTTCAGTATAATTAAGCAAAGCATCAACCATCACAAACGGAAATCTTTGTGGGATAAACTGCTCAACGATATATTTGTCTGTTATTGGTAGTTGTAGCTCCATTACACAACAGTTAAAAGAGTATATGAATAAGAAAAACGTCCGCTTTCGGGAACAGAAAGAAGTAATGTATCTCCAATGCGAAGTCGGTTTGAATTTAACAATTCTTCAATAAGTAAATATGCTGAAGCCGAACCTACATTCCCTACAAATGGGAGATTGGTAAACCATTTTTCTTTTGCAATATCAATACCCTGTTGTACAAATCCTTCATAGAGTTTATCAATAAAAAAATAAGATGATACATGAGGTACAAAATAGGTTATTTTTTCAGGAGAAAGCTGGTGTTTTTCTAAGGTTGTATGTAAACTTTCTACTCCTTTTTGTATGATATTTTCATTGAGTAATTTAACATCTTGTTTTATAGAAAAAACGGACTCTGAAAGCCATTGCTCAGTGGAGTAATCGCACCAAGGTTTTATTTCTCCGTTGGATAATTTGTCTCCACCTGCATACATACAGGTTTCTAACTGATGGGCAAACGAATAGAAATCAATCCATTCTATTTTGAGCGAACGCTTGCCACGAGGTTTATTTTCTAACAGAAAAGCCCCTGCTCCATCAGAGAGCATCCAGCGAAGAAAGTCCTTCTTAAAAGCAATAATTGGTTGTTCTTCAAGCTGTTTTAAGGCTTGTATTTCATTTTCGTATTTGTCTGAACGAAGCCACATTGAAACACGTTCTGAGCCTGTACAAACAGCATTGCGACTATTTTGTGATTTTACGGACAAAAAACCGTATTTTAAGGCATTGATTCCAGAATTACATACTCCCGAAGAAGAATTTAGTTCCATACTTTTTCCTTGTAAAAGCCCGTGTACCATTGCGGCATGTGAAGGTAATAAGCAATCTGGAGTAGACGTTCCGCACGAAAGCACTTCAATGTCTTGTACAGAAAAATCAGCATCGAACAATGTTTGTATTGCTTGACAAGTAAGAGAAGCATTGCTGTGTGTAGGAATTCCTTGACTATCAAGGGCGTAGTATCTTGTTTTTATTTTATTGTTACGTAATACAATACGGCGCGCTTTTGAAGCAGCCTTGTCAATCTTGCCTAAAAAACTCTCCATTTGTTCGTTATCAATAGGGGTATTGGGTAAGAATTTGCCCGCTCGGGTTATATAAACATCACTCATTAACTGATTTTTTTATGCGACAAAGGTACTAAAAAACTTGTGAATAACAATATTGTAAAAAATAATCTATCTATAAATTTTGAGTTTTGTATCTTGAAGTTATAGCTTATTTAGTTTTTCTAACAGAATAGGAAGTTGTTTCTGTGCAAATTGATAACCTAATGTATATGTTTTTTCAATCATACTTTTGTCAAGAGTTCCTGTTTTATCTACTCCTTCAGGAAGAAAAACAAAATGACATTGGCGAAATTTATCATAGTATGAAGCATCCATACCTACATTATAAATACGTTGTAAGAGCTTAAATGTAGAATTAATATCTTTAGCAGAAATAGTTTGCAATGGACTGACAAAGCTACCTAAGAGGATATTGCATTGATTTTCAATTGGTTCTATGGGGAAATTATTAAGTATCCCTCCGTCTGTATATATTCCTTCTCCAATATGTATCGGAGAAAAATAAGGAGGAAAGGCTGCCGAAGCAATTAAAGGACGGATAAGTTCGCCACTATCAAAATAGTGCAATTTACCTGTAATTAAATCGGTTGCTGTAATAGTCAAAGGGTATTTGAGTTCCGAAAAAGTTTGTGGAAAATATTTTGAGAAAAAAGAAATATATTTATTACTATCAATAACCCCTGGTTTTTTCATTGTGACTAATGAAAACTTGAAAATAGGTGTTTTTTGAAAAAATTCTAACATTTTTTTAGGAGAATAACCACAAGCATATAAAGCTCCTACTAGAGCTCCGCCACTGGTTCCTGTTACGATAGAAGGAATAATATTATTTTCGAGTAAAATCTCAATGAATCCAATATGAGCAAGACTTCGTACTCCACCTCCTGAAAGTGTTAAACCTATTTTTTTCATAATTTTATAGTGTTTTAATACAAAAAGCTGCCTTAAAAGGACAGCCTTTTGCATAAAATTTAAAATATAAAAAACTAAATACGACTACTTATTCAAACGTTCTTGTTGCAATTTTGCAGCTTGCAATTCTGATTGTGCTTGTAGCAGTTTAGAATTAAGTTTTAGCAATTTTCCTTTCCAATCCAATTCTTTTTCTGGAGATAATTTTCCTTTGGCTTGTGCTTTTGAGAATTTTAGATTTTCTTGGTCATATTTGGACTGCGCTTTATCTACTTTTGCTTGTGCTTTAACTACTTTTTCTGTTGCCTTACTTTTTTTAACAAGTAATTTTTGTTCTTCTTTTGCCTTTTTTTCAGCGAGTTTTTGCGCTTTTGCTTCTTCTTTTTGTTTCTTTTCAGCAAGTTTTTGAGCTCGTTGTTCATTTTTTAGCTTTTCTTTTTCGAGCTTCATTTGTTCTTTTTGTTGTTTTTCTTGCGCTTTTTGCATTTTAAGAGACTCTTTTTGTGCTTTTTTGAGTTTTAGAGCTTCTTGCTGTTGTTTTAAGTCTTGTTGTTCTTTGGCCAACTCTTCAAAAGTTTTTTGTCCTGATGTAGTAGGGGTAGTTGTTTGATTAGGAGTTTCTGTTTGAGCATAAGCAAAATAAGTTGCTATCAATGCTGCTAGTGTAAAAATTTTTTTCATCTCTAAAAATAGTTTAAGGTTTTTATTTAATACGGCGCAAAGGTAGAAAAAAAAATGATAAATAGAATATTTTTTAAAAAATATTCTAATTTGTTTAAAATATTGGGGGTGGTAATAGTTTTTTACTTTTACATTTTTTTGTAAGTTGAGTATTGAATACAAAAACTATGAGAATTTGTTTTTATAAATATAATTTAAATGATTGATGATCAGTAGTTATTTTATTTTTTATAAAAAAATGATATCAATTTGTCAGTTTTAAAAAAAAATGTCGACAAAGAAAACAAATGTTTCAAAAATGAAATTTAATTTTTTAAAAATTTTGTCAGCTTTGAAGAAAAGTATCGACAGAGTAAATGAAAATAGCAAAAATAATGGAATTATTAATTTAAATTATATATCAAAATGAACAAAGTATTATTTTTATTAGGTTTTATGGCTATGTCAATATCAGTAGCCAACGCTCAAGACAAAAAAATGACAATGCAAGAGCAAACAACAATGGAAAAAAACACAGATATGATGAATTCTGCGGATGGTTCTACGATGAAAAAAGAATGTTCTACATCAAAGAAATCTTGTTGTAGCAAACAAGAAAAAAAATCTTGCGAAAAAGAAGCAATGAAAAAAGAATGTTCCGCTTCCAAAAAATCGTGTGATAAGAAAGACAAAAAGTCTTGTGAAAAAAGAGCGATGAAAAAAGAATGTTCTGCTTCGAAAAAATCTTGTTCCAAAACAGATAAAATGGAAAATTCAAACAAAATGTAAAATATTAGAAACTTTAATTTAAATGAAAAATAAAAATTTATTCTTATCAAAAGTAATTCTTTCTGTAATTTCAATAACTGCACTTGTAGCTTCGTGTAACAAAGAAAAAACAAATTCGCTACAAGAGCTTGATAGCAATAGAACTATTATATTTGAAAATGTAACCAAAGTTAAAAAGTATGTTCAAAGCGGTGTTTTTAAAGGGATAGGAAGTATTGAAAATAATGGAAAAAAAATTGAAAATTTAATTCTTCCAGGACAGAGTGTTTCAATTGATTTTTTTGCAGGAAAAGGACAAAAATTTATGTTCGCTACAATGTTCGGAGCTTCAAAAGATTGGTTTTTTGCCTCTTTACAGCCTGGAATTAAATTGTTTGACGATAATGGAAAACCAATCACTGGGAAAGTAGATGCTTCTCAAGTAAGATTGTGGGATAATGGTTCTAAAAATGATGAAACAGGAGCTGCTGAAAGTAATAATATCACTTCTATTACAGAAATGAAGAAAGCAGGAGAGTTGATGGAACTAATGTTAAAATTTGACGAAAAAACATCGAAATTTACTCTTACAATTACCAATACTTCAAAAGATAAAAAGGATAATTCTGGAAAATCTCTTGAAACTCCTTTTTCACCTGGTGTGTGGGCAGTAGCCAATGTTTTAGGTGAGAGATTGCTTGATGAGACACCTTTCTTTATGGTTGGTAAAAAATCGAATCCTGAAATTTCGAAATTATCAGAAATGGGAGATACAACACCTTTGTACAAAAAAGTACAAATGGAAACAGGTATTATTACGGGATTTTCACCAGCTGTTGTTGTTGTTTATCAGGGAATTACAAATCCTATTTATCAGTTAGGCAAAAAAGAAAAAGGAAATGGACTTAAAGAACTTTCTCAAATGGGAATGACTGATAAATTGCAAAAAGAACTCGCAAAAATACCTGGCGTAAAAGCGGTTTATGTTGTGGGAAATTCTCCAATTGCTCCTGCAACAAAAGTATCTTCTAATGCAATAAAAATTGGGCAAGGGGATAAAATAGCTTTCGCTTCGATGTTTGGATATTCAAATGATTGGTTCTGTGCGAATGAAGATGAGATTTCAGCTAATTTTAGAGGAGATTTAACAGATAAAACTGCGTTACTTGATAGTGGGACAGGTATTGATCAGTTTACAGGAGCAGGTAACAAACAGGCTCTTTTTGGAGGTACTCCCGAAGCAGAGGATAAAAATGTTGAAAAAGTAACTCAACCGATGCTTAAAGTTTCTGATTTTCTAAAAGTTACATTACAATAATAAATTTATAAAAAAGTGCAAATTTTAATTGAAAAACTTGGCTCAAAAGGTCAAGTTTTTTGTATTTCAAATAAAATTAAAATCAGAGTTCTTCTTATGAAAGAAATTTTTTTGTATGGTTTTTACATATTATTTTTGTGAAATAAAAAAAAATTATATCTTTGCAAGAAGTTAATTTTAAAATAAAAATAAAATGGCATTTACATTACCTAAATTAAATTATAGTTACGATGCACTTGAACCATACATTGATGCGCGAACTATGGAAATTCATCACACAAAGCATCACAATGCTTATAAGACCAATTTGAATAACGCTATTGCAGGTACAGAATTGGAAGGAAAATCAATCGAATTTATTTTGAAAAATTTGGATTTGAACAACAAAGCGGTTCGTAACAATGGTGGAGGATATTACAATCATAACCTTTTTTGGGAAATATTATCTCCCAATGTAACACAACTACCACAAGGGGAATTGGCAAAAGCAATTGAAGAACAATTTGGTTCTTTTGAGGCTTTTAAAGAAGCATTTTCTAAGGCTGCAGCTACTCAATTTGGCTCTGGTTGGGCTTGGTTGTGTGTGCATAAAGGTGGAAAATTAGAAATTTGTGTTACTGCCAATCAAGACAATCCGTTAATGCCTAATGGTTGTTTAGGAACTCCTATTTTAGTATTAGATGTATGGGAGCATGCCTATTACTTGAATTATCAGAATCGGCGTGCAGATTATATTGAAGCCTTTTTCAAGATTATTAACTGGGAAAAAGTTACTCAATTATACAACGCTAACAAATAAACCTGAAAAGCTATCCAAAGTAGGATAGCTTTTCTTATTGAAAATATGTACATTTTTCATAATGTAAATCTTTAAAAATTGATATAGGTTAAGAAATTGTCAGAATAAATAATGTTTAACATTTGTTTAACTAAAAACAATTTGTCTTCTATATATCTTTGCACCCAATAAATAATAAAACATTTTTACAATGAAAAAAATCGTATTAAGTTTAGCAGTTATTACTGCTTTTTCAGTGGTAAGTTGCAAGAACAACAACAATGCTTCTGCAACCCAAGCCACAGAGCAAAATATGGTAGAAGCCTCTGCACAGGCAAGCAAATACCAGGTAGTGCCTTCTGAAACCGTTATTGAATGGGTAGGTGCTAAGCCTGCTGGGAAGCACAACGGAACACTTTCTGTTTCGCAAGGAAGTGTAACTGTTGATAATGGAAATCTGATAAATGGAGAATTCACCTTAGATATGAATTCTATAACCGTACTTGATTTGCAAGGTGATGAAAAAGGTTATCTCGAAGGGCACTTAAAGGGTACTGCAAAACCTGAGGACGCAGACCATTTCTTTAATGTAACGAAATATCCCACAGGAATTTTTGTTCTGAAATCTTTTGACGGAACAACAGCTACTGGTGACTTGACTATTAAAGGCACTACCAAAGCAGTGAGTTTCCCAGCACAAGTTTCTATAACTGATAATGAAGTTATATTAACCTCTAAAGCTTTCACAATTAACCGAGTTGATTTTGGGATAAACTATGGTTCTAAATCAGTTTTTGATAACTTGAAAGATAAGTTTATCAATGACGATATTGAACTTCTTGTGAAAGTAAAAGCAAGAAAATAAATAACTTGAAGAAGATTTCATAGGAATTGAAAACATAGAGAAATCTAATCTCGTAAAAAAGCTATCCATTTGGATAGCTTTTTTAATTGGGGTTTTATTTTATGTATCTCCGTTATTACTAATAAAAGAGTTAGTAGCTAAATTTTATAAGTCAAAAATAAAAATATACAATTGATAACCAAGTGTTTATATTTTATATTTTTAATAAATTATCTCTGAAAAAATCATTTATTACACTAAATGGACATACAATTTTATTTTTTATTTTTTTGCTGTTGGCGTTGTTGTTCTTGGGCTTGTTCCATCATTTCGCGCATTTTACGCTGAAACTTGCTCTCTTTCTTAGGTTTTTGCTTATTTTCTTGTATTTGTGCGTGAATTTTTTTCTCATCAATAATCCAATATTTGATAACTAACATTATCAAAATAGTAATTACATTTGAAATAAAATAATACAAACTCAATCCGCTGGCATAGTTATTAAAGAAAAACAACATCAGAATAGGAGAGAGGTATATCATAAATTTCATATTGGGCATACCTTCTTGCTGAGATTGTTGCATTTGTCCCGTAGTCATTAGCATATAGATAAATATAGCAACCGAAGCCAAAATAGGCAACAAACTAATATGACTTCCATAGAAAGGAATATTAAAAGGAAGTTCAGCAATCGCATCGTATGAGGCAAGGTCTTCTGCCCAAAGGAAGCTTTTTTGACGAAGTACATAAGCTGTTGGAAAGAAAGCGAATAAAGCAAAGAAAACAGGCATTTGCAACAGAGCGGGAATACAACCACTCATCGGATTTACACCTGCTTTGGAGTACAATGCCATCGTTTCTTGTTGGCGCTTCATTGGTTCTTTGTGTTTTGCATTAATTTCCTCTATTTCAGGACGTAATACTTTCATTTTGGCTTGTGATAAATATGATTTGTACTGAATAGGAGAGAGCAATATACGAACAATAATAGTAAGTACAATAATGGCTATTCCCACAGGCATATATTGGCTCAATAGGTTGAAAACAGGAATTACAAACCATTTGTTTATCCAACCAAAAATACCCCAACCCAGAGGAATTGCTTTGGCTAATTCGTAATTATCATATTTTTTTAAAGTATAATAATCGGTAGGACCAAAGTACCAGTGCATTTGCTGATTGATTTCTCCACCAGATAGTGAGATAGGTGCTGAAAAATGGAAGGCTTTAGTATTTTTTTCTTTTTCGTCTTCTTCTTTTACTAATTTTTTTGAAATTAGCTCCGCTGAAGCTAATGCTTGGTCAGAGATTAAAAACGAACTGAACAAGTGCTGTTTGAAAGCAATCCAATTTACGTTATTTACTTGTTCTTTGTCTTCTCCTGATTCGCTTAATTTTTCGATACGTTTGCCATCATATTGAGCAATGAGCTGTACATAGCGGTCTTCGTAAGTTACACTTTTTTCCATTCGACGGGCAACCAATTCCCATTTAAGAGTAGTTGATTTTTGCGAATTGATAATACCATTAAGCCCAACAGAACGAACGTTGAAATCTAACAAATATTCGTTAGGGCGAAGTGTGTAAAGATATTCAAGATATTGATTTTCAGAAACTTTCAATTTCATTGAAACAGAATTGCCTGAAACATTTGGCTCAAAAAACAAATCTTTGGTAGAAAGAGCTCTGTTATCATTGGTTGAAAATTCGAGACCAAAATCTGAATTAGCATCTTTGACAATGTAAATAGGTTCTCCTTGATATGTTTTTTGATTTTTTATTAAAAGTTCGCTAATTTGCCCTCCTTTATTGCTGATTTTTAGTTTAATAACTTCATTTTCAATTTCAGTAAAAGCATTTTTATTGGCAGAAGGAAGCCCTACCGAATAACCAAAAGCTCCTAATTGAGATTTGTAATTTGCCATTCCTACCGAATCTGTCGGAATAGAGGTCAATGATTGGGGAGTTGTAGCAGGTTGAGTAGGTTGGTTTTGTGTTTGTTCTTGTTTTTCAGGGGTTTGCTCGGGTGTAGGCTGATTGTAAAACATCCACATCATCAGAACAAACATAAGCCCGAAGGCAATCATCGTTTTTGTGTCTAATCGTCTTTCTTCCATTGGATTATCGGATTATTTCCGTTGTATTTAATTAGTATTAAAAGGTTTGTTTAATATTAAAAAGTTAAAAATTTTGGCAAAGATAGAAATTATTAAAGAAAAAGGAAAAGTATTTCGGATAAACTTTTCCTTAGTTTTTAAAATTATATTGAAAAATATTTTGCTAAAATAATTTTTATCATTTGAAATCATTATTTTTTGTTGATTTTACGCTCCAAACATGCCTTTACGAATGCTACAAACAATGGGTGCGGATTGGCAACCGTACTTTTGTACTCGGGGTGATATTGTACTCCAACAAACCAAGGGTGTGAAGGGAGTTCAATAACTTCAACCAAGCCTGTTTCAGGATTCGTTCCTGAACATAGCAAACCAGCTTCTTGCAATGGTTTTCGGAACTCATCATTAAATTCATATCGATGGCGATGGCGTTCTGAAATCATCGTTTTTCCATAAATTTCGTGTATTTTTGAGCCTTTTTCAAGTTGGCAATCCCACGCACCCAGTCGCATTGTTCCGCCTTTTTCGGTGATTTTTTTCTGATTTTCCATAAGGCTGATAACTCGATACAGAGCCTCAGGATGCATCTCTTGTGAAGAAGCATTTTCAAAACCTGCTACATGGCGGGCAAACTCAATTACAGCCATTTGCATACCTAAACAAATACCTAAGAATGGAATATTGTGAGTTCTAATATACTCAATAGCAAGTATTTTGCCTTCAATTCCGCGTTCTCCAAAACCAGGTGCAACAAGTACGCCGTCTAAGTGTTTTAATTTATCTTCGACAGAATCTTTGTCCAAATATTCCGAATGAATCATTTCAACATCTATTTTGACTTCATTTTGAGCTCCTGCGTGAATGAAAGCCTCTAAAATAGATTTGTACGCATCGGGAAGTTCTACATACTTGCCAACCAATCCTATTTTTATACGATTTTTCGGGTTTTTATGTCGTTGCAAAAAGGCGTTCCATTGTTCCAAATTAGGCTGATTATCATACGGAAGATTTAATTTTTTTAGAACAACGCGGTCTAAGCCTTCCAAAAGCATCAGATTAGGTACATCATAAATTGTCGGAACGTCAATAGACTGAATTACAGCTTCTTTTTTCACATTGCAGAAAAGAGCTAATTTTTGTCGTAAGTCATCTGGAAGATCTCTATCGGTGCGACAAACCAGTACATCAGCTTTTAAACCACTTTCCATCAGAGTTTTAACACTATGTTGTGTGGGTTTTGTTTTCAATTCGCCTGCTGCTGCTAAAAAAGGGACAAGCGTCAAATGTACTACAATGGCATTGTTATCGCCTAATTCCCATTGTAATTGCCGAACTGATTCAATATAAGGTAAAGACTCAATATCGCCAACTGTTCCTCCAATTTCGGTAATAACAATATCATATTCATTACTTTTGCCAAGAATTTGAATACGATTTTTTATTTCGTTGGTAATATGCGGGATAACCTGAACCGTTTTGCCTAAAAATTCGCCTCGGCGTTCTTTTTCAATAACACTTTGATAAATTCGTCCAGTAGTTACGTTGTTAGCTTGTGAGGTATAAACGTTTAAGAATCGTTCATAATGTCCCAAATCTAAATCGGTTTCGGCTCCATCTTCAGTTACGAAACACTCTCCATGTTCGTACGGATTGAGCGTACCTGGGTCAATATTGATATATGGGTCAAGTTTCTGAATAGTTACTCGATATCCTCTGGCTTGCAGTAATTTAGCCAGTGAAGCAGCAATTATTCCTTTTCCTAGTGAAGAAGAAACACCTCCTGTAACAAAGATATATTTGGTTTCCATTTTTGGTGTATTTATTTATACATTTGCAAAGATAGTAATATTTTCAAAAATAAGAATATAATTATGGGGTGATTTCCTCCAAAATTAAATTGTCATACTGAAAAGTTTTGTTGTAGGAATATTACGTTGTAATCGTAAATCAAAAGCCATACAAACATTGCGAACAAAAGGTTTTCCTTGGTCTGTTATTTCAATATGATTTTTAGAAATTTTAATCAGATTATCTTTTTCCATTTCAGAGAGTTTGTTTATAACTTCTTGTATTTCAGCGAATTGCATTTTGATATTTTCCCACGAAGTAGCAAAATGACACATCAGGTTCAGTATGTGTTTTCGTATAATTAAGTCTTCTTGATTTAAGATATGCCCTCGATACACAGGAATTTTGTTTTGTTCCAAAATTTCGTAATATTCTTTGATTGATTTTACATTTTGAGCAAATCCATACCAACTATCACTAATGGAGGAGATTCCAAGTCCAATCATTAGTTGCGTTTTGGAAGCAGTATATCCCATAAAATTCCGATGTAAGTTATTGTTAATAAACGAATTATACATTGTGTCGGAAGGTAAGGCAAAGTGGTCCATACCTATTTCTACGTATCCATTGTCTAAGAGTTGTTGTTTTCCAAGTTCATACAAACGGCGTTTTTGATCAGCAGAAGGTAAATCATTTTCGTCAAAACCTCGCTGTCCTGTTCCTTTTATCCAAGGAACATGTGCATAGCTATAAAATGAAATGCGATCAGGGCGTAAAAGATTTGTTTTTTCTATGGTGAAAAGCATATCTTTTTCCGTCTGAAAAGGTAATCCGAAAACCAAATCGTGACTAACGGACGTATAACCAAGCTGGCGAGCCCATTGAGTTACATTTTCTACATTTTCAAAAGGTTGTATGCGGTGGATAGCTTTCTGTACTTTGGGCGAGTAGTCTTGTACGCCAAAACTTACTCGGTCAAACCCTAATTGAGAAAGTGTTTCAAGATGTTCATACGTAGTATTGTTGGGGTGTCCTTCAAAACTGAATTCAAATTTGGAAGATTTTTTTGCTTTGACAAAAATTCCTTCAATGAGTTTTTGTAAGTGTTTAGGGCTGAAAAAAGTAGGTGTGCCTCCTCCTAAGTGTATTTCTTTGATAATAGGAGCATCAGGCAATATTTTTAGATATAAATTCCATTCATTCAGTAAGTTATCAATGTAAGGTTCTTCCAGTTCGTGCCGTTTTGTGATGTGTTTATGGCAACCACAAAAGGTACAAAGACTCTCACAGAAAGGCAAGTGAATATATAAGCTAATTCCTTCGTTTTCATTACTTTCTGTAAATGATTTTTGTACAGAAGTTTTCCATTGATCGTAAGAGAAAGTGTTTTCTTCCCAATACGGAACTGTGGGATAGCTTGTGTAACGAGGACCTGCAACATTGTATTTCTGAAATAAAGAGCTACTCATTGTTTTAATTTTCGGCAAAAATACGAATATTTTATTGTTTCAAAAAAGTATTGCTCTTATACTTGTTTTATTTCCAAACCTTTACCCAATCTACCAACATCTTTCCATTGTCAGGCTGACTTCCTTTCTTAATCCCTGTACTTAATACAACATACATTAGTTCATCTGTAATGATGTCATTTTTGAAATTTGGTCCTGGTTCTCCATCAATATACATTTGCAAAAAGCCTTTTTTTCGCATTAAGCCATAAGTATGCCACTGACCAGCGTAATCAACATTTTGAACGCCATACCATCTCTATTGCATCTGTTGATGCTCACCAGAGTTATCGCTCCAATGATAATTAAAATGCGGTTTGTATAATCCATCAGGTGTATCATCAGGTGTTAGCTCTGCAATATCAATTTCTGGGGGCCAATGGTCATCAACCGGTAAAGGAAGAAGCCAGAATGCAGGAGTTAATCCAGAATATTTTGAAAACCAGATGCGAGCCTCAATATATCCGTAAGAAAAGTGGAGCCCTTTGCCACTATGCGCCACCCCTGCACTATACGGATAGGTGGTATTACCAATCGTGATGGGTTTCTTCTCCCAGTTCAATATCAGATTTCCATCTTTCACTGACACCTGATTTTTATCAAATCCATTATCATCAATAGCTGAATTATAAGGAGCACCATACGTGTGTACTAATCCACGGTGAGGTGTCCATATTTCCTCATTAAGAGCTGTTCCATCAAAGTCATCTATAAAGACTAATTGTAAATCATAGTCAGGTAAAGGTGATTGGGGTTGGCTATCATTATCGCTTGAACAGCCCATCAAAGAGAGCGTTAATAATAGCATACCAACACTTGAAAAATATTTCTTTCTTAACATTTTTGTATTTTTTAAATAATTGTACTTATCGAACTTAATTGTCTGTATATGAGTTATTTTGACTTTTTTAAAACAAACAAAGAATTTATATTTTTATGGTGCAAAAAAGTGAAAGATAAAAAAAGTTTTTTTGCTAAATTCTTTGGAAAATAAATAAATTTTTATCCATAAACTTGCTATGCAAAAGAGTGAGCGAGCGCTCACTCTTTTTTATTTTTCTTAATTTTTTCCAGCAAAAATTTTTACGTCATCTTCGGATATTTCCTTACCTCCTAAGATAATTAGGCGTTCGACCACATTGCGAAGTTCACGTATATTTCCCGTCCAGTTTAGTTGTTGGAGTAATTTTATTGCTTTGGGCTGAAATTTCTTTACAGCGGTATTTTGTTCTTGAGCGATGGTTTCAGTAAAATATTGTATTAGTAACGGAATATCATCGCGACGCTCGTTCAGAGCAGGTACTTGCAGTAATATAACAGCTAATCTGTGGTACAAATCTTCTCGAAAGCGCCCTTCAGCTATTTCTTTTTTAAGGTCTTTGTTGGTAGCGGCAATCACGCGAACATCGACTTTTATGTCTTTATCACTACCGACCCGAGTAATTCGATTCTCTTGTAAAGCTCTCAGTACTTTGGCTTGAGCAGAGAGACTCATATCTCCAATTTCATCTAAGAAAATAGTTCCTTTATTAGCTGCTTCAAATTTCCCTTCTCGATCTTTGATGGCAGATGTAAAAGCTCCTTTTACGTGTCCAAATAGTTCACTTTCAATCAATTCTGACGGAATAGCAGCACAATTTACTTCAATCATAGGGGCGGAGGCTCGTTCGCTGTTTTGATGTAAAGCGTGTGCCACCAATTCTTTCCCTGTTCCGTTAGGACCTGTAATAAGCACGCGTGCATCGGTTTGTGATACTTTTTCAATCATCGCTTTAATCTTGCGAATAGCTTCACTTTCTCCAATCATTTGAACAGATTGTGAAGTTTTTTTCTTAGAGGCTTTAATTTCTGTTGATTTTGTAGAAATAGATTGTGTTTTAATATTTAATGCGTTACGAACCGTATTGAGTAGACGATTCAGGTCAGGTGGTTTAGAAATATAATCGAAAGCACCGAGTTTCATAGCTTGTACGGCAGTATCTAAGTCACCGTGTCCCGAAATCATAACAATAACCGATTCAGGTTTTATTTCTTTAGCTTCTAAGAGTACTTCCATGCCATCTTTTTTTGGCATTTTTATGTCACAAAGAATCAAATTAAAATCCTCTTTTTTCAAAATTTCTAAACCTTCTTCACCATCTTTTGCTTCTGAAATAATATAATTTTCATCTTCCTCAGAGAGAATTTTGGTAAGAACTCTGCGAATAGCCGCCTCGTCTTCTATGATTAGTATTTTTGACATTGTAGTTAATTTTTCGCTCCAAATATACGATTATTTTTTTAATTGGTAACAAATTCTTAAAAAACAATTAGAAAGATTTTACTGCCTGACAAAAAGACAGATTAAAAAAGATGGTATATTTTTTGTTTTTTTGGAAAAAAAGTTTAATTTAGCCGAAAATTTTAGGAGGAATATAAATGGATGATAATTTTTCACCAAGAGTTAAAAATATAATTGCTTATAGTAAAGAAGAAGCAGTACGTCTTAGCCATACTATGGTAGGCACAGAACACTTGATTCTGGGGCTACTCAGAGCAGGAGAAGGTAAAGCAATGCTTATTCTGCAAGCGCTACAAATAGATATCACCACACTCAAACGTAAGATTGAAATATTAGCTATTTCAGTCAATGTTACTTCACCTAAGCAGCAAATGGATACTGCTAAGAACTCAATTCATCTTACTCGACAAGCTGAGCGTGCATTGAATACAACTTTTTTGGAAAAGAAATTTTTCCACGACCAAATGATAAGCTCTGCCCACTTGCTTTTGTGTATTTTGCGCAATGATAATGACCCTACTACACGATTACTGAGTCAGTTACAGATTACCTATGAACGTGTAAAAGAGCAATTATTACTGATGAATGATATTGATAAAAAGCAAGATAAGCAGCAGTATACAGAAGTTTATGATGAGCTAATAGATGATTCAGAAGAAAATGAAAATTTGTTAGAAAACACTGACAATTTGTCACATCCACCTTTGCCTAAATCCATATCTAATAAAAAAACAAATACTCCTGTGTTAGACAATTTCGGAAAAGACTTGACCGAAATGGCTTTGCAAGGGAAGTTAGACCCTGTTATCGGGCGTGACAAAGAAATTGAGCGTGTTTCACAAATATTAAGTCGTCGTAAAAAGAATAATCCGCTACTTATCGGTGAACCCGGTGTTGGAAAAAGTGCCATTGCTGAAGGACTTGCACTACGCATTATTCAAAAGAAAGTATCAAGAGTACTTTTTAACAAACGTGTAGTAACCCTCGAATTGGCTTCGCTTGTAGCAGGAACAAAATATCGTGGGCAGTTTGAAGAACGAATGAAGGCTGTTATGAACGAATTGGAACGCAATAGTGATATTATTCTTTTTATTGATGAAATACATACAATTATCGGAGCAGGAGGAGCATCGGGTAGTTTAGATGCTTCTAATATGTTCAAACCAGCATTGGCTCGTGGTGAGATACAATGTATTGGGGCAACAACACTCAATGAATATCGTCAATCTATCGAAAAAGATGGAGCATTGGAAAGACGTTTCCAGAAAGTACTTGTAGAACCAACTTCTGTTGGAGAAACTATCGAAATTCTTAATAACATTAAAGAAACATACGAAAATCATCATAATGTAAAATACACACCCGAAGCCATAGAAGCGTGTGTGAGACTCACCAATCGGTACATAACAGACCGATTTCTTCCAGACAAAGCACTTGATGCCTTAGATGAAGCAGGTTCTCGAGCATATATTACTCATATTAAAGTACCAGAAAAGGTGTTACAATTAGAAGCTGAACTTGAAAATATACAAAACCTGAAAAATAAATCAGTTATTGAAGGTAAATATGAAGAAGCGGCTATGCATCGAGATAAAGAACGAAAAATCAATGATGAATTAGTACTTGAAAAAAAGAATTGGGATAAAGAATCACGTAAAAACAAACATGTAGTTACAGACGAAGATGTTGCCAATATTGTGTCTATGATGAGTGGGGTTCCTGTAACGCGTATTGCACAAACCGAAATGAACAAATTAGCTCAATTAGATGAAATTATAAAAGGAAAAGTAATAGGGCAAGACCAAGCAATTACCAAGATAATTAAAGCAATTAAACGAAACAGAACAGGGCTTAAAGACCCCGATAAGCCGATAGGTTCTTTTATTTTTATTGGACAAACGGGAGTTGGAAAAACACAACTTGCCAAGATTTTGGCTCAGGAACTTTTCGATTCGCAAGATGCTATTATTCGTATTGATATGAGTGAATATATGGAAAAATTTGCCACATCACGACTCATTGGTGCGCCTCCAGGATATGTTGGTTATGAAGAAGGTGGGCAATTGACAGAACGTGTGCGTAGAAAACCTTATTCAGTTGTCTTGTTAGATGAGATAGAAAAAGCTCACCCCGATGTATTTAATATGCTTTTGCAAGTACTCGATGATGGCTTCTTGACAGATAGTTTGGGAAGAAAAGTAGATTTTCGTAACACAATTATTATTATGACTTCTAACGTGGGAGCTCGGCAAGTGAAAGATTTTGGAAAAGGTATTGGATTTGGAACTTCTGCAAAAGAAAGTCAAGCAGAAAGTAATGAAAAATCAATCGTAGAGAATGCTCTTAAAAAAGTTTTTGCCCCCGAATTTTTGAACCGAATAGATGATATTATTATGTTTAATTCACTTGATAAAGAGCATATTTTCCAGATTATTTCTATCGAAATAGAAAAATTATATGCTCGTATCAAAGATTTGGGTTATACGCTGATCCTTACCGACAAAGCCAAAGAATTTTTGGCAGAAAAAGGTTTTGATAAACAATATGGAGCACGTCCTCTTAAAAGAGCTATTCAGCGTTATGTTGAAGATGAGTTAGCTGAGAAAATAGTTTCATCTGATATTAACGAAGGCGATGTGATTTCCGTAGATTACAAAGAAGGGGAAGAAAATTTGTTCATATCAAATGCTAAATTGGCGTCTTTAACGTTATAATTTTTATTCAAAAATAAAAAATTTGGGTATTATCTAATCGTAAAAAAGAGTTTATTTTTGAAATATTTTTAGCCTATAGGGAAATAAAATTGTTTGAAAAAATGTATTTTAACCCCTAAATTTAAACAGAGTCAATCATTATGAAAATAAAAAAACGTAATAAATACATTAACCGAGAGCTTAGTTGGCTTAAATTTAACGAACGTGTATTACAAGAGGCTGATGATAACTCTGTTCCGCTTATTGAAAGGTTACGTTTTTTGGGTATTTTTTCAAATAATTTAGACGAATTTTTTAAAGTCAGATATGCAACTATCAAACGTATTGCCGACTCAGGACAAGGAGGTAAAAAAGCTTTAGGTGTTGATGCCAACGAACTTTTGGAAGAAATTACTAACGAAGTGATTCGTTTGCAAAAAAAAAGTTTGGAGATTTTAAACGCTATTCGTGAACATTTAAAAAAAGAAAATATTTTTATCATTAACGAAAAGGAAATTCTTCCTGAACAAATTCCTTTTGTGAAAGAATATTTTTTTAATAAAATAAGTCCAGCTTTATTTACAATTATTTTAAATGACATTGATGCTTTATCAACACTCAAAGATGATGTAGCATATTTGGCAGTGAAAATGATTCTTCGTCAGGAAGAAAAAACCGAAGGAGTAAGACGATTTTTCTCTTCGGTGGCGTATAAAGAAAAAGTGCAATATGCCCTTATAGAATTACCCAAAACCGACCGATTTATAGAATTACCAAGTATTAACAATAAGAATTATATTATTTTGATTGATGATGTAATTCGATTTTGTTTACCTAAAATTTTCTCTATTTTTGATTACGAATCTATTTCAGCAAATATGATAAAAATTACCCGTGATGCTGAATTAGATATTGATACAGATTTGAGCAAAAGTTTTATCGAAAAAATATCAAGTAGTGTGGCAGGTAGGAGAGAAGGACAGCCCGTTCGATTTGTTTATGATGCTGAAATAGAGAAAGATACTCTCGATTTTCTGATGTACAAAATGGATATTCACTCCAACGATAGTATCATTCCTGGAGGAAGGTATCACAATCGTCGCGATTATATGAGTTTCCCAAGTTTGGGAAGAAAAGACCTTCAATATCAACCACAAACCTCTTTACCTGTTGATGGATTTTCTATCGAAGGAAGTATTTTGAGACAGATAGCCGAGCGTGATTATTTACAATTTGCACCTTATCACTCATTTTCATACGTTATTCGTTTCCTTAGAGAAGCAGCTCTTGACCCCAAGGTAAAGTCTATTAAAATAACCATATATCGATTAGCTAAAAATTCGCAAGTAGCCAATTCACTTATCAATGCAGTGAAAAATGGTAAAAAAGTAACAGTTCAAATAGAACTTCAAGCACGTTTTGATGAAACAGCTAATATAGAATATGCTGAACAATTCCAACGCGAAGGCGTACGACTCGTTTTTGGTATTCGAGGGCTGAAAGTACATAGTAAAATATGTGTAATAGAACGAGAAGAAGGAGGAGAAATAAAACGCTATGGATTTATCAGTACGGGTAACTTTAACGAATCAACAGCCAAAATATATACCGATTATACACTTTTTACAGCCAATCAGAAAATACTTAAAGAAGTTAACCGTGTATTCGATTTCTTTGATACACCCTATCGAATACATCGATACAATCATTTGTTGGTGTCGCCTCATTATACCAAAAAAACATTTATTAAACTTATTGATAAAGAAATTGCTTTTGCCAAAGCAGGCAAAGAAGCTTTTTTGAAACTGAAAATGAATGGTCTTACCAGTTACGAAATGGTCGATAAACTGTATGAAGCCAGTAGAGCAGGAGTGAAGATTCAAATGATTGTTCGTGGTGTGTGTTGTCTAATTCCCAATGTAGATGGAATGAGTGAAAATATTGAAGTTATTAGCATTGTTGATAAATTCTTAGAGCACCCGCGTTTGTATATTTTTGGCAATGGCAGAAATCCTAAATATTATATTTCTTCTGCTGATTGGATGACTCGCAATTTGGATAATCGTGTGGAGGTTTCTTGCCCAATTTATGACAAAAATATACAAAAAGAACTTTGGGATACCTTCGAAATAGGTTGGAAAGATAATGTAAAAGCTCGTATTATTTCCGAAAAACAAGATAATGCGTATCGAGTAAGTCAAGGAGAAAATATTCGTTCGCAAGAAGAAATTTACAAATATTATTTACAAAAAATGAATAAATAAATTTATGAAAATCCGAAAATTGGCAGGAATAGACATTGGGTCAAATGGAGTTAGACTACTTATAAGTAATGTTTTAGAAGAAGAAGGAGAATCACCTATTTTTGCAAAAAGTAGCTTAGTGCGTGTTCCTATTCGTTTAGGAGCAGATGTCTTTACAGATGGAGAAATTTCTGCTGAAAATCAACAACGATTATGTGATGCAATGCAAGCCTATCATCTACTTATGAAAATAAATAAAGTAGAGCAATTTCGAGCCTGTGCTACATCAGCAATGCGTGAGGCAAAAAATGGGCAAACTATTGTTAAAAAAATTGCCCAAAAAACAGGAATAACAATTGATATTATTGATGGAGCCGAAGAGGCTTCTATTATAGCAACAACCGATTTGCATAAAGTTATTAAACCGAACAAAAATTATATTTATATAGATGTTGGGGGAGGTAGTACCGAATTTACTATCTATTCGAATGGGAAAACAATAGCCTCTAAGTCTTTTCCGATTGGTACGGTGCGACTTTTGAACGATATGGTTAATGCCAAAACATGGAAAGATGTAGAAAATTGGATAAAACTCTATACAGATAATCTCAAAGAAATAGAAGCAGTTGGTTCAGGCGGAAACATCAATAGAATATTCAAAGATTCTGGACGAAAAAAAGGCAATCCACTGACTTTGAAATACATGAAAGATTACTTAAAATATGTGTCTTCATATAGCTATGATGAACGTGTGCGTGAGTTGGAACTTAATCCTGATCGTGCAGATGTTATTACTTATGCTACTCGTATTTATATCAACGCCATGAAGTGGTCGAGAGCCAAGCATATTCTCGTACCTCGTGTTGGTTTATCAGACGGAATTGTTCGTAAAATTTATACTTCATTACAGAAAAAATAATATCTTTGTACAAATTCTTTTAAGTATGAAAAAAGTATTTAGTTATCTATTGTTAATGGTTTCAATAATTGGTTTTTCACAAGAAGAACAACTCAATTGGAAACAATTAGAATCTTTACCTTATTATGATTTTAAGAAAGGAATTGGAATTACAACTCCTGATAGTTTGTATCAAGTACAGATGCGTTTTCGTATGCAAAATCGATTTGAAGGAGACTTGACAAATGATAATCAAGTGAAATATAGTACCGAGATACGTAGATTACGTCTGCGTTTTGATGGATATGTAGTTAATCCAAAGTTTGCCTATACGCTCCAATTATCTTTTTCCCCTGGTGATGTAGGAGGAAGTAATGTGAATATTATCCGTGATGCAATGGTATATTACCGCCCCGATAAGCATTGGAGTTTAGGGTTTGGACAAACCAAACTACCGGGAAATCGTCAACGGGTCAATTCGTCAGGAGCTTTACAACTAACCGATCGTTCTATTAGCAACGCTACTTTCAATATTGATAGAGATTTTGGAATTTTTGTTTCCTATCAGAATACACAATCATTTGGTTACAATGTAAAAACAGCTATCACTTCTGGTCAAGGGCGCAATTTTACAGGAGAAGATAAAGGTTTAGCTTACACGGGGAGAATTGAACTTTTTCCTTTTGGACGATTTAAAAAAGGAGGTGAATTCTTCGAAGGAGACTTAAAACGTGAAGAAGCCCCCAAACTATACATCGGTTCTACTTATCATTTTAATAATAGAGCAACCAAAACACAAGGACAACGAGGTGATAAATTACTCGAAGAGCGTGATTTACATTCGTTCTTTGCTGATGCTGTACTCAAATATAATGGTTGGGCATTGATGAGTTCTTATATGCAACGAACTACTTCTAATCCAATAACTTCTGATGGGGTAAATAATGTCTATGTACAGGCAGGTTATGGATTTGATGCACAAGCTAGTTATGTTTTTACTAATCAATGGGAAATAGCAGGAAGATATTCGTGTCAAGTTCCACAAAGTGAACTTCTTACATTTATCCCTAAGCAGAATGAATTAGCCTTAGGCATTACCAAATATATATGGGAACATACTTTCAAAGCTCAATTAGAAGTGGCTCGAAATGAGAAAATATTCTTAGTGGGAGCATCAACAGATGATTGGTACTTACGTTTTCAGATTGAAATAGGTATTTAGCGTATGATTACATTCAAGAGTTTGTATGCCTCTGCTCGCCTGCGATCGTTGCCTTTGTCTGTTTCAGGAATTCTGATAGGCAGTGCAATGGCGTACTGCAACGGAGCTTTCCGTATTGATATTTTTCTTTTAGCACTTTTAACTACAATTTGTTTTCAACTTCTTTCAGATTTTGCTAACGATTACGGTGATAGTCAAAAAGGAACCGATAATCAAGCAAGATTAGGTCCCAAAAGGGCTATTCAGTCGGGAGCAATGACCCTCTCCGAGATGAAAAAAATAATTGGTGTAACGATGATAATTTCGTTACTCTCAGCAATTATTCTAATTTATATAGCCTTTGGGAGGGAAAATATAATATATTCATTATCTTTTTTTGTTTTGACTATTATGGCTATTATGGCAGCAATAAAATATACAATAGGGAGAAATGCTTATGGATACAAGGGATTAGGCGATATTTTTGTTTTTATTTTTTTCGGATTGATTAGTGTTGCAGGAAGTTATTTCCTTTATACCCATCAACTTCAATGGAAAGTTTTGTTACCTGCTTCTGCTATCGGAATGCTTTGTATGGCAGTTCTGAACCTTAATAATATGCGCGATATTGACAATGACCGAGCAATGAATAAACGCACTATTCCCGTTATTCTAGGGAAAGAATTGGCACGTTATTATCACTATATACTTGTTTTGTTACCAATGCTTTTGCTAATGGCTTATTCATTACTTACATTGCAATTGGGAATGAAAACAATATACATTATTGCTTTTATACCTCTTATTTTTCATTTGATATATGTGAAAAAACATATCAATCCACAAGAACTTGATAGTCAGCTTAAAGTTGTGGCTCTTTCGACTTTTTTGATATCAATTTTATTTTTTGTTGGAATGTTTTTTTAAAGATATTTATGCTTTGTAATTTTGAATTATGCTAAATATCTAATTAAAAATTTGTATTTTTACGCTCTCAAATTAGTTGAAAAATGGAAAAAAAAATATTACTTTCAGCACAAGAGATAGATGTAATACTCAATCGGTTAGCTTGTCAACTTATTGAAAATCATTTGGACTTTTCACAAACAGTCCTTATTGGGATACAACCACGAGGCACATATTTGGCACAACGTTTAGTCAAAATACTTTCTGAAAAATATCAGATTAACTATATTGCATTAGGTTTGTTAGATATTACTTTCTTCCGAGATGATTTCCGTCGAAATGAAAAACCACTTGTTGCCAACACCACACAGATTGATTTCGTTGTCGAAAACAAAAAAGTAGTTTTCATTGATGATGTATTATATACAGGACGCAGTATTCGAGCAGCTTTAACAGCAATTCAATCGTTTGGACGACCTCAATCAGTTGAATTGCTCACATTTATAGATCGCCGTTTCAGCAGACACTTACCTATACAGCCCGATTATAGCGGACGCCAAGTAGATGCTTTCAACAATGAGCGTGTTGTGGTACATTGGAAAGAAAAAGATAATGAAGATATTGTATATTTGCTAAATAACCAAAATATATAAAAAACTTTAAAACTATGAGTGAGCTAAGTGTTAATCATCTATTGGGAATTAAGTATTTGACAGAAAAAGATATTGAACTTATTTTTGAAACGGCAGATCAGTTCAAAGAAGTTATCAATCGACCTATCAAAAAAGTTCCATCGCTTCGTGATATTACGATTGCGAATTTGTTTTTTGAAAATTCGACACGAACGAGACTTTCATTTGAACTTGCTGAAAAACGACTTTCTGCTGATGTTATCAATTTTTCTGCTGCACAATCTTCTGTTAAGAAAGGCGAAACACTCATTGATACGGTTAATAATATTCTAGCAATGAAAGTAGATATGCTAGTTATGAGACATCCTAATCCAGGAGCTTGTGTCTTTTTATCAAAACACATCAATGCTTCAATTATCAATGCAGGAGATGGGGCGCACGAACACCCTACACAGGCATTGCTTGATTCGTATTCAATTCGTGAAAAATTAGGTTCTGTAACTGGAAAAAAAGTGGTTATAGTAGGAGATATTTTACACTCACGTGTAGCACTTTCTAATATTTTTGCACTACAACTCCAAGGAGCAGAAGTTCGTGTATGCGGACCTAAAACGCTCATTCCTAAATATATAGAATCGATAGGAGTAAAAGTAGAAACTAATTTGGAAAAAGCACTCCAATGGTGCGATGTTGCTAATATGCTTCGTATCCAAAACGAACGTTTAGACGTGAGTTATTTTCCTTCAACTCGAGAATATGTGCAACAATATGGGCTTACACAAAACATTTTGAACAAGCTAAATAAAGAGATTATTATTATGCACCCAGGTCCCATTAATCGAGGTGTTGAAATTACTTCAGAAGTAGCTGATGGAAAGCACTCTATTATTCTTAATCAGGTTGAAAATGGAGTTGCAATTCGTATGGCTGTAATTTATTTATTAGCTTCAAAGATTAAAGTTTAATTTTATGAAAAAATCAGAAGAAAAAAACGCCGTTATTATTCGTTTTACTCAAAAAGAACCTGTGGAGAATTATCTTCAACGAGTAATTCATGACCCATCTTTACTAAACCATAATTTGGTTGTTGATTTGTCTTATGATGATGGTATTGCTTTGTCTGATATTCTCAAATTTACACCTATTTCAGAAGATTTTTCTGCAAAAAAACAATCATTTGTTTTGATAGCTCCTCAATTTTCATACGAAGAATTACCCGAAGAATTACGTATTGCTCCCACACTTCAAGAGGCTTTGGATATTATAGAATTAGAAGATATAGAGCGAGATTTAGGATTTTAATGTTTTTTGAAAATAACTCCTAATAAAAATTTATAACACGAGTGGAATTGTTACGGAATTTTCGTTTCCTACATTGTCTTTAACAACAAGTCTGAAAATCAATTCCTTATCGATAAATGTCATATCTGACATATCGAAAGTAAGCATTTTTTCTTTGGGTTCGTATTCCATTAGTATCCACTTGCCGTTGATGGTTGGCGTGTATTGATCTATTCCACTGAAATTATCATTTATTTTCACTTTCAAGTAAGCCAACTTACTTACATTGTTTTTTACTGAAGAAAAATTGACTGGTAAAATAGTTGGAGCAATCGAATCTTTAACAAGGACAAAATCACCCAATGACTTGGTTCTTGTCGAAAAAGTATTTCCTTTACGTACTGTACTGAGAGGAGCAAGTCGTTTATTTTTTGGATTTACAGAAGCTATCAAAACTTGCGAAAGTTCATTTTCTTTAAATTTCCCTTGATTTTCAATAGTTAAGTTATAATATTTCCGCAAAGGAACATCGTTAGGAAATACTTTTAGTGTATCGCTTTGTGTTTTTACATCTATATATAGATTTTCATAAAATGTTTGTTGAGGAAAAAACACATTTCCGTTATCAGTTTTGTAATAATTATCGCGCAAAGCCACAAGTAATGTTCCTTTTGGTTCAGGTAATGGCTCTGTAATAGGTTGTTTTTTACCTTCAATAGGAATTTGTATCTGGGTTGTATTTTTATTGAAATCTTCAAGTGTGATAACGACATTGTAAGTGAATCCTTCTTGAATATCAATCATTCCATTGCTATTTGTAGGCGAATAGAGAGATAATTTATTACTATCTTTTTTGTACATTAGCTGTATGCGCGATGAATTTTTGAAATACAAAGCGTAATCAATCAGTGTATTGATATAATTATCTTCGGCAAAATTCATTTCATCAAAAACATAACTTAATATAAATGAGCCATTTACGGAAATAGTTGCTTTGTAAATTCCGTAAATATTATTGGTAAAATTCTTTTTATCAA
This sequence comes from Capnocytophaga catalasegens, assembly GCF_026005215.1. Taxonomy (GTDB): domain Bacteria; phylum Bacteroidota; class Bacteroidia; order Flavobacteriales; family Flavobacteriaceae; genus Capnocytophaga; species Capnocytophaga catalasegens. Next base: position 75,037 of record NZ_BPMA01000012.1, on the reverse strand, counting down.
TGGTTTGTACGCCTAATCCTATCAATCCGTCAGCATATATTTTATCAGCAACAAATTGATTGTTTCCTTGTTTGGTAAAAGGAATTTGTACAGGAAATTGTGAGCCGTTAATTGCCGACTGGTCATTTAAACTATATCCGTACAAACGATACAAAATAGGGGCTATCTGGTCAGTAATTTCATAACCAAAATGTCGTGGATTGATAGATTTTTGTGTTTTAGTATCACGAATTTCAAAGTGTAGATGTGGGGCAACGCTTCCTCCTGTATTTCCACTCAAAGCTATCAAATCGCCCTTTTTGATAGAAAAATCAGTAGCTTGTGGAAATAGTTCTACTTCATATTTTTGCTTTTGATATTGGTGTCGTTTTACATAAGCTTCTATTTCAGGAGAAAATTTCTGCAAATGAGCATAGACACTCGTATATCCGTTAGGATGTTCAATGTATATGACCTTTCCGTAACCTCGTGTACTTACTTTGATACGAGAAACAACTCCATCAGCAATAGAATAGATACGAACTCCTTGTCCACCTTGTGTTTTGATATCAATACCTGCGTGAAAGTGATTGGGACGCAATTCTCCGAAATTCCCCGCCAAAAGCAAAGGAATATCAACAGGTAATCCGAAATAATTTTTAGGATAGTTCTTTTGAGCATTTATACTCCAACAAAGTAGGCAAAAGACTAAAAAATAAAGTTTTTTTTCAAATATTTGTTTGTAATATTGCAACATAATTATCTTAAAATCAGTTTTTTATGATTAAATACTACGTTGTACTACTTCAAAAATACGTCCGTTATCGCATTTGAGTGTTTTGGCAGGAAATTTCAAAATAAGTGCGTAATCGTGGGTAGCCATCAGTATTGTCCGCCCCGAATCATTGATTTCTCGCAGTACTTTCATAATTTCAACACTGGTTTCAGGATCTAGATTTCCTGTAGGTTCATCGGCAAGTATCAGTTCTGGGTCGTTTAAGAGTGCGCGAGCTATGGCTACCCTTTGCTGCTCACCTCCAGATAGTTGATGTGGAAATTTAAAATTTTTAGTTTGCATTTTCACCTTGGTAAGCACACGATTGATGCGTTCGTCTATTGTTTTTTTGTCTGTCCAACCAGTGGCTTTTAGTACAAAAGACAAATTTTCATAAACGTTTCTATCGGGGAGCAATTTAAAATCTTGAAAAACAATACCTATTCTGCGCCGAAGATAAGGAATATCGCGCTCACGGAGTTTTGTTAAGTCAAAATCAACAACCTTTCCTTGTCCTTTTAACAGTGCTAAATCTCCATATAACAGTTTAAGTAAAGAACTTTTTCCTGTTCCTGTTTTTCCTATCAGATAGATAAATTCTCCTTTTTCTATGGTTAAATCAACCTCGCTTAGCACCAAATTTTTTTTCTGGAAAATAGATACATCAAAGAGTTGTACTACGTTTTTTATCATTAGTATAATATTTACATTTGCAAAAATAATTCTTTTCTACAAATATGAAGTATTTTTTTTATTTAAAATCAAATTCTTTTATAAAGAAAAGCCTCCATAGCGTGCAAAACTTCCTAAAATCAGTAGTATGACTCCAATAAGCGTAACGCTAATGATATGAAAAGCCATTTCTGGAAGTTTTTTCAAATTACCTTTAGCCAATTTAGGAAGGACACGTGTTTGAGCACTGATAGCAAAACTCATCGAAAGAAGCAATCCGATAAGTTTTAATGAAACTATGGTTTCGAGCGGATTAGAAAACGAAAACCAAGCATTGTATTTTATGTTAAAATCATAAGTCATCAGAAATCCTGTTGTTACAAGTAACAGTAGAGAAGGCATTCCGATAGGTTCATAGATTTTTTCAAAACGTTGAATGTATCCAAAGTCGTTGTTTTTAAGAGCTTTAGGTAAGAAACCTATTGCTAAAACTAAGTGTCCTCCTACCCAAATAGTTGCGCTAAGTAGATGAATAATAAGATAAATATGATGTAAATTCATTGTTCAATATTTTAAGAAAACTCATTACCAAATTTTTCTTTTACTTCACTCAGAAGTTCTTTGATTTCTTGCTCCTTACTTTTTGGAAAAATCATCAGTACAGAAGGTTTATCAACTACAATATAATCTTCCAAACCATCAACAATTACCATTTTTTTGGAATCGGTACGGACAATATTATTGCTTGAATTCTTAAAAAGAACTTGGGCATTGACAACCGCATTTTTCATATCGTCTTTGGAAAGTTTTTCGTACAAAGACCCCCATGTGCCTAAGTCGTTCCAATCGAAATTGGCAGGAAAAACAACAATATTAGTAGAAGATTCCATTATTGCATAATCAATAGAAATATTTTCTGCTTTTGAGTAGTTTTCTGAGATAAAAATTGATTCTTGTGGTGCGTTGTAACTATTTTCGCCTTGTTCAAAAAGGAGATACATTTGTGGTTGATATTCTTTGAAAGCCTTTATAATACTCTGAATATTCCATACGAAAATCCCTGCATTCCACAAATAATTTCCTGCCTCAATAAATTGTTTTGCCTTGAAATAATTAGGTTTTTCGGTAAATTGAACGACTCGCTTAGCAGAATTTTGTGAAGTAGTATCATATTGAATATATCCATAACCTGTATTAGGAAAAGCAGGTGTAATACCAAGAGTCATCAGTACATCTTGCTTTTTGCAGATAGAAAAGCAATGTTCTATATCTCTTTGGAAAACAACTTCTTGCTCAATCCAATGGTCAGATGGAGCTACAATAACTACCGCATCTTTATTACGTTTAGCTATTTTCATTGAAGCATACAAAATGCAAGGTGCTGTATTGCGCATAGATGGTTCAAGAACAATATTTTCTTCTGAAATTTGCGGAATTTGCTCTTTGACCAAATTGTGATATGCTTTGTTGGTAAGTATCAAAATGTTATCTTCGGGGATAAACTGAGCTAATCGAGAATAGGTTTTTTGCAGAAGAGTTTGCCCTGCTCCTAACATATCATGAAATTGCTTAGGAAAAGCCCCTGTACTTACTGGCCAAAAACGACTTCCTACGCCTCCTGCCATTATTACTGCATAGTAATTAGATTTCATAATAATTATTTTTTAAAATTAGTCAATACTTCAACCATTGCGTGCGGTTGTACCACATAACTACGTCCTGAATACACTTCGGTACATTGATAGCGTTTTACTTTTTTTATTCCTTTTTGGAAAATTTTACCATCATTTGTACGAAAGTAACTACCTATGGGCAATTCAAAAACATAATTTTTCAATCGTTCTTGTTTGTCATATTTTTTCATTGCTAGGGACAATTTTACATCAATATCGCTACTTGCAGACGGATTTTTAAAATGTTGTGCTAACAAGGGAAGCAATGATGAAGGGAAAATTTCTGGTCGTAAAAAAGGTACCATCAAACAAGTAAATGTATGTTTCCATTCCCTTCCGTGAGGTTTTACTTCCTTTCCATACTTTAATATGGTTACTAAGTGAGCTATTTCGTGAATCAAAGTCATTAGAAAACGATACTTGTTAAGGCTTGCATTGATAGTTATTTTATGCTGACCACTTGGTAAACGCTGATAATCTCCGTGTCGAGTTTGTCGTTCATTGACAATTTTTAAGTATATTTCATAATTTTTGATGAGTTCAAAACAAGGAATTACAGCTTTCTCAGGTAAATATTTGGATAAAATTTGTTGCATAAATTATTGTTTTACACACCGAAATATTTAATGCAAAAGTATATAAATTATATTGTTTGACCAAATTTTTTTAAAATGAATACTTTTAAAAGATTGATTACTATTTGTTTATTATTCAATAGATATTTTTCAATAATTCCTAATTTTGGGGATATGGATAATTATTTTGGAAGTCAAACTTATAAGAAAAATATCATATTTCTTAAAAAATTAGTACCTTTGTCCCGAGATTTTCTGTTTTAAACAGGAGATTTTAAAATTCTTTTTTAGAAATTTAAGTGCAAATTATGATGCATAACAATTATAAAACTATTAACAAACTTCACATTTTTAGTTACTTTTTTGATTGGTATTTTTTCTTTTGACTTCGTACAATAGGAAAAAGCAAACAGAATATAATAATATTTGATGACTGATAATATAGATAGTTAAAGTTAACGAAAAAGATACTGCTTTGTTCAAAATAGAATCATCAAATGAAAAAAAGTTAGTGAATTTGAGAATTTATTACACTTATTGACGATGGAAAAGACGTTGTGAAAGTTTTCAAGCAGAAGTTTTTCATCATAAAAAGACTGGAAACTATATTTTTTATACTTTCTATAATCAAAAAATAAGTGGTTACAAAACTTGGGTAGCAAAAAGATTAAATACGTACTTTTTACTCGATATAATTGTAAAACTTTTGGATGAAGGAGTTGTATTGTTGAGTTTTGACAGACACAAAATTATCATTTCGGGAATTGATTTGAAAAAAGACTTAAACGAGATACATTTACTTTATCAATTTTGATAATAAGGTATCAAAATTATAAAAAATAAAATTGGAAACAAAAAAGTGCATTTGGGTAGACTGATATTAGGGTTTAACAGACACAAATTGATGACCTGTCAGGACGATCAAAGTCGATGGAAGTAGGAAACTGAATATATGTATTGAAGTAGTTTTCGATGAGAGGAAGGCTATCTTTTCTCAGTTTTTCTTGATATGGTAGAGAAATAAAATCTTTGTTTTTAGTAAAGAAATAAATTCATTATAAAAAATTAAAATCAAGATGCAAGAAGTAGTTATTTTATTTTGTTGTTTTTTTGCTTTGCGGCTAATTTCATTGGGTATTTCATTAAGAAATGAGAAACGCATCAAAGCTTTTGGGGGAGTGCAATACGGAAGAGTAAATTCAATATTGCTGACCCTTGCCCATATTGCGTTTTATTTTTTGTGTTTATTTGAAGCTATTCACAACGATAATTTGTCGCTGGATAGCACTTCCAAATGGGGCATAGTATTGCTTGTTTTTGCCTATGTGATGCTATTTTATGTCATCTACCAATTGCGAGAGGTTTGGACACTCAAAATATATATTCTTCCAGAGCATAAAATGAATAAATCCTTCTTATTCAAATGGATAAAGCATCCGAATTACTTTTTAAACATTTTGCCAGAACTTATAGGAATGGCTCTTTTGTGCAAGGCTTCTTTGACATTTTATGTATTATTTCCGATTTATTTAGTTATTTTAGCGGTGCGTATCCGTCAGGAAGAAAACGCTATGAAACATTTGTATAAATAAATCATTAAAACAATGAATTCCGTTAAAAGGAAACTTGTCTAATATTTTTTTAAGAAAATCTTTTACGAAAGACTCTTTTGTATCACTAAAATTAATGGATATTTTTTTGTTTATAATAGGGCTAACTAAGTGAAATATTATACAAACAAGATATACTATTATATTGAACATATTCAAGTAACTTTGCCATTATGAGAAAAATTATTTTTGTAACGATGTTTTTTTTGACATTGATTGTTTCTGCCCAGCAATTTACCATAACAGGCGAAGTATATGACAAAGAAACTCAAAAGCCTATTGAAGCGGCAACTGTCTTCTTAAAATCTGTAAAAGATTCTATGTTAGTGAATTACACAATTACAGATGCCAAAGGATTTTTCAATCTAAAAGGAAAAAACCGAGAGCAAGAAATGGATTTATTTATCACTCATGTGGGAAAAACATCTTTCAAAAAAAATTCAACATTCCAAAACTATTCTTAACTTAGGGAAAATAGTGTTAGAAACACAAGCACTTGAATTAGAAGGTGTAACAGTATCTTCTGAGGCTATTCCTATCACAATTAAGAAGGATACGTTGGAGTTCAATGCCGATGCCTTTAAGCTCAGACCCGATGCGACAATAGAAGAATTACTAAAAAACTTACCTGGTGTTGAGGTAGATACACAAGGAAATATTACCATAAACGGAATATCCGTAAATGAGATTTTAATAAATGGAAAACCTTTCTTCGATAATCCAAAAATTGCTACAAAAAATCTTACCAAAGATATTGTTAAAAAAATTCAAGTAAGTGACACCAAAACCAAAGAGCAAAAATTTACTAAGGAAGAAGGCGACCCTAACAATAAATCAATAAATATCATTTTGAAAGAAGATAAAAACAAAGGTTTTTTTGGTCGAACATCGGCAGGTTATGGAACAAAAGATCGCTATGAATTCAACGGATTTGGAAATTATTTTCAAGACAAAACCCGAGTTTCTGTATTAGGTAGCTCTAACAATATCAATACATTAGGTTTTGAATTTGACGAAATATTTGGAATGATGAGCAATGTGCAAAATTTTTCTGTATCAAGAAGAAGCGTTTCTATTGATGGAATGAATTTTGGAGGTAATGATGGGTTTAACAAATCGCACATAGGAGGAATTAATTACGTGGATGAATACAGCAAAAATATGGAAATAGATGCCAATTATTTTTATTCTCAAAACGATAACGAAAATTATTCACGAAATGACCGTGAAACTACGCTACCCAATCGTCACTATTTTTCAAGAAACGAACAGTGGAATGATTCGTGGAGCAATAAGCATTCTGCACGGGCTGATTTAGAGTACAAAATTGATTCGCTCACGCAGATTTCGGTGCATCCACAACTTTCTATAAATCGAGGAAACAACCATAACAGAAGTGAAGAAACTTCGTACGACAATCTTAAATCCATTGTAAATCAAAGCATTTCAAAAAGTTATTCGCAAAATTATGGAATGTTGTTCAACAATTGGGTGTCATTTAATCGACGATTTAAAGGCACAAAAGGCTCATGGGGAGTGACGTTGGGAAATAGTAACAGTCGTTCGGAAAAAGAACAAACACTTTACAACACGCGTGAAATTTTTGGAAATAATACTTCTTTGCAAGTGCGTAACCAACAGCAAGATACCGATAGCAAAAGTGATAATTATTATTTTCGGACAAATTTGCGCTATCCCCTATACAAAGATTTATTACTGAAAACCAGTTATAAATTTTCGAAAACTGATATAAAAAGTAACATAAATACCTATGATTCAGATATAAATGGAAATTATCTGAATTTTAATAATTTGTTGAGTTCTGATTTTCTAACGGAAAACACACAACATCAACCTGAAATTGGTTTAGAATGGAGAAGAGGAAAAATTCGTTTTAATGGTGAAGTGGGAGTCATTTACACTCGACTTGAAAATCAGGATTTTTTACGTAATTTAGCTTTAGATAAAACTTTTCGAAATCCGAATTTTAGGTTTCGGATGGGATATGAAATCAAAAAAGGAATTACTTTAAATTTTAATTACAATACTCATACTCGTGTGCCGAGCGTAAATCAATTGCAACCTATTGATAATGTGAATAATCCTTTGCATACATTTACTGGAAATCCAGATTTGAAACCTACATTTAGCAATACTTTCCGTATTGATTTTAACAATTACAATTGGGAAACACGATCGGGAATTTTTACTTCGTTAAGAGCTGATTTTCAGAAAGATAAAATCACTTCTGTAACACTTACTAACAATGATCTGACACGAAAAACTACCTACACTAATATTGATGATGATTTTTCGATAGATGGAGGTGCATATTTTAACAAATCATATAAAGTAGAGAAAAACAAAATAGGGTATCGGTTAGGTACTTGGGGGAATATCAATAAAAATAATTTATTCAGTAATGGAACTCGTTATGCGATAACTCATTATAACATAGCTCCTTCTGTAGGATTGGAATATAATTATGATGAAAAAATAGATTTGAATTTGGTATATCATCCTACTTTTAGTAAAGCAAAATACAATTTAGATGTTTTTGAAAATCAGAGTTATACCCAACAACAAACTTCATTTAGAATTACTATTTATGTTCCTAAAAATGTAATTTTTGGTAACGATATTGAATTTTCGTATTTGCCATACATAAGCGATGGTTTTAGAAAAACATACTTTTATTGGAATATGAGTTTAGGTTACAAATTTTTGGATGAAAAAGCCACTTTGCAACTCAAAGCTTTCGATTTGCTTAATCAAACAGTAGACACTTGGCGAACTATCACTCAAGATTACGTACAAGATTCACAAAAATTGATACTTAAACAATACTATATGATTAGTTTTTCATACAAAATCAATAAAGTTGGCGACAAAAGAAATCATAATCGAAAAGGTAGTATACGTGTTGTTCGGTAAAGATATTGAAAAACAATATTGATTATTAAAAATGAAATTTTTACGAACAAAATATTATTTTATACTCTAATTTTAAGTAAATAGTATGTTCATTTTTGATAAAAGAATGAAATTATTTAATTCGTAGTGTCAAATTTTAATCCTTCCACCTCAGTTTTTCCGTCCAAACTCACAAAAGCAAAGTTAAAATGCCACTTTACCAAACGCACTTCGAGGGTAGAAAATTTTCCGACTGGGAGCTTTATCAGCACTTTGTTCCAACCTTTATTGAGTGTTACGGCAATCGGTGGGCGGACTTCAAAATTCTCATTGGTCAGCGGTGTTTCTTCGGATTTTTCCGTATGGGAAGACTTCCAAACGGGCGGTTGTATTTCTGTATCGTTTATCCAAATGCGACTTTCTTTGTAATCCCACTTTCCTTGTGGTGGAGGCAAATCCTTCTCGGAACGACTGTAATTCTGCGTACTTGCCCAAAGCCCAACAGTCTGCTTTTTAGGAGAATACACATACGTATAGGCATACGCTGTATGGTTTGGTTGCGGATTGTCATATAACGATTTGACGATATTTCCCCACACGTGCCGCAAATAGATCCCCGCCCCGATAGTTTTTTGCGTGTTATACGTTTTACCATTATATATATAGGTGTCGGCGAAGGATTTTTCGGGCGGAAAAGATTTTGTTAAATCACCCTCATTTGGGAAAGGTTCAGTGATGGTCCATTGCATATCGGTTTGCTTTACGTAAGCGAATGGTAAGTTATTAAAATTCTGTTTTTTATGCCATAACATTCGGTGCTCAAAATCAGCAAAAGCGACGAAATTAGGGTCGGTTTTAGAAGATAAAATCGTGCCTTTTCCGTCAAAATATTCTGTGCCACCGCCCAGCCACGAACGTTCCGCCAATGCGAGTAATGCTGGGTAGAAATTATTCTGAATGATAATCTCTTGCTCATCAGGAATATATCGGTCGTGCCACACCGCTACGATGCTTCCTGCGTGGTCGTTACTTCCTTCAGAAACATTCAAAATTCGACTGTTATACAACGCTATCACATCGCCAAAAGCATCAAAATGATTGATATAATGCAAACGACTATCAATAGCAGAAATTCCCTTTTGAGCTTTCCCGCGATAGCTCCAAAGCTGCGTCATATCGATTTCTCCTTCCTTGTAATGCCACCCTGGATTCCACGAAATTACTTTTTTGCCCCGTTCGCGAATAAATTGCCCCATTTCGGAAACAAAATTCGGGTTGGTAAATTCTACTTCGTCCGTTCCGATGTGAAAATAAGGCACATCGAAGTAAGGTAACATTTCCTCCAAAAGTTCTTTCAAAATCTGCGTTCCTTCTGCAGATTGCATATCGTATTTGAATGCTTTTCGGAATGCTAAACTATGTCCTGGCATATCTATTTCAGGAATGAGCATCACGTTATGCTGTTTGCAAAACTCGACCAATTCTTTGACTTGGTTCAAGGTGTAAAATTGTGCGTGTGAGCGTTCATAACTTGACGCTTCGTTCAATATTGGGTACTTTTTGCTTTCCAATCGCCACCCTTGATTTTCCGTCAGATGCCAATGAAAAACATTGATTTTATATTGAGAAAGTATTGCAATTTCTTTTTTTAGTTCGTCCAAAGAGATAAACGTACGCCCCACATCTTGCATAAATCCGCGAATGCGAAAAGCCGGATAATCCACAATGGTACAACCTTCAAAAGTGGTTTTCTTACCTTGTTTTACAGCCAATTGACGCAAAGTTTGCATTGCCCAGTATACGCCTTTTTCGGTAATTGCTTTGATATGTACTTTGTTTTTGGAAACGGACAAAGTGTAGGCTTCCTCCTTATTTAGTCGTGCCTGTGGAATATCTGCAACAAACTCAACTTCAATGCGTTGTTTTGCCTTATCGGAAATAGCTCCTCCCATTTCGGCGATAAAATTCTCCCATTGCATTTGTAACACGGGCGTAAGGAGTTGTACCTTTCGCAAAGAAAAATGCTCACCATTGGCCTCAACTTGCTGTGGCTTAGGAAGTAAATTATCAATTCCTGCATAAGAAAACGAAGTGAATAAAAAAAATAAATATAGAAAAAATAGTTTCATTAAAAAGGGAATTATTTTTTTACGTAAAATTTTAATAATAAAGGGGAATTTTTTTAATAATAAAGGGGAATTTCAAAATAATTCCCCTTCTGAAAAATATGAAATCTGTGAAATTATCCTTATTGATAGTCTTCTATAGGAGGGCAAGAGCATATCAGATTTCTATCTCCATAAGCATCATCAACACGGCGAACCGAAGGCCAGAATTTGTTTTCGTACAAATATGAAAGAGGGAAAGCTGCTTGCTCACGTGTATAAGGGAATTCCCACGTATTGGCGGTAAGCATAGCCAATGTATGAGGAGCATTCTTCACAGGGTTATTCTCATCGGTTATCGCATCAATTTCTTTGCGAATACTTTGCATTGCGGCGATAAATTTATCCAATTCGGTTTTACTTTCACTCTCGGTAGGTTCTACCATAAGTGTTCCAGCAACAGGGAAAGAAACCGTAGGAGCGTGATAACCGTAATCCATCAATCGCTTGGCAATATCAATCACTTCGATGTGTTTTTGTTTAAATTCACGACAATCCAAAATCATTTCGTGAGCGGCTCTTCCTTTTTCCCCTGTATAAAGAATTGGATAAAAATCTTTTAGTTTTTCTTTCAAATAGTTTGCATTCAAAATAGCATATTGTGTAGCTTTTTTAAGTCCTTCTGTACCCAACATTCGGATATATGCATATGAAATTAGACACACCATAGCACTACCATAAGGGGCTGAAGAAATCACATCTCTATTTTTTAGATTACCTGTTAAGATATTGGCAGGTAAGAAAGGAACTAAGTGCTTAGCCACACAGATAGGTCCTACACCAGGACCACCACCTCCGTGAGGTATAGCAAAGGTTTTATGCAAATTCAAATGGCAAACATCGGCACCAATAGTTCCTGGATTGGTGAATCCTACTTGGGCATTCATATTGGCTCCATCCATATAAACCTGACCACCATTGTGGTGAATAATTTGACAGATTTCTTTGATTGATGATTCAAAAACTCCGTGCGTAGAAGGATATGTAACCATCAGAGCAGAAAGATTATCTCTGTATTGTTCAGCTTTTTCACGTAAATCAGCTACATCAATGTTTCCTTGTGGGTCAGTTTTAGTAACTACAACATTCATTCCTGCCATTACTGCCGAAGCGGGATTAGTTCCGTGTGCTGAAGCGGGAATTAAACAAACATTACGATGTCCTTCGCCTTTGCTTTGTTGATATGTACGAATAACCATAAGTCCTGCATACTCTCCCGAAGCTCCCGAGTTGGGTTGTAAAGAAGTTCCTGCAAAACCTGTGATTTGAGAAAGATAAAGCTCTAAGTTAGACAATAATTCTAAATAACCTTCTGTTTGATTTTTTGGAGCAAATGGGTGAATATTCCCCCATGCAGAGGAACTCAAAGGCAACATTTCAGTAGCAGCATTGAGCTTCATCGTGCAAGATCCTAACGAAATCATCGAATGATTGAGCGATAAATCTTTGCGTTCCAACTTTTTGATATAGCGCATCATATCAGTTTCGCTATGATAGGAGTTGAATACTTTATCAGTTAAAATGGCATCGGTTCGCAGGTGTTTTTCATTTAAAACAAAATGAGTTTTTAATTCAGTTATTTTTGTATATGAAGTATTTTTTGCTTTGGCAAATACTTCTATAATTGCATTCAAATCATCTAAAGTTGTCGCTTCATTAAGCGAAATACTGATACGATTTTTATCAATATAGTAGAAATTGATTTCGGCTTTTTCAGCGATAGGTCGTATCGTTTCCTCTTCTGCTTTTATAATGAGTGTGTCAAAATATTCCTTTGACAAAATTTCATACCCCAATTTGTTTAGATTTTCAGCCAAAGTTGCAGCTGACAGATGTACTCGTTCGGCTATATTGCGTAACCCTTGTGGCCCGTGATATACAGCGTACATTCCAGCCATAACAGCCAGTAATACTTGTGCTGTACATATGTTTGAGGTAGCTTTGTCTCGCTTGATGTGTTGCTCACGTGTTTGCAAAGCCATACGAAGCGCCATATCTCCATTGGCATCTTTGGTAACTCCGATTATTCTACCAGGGATATTTCGTTTGTATTCATCTTTGGTAGCAAAATAAGCAGCGTGTGGACCTCCGAATCCTAATGGAATACCGAAACGTTGTGTTGTTCCAACAACGGCATCAACACCCCACGATGCAGGTGCTTTGAGCAGAACTAAACTTAACAAATCGGCAGCAACAACTACTTTAATTTCTTTTTGATGTGCCTTAGTAACGAAATCAGCCAAATCTTTTACTTCTCCATTTTTGTTTGGATTTTGGATAAAAGCACCAAAATATTCCGTAGAAAAATCAAATGTTTCTTCATTACCTACGACGATATCTATTCCTAATGCTTTTGCACGAGTTTTAACAACGGCTATAGTTTGAGCAAAAGCAAATTCTGAAACAAAAAATTTATTGATACCTTGTTTTTTTTGCTCACGTGAACGAAGTTCAAAAAACATAGTCATAGCCTCCGCAGTTGCTGTGCCTTCATCAAGCAAAGAAGCGTTGGCAAGTTCCATGCCTGTAAGCGAAACTAGCATTGTTTGATAGTTCAAAAGAGCTTCAAGTCGCCCTTGTGCTACTTCTGCTTGATAGGGTGTATAAGCTGTGTACCAACCAGGGTTTTCAAAAATATTACGGAGAATTACTGCAGGAGTTATTGCCTCGTTGTAACCTTGTCCTATATAGGTTTTGAATACCTTATTTTTTTGAGCAAGTTGAGCGATGTGTCGGGCAAATTCGTATTCACTCAAAGGTTGAGGAAGTTCAAAATCTTTTGTTAAGCGAATGTCAGATGGAATGGTTTCTTCAATAAGTTGTTCCAACGATTTGGCTTTGATAGTTCGTAGCATTTCAGGCAAATCTTCTGCTGAAACACCAATGTGTCTTACGGAGAATTTATTTGTATCCATATTCTTATGTGTTATATAATTATAAGTTGCACAAAATTACATTTTTAGATTGAAACAGCAAAAAATTTTATCATTATAATTTATTTTTTGCTAAAATATCGTGTTTTATCTTGGTTTTTATAGTGATAATGAGCTATTTATTTTTGTATATTAGGATAAAAATGTAACTTTGCACCTCAAATTTAGCAAAACTAATGAGTATTAAAATTATTTTTTCTGATATTGATGGAACATTACTCAATGATGAACGTCAAGTATCAGAATACACCATCGAACAAGTGAAAAAAATCAAAAATCAACTTCCTTTTATACTTGTTTCAGCAAGAATGCCTAAGCAAATGTACTATATACAAGAACGTTTAGATATTTTAAACGAACCCCTTATTGCTTACAATGGAGCTTTGGTAAAGCACAAACAAGAGGTATTACATTCGGTTGAAATTCCTCTTTCGATAATTGAAACTTTGATTCAATACAATGAACAAAAAGCAGATAATCAAGTACATATAAGCTTGTACAATGCTGATGATTGGTATGCTCCTTCGTATGATTTTTGGGCAAAAAGAGAAGAACATAATACACAAACTTCTCCCGAAATACTTTCTAATAAAGAAGTGCTTAACAAGTGGTACAATGAAGGAAAAGGAGCTCATAAAGTAATGCTTATGGGTGAGGTTTCTTACATAGAACCCATGTTTGCTTATTTGAACGAAAAATTGAATACAAATACACATATCTACAGAGCCAAAGAAACTTATATAGAAGTGGCTGATATTCAGGTTTCTAAACTTACAGGTGTTAAAATGATTTTGGATAAAATTTACCCTTTTTCATTATCGGAAGTAATGGCTTTTGGAGACAATTTTAATGATATTGAAATGCTTAAAAACGTAGGGCATGGCGTGGCTGTTGCCAATGCTCATACTTCTGTGAAAGCGGTTTGTAAAGCAATTACAAAGCATCATAAAGAGGAAGGCGTTGCTGATTATATTAGTACCTATTTCAAAAAATGACAATTTGTCAGATGCTATTTTTTGGCAAACTAATTGTTATCTCTTCAACCATATAAATTATAGTTAAACAATATGACCACTAACGAAAAAGAACAAAATATACAAGAGGAAATTACTGAAAATACCTCGGAAGTTACTGAAAATAAGTCGAGTAATACTCAAGAGTCTTCACAAGAGACATCTATTTCGCAAGAAGACGAATTAGCCAAAGAGAAAGATAAATTCTTGCGTCTTTTTGCCGAATTTGAAAATTATAAAAAACGAACAACCAAAGAACGTATCGAACTTTTCAAAACGGCAGGACAAGATGTCATAGAGTCAATGTTGCCTATTTTAGATGATTTTGATAGAGCATTGATTGAAATTTCTAAATCCGCAGACGAAAACTTGCTCAAAGGCGTAGAAATTATTTATAATAAATTGTTCAATATATTGAAATCCAAAGGATTAGAACAAATACAAGTCGCTTCTGCTGATAATTTTGATAGTGAAATACACGAGGCTATTACGCAAATTGCTGCACCAACAGAAGAACTCAAAGGAAAAATTATTGACGTAGTTGAAAAAGGTTATAAATTGGGTGATAAAATAATTAGATATCCCAAAGTAGTTGTAGGTCAGTAATTTAGCATTATAATTCAATAAGAATGAAACAAGATTTTTATGATATATTAGAAGTCGATAAAAAGGCTTCACAAGCGGAAATTAAAAAAGCCTATCGAAAAATGGCTCTAAAATATCACCCTGATAAAAATCCTGGGGATAAACAAGCCGAAGAAAAATTTAAATTGGCTGCCGAAGCATACGAAATATTGGGCGATGAACAAAAACGAGCACAATATGACCAATACGGGCATGCTGCATTTGATGGGGCTGGTATGGGAGGCAAGCATTATACCAATGTTGAAGATATTTTCCGAGATTTTGGAGATATTTTTGGAGGACATTTCAGTGGTTTTGGAGGTTTTGGAGGTTTTGGAGGAGGCAATTCGCATTCGTATCGTGTCAAAGGAAGCGATTTGCGTATTCGAGTAAAATTATCACTTGCTGATACTGTTAATGGTGTTGAGAAAAAAGTAAAAGTTCATCGAAAAGTAAAAGCCGAAGGAACTACATACAAAACTTGTGAAACCTGCCACGGCAACGGAAGTGTTGTTCGAGAAATGAATACAATTCTTGGGCGTATGCAATCTTCTACAACGTGTCCGACTTGTGGCGGAAGCGGTCAAGTAATAGATAAAAAGTCCAATGATGCCGATGCTCAGGGACTGAAATCTGTTGAAGAAACGGTTTCTATCAAAATTCCAGCAGGAGTTGTCGATGGAATGCAACTTCGGGTTGATAGAAAAGGGAACGATGCACCTGGTACCAACAGCATAGCAGGCGATTTGCTTGTTATCATTGAAGAAATCGAACACGAAACTTTAAAACGCGAAGGCGAAAACTTGCATTATGACTTGTATATTAGTTTTCCCGAAGCCGTTTTGGGAACTTCAAAAGAAATAGAAACAGCCACAGGGCGTGTTCGTATTAAGCTTGAAGAAGGAATTCAGTCAGGGAAAATTCTACGACTTAAAGGAAAAGGAATACCTGTGCTTAACGGATATGGTTCAGGTGATTTACTTGTACATGTTAATGTATGGACACCTAAAAATTTGACAAATGAACAAAAAGAATTTTTCAGAAAAATGGTAGATGATAATCATTTTACACCAAAACCTGATAAAAATGAAAAATCCTTTTTTGAAAAAGTAAAAGAAATGTTTTCATAAAAATAAAAAGCAACCTTTTATAAAAGGTTGCTTTTTATTTTTATCAATTTATTTTTTAAAACACTCCTAAATAAAATGCATCGCCAACGATTTTAAGAGTTGCTCCTTTTGTAAAGCCGTTCGCATCGGCTCTTTTTGGATCAAAAATATAGATATTTCCGTTTGCATTTAATGGAGCAATAGCTGCATAAAGTTTTCCATCTTTGCCTAATTTCATATTTTGGTTTGAAGCAAGCCACAAGTTTTCAGGCAAATTCATCTTGATAGCTGTTTTGTTCTTCAAATCTACACGAGCCACGCCCCAGTATTTGTTTTCTGACTCCCAGCTTGAATCTTTGTCTTCTACTTGTTGGTAGAAAGGCGATGTGGTGTTTTCATACTTTTTGATATTCCCATTCTGATATTCCAAATTGTATATGTACTTCCCATCGCTTAATGTGTAAAAACGGTGTGTACGAGTATCGGGAAGTCTAAATCCATTATTTTGGAAACTGATTTCCCCTTTGGTTATATCAGTGAAGGGCAATAATGTCGCTGTGGACAAATCTCCTATCCCCCCCGTACCTGTTCCATAAGCAATATGGAAAATTTCCGCATCTGTTGGCGGTGGCGTAGGTATCGGGTCGTCTCCGGTTTTGTTACAACCTACGGCGAATAAACCTGCCCCAACCATCGTCAGAGCTATTATTCTAGATGTTACATTTCTTTTTTTCATTATATTTGATTATTAAATTTGGTTCGATTTTATAAATGTTTTTCTCCTTGCCAAACAAATCTACTAATGTTTGAAATTTTTTACTCCTGCGAGAAAACATCTGCAAAATGTTTGGAACTTTTCGCCCCTGCGGGAAAACTTTAGTAAAATGTTTGGAACTTTTCGCCTCTGCGAGAAAACATCAACGAAATGTTTGAAGCTTTTTACTCCTGCGGGAAAACTTCAGTAAAATGTTTGGAACTTTTCGCCCCTACGGGAAAACATCAACGAAATGTTTGAAAATCTCTCACTAAAACACGGAATATGTTATCTTCCCAAAAATAGCTCTCCCTGGTTTTTGCAACGCATAATTATCAAACACTTGGGTATCAAAAATATTTTTTGCATTGACTGCCAAGGTCCATTTCCGATTCGGGAAAGTATACGTTACCCCCAAATCGTGCAACGCTTGGGTTGGGATAATGATTTTGTTTGCTGAGCCTAAGTTTTCCCAATCTTTAAAAAATTCGTGTGTATAGCCAAAATTATAATTCAGCGTCAGGCGTAATTTTTCCTGAAATATATTTCTGAAAATATACTCTGCATTGGCATTTCCGGTCAGATAGGGGACGTTACGCAATTGGCTTTTGTAATAAAAATATTCGACTCCGTATTCATTGTACTGCAAATTAAATCGGGCATCGAAGTACGAACCGGCTATATTTACGAACAATTTTTTGTCCCAATTGTATCGCAATTCCAAATCAACTCCCTTGCTTAGTACTTTGCCCAAATTCTCGAAACTATAAAAATCGGCTGTGTTACGCGGTGCTCCTCGCTGAATCATATCGTGAATATCTCGCACGAAAAAATTGGCTTCTGCCCCAAATTCATTTTTCCCAAAATCAAAATTTCCTATATTGAACCCAACATTCAGGTTTCGGCTATTTTCAGGTCTGAGCAAAGGACTTGGGTCGATGTTTTCGCTGGTATTTCCTAACATTTCTGTAATTCCCGGCAACCGGATAGCACGTTCGGCAGAAGCTAAGAGCAATTCATCTGCCCACTTCTTATGAGTTATACTACCTTTTATCCCCGAAGAATAATAACTATCGTGAAAACGTTTGGCAATGATATATTTTTTAATTCCCGTGCTATTGTCGGTTACATATACGTTTTCGCCCCAAACGTTATAATTATTATCGGTGTAATTATAGAAGGAAGACAGATTTGCCACGAATCCGCTTTCTTTATTGCGATAACTTGCGTTCAAATCCCATTGGTGCGTGTTAAACGAGCCGTAGGAGTATGAAGTGGTGATATTATTTTGCATATCTTTTTTCAGAACCACGTTGATTCCTCCGCCGAGGGCATCTTCGGAAAGCTCTGTGGGTAACACACCTTTGTATACTTCGATACGCTCAATCATCGATGGCGGAATGCTGCTCAGTGAAAACGAATGTCCGTAATTGCGGATAGGAATTCCGTCAATAAAAATTCGAACTCATACCTGCTGACTGATAGATTTTAATTACAGAAAAATTCTATTTTGATTTTTTTGTAAAAAATTGTACTTTTGTTTTTCGAATTTCATACTAATAAGATGATGAAAAAAATTATTATTTTTTCACTATTTATATTGATGATGGGGGCAATATCATCGTGTAGTGGGCAAAAAATAACTAAAAAAATGCCTAAGAAAACAATTGTAACTAAAAAGAAAACTATAACTTCTCAAAAAAAAGAGAAAACAGAAAAAACAAATCTGTTACCTACCACACCCTACAAAACCAGCGTGGTAGCCACCTATTATCACGACAAGTTCAACGGACGTAAAACCGCCAACGGAACTATCTTTGATAATAGTAAGCAAACAGCCGCTCACCGAACCCTACCTTTCGGAACAAAACTCAAAGTAATAAATCGTGCCAATGGCAAATGGATTTACGTAACGGTAAACGACCGAGGACCCGTAAAGACAACACGCGAGATAGACCTTACCAAACGTGCCTTTATGGACATCACCGATAACAAAAATAAAGGAGAACTTGTAGTGGATATCGAAATAGTCGAGTAACTTACTATCTGCCTTTTCACAGACTGACCGCTCACGTGAACCAATCGGTGCGTATGCGTTGGCAAAAGGGTACGTACCCATTCGGCTTCCTATTTTTATTACCTCTCTGAAGAAGTTTCAATTGCTTTATAACGAACTGACTTTCCGCAAGTTCTTTTCTTTTTATAGCTTATTTCTCCGCTCGGTACAAAATAAATTATTACTTTTGCATTTTAATTAGAAAATAATATTAACCATTTAATAAAAATCCCTTCTTTTTTACAGAGGGTCTGGAATAACTTATGAACTACAACCACAAAGACATCGAAGCCAAATGGCAAAAATATTGGGCTAAAAACCAAACTTTCAAAGCCAAAAATCCCAACTCGAAAGACGCCCTTCCTTCGGAGGGGTTGGGGGAGGCTTATTATGTATTAGATATGTTCCCGTATCCGTCGGGGGCGGGTTTGCACGTAGGGCATCCGTTGGGGTATATTGCTTCGGATATTTTCGCTCGTTACAAACGCCACAAAGGCTATAATGTGTTACACCCAATGGGCTACGACAGCTTTGGACTTCCTGCCGAGCAATACGCCATTCAGACAGGGCAACATCCCGAAAAAACTACCAAAGAAAACATCGCTCGTTACCGCGAACAGCTCGACAAAATCGGCTTTTCGTTCGATTGGAGCAGAGAAGTACGCACTTCCAATCCAGACTATTACAAATGGACGCAATGGATTTTCATTCAGCTTTTCAATTCGTGGTATAACAACGATAGCGACAAAGCCGAAGACATTTCTGAACTTGTAAAAATATTCGAAAAAGAAGGAAATACTGCCGTAAACGCCGTTTGCGACGAAGATACACCCGAGTTTTCTGCCCAAGAATGGAACGCCTTTTCCGATGAAGAAAAACAGCGAATGCTTCTCAAATATCGCCTCACTTATTTGGCGGAAACGCAGGTGAATTGGTGTCCGGCTTTGGGAACGGTTTTGGCAAATGACGAAATCGTAAATGGCGTTTCGGAGCGTGGCGGACATCCCGTTATCCGTAAGAAAATGACCCAATGGTCGATGCGAATTACCGCTTATGCCGAGCGACTTTTGCAAGGTTTGGAGCAAATCGATTGGAGCGAATCCATCAAAGAAAGCCAACGCAATTGGATAGGAAAATCGCAAGGGGCTTCTGTAATATTCCCCCTATCCCCCGAAGGGGGAACAACCGCAAAAGCGGATAAACCTTCTAAGCAAGGTTATATGACAGGAGGAAATAATGCACATATTCTAATAGAAAAGGCAAAGGAAATGCGCAATAATCCTACCCAAGCAGAATCTGTTTTGTGGGAACAACTAAGTGCTAAAAAATTAGAAGCCAAATTTAGAAGACAGCATCTTATAGGAGATTTTATTGTTGATTTTGTTTGTCTTTCAAAAAGATTAGTTATCGAAATCGACGGAGGTTATCACAATACTGAAGAACAGCAAATTTTAGATGCTGAAAGAACGAAAATACTAAATGAGTATGGCTTTGAAGTAATTCGATTTACAAATGAAGAAGTTATAAGCAATTTAGATGTTGTTATTGAAAATATTCAGAATAAATTAGCCTCGAAACCAGATGTTAGAGAATCTATTTCGCAAAGTGCATCGGTTTGTCCCCCTTCGGGGGAACGGGGGATTGTGGTTTTCACGACAAGACCCGACACTATTTTCGGAGTAACTTATTTGACGTTGGCTCCTGAACACGAATTAGTGAAGACAATCACTACGCCTGAGCAAAAAGCAGCGGTCGAAGCCTACATTGAGGCGACTTCCAAACGCTCGGAACGCGACAGAATGGCGGATACCAAAACCATTTCGGGTGTGTTTACGGGGGCGTATGCCGAGCATCCGATTACCAAACAACCGATTCCAATTTGGATTGGCGACTATGTGTTGGCAGGTTACGGAACTGGGGCTGTGATGGCAGTTCCTGCAGGTGATGAGCGTGATTATGCCTTTGCCAAACATTTCGCTGGGACGGAAGGAATGCCTGAAATTATCAATATTTTCCAACTTAATTCCCTTCCTTCGGAGGGGTCGGGGGAGGCTGGTGCATATACCGAAAAAGGCGGTTTCAAATTACAAAATTCAGACTTCCTTAACGGAATGGATTACAAAGAAGCTACCGCAAAAATTCTTTCCGAATTGGAAAAATTGGGCGTTGGAGAGGCAAAAATCAACTATCGTTTGCGTGATGCGGTGTTTTCTCGCCAAAGATATTGGGGCGAACCTTTCCCAATTTATTATGTAAATGGATTGCCTCAAACCATTGATACGCAATATTTACCCATCGAACTTCCCGAAGTAGAAAAATACCTCCCAACCGAAGACGGACAGCCACCACTGGGCAACGCCAAAGAATGGTATTGGGACGCGGATAACAATAAAGTTGTTGCTGCTCCCCTCTCTTTGAGAGAGGGGTCGGGGGAGAGGATTTTCCCTCTCGAACTCAACACGATGCCAGGTTGGGCGGGGTCGTCTTGGTATTGGTTGCGTTATATGGACGCTCATAATCAGGACGAATTTGCCACAAAAGAAAACCTCGATTATTGGCAATCGGTGGATTTGTACATCGGCGGAAGCGAACACGCTACGGGGCATTTGTTGTACAGCCGTTTTTGGAATAAATTCCTCAAAGACAAAGGTTTTATTAAAGAAGAAGAGCCGTTTAAAAAGCTCATCAATCAGGGAATGATTTTAGGAACGAGTGCCTTTGTGTATCGCATCGAGGGAACGAATACTTTTGTATCGAAAAATCAAATCGGAGACCATAAAGTACAGGCTATTCACGCCGATGTGTCGTTGGTAAATGCTTCTTCGGAATTAGATGTAGAAGGCTTCAAAAAATGGCGACCAGACTTTGCCAATGCAGAGTTTATATTAGAAAGTGGAATCCCCCTAACCCCCGAAGGGGGAACTAAGGGCGTAAATGCTACAAATAGTTCACCATCAACAGGCTCAAAAGATCCCTCTCCGAAGGAGAGGGCGGGGGGAGAGGACAAATACATCGTAGGTCACGAGGTAGAAAAAATGTCAAAATCCAAATACAACGTAGTGAATCCTGATGATATTTGTGAGCAATACGGAGCAGATACATTGCGTTTGTACGAAATGTTTCTTGGACCTTTGGAACAGGCAAAACCTTGGAACACCGCCGGAATTACGGGCGTTTCGGGCTTTTTGAAAAAGTTCTACAATCTTTATTTTGATGGCGATACGATTGCTATTTCTGATGAAAATCCGACCAAAGAAGAATACAAAATCTTGCACACGCTCATCAAAAAAGTGGAGTACGATATTGAGCATTTTTCGTTCAATACTTCGGTGTCGGCGTTTATGATTGCGGTAAACGAATTGCAAAAAATCAAGTGCAACAAACGAGCGATTTTAGAGCCTTTGGCAGTACTTATTTCGCCGTATGCACCGCACATCGCCGAGGAACTTTGGGAAGTTTTAGGACACAGCGAAAGCATTAGCCGAGTGCCGTTTCCTATTTTTGAGGAAAAACATTTGGTAGAAGATTCCAAAGAATATCCAGTGTCGTTCAACGGAAAGGTGCGTTTCAAAATCGAGTTGCCGTTGGATATGCCCACCGAAGAAATGGAAAAAATCATCTTATCAGACGAGCGTACCCAAGCCCAACTCGGTGGCAATCCTCCAAAGAAAATCATCATCGTAAAAGGAAAAATCGTGAATGTGGTGGTGTAAATGAATAGATAGGTTTATTCGTACAATAATATAAAAAAAAGAAAATGACATTTACAGAAGCTAAGCAACAATTTGATAAACAATATAAATTGGTTAATGAGTTTGATTGTTTTTTATCAGAACATTTAACTTACGGAAAGAAGACTTCTTTTAGGAATAAAAAAGGAGACTTAAACGAGCAATATTACAAATGGCAATTTTTATATGCCATTATTCATTCAGGGCTTTTTACAAAAGATTACATAGGTACTGAATTGCATTTTCCAAAAGGAAATAAATCTTCTGCACCACTTAAAATAGATGCGGCTATTTTTGATGATAAAAACTGGTTTGATAAATATAAGGATTATCATAATAATAAAAATAACGATAGTTTGGAATGGCTTAGAGATCATTTAATTGTAGCCATTGAATTTAAAAAAGAAAATAATAAAAATGTTTTGGAAGTTTGGGATAAGCAGTTAAAAGCATATCTCAAAGAGAGTAATCGTACTTTTTGTTTAGGAGTTTTGTATGATACGGAGAGATTGTATTTGTTTCGTAAGTATAATGGGAAATTTTTGCGTTATAGTGAAGAATTTAATACTAAGGGAGAAAACAGCAAAACCAAAGAACTCTCCTTACATTTGCCAGACCCATATATCAATATACCTAATTTTGACACGATAAAGGAATGGACGGAGGCCAAGAAAATTATTCGTTCAGAAAGAGGAATCCATAATCTGGATATTATTTCAGGGATACATTCTACGCAGATTAATGATGCGATGAGTAGCATTTTGCGTACAATGGATAAAGTGGGAATGGTCAATCAAAAAGGATTTGAAATTCTGATACAAATTTTATCTCTCAAAATATATGACGAAAAAAGAAATGAAAAACAACATACTCGCTTTTTAGATTTTTATATTACAGAAGAAGAAAAAAGTTTCAGAACTTTGGCAGATACTGATTTACAGAAATTCATTATCAGAATCAACAAATTAAGAGAAGATGCGTCGGGTACATATTATCGTATTTTGCACGAAAATCCATTGGATGTAAAAAATGAAAATCACATCAAGGTATTGATAGAAGTTGTCAGTCAATTTCAAGATTATTCGTTTGTAAGGTCTCACAAAACAGATTTGTATCAGTTGGTATTTTACAAATTTGCAACTCCTTTTTCAAAAGACCAAAATGCTCAGTTTGTTACGCCTCTGCCTTTAATTGATTTTTTGGTAAGCATTGTAAATCCACGAAATGGAGAAACAGTAATTGACCCAACCGTAGGAATTGCAGACTTTTTATCGGTATCTTATGTAAATTCGGATAGCAAGTTAGATGACAATAACATTTTCGGAATGGATATTGACGAGCAAATGGTGATGCTTGCTACCTTGAATATGCTTCTTAACGGAGATGGCAATGCTACCATAGAAGCCAAAGCAGGTTATGGTTCTTTGTCTCATAAATTTGATAGTACGGGAAATATTTTGGAACTCATTCCTTCGATGAATAAAAAAGGAGATTGGGATAACAGACCTGACAGAAGTCAACTTAAAAAATTTGATGTGGTACTTACCAATCCCCCTTTTGGTGATGACCGAGCCTTTGTTCCCAAAGATAACAAAGATTTAGAAATGATAGAATGCTATGAGTTATGGCATTTGTACAAAAATAAGGTTTCTCAGTTAGATTTGTTAGTAAATGATATAAAAGAAAATATCAATAATGAAATTGTGCAAACTTCTCATAAAAAAGAAGCCAAAAATAAATCTAAAATAGATTTAGGAATCGTTTTTCTTGAAAATGCATATCGTATTTTAAAAGAAGGCGGAAGAATGGGTATTGTTTTATCCAATTCCATTGCCAGTATAGATAGCCACAAGATTGCCAGAAAGTGGTTGATGGACAAAATGCGTATCGTTGCCATTTTTGACCTACCTGCCAATGTGTTTGCAGAAACAGGAGTAAATACTTCTATTATTGTGGCATATAAACCTACTCAAAGAGAGTTGGAAAAGCTAAAAGAACAAAATTATCAAGTATTTTTCAGAGGGATAGAAAAAGTGGGTTATGAGGTAAAAACCAATAAGCGTGTGAAGTTTTTTGCCCCAACATACAAAATAAACTACGAAACCTTTGAGATAGAAATAGATAACGAAGGCAAGGCGATACTTGATGAGGATTTTTCTCAAACTATTAAAGATTTTAAACAATGGTGCCAAAGCCAAGAAGAAACATTAAAAAACATTTTTATTAAAGATAAGTAGGGATGAATAGTTATGTTAAAGCCCCTGACGAAATTTCTTTGTCTTCTATTTTAGAAAAGGAATATAGCTTATCATCATCTCAATACAAAGAGCTGTGTATTTCTAATAAAAATCTTCTTTATGTAAAAGATTTTTTAGATAGAAATTTGCAAAGAAAGGATTTAGGAGAAGAAGTAGGTTCATTGAATTATATAAGTCAATCAACACATTATTTTATACGAACAAAGGCATTACAAGAGCATTCATATTTACCAGAAATAACAAATGAAACGGCTGTACCGATAATGCCGAGTAGTTTTGTAAAAATGGATTTGAAGGAAGGGGACTTAATTATTTCAAAAGATAGCAATATTGGGGAAATAGTTATCTTAGATAAAGATTATCCAAATTATATGCTTTCAGGGGCTTTGTATAAACTTCCTGTAAGTGAGCATAAGTATTATCTGTTAGCATTTACGAAACACCCTATTTTTCGAGAGCAGTTAGATTTTATAGTACCCAAAGGTGCTACGATACGGCATGCTAAAACTTTATTTTTAGATTGTAAAATACCTTTGCCAAATCATAATAAAGAAAATACTATAAAGTTTATAGAAATACTTACTCAAGCCATTATAAATAAGGAAAAACTTATCAAACAACGCCACCAAGCCATTTTAGAAAATATAGAAAAAGAACTTTTAGATAATCAATTACCTAACCAATTTGAATATTCGCTACCTACTATTTCAGAAATAGAAGAAGTAGGTAGATTGGATACTGGATTGTATTCTAAGGAGTTTAAGGAATTTGACCATATTGTCAAGAATTATAAATATGGAGTTTGTAATTTTTTAGAATTAAATAATGGTAAAGTAAACATAACAAGAGGACAAAATTTACAAGAAAGCAATATCGGAAAAAGTATCTATTCTGAAAAATATACCAAAAAGTTTTATAGGCTTTGTTTGTCAAAGCAATTCACAGAATATCATACTATAGATAGCTTTACATATGTAGGAAATTCAAACAAACTGAAAGAAATAAAAAAAGGAGAAATAGTGTTTTCTTGTAGAGGAGATATGGGGAGGTCCATCATATTTTGTGAGGAAATTAGTAGGACAATTACAAATATTGATAATGTACATATATCTTTTGAAGAACAAAGTTTGTATAAAACAATATTTATAAATGAATTTTTGTTTTTTTTAAGACATAAAGGTTATATAAAAAATATATCGATTACAGGTTCAGGAGCAGATAGTTTTACTATTTATCAATTTGAATTAATAAATATTCCCAATTTCCCTGAACAAAAGCAAAAGGAAATTGCCAAACTTTATCATAATTCTGAAATAAATTACCCTTGTAAAGAATTTACACTAGATAATTTTTTGGAAAAAGATGCTATATACAATGAACAGGCAGGTATTTATGAATTGGATAAAACCGCTAAGCAACTAAAAGATATATTAAATAAAGCCATAGAAAATATCATCAATGATAAGCAGGTAGAGATTTCTTTTAAACCACAAGGATAAAAGATTTTGTATATTTATGATATAATCTGTTACTATTAAAAATCAAATGAAAATCTTTAAAAAAAATAAAAACATTCTTTCAGATTTAAAGGAAATTCCCTTTAAGTTGGAACGCGATATACAGCGATTATTGGAGCAGAATTTGGAGCAAGTTACAGGTTTGGAGCTGGTAAAATCTGAGTTTTCGGTGCAAGAACAACGAATAGACACTTTGGCTTTTGACACCGAAAGCAAATCGTTTGTGATTATAGAGTATAAGCGGTCGCACAATTACAGTGTGTTTGACCAAGGCGTGGGCTATCTGCGTACCCTATTGCAATATAAAGCCGATTTTGTACTGGAATACAACGAAAATTTAGGAAAATCGCTCAAAAAAGACGAAGTAGATTGGTCGCAAAGTAAAGTGGTTTTTGTGTCGCCAGCCTTTAATTCCCATCAGAAAAAAGCAGTGGATTTCAAAGATTTGAACATCGAACTTTGGGAAATTAAGCAGTTTGAGGGCGATATTATCACCATCAACGGATTGAAAAAATCGGTAGCCGCTCCGAGTGTAAAATTGTCGGCACAGAAAGGAAATTCGCAGTTGGAAGAAATCACCCAAGAGCTAAAAACCTATACCGAAGAAGATTTACTGGAAGGAAAACCTGATGAAATGCTGGAACTTTACGAAGAAGTGAAACAAGCTATTTGCAACCTTTCCCCAGAAATAGAGGTCGTTCCACAGAAACATTATGTGGCGTTTAGGATTGGAAAACGAAACATTTCAGATATAGAAATTCAAAAAAGTGGGCTAAAGTTATTCATCAATAAAAAAATAGGCGATTTAGACGACCCAAAGAAGTTGATGAGAGATGTATCAAAACTTGGACATTTGGGCAACGGCGATTATCAAGCCAAAATCACTGATCTCAAAAATATAGAATATTTGATGAGCCTTGTGAAACAGGCGTTGTAGGGAAATACACACATTTTTAAGTTTTAAAACAACCGTATGAAACTCATAGAAATTTTAAAAAACACACAATAACAGTAGGGACGAATCATCATTCGCCCCTTAATAAATCAAAAAAAATTATGACACAAAAGATACAAAGCATAGAACCCAACATAGCAGATTTAGCCAATGGTTGGCTCAAAAAATATAAGCTCAATTACAAATTAGAGCAAGAGTCTCTCAATACTGAAATTGACAAAGCATTAGAATATTATTCGTCTAAAAGTGGTGGGATAGGAGGCAATCGCCCAGATGCAAAATTGCTTTTAGAAAATCAATACGGAGAAGTTTTTCCTGTATTGATTGAATACAAAGGCAAAAAAGATGCTTTGGTAAAATTAGATATAGATAACAATGTAGAAAATCGCACTGCAAAGAACGAACCCAACTACAAAAATATAAAAGACTATGCTGTAAATGGTGCGGTACATTATGCCAACGCTTTGCTTCATCATACTAGTTATACCGATATTATCGCCATTGGTATGACGGGCGAAAAAGATGAAAAGGGGAATATTCGCCATCAGATTGGGGTTTATTATGTTTCTAAAAAGAATTTAGGCGTAGGACAAAAAGTAGGTGATTTTACTGATTTTTCTTTTTTGTCAAAAGAAAACGCTGATGCCTTTATTGAGCAGGTCAAAAACTTATCACTTTCGCAAGAGGAATTGGATAAACTCAAAGAAAAACGCGAAAAAGAAATCGATGCCAGTCTTGTAAAGCTCAATAATGATATTTACCAAAATGAAAAAGGTTTGGGAGAAAACGACCGTGTCTATCTCGTAGCAGCATCCATCATAGCCACTTTAGGTGTAGCGGGTAAGGTAAAGCCTTTGGAAAAAGAAGAATTAAAATCCAGCCAAGAAGAAGGTAACAGAGATGGGGATATTATTATTCGTAAAATCAATGCCTTCTTTAACGAAAAGAAACTTCCGCAAGATAAAAAAGACCTCATTATTCGTACACTTTCCAATACGCTTCTCACTGAAAATATTAATAAAGCCGAAAATGGCGAAAGTCAATTAAAAAGAGTTTTTACCAAGATTGTAGATGATTTGGGGATTTATTACAAAATCGGTTTGACGACTGATTTCACTGGTAAATTGTTTAACGAAATGTATTCGTGGCTTGGTTTTTCCCAAGATAAACTCAACGATGTAGTTCTTACGCCCTCGTATGTAGCTACTTTACTTGTGAAGTTGGCAAGGGTCAATAAAGATAGTTACGTTTGGGATTTTGCTACAGGGTCGGCGGGGCTTTTGGTGGCAGCAATGAACGAAATGCTCAACGATGCCAAAGAAACGATTCATTCACCAGAGGAATTACATCTTAAAGAAGCCCACATTAAAGCCAAACAATTGTTAGGGCTTGAATTATTGTCCAGTGTCTATATGTTGGCAATTCTCAATATGATAATGATGGGGGACGGAAGTTCTAACATCATCAACAAAAACTCATTGACCGATTTTGATGGAAATTATGGTTTTGGGAACAAAGACGAAAAATTCCCTGCTGATGCTTTTATTCTCAATCCACCCTATTCTGCTACAGGCAACGGAATGAACTTTGTGGAAACTGCTTTGAATATGATGCACAAAGGCTACGCTGCGATTATTATTCAAAACTCGGCGGGGAGTGGAAGAGCCAAAGAAATCAATCAACGCATTTTGCAAAAACATACCCTACTGGCAAGTATCAAAATGCCTGTGGATTTGTTTATCGGTAAATCCAGCGTACAGACCAATATTTATGTGTTTAAAGTAGGTGAAAAACACAAAGAAAAAGCTATAGTCAAATTCATTGACTTCACCAACGATGGCTATACGCGTACCAATCGCAAAAAGGCAAGTAACAACCTAAAAGACACCGACAGAGCAAGAGAACGCTATCAGGAAGTAGTGGATTTGGTGGAATTTGGGAAAAACCAACTAAACATCTTTACCAAAAAAGAATATTACGAAAATACTATTGCTACAAAAATAGACACTACTAAAGAAGAAAATGCAGTTGCACAGGCTAAGATAGCTCTTGAATCTTATGAAGATAAAGAAAGTGAAGCATTTAAAAAAGTAGAAGAAAAATATTTTGCGGCTTTAGAAAAATTAGAGCCTTTATTACAACATAATAATAAAGTAGGTGCCGACTGGAATCAAACGGCACCGATTGATACTAAACCCACGCTGGAAGATTTTAAGAAAACCGTAAGCGACTATTTGGCGTGGGAAGTGTCTAACATCTTAAAACAACAAGATAAACAAGACGAACGCTTGGGAAAATAGAAGCCCACTTAACACAAGAACTCCAGCAAGTTAAGTGGGCGGAATATAAAACTGAGGATTTGTTCAGTATAGTTAGCGGGAGTAAAATTAAAAATAAAAGTGAATTACCATTAAAAGGAGAATTCCCAGTATATTCATCGGACTCTAATAATAATGGAATAGTAGGTTTTGTAGATATTCCCACTTACATTTGTGATGAAGAAAATAAATTCTTTGTAGTTTTTGGAGATCATACCAGAACTTTTAATATTGCAAACAAAAGTTTTTCAATTTTAGATAATGTAAAGGTTTTGAAGCCTGTAAAAGAATTTAATTTAAAACAATTATTGTTTGTTGTGTCTTCTTGGAAAAAAGAAATTCCTAATTTGGGATATGCGAGGCATTGGAAAATAGCAAAAGATGTAAAAATCTCCCTTCCTACCAAAAACGGCGAAATTGATTTTGATTTTATGGAAAATTTCATCTCGCAGCTCGAGGCGTATCTCTTAGTTACTGGACTAAAAGACTATACCTTAACCACCGCCGAACAACAAGCCCTCGCCGACTTCCAAAATGGAAAAATCCAGTGGGGAACGTATAGGTTTGAGGAAATTTTTGACAACATAAAACAAGGCAGAAGATTGAAAAAAGACGACCAAATTGCAGGAGATATTCCTTTTGTAATGGCTGGAGTTACTAATACAGGTGTAGTAAATTATATTTCAAATCCAGTGGCAAGTTTTACTAAAAACTCTATCACCATAGATATTTTTGGAAACGCTTTTTATAGAAATTATGATTTTGGAGCAGGAGACGATACGGGAGTATATTGGAACGCTAAAACAGAACTTTCAAAAGAAGTAATGTTATTTCTAACCAAAGCATCAGAAAAAGCATTAGAGGGTAAATTTTCGTATGGTAAAAAGTTGAGAAGCTCTCAAAGTTTAAAATTACAAATGATGCTTCCCACCCAAAACAACGCACCCAACTACGACTATATGGCGTTGCTCATCTCCGCTATACAAAAACTCGTCATCAAAGATGTGGTATTGTACGCCGATAGAAAAATAGAGGCTACTAAGAAAGTAATACAAAAATGATGGATAATAAAATCATATTCAGAATAGAAACAGACAAGCCTCTGCCCGTTGAGGATTTTACAAAGTCTTTAGAAGCGTTTAATAAAGAATATATAGCTTTTTCTGGCATAGAAGAATTACAAATTTCTGAAATACGGAAAGGTAGTTTTGAAGTAGAATTTATAAATTATGTGATTCCAACGGGGCTATTTGCAATGATGACTAATGCGAATAGCATTTTTGAATTTATCAATCATTTAAAGTAAAAATCACCATACAGAAACTCGTGATAAAATAGATAGTCTTGTACGCCAATAGAAAAATTGAGGCGACCAAGTAGGTGATAAACAAAAAAACATTTCTTATATTTGTAGGGTATTCCGACATTTGTCCGAAAGTAGCAAGTAAGTCTGTTGAGTGTTTGGACATTTGTCCGAAGGCAGAAAGTAAGTCCGTTGAGTGTTTGGACATTTGTCCGAAGGCAGAAAGTAAATCTGTTGAGTGTTTGGACATTTGTCCGAAGATAAAAAGTAAATCTGTTGAGTGTTTGGATATTTGTCTGAAGATAAAAAGTAAGTCTGTTGAGTGTTTGGATATTTATCCGAAGATAAAACATATCGACAAAAGCAAATGAAACAAAGAGTTGTAACTTCAAAAATTTTTAATATGAATAAATTACACAACAAAGTCCGCATTACCGAAATTGGCGATGTAGCCAACCGATTGGCGGTTATTTACAAAGGCACTGCTACTTTGCAAGACGATGCCTTTTTGAAAACCCTTTTTTCTGAAATTCAGACCCAAGGCGACCAAATAACCGAAGCGGTAAAGAAAGACAAAGCCGTATCGAATTTGGAAGATGCTGATGCCGAGCGTGACGAAGCCATTCGCGTGTTGGACAAGATGCTCAAAGCCTATGAGGTGTTTCCGGTGGAAAGTACCAAAGCTCACGGGCAGAAAATCGCTGCCATTTTCAAGAAATATGGCGTGAAAATCACCGAAGAAAACTATTCCAGCCAGTCCAACTTGATTGATTCATTGCTCAAAGACTTGTCGGCAAACGAGGTTCAGGTGTCTGTTACGGCACTTTCGGGGGTAGGCGAGGCGATTACACAAATTCGCACCACGCAGGAAGAATTTTCCAAAGTGCGACTGCAATACGAAGAAGCATTTACTGAAAACCTTTCAAAAGTCAGTGCCAGCAGTCTTCGCAAACCGCTTTTGGGATTGATAAACAAAAAATTGATTCCGTATTTGGTAGCGATGACCCTTGTCGATGGGGCAAAATACACCACTTTTGCCGACAAGGTTTCAAAAGTTATAAACGATATGAACGAGGTGGTCAAAGGCAGAGCCAAGAAAAAGTAACCAAAAACAAATGTTTTATGTAGGGGCGAATAAGAATTTGCCCTTACATTTTTTACATACAACACTAAGAGGAAAATAAATTTCATAAAAAATAATTGATTTAACAAACACTTAACGTATAAACCCCTTTTTTTTTCAGAACTTGCGGCGATTTTAATTTTTTGAATAAAAATATTGAAAAATGGATACAAATACAAGTATTGACATTAGTCAAATCAATGAAAAAATAGAACGTGAGAGCGTTTTTATAGACGTTCTTACACGCGAGATGAACAAAGTGATTGTAGGACAAAAACATATGGTCGATACATTGCTTATTGGTCTTTTAGGTCAAGGACATATTCTTTTGGAAGGTGTGCCAGGTCTTGCCAAAACTCTGTCTATCAATACGCTTTCTAAGGCAGTTCATGGAACGTTTAGTCGGATTCAATTTACTCCTGATTTGCTACCTGCTGATGTTATCGGAACAATGACGTATAATATCAAACAAAATGAATTTTCTATCAAAAAAGGACCTATTTTTGCCAATTTTGTCCTTGCAGATGAGATAAATCGTGCCCCTGCCAAAGTACAATCGGCACTCTTGGAAGCTATGCAAGAAAAGCAAGTAACGATTGGCGATAATACTTTTACTCTTGATAAACCTTTTATGGTAATGGCTACTCAAAATCCTGTAGAACAAGAAGGGACATACCCCCTACCAGAGGCTCAGGTCGATCGTTTTATGCTTAAAGCCGTGATTGATTATCCAAAACTTAATGAAGAGCAATTCATTATGCGAAACAATCTTTCTGGAGAGCAAATTCAAGTGAATCAGGTAGTGAGTTTGGAGCAAATTCGCAAAGCGCAACAAGTGGTTCGTGAGGTGTATATGGACGAAAAAATAGAGAAATACATCTTAGACATTGTCTTTGCAACGCGTTATCCAGAGAAATATAACTTAGCTGATTTAAAACCACTTATTAGTTTCGGAGCTTCGCCACGTGGAAGTATCAACTTGGCGACAGCAGCCAAGTGTCACGCCTTTATCAAACGCCGAGGTTATGTAATTCCAGAGGACGTTCGGGCTGTGATTTACGATGTGTTGCGTCACCGTATCGGAATTACGTATGAAGCTGAGGCTGAAAATATTACATCAGTAGAAATTATCAATAAAATCGTAAATACGGTGGAAGTGCCGTAATCATAGAGCTTTTAAACATATCAAAAATTTAGGTTATGAGACGATTAGTTACATTAGTTCTTTTCACAGCCTTCATTTTCGGGGCGTATGCTCAGGAGCGAAAGCATTCACATTTTTATGAACAGCGGTCGGACTTATTTGAGAAGTTGCCTATTACTTCTAAAGACATTATTTTCATAGGCAACAGTATTATCAACGGAGCCGAGTGGTGTGAGTTATTTCCAAATAAACCCGTGAAAAATAGAGGAATAAGTGGTGATATTACTGAGGCCGTTTACGAACGATTGGATTACATCACTAAAGCAAAACCTGCCAAAATATTCCTAATGATAGGAGTGAATGACATTGCTCGAGGTATCGAAACTTCTACCACCGTCGATTATATGAGGAAAATTATAGAGAAAATACAGCAAACAGCCCCAAAAACGAAGATTTACATTCAAAGTTTACTGCCTGTGAATGCTGATTTTGAAATGTTTAAAGGACATATGAAACCCGAATTTATAAAGGAAATAAACAATCAATTCAAAGCTTTAGCTCGGGAATACAAAATCACATTTATAGATTTATACCCGCACTTTGTTGAAAAAGGAACCGATAAATTAGCCACCAAATACACCAATGATGGCTTACACCTAATGGCTGAAGGATATTTTCTATGGAGAGATATTATTTTGCCATATTTGTAGAATAAGAAAATGGATACCAAAGAAATACTAAAAAAAGTACGAAAAATAGAAATCAAAACTCGCCGATTGAGTGATAATATTTTCGGTGGCGAATATCATTCAGCGTTTAAAGGACGAGGTATGACTTTTTCTGAAGTACGACCATACCAATATGGCGATGATATTCGTAATATTGATTGGAATGTTACAGCTCGCTACAACGAACCTTTCGTAAAAGTATTTGAGGAGGAACGCGAACTCACACTAATGCTTATGGTTGATGTCAGTGGAAGTGAACTTTTCGGAACTTTACAACAATTTAAAAACGAAATACTTACCGAAATTGCTGCTACATTAGCTTTTTCGGCTTTGCAAAACAATGATAAAACAGGATTGTTATTATTCTCTGACCAAATAGAGTTATTTATTCCTCCCAAAAAAGGGAAATCGCATATTTTGCGAATAATCCGCGAATTGATAGAGTTTCAACCCAAAAGTCGGCAAACAAACTTTACCATTGCCTTAGATTTTCTTAATCAAGTAATGAAGAAAAAAGCCATCGTATTTATGTTGTCCGATTTTATGGGAACAGATTATCAAAAATCATTGCAAATAGCCTCACGAAAACACGATCTTACAGGCATTCGTTTGTATGATGAACGAGAAATGTCACTCCCCAATATTGGGTTAATTTCTGTAAAAGATGCTGAAAAACAAAATATTATCCAAGTAGATACTTCGTCAAAAAAGGTTCGCAAAGCATACGAAAATCATTATCGAGAGCAAGTAATTTATTTTGAAAATACATTCCGCCGAAGTGGGGCAGGAGTACTTAGTTGCCGATGCGACGAGAGTTATATTACTAAGTTGTTAGGATATTTTAAACATAGAGCATAAAGTCTGAAAGTTATGAAATGTGTATTTTTTGAATATGAAAGAATAGTTTGGAAGCTATTTGTTTTTTACCTTATAGTTTATTCTGTTGAAGGATTTGCTCAAAATCAACCCAAAATTCAAACAGAAATTGATAGAAATTCGATAAAAATAGGCGAACAGATAAAATACCAAATTTCAGTAGAAACCTCAGATAATGAAGTTGTTACTTTTCCCGAAGGGCAGACTTTTTCTCCTTTGGAAATGGTTTCTTCCGCAGCAGTAGATACATTTCGCTTACAAGAAAAACAACGATTGGTTAAGAATTACTACCTTACACAATTCGATTCGGGAGTTTATACCATTGCTCGCCAACGAATTGGTATTGGAAACAATTTTTTTATGACTGATTCTTTGCAAGTACAGGTGCATAATGTAATTGTTGATACGCTCAAACAACCACTTTATGACATTAAACCAATAATTTCTGTAAAAAAACCTGCATCTAATGCTTTTTGGTGGTGGATTTTGATAATCGTTGTATTGATTCTTACTATTTTGGGATGTTATTTTCTTTTTTTCCGAAAGAAAAAACTATCCGAATCGGAAAAAATAGCGCTTTTACCAGCTTTTGACCGTGCTATTTTAGGACTTAAAAATTTGCAAAATTCAAAATATTTATTAGAATCCAAACATAAGGAATATTATTCGGAACTGACCGATATTGTTCGTCGATATTTGGAAGAAGAAGTACATATTTCTGCAACTGAAAGTACCACAGATGAGCTAATTACAAAACTCGAACTGCTTTTGGATAGTGAGCGATTGAATCTTTCTAAGGAAACCATATCTGATTTTAGACAAGTACTTCAAAAAGCCGATTTGGTAAAATTTGCCAAATCGCAACCTGCTGATTTCGAAGCTGAAACAGACAGAAGAACAATTGAAAATGTAGTTGTTAAAACCAAAGAAGCACTACCAGAGCCTACACAAGAAGAGAAAATGCAAGATGAACTGTATCGGCAAGAAATGCAGAAAAGACAACAGAAAACACGTCGAACAATTTTCATTACCATTAGTTCGTGTATTGTTTTTATTGTATTATGTATAGTTGGTGGTTGGTATTTTTATAAAAAGAATTTTATAGAAGGAACATCGGTTGAATATTTAGCAAAAAAAGAGTGGGTAACAAGTTCTTATGATTTTCCTCCTGTCAAAATAACAACTCCGTTAGTTTTAGAACGAAAAAAAGCTTCCAAAGCCTTTTTCTTTGCAAAAAAAGAATTCGTAATGGGAGATATTGAAAAAGGTTTTGTTATGAAACTAATACCGTTCAATCTTGGAGAAACAGCACAAAACCAAAACGAAGACATGTATTCGCAAGAAAATGTTGAAGCTGTTGTCAAAATGATAGAACATACTATTGAAAATCAGTTTAAAGCAAAAAACATCTTTACCAAACACGAAGAATACAGGTCTGTACAAGGCATACAAGGTATAAAAATTGCAGGAACTTTTGATAGAGAAGTTTCCTCAGGGAAATTTGTGAAAATAGGATATCAGAACTACGTTTTTGCACAAGGAGAAACCTTTGTACTGATAGCTTTTTATTATCCGAAGAAAACGGAACCGATTGATCAAGCGCTTATTGAGCGGATACTTTATTCGTTACGATTGGGTGAAGAATAGAAGGATTCCTAAAATGATTTTCGATTCAGTTAAAAATAAAAAAACGAAACTGCCTGCTTAGATAGTTTCGTTTTTATAATATATATCAAGTTTAAATTTTTTTACTTTTATAGAAGTTCAATGTTATCAATTAGGCGAACTCCTTGCAAATGAACAACGATAAATGCATGGTATTTTTCTCCTTGTTTTTTTTGTAAAACAGGTTGAAGCGTGTCGGAATGAGCAATGTTAAAATACTCTAAATGAAATTCGCTATGGGTATCATACAGCATTTTTATCCATTTTTGAATGGAAGCGATTTCTTCGGTTTGAAATAGTTTCTGAACCTCTTGCAATGATTGATAAATGAAACTTGCTTTTTGTTTCATCTCATCACTAAGTCGTTGATTACGAGAACTCATTGCAAGTCCGTTAGCCTCGCGTACA
The DNA here is from genome assembly GCF_026005215.1 of Capnocytophaga catalasegens. Lineage (GTDB taxonomy): Bacteria > Bacteroidota > Bacteroidia > Flavobacteriales > Flavobacteriaceae > Capnocytophaga > Capnocytophaga catalasegens. Next base: position 38,160 of record NZ_BPMA01000012.1, on the reverse strand, counting down.
ATAGGGCAAGGAACGATATTGACAGGGAGTTTTGTGGTTCGAACCATGCTTTTTATAATCAAAATTTGTTGATAATCTTTCTCTCCGAAATAGGCATTGGTTGGAGTTACAATCTCAAAAAGTTTTTTGACAATTGTACCAACTCCATCAAAATGACCAGGACGTGAAGCCCCTTCCATAACAAGATCAAGTCCTTCAAAATCAAATGAATCAGAAGAAATGTTGCCATTGTAAATATCTTCTGCCTCAGGTGTATAAATGAGAATATTGGTAGAAACAGATTCCAATTTGTCAATATCAGCTTGCAAAGTGCGTGGATATTTTTCCAAATCTTCAGCATTGTTAAACTGAGTTGGATTGACAAAAATACTTACCACAACCAAATCATTTTCACTCAAAGCTCGTTGAACAAGCGATAAATGCCCTTGATGTAGAGCCCCCATAGTTGGTACAAAGCCTATGGTTTGTTTAGTAGTAATAGCGGGTGCTAAATACGCTTTCACATCATTTTTTTTCTGAAAAATTTTCATTATAAAAATATTAAATTGTTGCAAAATTAAAAATAAATATGGATTTTTGAGGAATTTTTCGTAAATTTGTGCCGTGTAAATTTCTAAAAAGAAACGTAACTTTATGAATGGAAAGAAAATATTGTACGTTTGCTCAGAGGCGATGCCTTACGTTCCTGAAACTACGGTTTCTAAAATGGCACTTGAAGTAGCCAAAGCACTAAATACAACAGGAGCAGAAATCCGTTTATTTATGCCTCGTTACGGAAATATCAACGAACGAAGACATCAATTACACGAGGTTATTCGCCTCTCGGGGTTGAACTTGGTAGTCAATGATATTGATATGCCCTTGGTTATCAAAGTGGCTTCAATACCCAAAGAACGTATTCAGGTGTATTTTATTGATAATGATGAATACTTCCAACGCAAAACCGTTTCTTCTGATGAAAATGGGAAATTATTCCCTGACAATGATGAACGTTGTATTTTCTTTGCTAAAGGGATTGTTGAAACTATCAAAAAACTTAATTGGACTCCCGATATTATTCATATACAAGGTTGGCTTGGTGCATTGCTTCCGCTTTATTTGCGTACGTATTACAAAGATGAACCTATCTTTTCAACTTGTAAGATAATTACTTCGGTATTCAATGAAGAGTTTGCAGGAATGTTTGATAAAACAATGATAAAAAAAGTAGAATTTGATCAAATAGATAGCCAAGAAATAATTGGACTTGCCAAACCCAATTACGAAAACTTAATGCGTATTGCTGTACAACATTCTGATGCAATTATTGTTGTAGGAGATATGTTGAGTAAAAAAATTACAGATTTTATCAAAAAAGGAAAAAAACCAGTTTTGTATAATTCAGATACTGAAACATTTCAAGAAGCATATTTTAATTTTTATAATAAAATTTACTAATAAATAACATTGATATAAATGATAAAAATATATAAAAAAATTGTCCTACCAACAGCTTTTATCTTGCTATGGGCGTGTAATACCGATGATGATACCAAAATTTTGGAAAGTTCTATATTGGGAGCACATAATTATTCTACTCAAACGACTGATATTCCGATAGAAATTGAGAATATAAAAGTACAAAATATTCAAACCAATGCGCTTAATACCTATCAGTTAGGACAATTAACACAAGGCGATTTTGGAACTACATTGTCTTCAATTGTAACACAAGTTTCATTGAGTACACTTAATCCTACTTTTGGAAAGATAACACAAGAAAATGAAGGAAAAGCAGAGTATTATAATGAGAAAGAAACTGTTGAAAGTGCATATTTGTACTTACCTTTTTATAGTACAGCAAGCCAAACTACGGTTAATAATGAACAGGTAACTACCTACAAGTTAGATTCTATTTTCGGTAACAAGTCAGCAACTTTCAATTTGAATGTGAGTGAAATTGATTACTATTTGAGTGATACAGATACAAATTTGGGCAAAAAAGCTTATTTTTCTAACCAAAATATACCAACAAGCACCTCACTTGCTACTAATGTCTCTACTTCTATAAGTAGTTCACAAATTATTCGTTATCAGTTTGATGACCCAACAACAACTGATGATGAGTCTAAAAAAGAACGTGATAGATTAGCACCAGGAATTCGTATTGCGATAGACCCTGCTATTTTTCAAACTTATTTGCTTGATAAAGAAGGAGATAATGTTTTGAATAATAATGCAACATTTACTCAACTTCTTAAAGGAGTTATGATTTCACCGACTAATTTCTCTGATGATGTATTGGCGTTAATCAATCTTGCTAATGCGAAAATAGAGGTTGTTTATACCTATGTTCATAAGAAAGATGGACAAGAATATACCCAAAAAGGTCTTTATGAATTAAATTTGTTACGTGTAGTTACCTCACAAAATGCTACCATACAATATAGTATCGCTTTTAACAAGTATCAAGTAACCAATGATAATATAACAACTTCCACAGATAATATTTATCTTAAAGGCGGACAAGGTTATGTGGCAGAAGTGACCATTCCTGAAGCTAATATTCAGGAATTAAAAAATAAAAAAGCGCTAATTATCCAAGCTGATTTAATTTTTTATGTAGACCAAAACAAACAGAATTTGGCTAATATAAAGAAACAACCTTTGTATATGGTGGCATACAAAGCCAATTCGGGAGCTGTTTTAGAAGACTTTAAAACAGATGTTTCTTATAATAATAACGTGATAAGTTCGCTGGCAACTTTAAAATCAGATGCCGGTGGAAAATACTACAAATTGCGTATAACTGACCACGTAACAGAACTTATCAAAGGAGGAAAAAATGTAAAAATAGGAGTCGCTACATCAACTAATATTATTAGTAACTCAATGAATGCTAAGCTATACAATGATACAAATTCCACTGAAAGGTATACAGTAGTAGGAAATGCTGAAAGTCCCTTATGTACTATACTTTTTGGCAATAGTACCAATGTGAATGAATCGGTACGCTTTAAACTTCAAGTGCGTTATGCAACTCCAAAGTAAAATAAATATAAAGACGTTTTAATAGATATCAAAAAACGTCTTTTATTTTTTTAAATGAATATGAAAATGATTTTAGCAGTAAATATAGGAAATACAAACATTCGATTTGCTATTGTACAAGAGATGAAGGTTAAATTTTCTTGGACTATCAACACCAAACCTTATAAAACAGCAGGAGAATTCTTTATGCTTTTTCAAAGTTTTAAACAACAATATGTTACAGATATTGAAAAAATACATGCTATTGTAATTGGTTCGGTTGTACCTCTCCAAACACAGATTATAGCAAGAGTTTTAGGTAAAGCATTTAAACTTAATCCATTGATTGTCAGTAGAAATACACCTAGTGAAGTAACTCACCAATCAAACCAAATGGGAACAGATTTGTATGCAAATGCTGTGGCAGCTCATTATTTGTATGAAAAACGTAAGAAAATTATTGTGGATTTTGGCACAGCGCTTACTTTGACTGCTGTTGATGAGCAAGGGAAATTACTCGGGGTAATTATAGCCCCAGGGGTGATAACTTCACTTAATGCACTTGTTGGAAATACAGCGCAACTCCCTGATATAGAGCTTATAAAGCCAAAAGCTATCTTAGGAAAAGATACTGAAACTTGTATGCAAAGTGGGATAATTTACGGCTATTCTTCTATGGTTGAAGGACTTATAAAACGTATCAATGATTATTTGCAAGAAGATTGTTATGTAATATCAACAGGAGGATTGGGACATCTCTACAAGCCGTTTGTTCCTTCTATTCATATTGATGACAAATTACATACAATCAAAGGATTATGCAAACTATACGAGTTGAATAAGTAATTAAAAATTGGCTCTTTGTCTAACAATTTCGTACAGAAAAACACCACAGGCAACCGATACGTTCAATGAACTTATTTCGCCAAACATAGGAAGTTTTGCTCGCTCATCAATCACTCGAAGTACTGCTTGCGAAATGCCCGTATCTTCGGCTCCCATAACAATAGCTAAAGGTTCTTTGTACGAAATATCATAAATGAGTTGGGCTGTTTTTTCTGTTGCTCCCACTACTTTTATACCGCTTCCTTGCAAATAATATATGGCATCAACCAGATTATCAACTTTACAAATAGGTATGTTGAATATAGCGCCTGCTGAAGTTTTAACCATATCGGCAGAAATAGAAATTCCCTTATAAGGAATAATAATACCCGAAACGCCCGTGCATTCAGCAGTGCGGATAATTGCCCCGATATTTCTAACATCAGAAAGATGATCAAGAATGATAAATAGTGGATTTTTCCCACTTTCGGTAACAGACAAAATCAGTTCTTCTAATGGATAAAAATCAATAGGAGAAATCATAGCTACTACACCCTGATGATTTTTACGAGTAAGCCGATTGAGTTTTTCAATGGGTACAAACGAGTAAGCAATCTTCTCTTTCTCTAAAATAGTACGAAGTTCGCCAAACAAATCGCCTCGAAGTCCTTTTTGAACAAAGACTTTATCAATTGTTTTTCCCGATTTGACAGCTTCAATGATAGTGCGTATTCCAAAGATTTGATTATTTTCCATAAATAACTAATTTTCAACTATTTTTCTCAATATTTAGATAAAAATCTTTTGTAAGATTTATATATTCTGGTGTGTACTTATGACGAGAGATTTCGATACACAACTCCTTGTACTGAATTTTCTTTTTTTCAGTAGAAAAAATGAGCAAGCTCCGTTTGAAATCAATTTCAGCACGCCCTTTTATATGAGTTATTTGTTTGGGATATAAAGTGTTTTTACTTGCCAATTCTACGAATGATTTTTCTTCTTTGTAAGGAATAATAACAGCAAAATATCCGTCAGAAGCAATCAGCTTAGCTACACTATCAAGTAGTTTTTCAAAAGATAATGATTGAGTAGATCGAGCAATTTTTCGTTTTTGATTTGTCGAAATATAATCTTCGGTATAAAAAGGCGGATTAGAAATGATGATGTCATATTTTGAAAAACAATTCTCAGTAAAATTCTCAATATCAGTGTGATAACAATTTATTCGGTTTGCCCAAATACTTTTTTGTATATTGTAAAGGCATTCTTGATAGGTATCTTGATCTATTTCAACGGCATCAATTTCAGGGGTAGACATACGTTGAGCAATCATCAGTGAGAGTATTCCCGTGCCAGCACCAATATCTAAAACTTTGCTACAATCTACAATCGGTACGGAAGCACCGAGTAAGACACTATCTGTGCTTACTTTCATTGCGCTTTGTTCTTGTTTTATGGAAAATTGTTTGAAATAAAACATTATTACAAATACAAATCAATCAATCCTTCGGGAGTTTTCACTATAATTTTTTTTGATTTTCTATCAATTTTTATTAAAAATTCATCAATGGCAGGAATCAAAATTTCTTTTTCTTCGTTTTCAATTTCAAAAATAGCCTGTGGTGTAGTATCGTTTATCCCGATGATAGTTCCTATTTTTCCGTAATTAACATCTTCCATTGTAAAACCAATTACTTCGTGGAAGTAAAATTTATTTCCAGAGAGTTGTGGCAAAACCTCTAATGGCAAGTATAAATTGTGTTTCAGCAATGCTTCGGCATCAGCTTCTGAAATTACGTCTTCAAATTTAATTCGTAATAAATTAGATTTATGTAAAGAGCAATTTTCAATAAAAAATGGAACCAAGTTTTTGCCCATTTCGACAAAAATTGATTCCATATTTTCGTACATTTGCGGGTCGTCAGAGTCTAATTTTACTAAAACTTCCCCTTTAAAGCTGAATTTTGAGACAATTGTTCCTACATAGAAGCAATTTTCTTTCTTCATAAAATAGTATTATGCTTCAACTTGATTTGTTTCTTCACCTGTTTGTGTTTCTGCATCTTCTGCTGAAGTACTTGCTTTGGCAATAGCATCAGCTTTACGTTTTTCATTATAAGCTTTTTCAGCTTCTAATGCTTTGGTTTTAGCTTCGTGTTTTCCTTTTGCCAATGAATCTTTTTTGGCAACGATTTTATTTTCTTTCTCTTGAAGCCATGCTTGGAATTTAGCATCGGCTTGCTCTTGTGTTAGCGCACCTTTTTTGACACCACCCTCTAAGTGATGTTTTAGCAGTACTCCTTTGTAAGAAAGAATTCGACGAGCTGTTTCAGTTGGTTGGGCACCATTGTGCAACCATTTAACAGCGGCATCAACATTTAGCTCTATTTGAGCTGGATTAGTAATAGGGTTGTAAGTTCCTAATTTTTCAAGGAATTTACCATCTCTTTTTGCACGAGCATCGGCAGCAACTACCCAATAGAAAGGTTTTCCTTTCTTCCCGTGTCTTTGTAATCTAATTTTTACTGGCATAAATGATTAATTTGTTGAGGTTCACGACCTCTGGTTATTAATTTAGGGCGCAAAGTTACAATTTTTTCTGAATTAAACAAATTTTTTTACTGAATATAGAAAAATATTTTATTCAGACTATAATTTTTTTATAAAAAATTTGTAGTTTAAAAAAAAAAATATATATATTTGCAACAATATAATAACAAACAAAAAGTTACTTTTGTTACCTAAATCCAAGTATTGTTATGATTTTAGATTATCTTAAATACTTAATTTTGTATTATTGGCCAGCATTGAATATTTTTTTGCTATTTGTTATCATTGCAACACCCATTTATTTTTTGTATAAAATATATAAGATTTTAAGAGAACGAAACCAATAGCGTTGACATTGATTAAGAAAAGTATTAAAAGCCAGTTTTTACTGGCTTTTTTTATAAAACAAAAATTATTAAGAAATAGTTTAAATAAAAATATTTTTATATCTTTGCCCCAAATTTTGATTTATATTTGATGTAAAATACTGATGTTCATCATGATAAAAATATAGTTTTTTAATAAAATTTAATAATCAATAATAAATGAAAAAAATATCTTTGTTAATTGTTTTTATGATTGGTAGTATGGTTTTTGGACAAGTCAAAAATACGCTTTTGGAGAGAAGTTTTTGGAAAAAAGATACTGATATTGCCAAAGTAAAAACAGAAATTGAAAAAGGAAATAACCCATCACAGTTAGATACTAATGCTTTTGATCCCGTAACAATGGCTATTATGGCAGGAACTCCCGACGAAACTATTAAATTTTTGTTAGAACAAAAAGGAAATGAAATAGATAAACGAACTCACGATAGCCGAACTTACTTACATTGGGCGGCTTTTTCGGGAAATCTTAACATGGTTAATTATTTGATTTCTAAAGGATTTGATATAAATATAACAGATAGCCGAGGTATGTCGCCACTTGCTTTTGCTGCCGAACGATCGCAAATTGACGCCAATCTTTGTGAGGCTTTTTTTAAAGCAGGAGTTGATCCGAAACAAAAATATAAAAATGGAGAGACACTTCTTTTTATCGCAATATCTAATGATAAGGCTGATTTGGAATTAACTAATTATTTGATTTTTAAAGGAATGTCTTTATACGATACGGATAAAAATGGAAATTCTGTTTTTGATTATGCCACTAAAAAAGGAAATATTCCTCTACTAGAGAATTTAATAAAAAAAGGAGTTAAACCAACTCCTAACGCTATTATTTTTGCAGCTCAAGGAGCCAGACGTTTTGCCAATAGCCTTAATGTCTATGAATATTTGGTTAACGACCTGAAACTCAAAGCAAATTTTGTAAATAATGAGGGAAAAAATGCACTTCATTATATTGTTACCAAAGAAAATCAACAAGAGGTTATAAAATTCTTTTTATCTAAAAAAATAGCTGTAAATCAGGTAGATAAAGAAGGAAATACTCCTTTTATGATAGCAGCTTCGACCAAATATTTGGCATATTTGCAATTATTGCTTCCACAGCTAAAAAATATCAATTTGACTAATAATGAAGGAAAATCTGCATTGACCAATGCTATTGAATTTTCAGACGCCGAAGTTGTTACTTTTCTTTTAAAAAATAAAGCAAATGTGTTAATTAAAGATAAAAATGAAAATACATTGGCATATTATTTGATAGCGTCATACCAAGCACAAAATGAAGCAGCTTTTGACAAAAAACGAAACTTACTTGCTGAAAAAAATGTGGATTTTACAGCTCCTCAAAAAGATAAAAATACGCTTTTGCATATAGTAGCTTCGCAAAATAATTTGGCTTTACTTCAAAAAATTAGTGATTTTAAAATAGATGTAAATGCTAAGAATAATGTATCAGAAACGGCATTGCATAAGGCAGCAATGGTAGCCAAAAATGATGCTATTTTGAAATATTTGCTATCACAAGGAGCAAACAAAAGCGAAATTACTGAGCTGGGAGAAACAGCCTACGATTTGGCAAAAGAAAATGAAATTTTACAAAGAGAAAATATAGATATTGAATTTTTAAAATAAATGAAGATGCGTATATTGTACAAATTATTATTTATTATAGCTATTTGTTTTTCTTTGAGCCAAATTGTTGCTCAAAATAAATACAAATGTATGGTACAAATGACCAATTATGATGGAGAAGCGGCATATATTGTTGTTTCGTTGATAAATCTGCAAGGACAATACGAAAAGACCTTGTATATGATGGGCGATGATAGTGAATGGTACGATTCGCTCAAAGAATGGTTTAGTTTTTTCAAGAAAAAATCAACGAATATTGATGCGATTACAGGAGCTTCTATCACAGGAGGAAATCGGCAAACAATAATGCTTAATTTAGATGATAAACTTCTTGATAAAGGGTACAAAATCCGTTTTGAATCGGTAGTAGAAGACCAAAAATACTACACTACCGATGCGGAAGTTCCTTTCTCATCGCAAGAGATTACAGCCAAAACCGAAGGGAAAGGTTATATCCGTTATGTGAAATTTAGCAAAGCAAAATAATGACTTTATCTCTTTGGCGGTACACTCACTTGGGGCTGGCTATTGTTTGCTCTATTTTTTTGTTTATTACTTCTGTTACAGGCGGTATTTTAGCAGTACATTCAATAGACGAGCAAGTACCTTCGTATCGTTCCGAAAATTTTTCAAACATAACGCTCTCGCAATTAGTACCTGTTTTGCGAGAGCGTTATGTTGATATAACAGCCTTGACAATAGACCATCGAGGATTTGCATCAATAGAAGCTACAGATGACAATGGCGATGACATAAAAGGATATATTGATGTGAAAACAGGCGAAATTATTGGAAAGATAGAGAAAAAGAGTACGTTTATTCAATGGGTTACTTCACTGCATCGCTCTTTGTTTTTGCACGAATTGGGACGCATTTTTGTTGGGATAATTTCCTTTTTATTATTTTTGATAGCTTTCTCAGGGTTTATTTTGGTGATACGCCGACAGGAAAAATTTTGGTATTTTTTTTCAAAAATAGTAAAAGAAAATTTTGCACAATACTATCATATTATTTTGGGCAAATGGATGCTAATACCTATTTTAATTATCGCATTGACAGGAACTTATCTTTCTGTAAATCGATTTTTGATTTCGGAGAAAAAAATAATACATTCCATAGATTTTGAGCAAGTTTCTTTAATGGAAAATTCAATTGAAGTTGAAAATTTTGAAATTTTCAAAACGACTTTCTTATCTGATGTAAAGAGTGTTGAGTTCCCTTTTTCAAAAGATAAAGAAGATTATTTTTTGGTGAAACTTACAAATAAAGAAATCGTAATTCATCAGTATTCGGGAGATATTTTGAGTGAAATATTCTATCCAACTACTTCGGTATTAGCTACTTTAAGTTTAGATTTGCATACAGGGAGGACTCAGGTTTTTTGGGCTGTAATTTTACTAATAGCATGTGTTAGTATTTTATTTTTTATATTTTCAGGTTTTACAATTACTTTCTCAAGAAAAACATTGTCAATACAAAATCCGTTCAACCCCCATACAGCAGAAATAATTATATTATTTGGTTCAGAGGGTGGTAGCACATTGCATTTTGCTAATCAGGTGCATCAACAATTTCTCAAATTAGGGAAGAAATCTTTTCTGGAAGAATTAAATAACTACAAAAAATATCCTAAATCACATACGTTATTGATTTTTACAAGCACATACGGGATAGGAGAAGCTCCTTCTAATGCTAGAAAATTTGTTCGTTTGTTAGAAAAAAATCCTCAAAATCACGATATAAACTATGCTATTGTTGGTTTTGGTTCTACTTCATATCCTAGTTTTTGCCAATTTGCTTATAAAATAGAATCTGAATTAGAAAAAAAACGATGGGCAAAACCTCTTTTGAATATCCATACAATAGATAACAAATCGGCTACACAATGGATAGAATGGACAAAAAAATGGAATGAGACAACACATGTTCTACTGAGTGAAGAAAACTCGTTTTATCTGCCGAAATCTAAGCAAAAATATAAAATGAAGGTGGTTGAAAAAACATTTTTGACAGAGCGAGAGTCTGTTTTTTCGGTACAACTTAAAACGAAAAAAAAATTTACTTCGGGTGATTTGTTGGCAATTTATGTAGGTGAGCAGGAACGACTTTATTCCATTGGAAAAATAAATAAAAATATACACCTGATTGTAAAGTTATATTCGCATGGAATAGGTTCGAATTTTCTTTATAATCTCAAAAAAGGAGATAGAATAGAAGCACGAATAATAAAAAATTCGTATTTTCATCTTCCTAAAAAGGAAAAAGAAATTCTTTTCGTTGCTAATGGAACAGGAATTGCACCTTTCTTAGGAATGATTGAGCAAAATGAAAAGAAAAAATGCTATCTTTACGCAGGTTTTCGTTATTATACTCCAATAATTGGTAAATATGAGACTTTTTTTCAAGCTCAAAAGACTAAAAATAAGTTGGAAAACTATCAGTTTGCATTTTCAAAAGAAAATAATTATTGTTATGTAAATCAATTATTGGAAAAAGATGCTATATTTGTCGCACAATTCTTGCAAAGAGGAGGTGTTATAATGATTTGTGGCTCGTTAGCAATGTACAAAGATGTAGAGGCAATTTTGGACAGAATATGTATGCAATATACAGATAATCAATGGGAATATTATAAACAAAATGGACAATTTTTAGTTGATTGTTACTGATTTTATAAACTTTTATATTCTATAATTCTTATGAAAATATTACTTATTGAAGACGAAAAAGAATTACAAAAAGTAATAAAAACCTATCTTAAACAAGAAAAATATCTTGTAGAGACAGCAGATACTTATCGTTTGGGATTAGATAAAATAATTTCGTATGATTATGATTGTATTTTGCTTGATATAATGTTGCCAGGAGGTAGTGGAATACAACTTTTGGAGGAATTAAAAAAGATGGGTAAAAAAGATTCTGTCATTATTATTTCTGCCAAAGATTCAGTAGAAGATAAAGTTACAGGATTAGAATTAGGGGCAGATGATTATCTGGCAAAACCTTTTCATTTGGCAGAATTATTGGCAAGAATTAAATCTATCATACGTAGAAAAAATCAGCAAGGGATTGATTATGTAGAGTTTAATAATGTGAAAATTTTTCCTGATCAGCGCAAAGTAATTGTTGGAGTAAGTGAAATGTCTTTGAATCGTAAAGAATATGATTTGTTGTATTATTTTTTACTTCGTCCAGACAAATTGGTTCAAAAAACAACACTTGCCGAGGCAATTTGGGGAGATGATGCCGACCAAGCAGATAGTTTAGATTTTATTTATTCACAAATTAAAAATTTGCGTAAAAAATTAAAATTGAACAATGCAACTATTGATTTTCAAGCGGTTTATGGTATTGGATATAAACTCATAGCAACAGACGAACAATAGTTTACATAGGTTTTGTGATGAAAATTTCGTTAAAAACATACATATTACGTCATCTTTTTATTGCTTTCCTTATCATAATGGCGATATGGGCTGTTTTGTTCTACGCATATATGTTGGACGAAGTATATGATAATGTTGATGATGGATTGAAAAATCAGAAAATAGCTATTATTCGTGAGGCGTATAAAAATCCATCTTTATTGGAAATTAACGAATATGAAATTAACCAATTTCGAATTCTGCCAGCCAAGGAAATTTTTAATGAACGCAATCAGTTTTCCAACGAGTTTTATTATATGCCGTATGACGAAGAAATGGAGCCTTATCGGGTTCTTAAAACAGGGTTTTATGCTTCTGACGGGCAACCATATACGCTCGAAATACGTACTTCAACAGTTGAAGAAGATGACCTCTTGCTTGACTTTGCGGTAGCACTTGTAGTTTTGTACATTGTGTTGGTGTTGAGTGTATTTTTTATCAATCGATTTGTTATTAAGAAAGTATGGAAACCTTTCAATACGATTCTGGGAAATCTGAACCATTACGAATTTGGAAACGAATCTGATTTGCAACCTGTGAAAACGAATGTAATTGAGTTCTATCGGCTTGACAGAAGTATTCACCAAATGTGGCAACGCAATGAACAGATTTTCGAAGAGCAAAAAACATTTATCGAAAATGCTTCACACGAATTACAAACCCCTTTGGCAATTGTAATTAACAAAATGGAATTATTATTAGAAGATGAAACTCTCTCAGAGCAACATTTGCAACAATTGGCTACAATAAAGATTGATTTGTCTCGACTTGTAGGTCTAAATAAAGCGCTTCTGACACTTTCTCGCATTGAAAATAAACAATATAAAGAAGTAGAATCGGTCAATTTCGTTCATTTGGCTCAAAATATAATTGATAATTTTGCAGAATTGTTAGAATATAAAGAAATTAAATTTAATATCAATAGTAAGAAAGATTTTGTTTGTCAGATAAATAAAAATTTGGCTATGATATTGATTTCTAACTTGATACGTAATGCGATAAAGTATAATTTGCATGGAGGAATTATCGAAATAGAAAGCAATATGACTTCTTTTTCTATTAAAAATACAGGAAAAAATACTTCATTGAATTCTGATATAATTTTTACTCGCTTTTATAAAGATATGGAAAGCAATACATCCAATGGTTTGGGCTTGGCTATTGTCAAATCAATTATCAATACATATCCATATCTATCAATTGCCTACTTTTTCCAAGAAGGAAAACATTGTTTCTGCATCAAAAAAGAAAAAAGTTTTTAAAAAATATTTTATTCCCATTTCTTTCCCAAATTGAGGTCTAATTTTGCACTATAAATAATTCAAAAAAAGAAAAAGATGAGAAATTTTACCAAATTAGTAGGAGTTTGTATTGCTATTTTTATGACTAATTGTGCTGTAGCACAAGATAAAGTGATAACTTTTGCAGAGCTTCCTGCCAAAGCACAAACATTTATCAAAACACACTTTGACCAAAAAGAAGTAGCAAGTGTGTATGAAGATACAGAATATATGGTGCAAAAAGAATATTCTGTATATTTGAATGATGGAACCGAATTAGAATTTTTTTCTAATGGAGATTGGGAAGAAGTGAAAACAAGAACAGGACAAGTACCTGATAAAATTATCCCTTCTGCCATAACACAACATATACAGAAACAATTTCCAAGTACGTTTGTAAAAGAAATTAAAAAGAAACGATATGGATATGAAGTAGAAATTTCTAATGGATTAGATTTGGAATTCAACAAAAACGGGAAATTTTTACGAATAGATGACTAATCTACCATTAACTAAAAACAAAAATTAGTATTAACAAATTTAATTATTATATCAATGAGAAATTTTATTAAAAATCTGGCGATTATTATTTTTGGTACGTCGCTAATGGCATTTTCTTGTAGTAAAGATAATGATGTAACAATTCCTTTTACAAATTTACCAAATCAAACGCAATCATTTGTAAATGAGTATTTTAAAGGAATGTCAGTTATTAAAGCTGAAAATGAAGCAAACGGAGGATACTCTGTTGATTTGTCTAATGGAGTTGAAATAGACTTTGACAAAGATGGAAATTGGAAAAAAGTTGATGCTCGTGATGGGCAAGCTCTTTCTAACACGGCATTTATTCCTCAAAACATTGTAGAATATATAGCTCAAAATTATCCAAAAAATGCGATAAATGGAATTGAGAAAAAAACAACAGGATATGAAGTAGAACTAGTGGGAATTCAGAAAGATATTTATTTCGATGTGAATGGATTACCTACAGATACTAAACCTTCTGATGATGCAGGGAATGCTAATTCAAATACAAACCAATTACCTCAGCAAGCAAGTACATTTTTGAATACATATTTCAAAAATGTTCAAATATCAAATACTAAATTTGAAAAAGATGACATAGAGATTTTGTTATCAAATGGAGTTAAAATTGATTTTGACTTGAAAGGAAATTGGAAAGAAGTTGATGCTCGTGATGGACAAGCTCTTTCTAATACTGCATTTATTCCTCAAAACATTGTAGAATATGTAGTTCAAAATTATACAAACAATGCCATAAATGGAATTGAGAAAAAAGCAAATGGTGATTATGAAGTAGAATTTGTAGGTTTCGATTATGAAGTTGTTTTTGACCAAAATGGAACTTATAAATACATAAAAGATTAAGAAGTTTTGATTTAGTATAAAAGGGAATTGTTTTAGATAAGCAATTCCCTTTTTTATAGATATAATTTTATTTAATTGGGATAATTCGGTAAGAATACGAATAGGGTCTATGTAAGTATAATAAATATTTTTCCATAGGAAAATTTCCCCAACTGTTATCGCCTCCAAGCCCTAATTGACGTAGGTCTATATCCAAATGAATGTATTGGTCTTTTATAAGTTCTGCTGAATGGGTTTGTCCTTTTTGCTCGCCAGGATAAAGAGATGCAGGGCTGTATGGTAATACGTTTATATTGAGTAAATTAGATTCGGATTGAATTAAAAATCCACTACCATCTTTGCGAAGTAATTTTGCAAAACGAACTTGGGTTTTATTACCTGATTCTTGTGGGCGTACATATTGATGATATTGTTCATCAATAGTTCCTTTGTAAAGCCCTACAAATGATGCTGTTTTTCGGTCTTCGTAATTTTCCCAAGGACCTCGTCCATACCATTCTATGTAGACAAAATCATTGGAAAGAGTTAAGTGATTTCCTATCTTGAATGTTAGCTCTTGGCTTTCTTTTAAAGGAGTGAGTGAATTATTTATCAATACACTTCCTTTTCCGTCGAAGGTAAGAGTTTGTACAAATGAAATACTTTCATTTAATAATTTTTTAGAGATGAGAATTTGTTTTTGTCCATCATTCAGATTCGTAATTTCAATGTTTTCTATTTTTGCATTTTGGTCAACATAGCGTAAGTTTTTCAGTTTTTCAGGTAATCCTGCTCCAAAATCATTATCTGTAGCAGGTCGCCATAAATTTAAGAATAATCCATCGCTTTCTAATATATTTTTGGAAGTTTTATATGTGATGAGTCTTCCTTTTTCTTTTGAAAAGGTCGCCAAAAAATTTTTATTTTTTAATATAATCTCTTTGTCAGAATTTTGAACCATAATCGGCGTTGTATCAACTTCATATAAAGGTTTTTGATAAGAATTTAACTGAAATTCAGCAAAGGCAAGAGGTGTATTGGCGGGTAATAAACCTTCTTTTTCTTTTAGAGATGCTTCGATTTGTAAAAAGTATTCGTTTTTGTTATCTAATAAAGAAGAAATAGGTAGCGAATAATAGTTTTTATTACGAGCCAATATAGTTACATTCTTGATAATTCCTTGCTTGAATGAAACACCATTTTTCAGAAGTTTCCAGCTAAAAGTAAAATTTGATAAATCACGAAAGAAGTATTTATTCTCAATCAGTAATTTGTCTTCTTTGAAGTCAAAACCAATTTCTTGATAAACTTTGCGAACTTCGAAAGAATGCGGGTGCAAACTTCTATCCGAGGCAACTACTCCGTTTATGAGAAAGTTATTATCGCTTGGTATATTTTTATCACCGAAATCTCCTCCGTAGGCTAAAATTGTTTGCCCAGAGCTTGTTTTTTTGAAAATACCTTGGTCAGCCCAATCCCAGATGTATCCACCTTGCAGACCAGGATAATTTTCAAAAACGTCCCAATATTCTTGAAGATTTCCGATACTATTTCCCATTGCGTGTGCGTATTCACAAAGTAAAAAAGGTTTTTTAGGGTGAGATAATCCATAATTTATTAAGAAAGGAATTCTACGATACATACGAGATTCAATGTCAGTATTCCAGTCATAATGAGCTAATTCATAATGAATAGGGCGTATAGGGTCTAAACCTTTTAATTGTTTGTACGCTTGATAAAAGTTCCAACCATTACCCGCTTCATTCCCTAAGCTCCATATAATGATACTTGGAAAGTTTTTATCTCGTTCATACATACGTCGAACACGTGAGGTATGTGCTTCTTCCCAGATAGGGTCTGTGGCAAGAGTCCGGTCGGGGTGATATCCCATTGCGTGAGTTTCTACATTTGCTTCGTCCATAACATATAAACCGTATTGATCACAAAGCTCATAAAAATAAGGGTCATTAGGATAGTGTGAAGTACGTACGCTATTTAGGTTTAGAGTTTTCATTAAACGAACATCTTGCTCCATACTTTTTTTACTTATAACTTGTCCTGTATATGGGTCGGTTTCGTGCCGATTAACTCCTTTAATAAAAATACGTTTTCCATTAACTAACAAATCACTTCCTTTAATCTCAATACTACGAAATCCAATTTTAAGATTTACAACTTCGGTAATTTGTTGTTTATTATCTTTGAGTATAATTTCTAATCGATACAGATTAGGAATTTCGGCACTCCATTGTTTTATAAAAGGGATAATAGCTTGAAAATGAAGTTCAGTTTTGCCTTTTTTTCGTTGTAATTGTACAATATTTTGTTCTTGTTGCCATATACTTTGGTTCAAATTGTCAAATAAATGTGCTTGAAGTGTATAATCTTTCTTATTTTCATTAGTTTCATTCCAAATTTGAACAAATAGATTAAGATTTCCGTCGGAATAACCATTAGTAAGACTTGGTTGAGCTTTAATATCATACAAATGTACCTGTGGGCGAGCATAAATGTAACAATCGCGTGTAATTCCAGATAAGCGCCACATATCTTGAGCTTCTAAAAAACTTCCATCAGACCAACGTCTCACTTCCATAGCAATCTGATTTTTTCCTATTGTAACGTAACTTGTAATATCAAATTCAGAAGGGAGCTTACTATCTTTCCCAACACCCACAAATTTTCCATTTATATAGAGTTTAAATGCAGATTTAACAGCTCCCAAGTGTAGATATATTTTTTCATTTTGCCATTGGGAAGGAATTGTAAATTCTTTTCGATATAATCCACCAGGTTGTGCAATACTATCAGGAATATCTGGCGGATTCGGATTTTTCATTGCAAATTCGTAGAAAGGATTTACATAAATAGGTACGCCATAACCATTTACTTCCCAAATAGCAGGAACTTCTATATCTCCCCATTCAGTATCATTATACGTTGTATTGAAAAAATTTTGGGGTAGTTGTTTGTAATCTTCTTTCCAGAGAAATTTCCACTTGCCGTTCAAATCAATATATCGATTTGATGATTTGTAATCTTTACTCTGGGCTTTTTCACTATTTTCAAAAGGAAAATAATGACTACGCATAGGTAAACGATTGATTTCTTGTACCGAAGGATTTTCGAAAATGCTGTCTAAAAAAGATTTAGTTTGTGCATAAAATTTAGAAGAAACTAAAAAAAAACTACCAAAACTAAAAAATAAAGCTCTTATTATATTTTTCATAACGATTTTTTTATGATTATATGATGATAAAATTTTATAAAGAATACAATAAAAAAAACAATTTTTTCTCATTTTATTTCATAATAAATAAAATATAGTATAAAAAATAAATGTTTTACTCAATATTTGTTGATTATTGAATTGTTTTGATATGAAATTAGCATACTTTATTGTTCCATTGCGGAATAAAAATCGGCTTTAAAGTAATTTGACAACATCTTTTGCAAAATAACT
Organism: Capnocytophaga catalasegens; assembly: GCF_026005215.1. GTDB lineage: Bacteria > Bacteroidota > Bacteroidia > Flavobacteriales > Flavobacteriaceae > Capnocytophaga > Capnocytophaga catalasegens. Next base: position 20,216 of record NZ_BPMA01000012.1, on the reverse strand, counting down.
TGCAATAAGGTCTGCACCAGCACGTTTTATGGCATATATTTGTTCGAGCATCACAGCGTCATGGTCAAGCCAACCTTTTTCTGAGGCCGCTTTTATCATAGCATATTCTCCCGAAACTTGATATACAGATACAGGTACATTTACACAATTTTTGACCTCTCGAACAATATCTAGATAGCATAAACCAGGTTTTACCATTACAATATCGGCTCCTTCTTCGATATCAGACTCGACTTCCCGAAGGACTTCTATTCGGTTGGCATAATCCATCTGATATGTTTTTTTATCTTTTGGAATATTCTGAACATCAACGGGAGCGCTATCCAGAGCATCACGGAACGGACCATAGAAAGCCGAAGCATATTTGGCACTATATGCCATGATCCCAATATTGGTTAAATTGTTATTATCCAGTGTGTTACGTATAGATAAAATACGTCCGTCCATCATATCACTTGGTGCTACAAAATCAGCACCAGCTTGTGCGTGCGAAAGAGCCATTTGTGAAAGCACTTCGACAGTTGGGTCGTTTATTATTTGTCCGTTTTCGATAATTCCGTCATGACCAAAAATCGAATATGGGTCAAGAGCCACATCGGTCATAACAAGTATTTGCGGTACAGCATTTTTTATACAATCAATAGCTCGTTGCATAAGTCCATTCGGATTGAGTGCTTCAGTTCCTTTGTTATCTTTCAGATTGTCAGGAACTTTCACGAAAAGCAAAACGGATTTTAGTCCCAATAGACATAATTCTTTGATTTCCTTTTCTAACAAATCTAAGCTATATCGAAAATAATTGGGCATTGAAGGGATTTCTTCCTTAATACCTTTGCCTTCAACAATGAATAAAGGTACAATAAAATCATTGGGAGTAATTACAGTTTCTCGTACTAAACTTCGGATAACTTCGTTAGTTCTCAAACGTCTGTTTCTTCTTAAAATATTCATTTTGAAAAAAATAATGACAAAATTACAATTTTTTCAAGAAAAAAAATAAAAAATCGTAAAAGATTTTACTTTTACGATTTTTAAAACAAACAAATCTAAAAAAAATCAATTTAATTTATAAGTAATTCCCATAAAATATGTACGAGGACGTTGTGGGCCATATATATAATCGGCATCACGGCTTTTGCCAGAGTCGAAATCTTTTTGATAATTGTTAAATATATTTTGAACTCCCATAGACAATTCTATTTTTGAATTATTTTTCAAGTTGAAATTATAAGCACCTCGTATATTTTGTTCATAAAATGAAGGAGATTTTGTAATGACTTGAAAACCAGATTCTTCAACAACGTGTGGAACGTACATTTGTCCTGTGAAAATACCTGAATAAGAAAGACTTACATTAGAAATTGGAGTATATGTAAAATTAGTAAATCCGTAAATATTAGGCGTTTTCATTACATATTTAGATAGAACTTCGCGTTTGTCATTAGGGTCATCTTCATTTGTCCATAATGATTGTGGCTCGGAGTACTGAGATGATTGTATTGTAATGCCTGTCTGCCAAATAATTTTGTTGCCAAAAGCAAAGTTAACTTCTGCATTTATACCTAAAACGCCCAAATTGTCTGTGGCATTTTTTTTCAATTTTCGAATAATATTGTCTGAGGAAGAAATATTTTGTTTTTCATCAAAAAAAGCATCTTTAATCTGTGTATAAAACCCTTCTAAGATAATATTCGTTTGTGTATTGCCTTCTTTTTGTGTATAATTGACAGAGGCAGTAAAACTATCAGAATATTCAGGTTTTAAGTCTTTGTCCAATTCTACAAAAATGACATTTCCTTCCAAAACATCAGTATGTAAATCTTCGTCAAAAGCCTGTGGAGCTCGGTATCCTTGTGCATAAGTAGCTCGTAGTTTCCAGTTATCGCCCAAAGCATACATTGCAGTAAATCGAGGAACAAATTTAGAAAGTGTTTTATCTGCATTTTGAGCGATGGTTCGGTAGGTATAAGTTCCTTTTATATCAATATAATCGTAACGAGTTCCTGCAAGAAAGGTGAGAGCGTCAGTTGGTTTCCATTCCAATTGTGCATAATTCCCGTAAGTTTTCACATTTTGATTGATGCTTCTTCCGTGTCCATTGGCTTGATCATCAACTTTATCGTATTTATATTCTGTTCCCAGTGACAAATTCCATTGCGGATTGATAGCATAATTATATTGTACCCCTCCTACACCGACAAGTCCTTCAGATTTTCCATAAGAAGCTAATGCCCCAAAGAAGGTTTCTTTGTCTTCGTTTGAGAGAGAGTTAAATTGGTCTTGGTCAATGGATTTTCCTAAACCACCACCATAAAAACTATTTCGGTTTGTATGTTGTGCAGAAACGTAATAAGATAATTTGTGTGAAAAATCTGCTGAAAGATGTTCAAAAGATAAATCACCTCCAATTATTCTATGTTCAAGCTGTTCTGTAATGTCTGATTCGTGAGCAAGAAGGTCAAATTTGTTTCCACCTCGTCGAAATTCTTGTATAGAATTCAAATTGAATTTTATTTTATTTCTGTCTGAAATATTCCAGAAAGCATCTGCTCCAAAAGTTGTATTTTTGAGTTTGGTAATTTCTGAATATTCATCTTGATTAGCATCAAAAGGAGCTCTATTTCGTTGATATACAAAAATATTCATACCTTTATCTAATTTATCACTTACAACAGAGGCATTCGTAAATAATGTATTGTCGGGAGTTTCTCCTTTATATAAGGATAAATTATTTCCGATAGAAAACGTATTGTCTATGGGGTCTTTGGTCAAAATATTAACAGTACCACCTATGGCATTTCCTCCGTAAATTGCTGAACCACTACCTCTTACAACTTCAATGCGGTCAATCATATTTGCAGGTATCATTTCAAGTCCATATACACCTGCTAAGGACGAAAATACAGCTCTTCCGTTGATTAAGATTTGTGAATAAGTCCCTTGTAATCCGTTGATACGTAGTTGATTAAAGCCACAATTTTGACAATTGGTCTCCGTGCGAAGTCCTGGAGTAAATCGTAATCCTTCTGAGAGACTAAGTGATTGTGTCGTTTCGAAAACTTTTCCTGAAATCTTACTGACAACTATCGGCGCAATGAAGTGTGGAATTGACTGATTTGTCCCTGTAACAACCACTTGGTCAAGCCCAAGTATATCTTCTTTCATTGTATAATTGCGAATTTCGGTCTGATTAGCAATGAGGGTAACTTGGTCAGAAATAGTTTGTAAAGCCAACCCCGAAATGATTATTTGATAAGTTCCTTCGGGAAGATTGATTTCATAATTTCCTGATTTTGAGGAGCTGACTCCTGTTTTTCGATATTGATTTTGGATAATTACATTAACTCCTTGTATGGGGTTTCCATTTGATGTAATAGTTCCTTTCAAAATGGCATTTTGTGCAAAAAGATTGCCCATAAAAAGAATAAAAACGGTTGTAAAAAGTATTTTCATTTTTTGATAAATATTAGTTAGTAAAAAATTTAGGCAAATCTAAAAATAATTTTAGAAATACAAAAATATTTTTTAAACTTTCTTTTTTTTGATGAAAAAGTTGAAATATATTATAGTAAATGAGTGTTTTTTGAGTGTTTTTTTTGTAAAAAAAATATTTTTACAGAAATTAAAAAATATTTTTAAATGAATTTGAAAATAATTTCAGAGGATTTTTATACAAAAAAAGGAAAGTTAGTTCTTCGGAGGGTGATTTTTATACAAAAATGAAGTATTTATAATAAAAAAATGTTTGAAATAAAATTATTTTATTTCAAACATTTAATTTGTAAAAAGTAAATCTAAATTTATTCATTGGCAGGGATTGCTAAATCATCAGGGCGAATAATTTCCAAAGCATCATATACTTCACACATTCCTGCTATTGTATCAGAAATAACAATCAGAATATCATTGGGTTTTATTTTGGTAGAGCCATTCGGAGTTATGTATTTGTCAGCACGTTTTATCATAGCGATAATAGCATTTTTTGGAAAAGGAAGTTCAACAACCATTTTACTTATAGTTGTACTATCTTGTCCGATGGCAATCTCTCGCATTATTGTTCTGGGATATTCTGCCATAATGGCATCGGCTGGATTTTCAATGTTTTCGGTTGTTTCAAACTCGGCAACTCCAAACCATTTAGCAACAGGAGAGAGTGTTGTTCCTTGTATCAGAACCGATGTAACCGAAATGAAAAATACCAAGTTGAAAATAATATTTGCCTTGTCTATACCTGCTAAAAGTGGATAGGTAGCAAAAACGATAGGTACAGCACCACGAAGCCCAACCCACGAAATATAACTTCGGCGAGCAAAACTCATTTTAAAAGGTATCGTACTTAAAAAAACACTTAATGGGCGAGCAATCACCATTAAAAAAACTGAGATAAACAACCCAATTCCTATAAGAGGTATAATTTGGCTTGGAGTTACAAGAAGTCCTAAGGTTAAGAATAAAACAATTTGCATCAGCCATGCCAATCCGTCAAACATTTTTAGAACGCTTCCTTTGTGAATAAAATTTTGATTGCCTAGATACACAGCACAGACATATATGGCTAAAAATCCATTGCCTCCCAACATGTCAGTTGCTGAAAAAGTGATAAACATTAGCACGATTACAAGCACAGGATATAGTCCTTCAAAACTAAGGTGTATTTTGTTAATAATCCGATGGCTGATTTTTCCAAAAGCAAATCCAAAAGCACCTCCCAGTACGATTTGTTGAAGGAACATTAGTATAAGCCCACCCAAAGGTTGGTCAGGTATTTGTACCAAAGTTAAAAATGTGATTGTTAGAACATTAGCCATTGGGTCATTACTTCCACTTTCGAGCTCTAAGGTTGGGCGCAAATTGTCTTTTAAGTCTAAACTTTTGGAACGTAAAATAGAAAAAACTGCGGCAGCATCTGTTGAGGAAACAATAGAACCAAGTAACAAACTCTCAAAGAGCGAGAATTTGTATTCGAAAAAATTATTAGTGATATACCAAACGAATAATCCTAATGAAATTGCAGTTAAAAAAACGCCCAATGTTGAAAGAACTATTCCTTGTGATAGTACAGGCTTAATCGATTTCCAACGAGTTTCTAAACCTCCTGAAAAAAGAATGAAGTTCAACGATACAATACCAATAAATTGAGCTAATTTTGGATTGTCAAAATGTATTTTGAAGAAAAATCCCTCCGAGCCAGCCATTATCCCAACTCCTAAGAATAAAATAAGTGTTGGAACACCAAATTTGTATGAGGTTTTTCCAGCAATAATACTTAAAAATAGAAGTAATGAGCCTATGAGCAATATATTTTCGGAAGTAATATTCATTTGTTAAATAATTTGAGTGCGAAAATATATAAAAAAAAATAAATAGCAAAAACTTAGGACACAAAAAGTTCTTTTTTCTTTATTTTAGATGAAATAAAAGAAAAATAAAATATAGTTGTTACGAGCAAAATCCAAATATAGTAAGATTGTGCAACAATATCAAGGTATGTGATATCGGTTTGTATTAGTTTGAGAAGTAGTAACATTTGTGCTCCAAAAGGAGCAAATCCCTGTACGATACACGAGCTAATATCAAGTATAGAAGCTGTATAAGCAGGTGAAATACCAAATTTATTACTGATTTCTCGTGCTATGGGAGCTGATGTAATAATGGCAATTGTATTATTAGCAATCGCAAAATCAATAGTTCCAACTAAGAAAGCAATTCCTGTTTTGGCTCGTAGTTTAGAAGTCATAAACCGCGACATACTATCCATCAAAAATTGAATACCACCTTCTTTTTCAATCATATACGTAAGTCCCCCCATAAGCAAGAATACTAAGAAAATTTCATTCATTTGAGTAAAACCAGCATAAATATTTTGAGAAAACGAAAGTAAATTCATTGTATTTTCCCAAAAAGCAATAGCTCCCGAAGCTAAAATCCCTAAGAAAAGCGTAACAAAAACATTAGTTCCTGTCGATGCCAGTATAATGACTAACAAATAAGGTACAATTTTTATCCATTCGATAGAAATATTTTCTGCTGAGAATGAATTAGTTGATTGATGAAGAGATATTCCAATGAAAGTAAGTACTCCGATAGTTAGCAATGATGCAGGAAGTGCTATACGTACATTGATACGAAATTTATCTTTCATATGACAGCCTTGTGTTTGTGTGGCAGCGATAGTTGTGTCAGATATGAAAGAAAGATTGTCCCCAAACATAGCACCTCCCAAAAGTGATGCAGCAATAAGTGAGGCATTTATTTCAGGAAAAATAACAAAACCCGAAGCAACAGGAGCAAGAGCAGTGATTGTTCCAGTAGAAGTTCCTGACGAAAATGATAAGAAAGAAGCCAGAATAAATACGCCTGCGTATAGAAATTGTATGGACAGATATTTTTGTGCAATGTGAACAATTGCATTGACAGCTCCTATTTCTTTGGTCATTACTGCAAAAGCTCCTGCAAGCAAAGTAATCAAACACATCGTTAATATATTGTTATTTCCACAACCTTTTATAAAAACTTTGATATTATCACTAATGGAAATATTGTAGGAAAATAAAATAAAGGCTGCTATAATTCCACATAGAACGGCAATAGGAGCAGGTAGTGAATAGAAATCGTCTGTGATAAGTCCTGCACTCAGGAAAATACTAATAAATATGATAAGAGGAAGTAATGCTAATCCATTTCCAAAATTAATTTTACGCTTCATAACCTAGATTAAATTTTTTAAATTAAAGCGCAAAAGTAGTTTAATTTTTTGAAATAATCTAATAATTTAAATAAATTTACTGATAAATTAGTTTTTTACATCTAAAATATCACGTAGTTTATTTCCTAAAAGCATAAATGAAAGAACCAAAAGGAGAATAGCAATACCAGGAATAATTGCTAAAAAAGGCTTACCTAAGATAATATAATTATAATGATCTTTAATCATTCCTCCCCAACTTGGTGTTGGTGGTTGTGCGCCAATTCCTAGGAAACTAAGACCACTTTCTATAAGAATAGCCGAGGCAAAATTTGATGCTGAAATAATTATCAAAGGAGCGATAATATTGGGTAGAATATGTCGAATAATAATCCGAAAATTAGAAAAACCAAGTATGCGAGCAGCTTCTACATATTGTTGCTGCTTGATACTCAGTATTTGTCCACGAACAACTCGAGCTACTTCAACCCACATTGTAAGTCCCACGGCTACAAATACTTGCCAGTAACCTTTGCCTAAAGCCAATGATAAAGCAATTACTAATAAAAGAGTAGGAATAGACCAAACCACATTGATTACCCACAGGATACATTGGTCTATTTTACCTCCATAAAAACCTGCTAAAGCCCCCATAAAAATGCCTAAGAACAAAGAAATGATAACGGCAATAAAACCAATTACGAATGAAATACGAGCACCTATAAGCATACGGCTTAGCATATCGCGCCCATATTTGTCTGTTCCTAACCAAAATGTTCGTTTTTGAATGTATTTTTGGAGAATATTTGATGAATTTTCTTCTGGGAATTTGCCAAAAGATATGAATTGTTGCTCTCCACCGCTTCCGTTAGGCTGATAAATTGTGTAAATGATACCTTTTTCGTTTGTAGAATAGCTTTTCAGAGGAATTTCTGTATGCATCGTTTGACTTCCTATCCAATAATCTTGCCAATGAGGAATATGATTCGTAGGAAGACAAAGCATTTCGACTGAAAACAGAGGAGGCTTAGAATGTATAGATACGTGCATTGTATTAGCATTCCGAGAATTATCAGGTGCCAAAATATAAGCAAAAATAGATGCGATTCCGCATAAAATAATATAACTAAAACTAAAAATATTCCAAAAACTTCTCATTCAAAATAAAAAGCCAAAGATTTAAACTCTTTGGCAAAGGTATTAAAATTAAAAGTATGATACTAAATTATTTTAATAAATCGTTCAGTACATTGACAGCCTCATCTATATAAAGGTCTTTTTGTAAGGTTTCAAACCAACGATCGCGTCTTAGTTTTAGGTCTTCGTTTGTTTTAACCAATTCTTCTTCACTTGGTAAAGAAATAAAAACTAAGTTTGATTTGTAATCAAGTTCTGTTTTTAGTTGTTTGGAGTATTCCTCATCACTTTCTATTTGTTTTTTGTATTCAATATAGTTTAAAGGATAGGTTTTCTGTTGGCGTTGTTTTTCAATCCATTGTGCATTTTGGTCAATAATTTTGAATTTAGGATTATCGGCAATACGTTTTTTGCTATTTTCGATAGCTTTTGCAAAATTTGTATTGTTTGTCCATTGAGAATATTGAGCAGATTTTATTTTATCCCAAGGTAGTGGATTGTTCATATCTCGTTCGCCTACTTTAATATAGGCGTATTTGTCGGGGATAATTATATCACTTTCTACACCTTGGAGTTGTGTAGAACCTCCATTTATTCTATAAAATTTTTGCATTGTAAGCTTGAGTGCTCCCAAATCGAAAGAACTATTACGAACATATTTGTTCAAATCAAGCATTGTTTGTACGGTTCCTTTTCCAAACGTTTGCTTACTGCCAATAACAATAGCTCGTTGATAATCTTGCATGGCTGCTGCTAAAATTTCAGAAGCTGATGCCGAAAGTTCATTAACTAAAATAACAAGTGGTTTGTCCCAATGTATGTTTTTATCCTTATCTTTTAGAACTTCAATCGCTCCATTAGCTGCACGAACTTGTACAATAGGTCCTTCTTTGATGAAAAGTCCAGCTATATCAACTACTGTTTTAAGAGAACCGCCTCCGTTATTGCGAAGGTCGAGGATAATTCCATCAACATTTGATTTTTTAAGATTGGCTATTTCAAGAGCCATATCTGAGGCAGCATTTCTTTCTTTGTAATCATCAAAGTTAATATAAAATTTTGGTAAGTTGATAATTCCGTATGTGTGGTTCGCTTCTTTTATTAAAGCTGATTTGGCATAAGTTTCTTCTATTTCGACCACGTCACGAATTATAGACACTACTTCAATAGCCCCATCAACACGTTTAACAGTTAGACGAACTTCGGTACCTTTTGGTCCTTTAATTAACTTTACAGCGTCGTCTAAGCGCATACCTATTATATCAACAGGAGCTTTGTCTCCTTCGCCTACTTTGAGAATAAGGTCTCCAACTTCAAGAAGTTTTCCTTTCCAAACCGGACCTCCCATAATGATGTCAGAAATACGTATACCTTCTGTCTTTTTTTGAAGTTGAGCTCCGATGCCTTCAAATTTTCCTGACATATCACGATCAAAGCGTTCTTTTAAGTCAGGAGCCATATAACCCGAATGAGGATCTAATGCTTCTGCAAAAGTATTTAAGTAAATACCAAACCAATCATCACGAAGCAAGTCTTTGTAAGAAGTGAATATCTCATCAAAAGTTTTTTGAGTAAGCTCTTCGGCTTCTTTTTTCAGTTCATTGTCAGGCTTAGATTTATAATTGGGGTCTTTTTCCTTTTTGTTTTGTTCTTCTTTTAGTTTGGTTTCATAATTAGCTAAGGTAGAAAATTTAGCAATTTTACGCCAACGTTCTTTTAAGGCATTTTTATCCTTAGCATAAGCAAGATTTTCATAATCAACATCAATAGATTCTATTTTGGAAAAATCAAAAGATTTTTTGAAAATAGTTTTGTTAGTAGATTCAACTTCTTGCATTCGTTGCAAAAGTCGATTATAAGTCAGGTCGAAGAAGGAGACATCTAATTTCTTCAAGTCATCATCAAGTTGAGTTTCATATTTCTTGAACTCATTATAATCTGATTGTAAGAAATAACGTTTTTGTCCATCTAATTGATTTAAATACTCTTTGAAAACTTTTTTAGAATACTCGTCATTAAGTTCTTTTGGTTCATAATGTCCGTTAGTTACTATGTACAAGAAAGTTTCCAAAAGAAGCTTGTCTTTGTTAGGATTTTCAAATTTTTTATTAGTAAAACTGCATGAAGCAAACAATATAAAAAAAAGCAAAGGAAGTAAAAGAATATTTTTTCTCATCAGTAAATTATGTTTTTTAAAAGAAAATTTCATTGTGCAAAGATAGGTGTTTTTTTTTAAAACGAAGTTTTCATTAAAATATTTTTTTCATTCAAAAAAAAAATGTAATTTTACCCTCATAATTTTAAAAATCAATTTTTATGTTAGATCCAGTTACTATTGTATTTATTGTGATAGGAGCTTTTCTTCTATTCTCATTATTTTTTACAGTGAAACAGCAAACAGCAGTTTCTATTGAACGTTTTGGCAAGTTTCAAAGCATACGTCATTCGGGCTTGCAACTAAAAATACCTATTATTGACAAAGTGGCAGCTCGTATCAGTCTGAAAATTCAGCAATTAGATGTTATTGTTGAGACTAAAACACTTGATGATGTGTTTGTCAAAATTAAAGTTTCGGTACAATACGTAGTTATCAAAGATAAAGTGTATGATGCTATTTATCGATTAGAATATCCACACGACCAGATAACAAGTTACGTATTTGATGTTGTACGTGCCGAAGTTCCTAAAATGCGTTTGGATGATGTTTTTGTTAAAAAAGATGATATCGCGATAGCTGTAAAACGCGAAGTACAAGAAGCAATGGAAACTTATGGATATGATATTATCAAAACACTTGTTACTGATATTGACCCCGATTCGCAAGTGAAGTCGGCGATGAATCGTATCAATGCTGCCGAAAGAGAGAAAGTTGCTGCTCAATACGAGGGAGATGCTCAACGTATTTTGATAGTTGAGAAAGCGAAAGCAGAAGCCGAAAGTAAGCGACTACAAGGACAAGGTATTGCAGACCAACGGCGTGAAATTGCTCGCGGACTTGTAGAAAGTGTTGATGTACTTAATAAAGTTGGTATTAGCTCACAAGAAGCCTCTGCATTGATTGTAGTTACTCAGCATTATGATACGTTACAATCTATCGGGCAAGATAATAATAGTAATCTAATTTTACTTCCTAATTCTCCACAAGTAGGTACTGAAATGCTTAATAATATGATAACTTCATTTGCTGCTTCAAATCAAATTGCAGAAATGGTTAAGAAAAACAACGAGAAAGAATAACTAAGTTTTAAATATCAATAATTTCTAAAAAAACTTTGTCAAGGTATTACTTTGGCAAAGTTCTTTTGTATAGTTTAGATAAGTAATAGTTTTACAGGTTTATGAAAATTTTAAAAATTTCATTTAAGAATATACATTCTTTGGAAGGCAAACATACAATTGATTTTGAAGATAAACGTTTCACTCAAACGAATCTATTTGCCATAACCGGAGCCACAGGAAGTGGAAAAAGCACAATTTTAGATGTTATTTCGCTGGCTCTATATAATCAAATGCCTCGAATGTTTAAAATAAGTCCGAATGAAATTCAAAAAAATGGTGCAATCATAACTCACGGAAAAACAGATGCATATGCAAGAGTCATGTATCATTGTCCCAAAGGAGTTTTTATATCAGAATGGTCAATTCGTATTAAACGAACAGGTACGATTGATAATATACAAATGCAACTTTATGATATTCACGGGACTCCACTAGGTCAAAATAGGCAAGATATTCCTAAAGCCAATGCCGAAAATATAGGGCTCTCATACGAACAATTTATCAAATCCGTTATGTTAGCACAGGGTGATTTTGCTCTTTTTTTAAAGGTAAGCAAAAAAGAAAGAAGTGCTCTTTTGGAACAAATAACTGGAACCGAAATCTATCGAATATTAGGAAAAATGGCTTTTGAGAAAAACAAAGAATCCAAAATTCGTTTGAAATCTCTGGAAGATTCAAAACTATTATTTCAACAAAAAATACTTCCGAAGGAGTTGTATCTGTCTAAAAAACAAGAACTTATACATAATGATACTGCTCTTATAGAACTACAAAAAGAATTATCAATACTTGAAAATCAACGTGCTGTAAAAGAAAAGTTAACTAAAATTCTTCAAAAAATAGCTGATATTGAGGTAGAAATAAATCAAAAAATAGAAAAATTAAATATTTTTCAACAAAAAAAAGGGGAGAGATTAGAATTACACAAGAAAACTGAATCATTTTCAGAAGATTTACTACAATGGAAGAATATTACAGAACTTTTAGAACAAAATAATAACAAATTATTGCAAAAAAAATCAGAAAAAGATGATTTTTTTGTGAAGAAAACAAATTTTTTAATTGAAGTGCAAAGTTTTATTCAAAAAAAGTGTAACGAAACTCAATTAAGTGAAGAAATGGAAGCTTTCAGACAAGAAATTCTTACTCTACAAGCTCAAAAATCAGAAAAACAACTCGATTTTCGCAATCAAACTTTACTACTTTCGTCTTTACTTAAACCTTTGTATATTGAGATTGATGGGAAAACAAATTTCACAGAATTGAAACGTTCTTTAGTTGAAAAAATTGAAATATATCACAATGAAAAAACGACGTTCAAAACACAATTATATGGATATAATCTACAAGAAATTGAACAAGAGATAACTCTTTTACAAGAGCAAATCAAATCAATACAAAAAGCAGAAAAAATAGCAGTTGATATTTTACAGAAACATCAATTTGTTATAGAAAAACAGCAAAAAATAGCACAATTGGAAGCTGATATTTTTTCTTTTCCAACAGAAATAAACACGCTCAAAATCCAACAAGAAGCTCAAAGTAAAGCTTTAAAATATCTCCGTATTGAAAAGGAAAATGCAGATTTGAAAAAATCGCTAGAAGCACATCGCTCACAACTAATAGAAGGTAAGCCTTGTCCTTTGTGTGGTTCGGTACACCATCCTTGGAGTAATATGCCTGATAATGAAAAAGATACACTATCTGAACAGATTTTTAATCAAGAAAAAGAATTAGAAAACCTGCAAAAAAAATTAGTGGTCAAAGAAAGTGAATTGTCAATAACAAATACTACAATTAAAACATTAAATTCGGAAATATTTATACTTAATGAAGAAATTTTAGAAAAAGAGAAAAAATTTTCAAACGATTATTTGACTTATCAATTAACGGATAATTGGGAAAAATTACAAAGTGCAAATGAAGAAAAAATACAATTATTAAAAAAATATGAGCAGTTAGATACACAATTTAAATCGTTGCAAAATAGTTTACCTATTGTTAATAATATTTTGAAAATCATACAAATAGGAATTGAAATAGGAGCGAAGTTAGAAAAAAAGATTGGAAAATACAATGTAAATGAAAAAATAAGCACGTATCAATCTTTTTGGAATAATTTACAAGCTAAAATAAGTATAAATCGGCAGCAAATAAAAGACTTGGAAGTCAATCAAGCCATATATAAAAATCAGAAAAAACAACTTGATGATGAGCTAAATAGTAAAGTGTTTGTTCAAAATTTTGCATCAATAACTGAGGCTCTTTCTGCACGTCTTCCTTTTGAAGAAGCTAATCAGTTAATGAAAGAAAAACAAGAGTTAGAAGGCGCTATTAAAACTTTACAAACACAAAAGGAAATACTTGATACTGATTTTCAAGAAGTTAAAAATCAGGATATTGTAGAATCAATGGAGAATTTAGTGCAAAATATAGAACAAAAATATATAAAAAATAAAGAAATCAACAAAAATATTGAAGAAATAAGGTTTATTTTACGAAATAATGACCAAAATCAGCAAGAAATAGATGAATTAGAGCAAAAAATAAAGCAAGAAATTGAAAAAAATCGTTCTTGGCGTTTGTTAGATATGTTAATTGGTGATGCTACAGGAGCAAAATTCAATCAGTTTGCACAAGATTTAACACTTCAACAGTTAATTCAACTTGCAAATCGAAGACTAGTACGGCTTTCCCCTCGATATATTCTTTCACAACCTTTTGAAAATGAAGATGATAGCTTAGTGATTATTGATAAAGATATGGGGCAAAAACGACGTTCAGTCAAAACTTTGTCGGGTGGAGAAACTTTTATATTAAGTCTTTCTTTGGCTCTTGCTTTGTCTGATTTAGCTTCTAATAATGTGAAAATCAGTAGTTTATTTATAGACGAAGGTTTTGGAACACTTGACCCAGAAACCCTTGATCAAACCTTAGACACGTTGGAACGTTTGCAACAAGAAAGTGATAAAATGATAGGAGTTATCAGCCATGTAGAGGCGCTCAAAGAGCGTATTTCTACACAAATTCAGCTAAAACAGAAAGGTTCAGGATTTAGTACGTTGTCTATTATTCCTCACTGAATATCAATATGAAATTTTCAAAAACAGAGTGGTTTTTGAAAAATTTAATTATTTTAAATATTTTTTTGCAAGATAAATAAAAACATCTATCTTTGCCCCAGTTTTTAGACAAGTTTAACAATGAAAAAATTTTTAACGTTAGCTTTAATAGCTGGCATAGCATTGGTTTCGTGTAGTAAAAGTGATGGAGATACACAAGATGTCCAAAATGACATTAACCAACTTATAGGCGAATGGAAGTTACAATCTGAAACAGAAAATGGTAATAATTTACTTAATGATTGTAATAAACAGGATAGTTATGTTTTTAAATCAGATAAAACATACACAAGAATACATTATTCTGTTTATGGAACGGGGTGTAAAAAAGAGGAAGGATATGGAGTTTTTTCTATCAAAGGAAATCAACTCACATTTATCAATGGAAAGACAGGAACAGAGGAAACAGGGAATTTTTCTGTTAAAGAAAATATTCTAACCCTTTCAAATGGTGGATATATAGTTGTATATGATAAAGTTCAAAATCCTCTAATCGGAATATGGGATATTCAAACTAAAACGATAAATGGCTCTATTCAAGCCCTTTCGGATTGCAAAAAGAAAGAAACATTGGTTTTTACTGAAAAAACTATTAACCGAATTGAATCAGAAATGCAAAATGGAGTTTGTACATCTTTGGGTGATGATATTGCTACATACGTCATTTCAGACAATAAACTTATCGAAACGGATGAAGGAGAAAGTGAGGAGTTTACCTTTTATCTAAATCATAATATACTTACGATGACCTTAGTGGAGCAAGATAATAATGTAACAATTACTACAATTACCACATACCAAAAAAG
Source organism: Capnocytophaga catalasegens (assembly GCF_026005215.1). Lineage (GTDB taxonomy): Bacteria > Bacteroidota > Bacteroidia > Flavobacteriales > Flavobacteriaceae > Capnocytophaga > Capnocytophaga catalasegens. The sequence goes on along the minus strand of NZ_BPMA01000012.1, from coordinate 5,187 downwards.
ATAATAAAAATAATAAATTTTCAAAGTAATTCCTTAGTAGAGAACCACTCTGCTGAGGATTTTTTGTTTGATATTCTTAAATTCCATTAAAGATGCGATTTTGTGAGATAATTATTTTTGAACTTATCTTGACTTTTTGAAAACAAATAAAGTATTTATATTTTTATGATACAAAATATTAAAATAAACCCTTGTAATAATAATATACGGCAAAAAATAAATTAAAATTAGACCCTTCGAGTTGTGTTTTGACGGACGTCAAACTCCTACAAAAAAAGTAAAGAGGGGGAATATCCAGCACGGAAAAGAGTAAAGACCACAAATAGCTTATATCTATCTAAATCGACAAGGTGTAATACGACGGTATTCTATATGAAAGGATAGTTTTCATTTGATTTAAAATCACTTTGATACAAATGTAAGTAGCTGGGTTGGTTTTAATTATCTCATTTTTATAGTTTTGGGTTTGAGAAAATTTAAGAATAATAAAAAAATCAAGATGAATTCATTTTTAAGTCTATTGATTTTATTTCAAAAAAATTCATTTTTTCAGTAATTTTAGATGTATTTTTTTTATCTTTGCCAAACTATAAATTATCTATGAAAAAAAATATCTCAAAAATAGACGAATTACTCCATAGAATTGAGGCTCTTTCTGAAAAGCAACGATTGCTTAATGAAGAGTTACAACATATTTCAGAAGATGTTAAGCAATTAGCAAACTTGCAAAAAGGAGCAGTTCTAGAAGCTAATTCACTACGGACTACCGAAAATTCGGCAGAAGGAATTTCATTGACTTCACCAGAAATAATTGATAAAGCAAAAAATGTCGTTTTGGTTGAAAATGAACAATTTACAGAAGAACCGCACCTTGTTTCATCAATCAATGATTTCCGTAATCAAACAGATGATACGTCTTCCAAACTCGCTACTCCAAAGCAAAAATCAGATTTAGAAAAAATCATTGGAGAGAGTTGGATAAACAAAATCGGGATTTTGATTTTGATTATCGGGGTTTTCTATGGGATTACGTATTCCATTGAAAATAACTTGATTAGCCCTTCAATGCGAATTGTTTTAGGATATGTAACCAGTGGCGGATTGTTGTTTTTAGGCTATCGTTTACGGGCTAAATATGAAGGATATAGCTCGGTTTTGGTCAGTGGAGCTATGGCAATTGCCTATTTCATTACCTTTTTCGCTTATGACCTTTATGGATTGATTCCATTTTTCTTAGCCTTTCTATTGATGGTCTTTTTTACAGCATATACTGTTTTCGCAGCGTTTTCGTATAATAGGTCGGTGATTGCGGTTATTGGACTTGTGGGAGCGTATGCAATTCCGTTTTTGTTGTCATCAGGTGTGGGAAATATTTTGGCTTTACTGATTTATATAGGACTAATCAACGGAGGAATTCTTTGGGTTTCAATCAAAAAAGATTGGAAATCACCTTTTTATATGGCCTTTGGATTTACGTGGCTCATTTTATTATTTTTAGTGTTTGAATATAAAACACAAACTTGGGTGTTAATAACGATGGCTACATTGTTTTTCAAACAATTTTATGCCGTTGCTATTATCAATCGTATTTTCCAAAACAAAAAAGTTCTTTTTGAAGAAACGGGATTCCTGTTTTTGAATTCATTTTTATACTTTGGTGCAGGAGCTATCATACTAATGGAGAACAATGATAATCTATTGAGTACCTTTACTTTATGGAATGCTGTTGTGCATTTTGGGGTAAATTATCTTATAAAAATTCGTCATCAAGCTAATACAATAATATATGCCGTAACCTTAGGTTTGTCGATTATGTTTGTAGCCATTGCCATTCCGATAGAGTTTGAAGGAAAATGGATTCCGTTGTTGTGGGCAGTACAAGCTGCTGTGCTTTTTTGGATTGGAAGAACGAAAAACATTTCTTTTTTTGATTATTTTTCGGTTATGTTGAGTATTTTGTCTTTCATAACGCTGTTTATTGACAATAATCATATCGAAAAACCTTTTTTGAATATCTATTTTTGGGCAAAACTCGCTGTTGCAGGAACATATCTTGCAATTTTGTACTTTTCAGTGAAATATATTACCGAAAAAACTGAAAAACAATGGAATTTAACGCTTCAATATATCTTTTCTGTCCTTTTGATTATCGTTACTTATCTTACTTTCTATAAAGAAATTGCGTTAATATTTTATCATTGGTTTGAAAATTCGGTTATTAAAGTTACTTCCGAAGACATACAAAATGAGGTCTATAATCCAGTTGTTAATTTGTTTAAAACCATCGTTTTAATTATGTATTCAGTGTTATTTGTGGTGATGATGGCTGTGGTAAATATATTCAAAGTGAAAAACAAAATATTGGGAATCAGTAACTTGGTTTTGTTTGGGTGGGCATTCCTATTTTCGCTTACAGCAGGGTTGGTAGTTTTGGGCGAACTTCGAGATGAGTACATAACTCCCAGTCATATAGACTATTTTCCTCCTTCGTGGGGATATGTGGGTATTCGTTATATCTTTTTTGCAATGATTGCCTTAGCAATTTTGATGCTTTGGAAATATATCAAACAAGATTTTATGATGCCTATCTACCGCAGAATCAAAGAAGTAATATTACTGACTACCTATGGAATTGTGCTAATTTTTCTCAGTAATGAACTGATTACGTGGTTAGCATTACAAGGAAATCAGTCGGTTTTCAAATTAGGATTGAGCATACTTTGGGGGCTTTACTCATTGGCACTCATTTGCATCGGAATTTTCAAACATCAAAAGCACTTGCGTATAGCCTCAATTGTGTTGTTTGGCGTTACACTCGTGAAACTATTCTTCTATGATATTTCGCATCTGAATACGATTTCAAAGATTATTGTATTCATCAGTTTAGGCGTATTGTTATTGCTGATTTCATTCTTGTATAACAAATTTAAGGACAAAATTTCAGCAGAAAACCAATTAGAAGAGAAAAAACCGTCAGAATAGTACAGATTACATATAAATATTTATTTTTGCAAAAAAAAGTAAACTATGTTTAGAACACATACTTGTGGCGAGCTTCGCCTTTCAGACGTAAATAAAGAAATTACCCTCAGCGGGTGGGTGCAACGTTCTCGTAACAAAGGATTTATGGTTTGGGTCGATATCCGTGATAGATACGGAATCACACAATTGATTTTTGACGAAGAACGTACTCAGAAGAGTGTTTTTGAAAAAGCGCAGACCCTTTCGCGGGAAGATGTTATCCAAATAAAAGGAAAAGTCATCGAGCGAGAATCCAAAAATAACAACATCCCAACGGGAGAAGTGGAAATCTTGGTATTGGAATTGGTTATCCTAAACAAATCGGAGTTACCTCCATTCACCATAGAAGACAATACTGACGGTGGCGAGGACATCCGTATGAAGTACAGATACTTAGACATTCGTCGTACTCCTGTCCGCAACAATCTGATTTTCCGTCACCAAGTAGCAATGCAGGTTCGTAATTACCTTTCTGGCGAAGGCTTTATAGAAGTTGAGACCCCCGTACTGATAAAATCAACCCCCGAAGGAGCCAGAGACTTCGTAGTACCATCGCGTATGAATGAGGGCGAATTTTATGCACTGCCACAATCTCCCCAAACCTTCAAGCAACTTTTAATGGTTGGTGGGCTTGACAAGTATTTCCAAATCGTAAAATGTTTTCGTGATGAGGATTTACGTGCTGACCGTCAGCCTGAATTTACGCAAATCGACTGCGAAATGGCATTCGTAGAGCAAGAAGATATTATTCGGACGTTCGAAGGACTTACGAAGCACCTTCTGAAAGAAACAAAGGGCGTTCATATTGATACGTTTCCTCGTATGACGTACGCCGAAGCGATGAAGACATATGGTAATGACAAGCCCGACATTCGTTTTGGTATGAAGTTCGGTGAGCTGAATGACATCGCTCAGCATCGTGATTTCAAGGTGTTTAATGATGCTGAACTGGTCGTAGGAATTGCTGTACCTGGAGCAAACACCTATACACGCAAGGAAATAGATGCTCTTATTGAGTGGGTCAAACGTCCGCAGGTAGGAGCAAGCGGAATGGTGTATGTTAAATGCAATGAAGACGGGTCGTTCAAATCTTCTGTGGATAAATTTTACACCGAAGAAGACCTTAAAAAATGGGCAGAACGCACCGAATCAGCCCCTGGCGACCTGATTTGCATTCTTTCAGGCAAAGCTACTAAGGTACGCGGACAGCTTTCGGCATTGCGTATGGAACTCGCCGAACGGTTGGGGTTACGTAATCCGAATGAATTCGCACCGCTATGGGTAGTTGATTTCCCCTTATTGGAATGGGACGAAGAGTCGCAACGTTACCGCGCGATGCACCATCCGTTTACATCGCCAAAACCTGAGGATATTCCCTTGTTAAAAACTAATCCAGCCCAAGTACGAGCCAATGCTTACGACTTAGTACTTAATGGGAACGAAATTGGAGGGGGTTCTATCCGTATTTTTGACAAAGAGCTTCAAGCTACAATGTTTGGCTTGTTAGGATTTACTCCCGAGCAGGCAGAAGCACAGTTTGGCTTCCTGATGAACGCCTTTAAGTACGGAGCTCCTCCTCACGGCGGATTGGCATTTGGTTTTGACCGCTTGGTAGCTATATTAGGCGGACAGGAAACAATTCGTGATTTCATCGCCTTCCCTAAGAATAACAGTGGCCGAGATGTTATGATAGATGCTCCATCACCTATTGACAGTACCCAATTAGATGAATTACATATAAAATTTAAATAAAAGTTGGTATTTTCTTGAAATTACAAAAATACTAAAAAAAACAGGATGAATAATTTGTATAATTCATTAAAAATCAGTAATACTTTAGTGCTATTCATTTGACAACGCAATGTGTGTTTTTTAAATAATTATAAAAATTTAATTATATATTATTATAATAAGGAATAACTCCATATGGTTTGGAAATTTTTCCAATCAAATGGAGTTTTTTGTTTTTCAGTAAAAAATGTAGGTGTAAAATATCCTTTTCCCTAAATTGTAGAAGCAAAGTCAGCGAAAACTTGGAACTGAATATGTAAGCTTTGCGTCTTAACAAGAACTAAGAAACAAAATCGTAGGGAACAACAAAAAGCAACCAATGATTTTGCCTCAATGATTATTATGAGTTAAAAGATAATCTTATGATAGGGGATT